>JBEKSE010000004.1:0-144937 GCA_049517315.1 Occallatibacter sp. | reverse complement strand
GCCCACGGATTGTAGGCCCAGCCATAAAATCCAGGGGCAAAGTAGAAGCCCGGAGCATAAACGCTCAGTTCCAGTCCACGGTAGCCGTAGCCGCGATAGTACCGGTTATATTCATGGCCATGGTTCCGCGCTCGGCGACCAGCCTGCTGCCATCATGGCGCTGTACCGAGACTCTCCGCCCACCGCCCAGGTTGTTATGGACGTCCATCCCGCGCTTGGCATCATGCACATCGCTCACCTTGCCGCTGGGGCGTGTGCGCACCGCGTTGCCGCTCTTGGTCACATGCTCATTGCTTCCCTTGGGAGTTGAGCCGCCAAAGGCTGAGTGCCCTCCGGCGGGCGAGCCCGTCCTTCCGGCGATATTCGATCGGTTATTCAAGGGAGTAGCGCCAACTTTGCCTCCGCCGCCAGTAGTGGTCGTATGCGTCCCGGTCGTCGTGGTTGTACGCGTGCCGCCAGTGGTCGTGGTGGTTGTGGTGTGCGTCCCGGTCGTTGTAGTTGTGTGGCTGCCCGCGCCGCCAGCTGTTGGCCCATGAGATGCCCCGCCGCCTGTACTTGTGTGTGAGCCACCGCCAGACGGATGTGGGGCTGCGGCTGGCTTGGGAGCCGGTGCAGGCTTATTGGTATTGGCTGCTATAGGCACGCTGCTCATGCCCATCAATGCGGCAACAACCGCGGCCGCGGAAATACTTCTTAAGGCCCTCAAAAGAACTGGCATCGTCATTGGATCCTCTTCTCCCTTTCAATTTCACGGTTCCGCGCTTCATTCACGAAGCGCTCACCCGCTGTACAAACTGACTGAGCAGCGCTAACGCGTTACTCAACGTTGCTGACCTTTCCGTCGGTGAAAGTCACCTTCATATCCTTGTAATAGTAAACCGCGGCCGCAGTGACCGACACGAGCGTGCAAAGCCTCTGCACATGAGCCATATGCTCTCACCTCTCATGGTTTGTCGGGGAAATGAACTACACGCCCAAAAAGAACATCACGGCTTTGGTACTGTCAAGAAAGTCATGTGTGAATGGCATTTGCAGAATCTCGTATCAAGGCAAGCTGAGCCCTCTTCAAGACAAACACAGCTTTGGACCAAAGGTTGTGCGGGTTTCAAAATTAGTTCCTTAATAGAGGCTAAATTTCCTGTCTGAAAGACAAAGCGCAGAGGCCGACCCCATAGTCACATCTGTTGCGGCGCACACCGAATCGCCGCCGTCGAGCAAAGGTTTGCTTGGTTCACAGGATGCTGCCGCGCCGGTTCAACCTGAGCGGCAGCATCCAATGAGGTGCTTACTGAGCGCCGCCCGTCTGTGGCGCATCGTTGCTTACATCTTTCTCCGCCTGTTCAACCTGCTGATCCTGCTCCTGGATTTCGGACCCGACATTTGGATCCGGTGGAGGAGCAATCTCGGCATAATGTGCTGGAACAGGCTGGCTCTGCGCCGATGGAGGCAGCTTCGGCAACCCTCCCGTACCCTGCCGGTCGCGCAGCTCTGCCAGCCCCTGATCCACAGTTTCCCGCATATGGTTCTGCATCTCCTGCAGATCGGCGAACTGAATGGTAACAGTGCTCAGTTTCGCGCATTCATGCCCGCCCTTGCTGGCCAGCACCACCAAGTTAATAGCCGGTGCGCTGGGCGAAGGCGGTGAATGCAGCGCCAACACATCGCCGCTGCTCAGTGAGCACTCGGTCTGCGTGGCGTCCAGCACATCCAGCGGGCTGCCGACCACAAATGTATGTTTGTGGCCGTCGGAAAGCATGCGCGCAATCCCGCTGGAACCAGGGTCGATATCCTGATTACTGGCGTTCTGCGCAGCCTCCATGTTTTCCAGAGCTAATTGACTCCGCACCTCAGTGGCAATCTGCTGTTTCACATCTGGTGCAAGTGCCACGGGGCCACCCGGAGGCATTGGCTCCCCGTCCATTTCGCCGGTTTCCATATGCGCCTGATAGTCCGACTGCAGATCCTGAGAGATCAGATAGTCGGTCAGCCAGTACGCAGCGCTGGAGTACATTGGATAAGGCTCAAAAAAGCCGCCGTAATAGGCGTACCAGGGGCTCCCCGCCCATCCCCATTCGAACGGGAATGCAGCCGGAAACGGGTTATAGGCCCAACCGTAAAGTGCAGGAGGAAAGAAAGCACCGGGGGCAAAGACACTCAGATCAATGCCTCCTCCGCCGCCTCCTTCACCGCCACCGCCGCCTCCGCCTCCGTCACAGCACCGACCGTCCATCCCGTGGTAGTGATACCCGTGATAGTAGCGGCTGTACGCGTGTCCGTGGTCAAAGTAACTGCGCCGCGCAAAATCGTGGCCGTGGAAACCGTACCCGTGCTCCACAAAGCCCCGACGGCCCCGCTCGCCAAAAACGCGGCTGTGGTCAGCGCGCTCCACTGCAAATCTGCGACCGCCGTTCAGTCCATGATGAATATCCATGCCGCGTCTGCCGTCGTGCACATCGCGAATTCTGCCGTCGGGCCGCGTGCGAATCGCGCCGCCGCCTCTACCAAACCGCTCATGACTGCCTCTGGGGCCGGGACCGCCATGGAATGCTGAGGGGGAAGGATGGTGAAAATCGCCTGGCCCCAGGCCATGTTCTGGCGGTCTGTTGACAAGCCTGCCGCCTCCGCCAATCTCAACTCCATGGTTTCCATTCGCGCTTGGCCCATGTCCGCCAGGGCCATTTGCTGTAGGTCCGTGACCGCCTGGGCCATTCGCTGTAGGTCCGTGACCGCCTGGGCCATTCGCCGTAGGTCCGTGACTGCCCGGGCCATTCGCCGTAGGTCCGTGACTGCCCGGGCCATTCGCCGTAGGTCCGTGACTGCCCGGGCCATTCGCCGTTGGGTGATAACCGCCGCCGCCGCCAGGCCTTGGGCCAGGCGCAGGTGCGGGCCGGGGTGGCGCTGGTCTTGGCGGCGCCGGCCGGGGTGGCGCAGGCCGAGAGGGAGCGGGAGCAGAAGGCTTGGTCGCGGCTCCTGCAATGCCATACCCCGCAAACAAGGCAAGCATGATTGCAGTGGAGCCAACTCGTAAGGCCCTACCAAAAACTTGCATGGTCATTGGATTCTCTTTTCCTTTCAATTCCGCGGTTCCGCGCAACTTTATCGAGAAATGGGAACCTGAGGCATAGCTGATGCGTTAGGTGCAAAACAGGCAGCGCCTACGCTCTAGTCAACGTTGCTGACTTTCCCGCTTGTGAAAGTCACCTTCATCTCTTTGTAGTAGTAGATTTCCTTCACTCCCAGCTTGGCTGCCTTCACCGGTTGTCCAAAGGAAGCAATCACCTGATCTTTGGTCTGACCGAGAGCGATGGTCGGTGGGGGAACATCGGGAGGTGGAGGAGGGGGCGCAATGTCCGTCAGCTGCGCCGGAGGCGTCAGTGGAGCGGCTGCCGCGACTGAATCCGCCGGAGCAGGCTGGTTGCTCTGGTCGTCCGCGGGAACAACCGTGATCAACTCTGCCACTGTCTTCAGGAAGTCGTCCACAGGAGGCGCAACACGCGTCACCGGCGGAGCGCTGCCTTTCCGGTGATGTGCCGCCGGCTCAGGGGCCGCGCCCGCTGGGAAGAAAAACTTAATCTCACCGTAGTAGCGGACGTCGCTATACGGATCGCTGTACAAGCTCACCAGGACACCGTCTGGCTGAGCTGTAACTCCCGTGACCCAGAACTTTTCCCCGGCAAGGAACTTCCGCGATGTGCATGGGGCCGGGGCGGCAGGGTGGGCCGTGGCGCTGTTAAGAGCAGAGCTGGCGATGCCGCCAAAACTCCCAAAAAAATGATTCATAACAGCGCTCGTCACCGCCTGGCCCACAGCCCCCTGCATAGCCGCATTGGGATTCGCACCGTTGATCGGATTCGCCGTCAGAACCCCGTTGTCATAGGCGTTGTTAAAGGCATAGGTCGAGACCGAACTGCACATCATCAGTCCGTCTTTATTCAACGCCACAATGTCGCCGGCCGTCACAATATCCGTGCGGTCGTCCGTGGCCTTTGTCAGTTTGATTTGAGAGAGCAGCTTGTTTTGGATTAAAGTTGCCGGATCGTCGGGGCCCAGCACCGCCGGCTGCGACCCAATTTTACTGCTCTTCTTAGCGAATCCCGCTTGTGCAAGGCTTTGTGATACTGCTACCAGGCTGAAAATCAAAAAAAACGCCAATAACCCCAGAGTCTTGAAACTCCGAACGTGAGCCATCTTGCCTCTTCTTTCTTACAAGAGTTGCGGGGGAGAACAATTGGGTGTTTCCCGGAATGTACATCTCGGCCCTGGCGTTGTCAACCATCCGCAAAACACTCCTCCCCGCAGTCCCTTGTCGAGGCAAACACGCCTT
Organism: Occallatibacter sp.; assembly: GCA_049517315.1. Lineage (GTDB taxonomy): Bacteria > Acidobacteriota > Terriglobia > Terriglobales > Acidobacteriaceae > Telmatobacter. The sequence goes on along the minus strand of JBEKSE010000004.1, from coordinate 140,613 downwards.
GCAACAAATGGTTCCGCTTCATTTCGAATTTATTTAATTAATTACCATGAAGCGCCGTCCCCCTCGCCCGGTTTATCGGCTCTGGCGGCCAAATCTTGAGCTTCTGGCTTCGCGAAACCTTCCGCGTCCAGTTCATGCTCGTGACGGTACTGCTCCACCGGCATCTTGCCGTCCCACCAGGCCCAGTTCATCGGATAGACGTCAGGATCGAAGAAAACCTGATAGAAGTGCCAGACCGCAATCGCCAGCGTGGCCAGAATCGCCTCGTAGAAATGGATAGCGGTAGCCACATCCACCCACCAGCGTGCCAGCAGGTCTCCCACCCAGACCTTAGCCCACATCATCACGCCCGTCACCGCCATCAGTCCCGTGCCCCATACCAGCGCCCAGTACTCCGCCTTTTCCGCATAGTTGAAGCGGCCGAACTTCGGCTTTTCGCCGCCCATGCCAAGGTAATAGCGCATGGTCGCCCAGGCGTCGAAAGCGTCTTTCGGTCTCGGTGCGATGTCCAGAATCAGCCGGCGGCCTTCTCTTGCCATCGCCAGGTAGAAAACGTGATAGAAGCCGGCGCCAATCAGAATAACTCCCGCCACGCGATGGATGACGCTGCGCAGCTTCTCGCCGTTTCCGTTGCCCAGCAGTGCGGCTATCCATGAGTTGGGAAATCTGAGCGCAAAGCCAGTAATTACCAGGACAATAAAGCTGGAGAGAAGAATCAGATGCTGCCAGCGCTGATTGGCGGTCATGCGGAACATCATGGGATTTTGCATCGCGCGCCGCGCAACGGCCTTGCTGCGCCAGATAATGGCGTTGTGCAGGAACATGACCCCAATCACAACAAGAATCAAAATTACATAAATCAACCGGATCCAGCGCACCGCGATTGAACCGATGTCTTTATGCTGAATGCCGTCGCCCAGATGCACCGGCGTCAGTGTGAACTTCTGCGTGACTCCCTTGTGGCACTGCCCGCAGGTTGCATCGAGGTTGGCCTTGTTCACTGTGGAGCGGGGATCGCTCGACGGCAAAATGTTGTGCACTCCGTGGCAACTGGAACAGTTGGCCGCCACCACCGACCCGCCTTGCGCCGCTAATCCGTGATAGCTGTCGAAGTACGTTGCTACGCGGTTCCCGGGCACGCCGAATTCCTGCGAGAGACGCACACCTTCGTGGCAGCGCGCGCAAATATCCTTGGAGACATTTGTCCCCGAGACAGCGGCGTTGCCATTCACCGGAGATTTGATGGAGTGGATTCCGTGGCAGTCCGTGCAGACCGGAGCCAGTCCGTTGCCCCGCGCGATTCCCTGCCCGTGAATGCTCTGCATGAAAGTGTTTTCAACCGCCGAGTGGCATTTGCCGCAGGTTGCCGGGACGTTGAACTTGTAAATCGGAGATTTGGGATTGTTGGCGGGAAGAATCTCGTGCGCGCTGTGGCAATCGGTGCAGACAGCGGCCTTCGTCGAACCGTTCTCGACCGCGCGCCCATGCACGCTGTCCTGATAGGAGATGAAGGGCTGCGCGCTTTCGCCAGTCGACTCCATCAGAAACTTCTGCCCGTGGCATCGGCCGCAGGTGACGGGAATATTTGCGTGATTCACTGGCGACTTGGCATCGGTTGCGGCCAGAACCTCGTGCGCGCCTCCATGGCAGTCCTGGCAGTTCGCTCCCGGCCCTCCGGCGCGGTACGTGCTGGCATGAAGGCTGTGCGAGTAGGCTTCCTGTGAGTCGGCGTGGCACTCTGCGCAGCGAACCTTCCGTGGCGCGGTATCATGCGCCAGGCTCTTCACATCCTTATGACAATCAACGCAAGCAAACATGTCACCGTGGATCGAATGTTTCAGCTTGCCTTCATCCACAAACAGGCTCGCTTGCTTGCCGTTCACCTCCGTGGTCAAGGTGGAGTCGGAGTGGCAGGCAAGACAATCTTTGTCCTGAAGCTTGTGCTCAGCGCGGGCAGCCCCGGCGCAAAGAAGCAGGGATAAGGCGAGCGCTTGGGCGAGTGTTTTTTTTACAGAGGTCACGCCTTTGAGGAGACGCTGCGGCGGAGACTTTCGCAGTGATTGGAATCACAGCGCCAGAGGACACAAAACCGGACAGGGGCTTCCACGCTTCGCAGGAAGCCTCTGCTGGACCAGCTAAAGTCTCTATGTCAAAGACAATACGGCTATCTATACGTTCAGGATCCGAAATACGCTGTAAGGGTCAGCACCAGGAGCAGCAGGCCAATGAAAATTGCAGTGAATCCCACAACCTTGGAAAAGTTGAGCAGCCAAACCGGCGCCGCTTCCCCAATCCTCGACTCCAGCTTCCCTTGCGCCTTCAGTCGCTCATACTCCTGCGTGCGCTTATGCTTGAACTCCTCTTCGCTCTCCACGCCGGTAAAAATCACCATGTCCATGGGAAAACTGTCCGGACGCAGATGAGTATTCACAAAATGGATGGAAAAGATAAACAGAATGGCAAGCAGACCTTCTTCGCTGTGAATCACCAGCACGGCGTTCAACGCCCAGCCCGGCAAAAAGTGCGCAAAGAATGGTGCAAACCACATCGCATAGCCTGAAAAACCAATGACGACCATGCCCCAGAAGACCGCCCAGTAATCGAACTTCTCCCAATAGGCGTAGCGCTCGAATTGCGGCTTCGGTCCCAGCCCCAAAAACCAGCGTAGGTGCCCAAAGAGATCCTTCACATCCTTCCAGTTGGCCACCATCGAGGTTTTGCCCCAGAAGATTCCCTTTTCGTGGTGGATCACCGCGCGGGTGAACAGGTCTTTTACGTGGATGAGAAACGCGATTGTCAGCACGATTGCGCAGAATTTGTGGAAGAAAAGAATAGCTCCGAATCCTCCCACGCCCTTCGCCAGGCCACGCGCCCAGATGCTCTCGCTGAAACGCAGCGGGAGACCTGTCCCCGCCAGCCCCAGAAAGCTTGTGAACAGCGCGGCATGAAGATACCTTTGTGCCCGCGTGAAGCGCATGAAATACCGCTCACCCGTGGGACGCTTCTCGCTGCTTTCAACGACTTTCGGCTCTAGATCAGGCATTCTTTCCTCCTACCGCGGCTTTTCTCTTGATCTGGTCGTAGCGCGAGCGGATCAGCCACAGTATGGTGTGAATCATGAAGAACCCGAGAGTGCCAGCCAGCAGCAGGTTCATGAACAAGCGGACAAAGTAGAGAGCCGGATTCAACTTGCGATTGCGCGCGTTGGCGTGTGGCTGATACTGCACAAAGCTGGCGTTGGCGCCCGCATGACACCTGCCGCAGGTCGTCACCAGATTTGCCTTGGCAATAGGAGACAGCGGGTCGGAAGCCGGCAACACATCATGCGCTCCGTGGCAATCCCAGCAACGCGCCGTTTCCACGTAGCCACCGAGCGAGCCCAGCTGCGAGTGGAATGTATCCCGGTAAGTGGATAGCTTCTCCTTGTGGCATGAGCCGCATATAGGCGTTGATTGCATGCGGAAGGCCGCTGCGGTCGGCTGCAGAATGGCATGGGCCGTGTGGCAATCCGTGCAAACCGGCGCGTTCAGATTGCCGGCCGATACAGCCTTTCCATGCACTCCGCCCATATAGTTTTCTGTGATTCCCGCATGGCAGGTTCCGCACGTCTTGGGAATATTCGCCTTGTACGTCGGGCTCAGCGGATCCTTATGGCTCAAGATGTGATGCGAGCCATGGCAGCTCTGGCAGTTTGCCGCCACCAGCAACCCCTCTTTGCTCAACGCAAAGCCGTGAATGGAATCGATATAAAGCGGATAAACGTTGGGTAGGCCGTGCTTTTGGGCCATGGCGGCGTTACCGTGGCAATTTCCGCAAGTGCGCGGAATGTTCAACGGATAGACTGCGGATCTGGCGTCCGCCTTGGGAAAGATGGAGTGCGCGTCCCCGTGGCAACTCGTGCAGGGATGCTCCGCCCGGTTGGCATGAACGCTTCCCACGAGCCCTGTCGCCTGATCCGCGTGGCAGGTCTCGCACTTGACGGGCGTCACTTGGTCCGGATGAGGATAATCCTTGATGGTGGCATGACAATCGCCGCATTTCAGGCTGCCGTGTATGCTGGCTCCGAACTTCGCGCCATCCACGCCAATGCTATGCCCTGACGAGTCCTGCAGGGTCTTGTCCCCGTGGCAGGAGAGGCAATCGGTCTCCGCAGCCGCCATGCGCGGCACCGCTAAAACCAGAAGCGCTCCAAGAGCGAGCGCAATCGAGGAAACAGTCTTCATGTCGGCTCCGATCGATCCTTGCACTTATTGGCCAGTCCCCAGTCGGGCGTGAGAGAGAGAAAGGATTGCGGCCTTTTCCCTCTCTGCGCCACCGGCTGGGATTCGGCTCTTCTACTTCTGTAGCGTGCGGATGTAAGCGACCACATCCTTGATCTGCGCATCGGTCAGTTTGCCGGCATAAGCGGGCATCTTGTTCTTGCCGTTCTTGGTGGAGGCGAACAACCGCGCGTCGGTGGCCTTGACCATCTCTGGGGCCTTGAAGGACAGAATTTTCATGTTCTTGCCCATCGGCGTCGCAGCCAGTCCGTCGGCTCCGTGGCACATGGCGCACTTCGCTTTGTAGGCGTCTGCGCCGGGCCCTAGCGAGAAGGCAGGCGTCGCAATGGAAGCGGCCAGCAAAATCGCAGCCGCCAGGTTGATTCGTGATGTCATAGTGTTGCTCCTTGTCCGAACATTGACAGATTTCCGGTCAAGTCCATTTCATATAGGTTGCGTTGCGCGACCGCAAGTGACGCCGGTCACAGGCCGAAGAACCCGATCTCGCGCCAAGGCGAATCTCTGGCGTTTTCATCGCATGGGGATTCCGTGCTCCTGCTTGATTTTTCAATCAGAGCCGCTTTCTGGGGAAAGTGATACAGGTCACAGGCAATCCAAGGCCTAGTAAATCACAAAATGACCCCTGCCTGAGGACAAAGATTTATGGCTGCGGTTGCAGTACCCGCAGCGAAAATCATGCTCACTCTTCCAGGAGACCCGCTTTTCTATCTCTGTAGCGTGCGCATGTAAGCGACCAAATCCTTGATCTGCACATCTGTAAGCATGCCGCCGTAGCCCTTCATTGTGCTTTTGCCGTTCTTCGTCGAGTCGAACAACTGCGCATCGGTGGCCTTTAGAATCGCTGGGTCCTTGAATGAGAGAGTCTTTACGATCCTGGCCATCGGCGTGACGGCCAGCCCGTCGGACCCATGGCACACGGCGCACTTGGCCTTGTAAATGTCCGCGCCCCTCGCTTGCGAAAAGGCAGGCGCCGCAATGGAAGCGGCGAGTAAAATCACAACCGCAGCACCGATTCGTGATGTCATGGTCTTGCTCCTTGCCCAGACATAGACAGTCTCCCGGTCAAGTCCATTTCATATAGGTCACGTTGCACGACCGCAAGTGACGGCGGTCACAGTCGAAGAACCCGTTCATGCGCTAGGGCATATTCTTAGTGTTTTCATCACACTAGATTCCCTGCTCCTGCCTGATTTTCCAACCAAAGCCGCTTGTAGCGCGAAGTGATACAGGTCACAGGCAATCCACGGCTTGGTAAAGCACAATATGACCGCTGCCTGAGGACAAAATTTATGGCTACGGTTGCTGTGCCCGAAGCGAAAATCATGCTCACTCTCCCTGGGGACGCTGTGCGACAGATTCTATGGCGCTTTGCCGGCCGTTTCGATCTGCAGATGCTGGTTCAGTCGGCGCGCGGCGTGGCACGGGGAACCGTGGCGCGCCTGGTGGCCGCCGGCGAGCGCAACACCCACGAATGGACTCCTGGAAAGAACGGGATGATGGAGGCGTTTGATCGCGCCGGCGTTACCGCGGCCTTCATGGAACCCGAAGAGGGCGGCTTTATCGTCGGACCCAAGAATCTGGCACTCGCTCTGGCAGCCTTCGAGCTCGCATGGGTAGACGGCGGCGCTGCCACAGCCAGCCTGGCCGGATTCCTGGCCCTCTCGCCAATTCACGAGCGCGGCACACCCGAGCAGGTAAACCGCTACAAGAGTCTTTCCGCGCCTCCACAGCCGGGTGAGGACCGCACCCCCTGGCGCGGTGCATTTGTGCTTACTGAACCTATTCCCTACGTGGGTGTCGACGCCAGCATGTTGAGCGGCAAGATGCGCGTGGCCGAGTGGAAGGAAGGCCAAGAGCCCTGGATTCAGGTGGATAAGCGCGGCCGCTTTATCACCAACATCGCCTTCGCCAATTTCGTCACCGCGGCTGTCGGCTCTGACGACCCCCGGATCAAGGGCAGTTGCATGGTGATCCTTGAAGATACCGACGAGGGCACCTTCGACCATGGAACGCCCACCAAGAAGCTGGTTCACCAACTCTCCTCCACCGGCGATCCCATTTTCAGCCTCAAGGTTCCGGCCAGCCGCATTGTGGGCGGGTACACCGTAAAGGACGGCGTTATCGTCCCTAACTACAACCACGGCGAAATCATCGAGGCGGTCTTCCGTCGCACTCGTGTGCCAGTAGGCATTATGTCGGCAGCCAAGCTGTTGTCGGCTGTGGAGCCGGTCATTCGTTACCAGCGCGGGCGTTTCCGCGGAGCCGAGGGCACAACCCCCGGCTCGGTGCGCTACGAGCAGGGCATCCAGCAGCGCGAAGACGCATTGCATCGGCTGGTGGATGTCTGGGCCACGGGCGAAGCAGCTACCTCGCTCGGCTTTGCCACCGCGCGCCTCTTTGACGATCTGGACCCCATCGAGAAGCAAAAGAGCGCTATCCTCAAAGAGCGCGGCATCCTGGGCGGACGCGCTGAGTTCAAGGCGCTCAAGGAAAGCGAGCAGCGCGCCATCGAGCTTGTCTCGCTCATCGCTCAGAATTCGGATGCTCCGCGACGCCAGGAGCTCGAAGCCGACCCGCTGGTTCATTTCGTGCTCAAGGACGCCGAGGCCAACGTGCTTTGCCCGGCCACCAAACTGTGGAACACCGGCCACGGAGCCAACCTGCTGCGCGAGGCTGTCAGCCTCATGGGCGGCTACGGCATCACCGAAGATTGCCCGGGTTTCCTGGGCAACAAGTGGATGGACGCTCAACTCGAAGCCACATACGAAGGCCCCGAAGCTGTGCAGCGCCGCCAGTTGACCGTCACAATGACGTCCGAGGTCTTTCTGGCCCAGTTCCGCGCCTGGACCGGACAAATGCGGCTCATCGCCTCGTCGCGCCCCGGTACCGGAGCCTGCACCCTGGCGTCAGCCATGCAGATGTGGCAATGGACGCTCAATCACCTGCAAAAGGCCACCGACCCTTCCGGCGCAAAACTCTATCACGGTCAACGCCAGGGCGTGACCTTTGCCTTGGCCGATGCGCTTTGCTGGCTCGTCGCCTCACGCGCGCAGATTCTCGACGTGCTCGAACTCGAAGCCAAGGGCGCAGACGATCCCGTCGCTGCCGAGGGCCTTGAAGGCACCGTGCAATTCCTCAGCGACCTTTGCCACACGCAAGCCGCATCCGCCGCCGGCGAAGTCTCCCGCGTCTGCGCTGAACTCGTCTTCGGCTACAACTGCCACCCCTCATGGGACGAAGAGGAACACCGCGGTTGCTTCCTGGCTGGCGAGCTGGATGAACTTGAAGGGACCATGCCGGGCATTTCCGCCATGGCGCTTGACGTTTTGGCCGCCGATGGCACGCATCCCCAGAAGGCTGGACCCTGCGCCGGTTGCGCCGGCAACGAGGACTTTCTGCGCATGCAAAACAGATTGACCGCCTGCCTGAGCGGCTCGCGCCTGGCCAAAGACCGCGCCGCCGACACCGTCGCCAAGGTCATGATTCCCGAGGCGCTGGACTATCCCGCATGAGTACGGTTCAAACTCTCCGTGCCCCATCCTTTCGCTTTCTTTCTTGCGAAAGGGTGGGATACCGCAAATTCAAACCGGCCGCATCACACCGCCAACTCGCTAACTCGCCATCTCCGCGAAGCGGAGACCAGCTAGGTCTTTGACCGATTGAATTTGTACCAACTCCGTGCCCCATCCATTCGCTTTTTTTCTGGCGAATGGGTGGGATACCGCAAATGCCAAAGGACGAATTCATACGGTCAGAGGACTAGTTGCCTTTGACCAATCGATCTCGCCCCGTCCACGAGGAGGCCCGCTTGAGCGCAGAAGATAAAACCGCAGAGACCGTCGAGACCGACCGCCAGACCATGGAAGTGGACATCGCCTGCGCCGGCTTCGGTCCCGCAATGGGCGGCTTTCTCTCCTCGCTGACCAAGGCGTGGACCGAAAACCCCGCCGATCCCGCCTTCGAGAGCCGCGTCGCTCCGGGAATGCCTCTGCAAGTTCTCTGCTACGAACGCGCTGACGACATCAGCTCCGGCGTCAGCGGTGTGGTCACGCACGGCGAGGCGATTCGCTCCAGCCTCCCTGCCCTCAACCCGGCAGAAATCCCCATGGCCGTCGAGGTCAAAAGCGAGCGGGTCATGTACCTGCTCGACCCCATTGGCGCCAGCCGCCGCTCCGCGCTCTTGCGCCTCGGTGATTTTTTCCTGCGTCTTGGCGGAAAGCTCATCGGCGTAAGAGATCATGCCTTTACCCTCCCTTGGACGCCGCCGTTCCTCAACAAGCACGGCGGCCTGGTGCTCTCCATCGGCCAGTTCAACCAGTGGGTAGGCTCGCAGCTGATGGCCACCGGCCTCGTCCAGATCTGGCCCGGAAGCCCGGTCAGCGGGCCGCTATTCAACGGCAATAAAGTTGAAGGCCTGCGCCTCGCCGACCAGGGAGTGGAAAAATCCGGCGCTCCAACCGGCGCCTTCATGCCCGGAATGGACGTCCGCGCGCCGCTGACCGTCGTGGGCGACGGCCCAATTGGCGCAGTCGGTCAGGCACTCGACGATAAACTCGGCCTGCCCGCCGGTCACGCCCACCGCGAATGGGCCCTGGGAATGAAGTTCGTCATCGAGCTGCCGGAAGACTCACCTCTCGAACCCGGAACCGTATGGCACAGCTTCGGCTACCCCGAGCCGGAGATCTTCGGCTTCCTCTACGTTCATCCCGAGCGCCTCGTCTCCGTCGGCATCTTCGTCCCGTCCTGGCTGCACGACCCCTCGCGCACCGCCTACCGCTACTTGCAGCACTACATCCAGCACCCTGCGCTGTGGAAGTACCTGAAAGACGGAACCCTGCGCTCCTGGGGCGCAAAGTCGCTCGAAGAGTCGGGCCGTCACGGCGAGCCGTTCCTCTCCGGCGATGGCTTTGCCAGAATCGGCGAAGGCTCGGGGTCAACAAATATGTTGACCGGTTCCGGCGTCGATGAGGCATGGGCCACCGGCACGCAACTCGGTGAGGCGGTCATTGAACTGCTCCGCGCCGGCAAGCCCTTCACGCAAGAGAATCTCGCCGCCACCTATGAAGCCCGCCGCGCCTTGAGTTGGGTAGCGCGCGGCGCGCGCGAAGCTGAAAACGCCCGCAACGGATTCCAGAGCGGAATCGTCAAAGGCATGATCGGCATGGCACTCGCCGGACTCACGCATGGGAAACTTTCGCTGAACGCGAAGGTCCCTCCGGCGCACGAGCAGATTTCTCTGGGTGCCCCATCCATTTCGCGTTCTTTGCGAAATGGGTGGGATAGCACATCGCCATCTTCGGAAAAGTTCGATACGGTCAAGCTAGCCATCGCCGACGGACGCTCGCTCCACGATGCCCTGCTCTCGGCGCGCGGCTGGCCGGAGATCCCCTTCGACGGCCGCTTGCTGGTTACGCAACAGGACGCGCTGCTCATCGGCGGCAAAGTCCAGGCTATGCCCGGTTTCGCCGATCATGTCGCCTTCCGCAATACGGAGTTTTGCATCGCCTGCGAGGAGAAAACCTGCATCGCCATGTGTTCCGGCCAGGCCATCACGCTGGGAGAAGACGGCGCGCCCGCCTTCGAACGCGAAAAGTGCGTCCACTGCGGCGCATGTTTGTGGAACTGCGGTCAATCACCGGACGGCGTCCACTCCAACATCGCCTTCAGCGCTGGCTCCGGCGGCCTGCACTCCGCGGAAAATTGACCATTACCGGCTTCTGCCACAACAATAATGCTTTGCTCGTGTTATGAAGAGTGTTGGCTTCCAACCGCCGATGCAAAACACTTGTGAGGTAAGCAATGAGAAAGTTTGTTGCGGTTATCTTCCTTTTGCTCTGTTCCATCGCTCCGATATCAGGACAAAAGACACGTTACGGGCAAGAACCGCCCAAAGCCAAGCCAGGGGTTGACTACCCACTCAAGGTGCATATCTCCGGAATGCATATCCGCTCATATTGCACTTCACATTGGGACGACAGATATGGATATTCCTGCAGTGATGTGCCCTACGCAGATGTGATCTTGGACGGAAAGAAACTTGAGCTGCGGTGCGACTGGGCATACTCCAACTATCAACTTGTCCTTCTCCCGGGCAACTACGATGCACGACTCTTGAAAGCCAATCATCAGGCGGACGATTTTCCTATCAACGACATATATGAAGTCCTTATGCCTGATAAGAGGGTCTTTCGCGGTACCGTTACCGGCATCTCTGAATAGCGGGCACTGCAGCGCGTGACTGTAGACCCGTGGCTAATCGCCCGACGGCGAGCATGGCAATGCAGAATACCACGCCGGCGCGGGGAGGTTGCATCATGCGGAAAACTAGTTCTTCGATCAATTAAAATAGACGTAAAGGAAATCTTTCATGGCTAATGTTCTCCACATTGTGGTTTGCGCTGGCATCGTTCCTGATCCGCTGCAAACTCTGGAGCCAACCACCGGCCCTACCGGCCCTGGCCTCAAAAACGAAATGGTCCTGCCCGCGGTCCTCGACCCATGGGCCGCCTGCGCGCTCTATGAGGCGGCTGCACTAGCCGCCAAAAATCCCGGCAGCAAGCTTTGGCTCGTCTCGCTCGGCCCCAAGGCCAAGCTGCAACAGGTGATGATGACGGTCGCGCAGAAGGTCGCCTTCGAATTGGTTCCCATCGACGGACCCATCGGCGGCTTTCCTGACGCGCATTCAACCGCAGCCGTGCTGGCCGAGGCCATCGCCGCAATCCCCGGCATCGACCGCACGAAGCTCCTCCTTTTTGGCGGCTGGGAGTCGGCCACGCGCGGCGCTGGCGTGACTCTTCAATTAGTAGGCGAGCGCCTCGGCATCACCGACCAATTCCAGGGCGTCGATCAAATTGACCTGCGCGGCGACGGCAGCTTTGAAGTGCTGGAGCGCGTCGAAGGCGGCAAGCATCAGCTCTCGGTCTGCGCCGGAGCGCCTGCCGTTCTCGGCTGGGCCACGGGCAATCTCGCCGAGCCGCGCAACAACCCGCAAGTCGGCATGGCCAACATGCGCACCATCATGCCCGCGCTGCAAAAGGCCAAAGCCGCAAAGCTCGAAGCCAACGGCCTCAGCTACGTCTCTGTTAGCCTGCCCAAGCAGCAGCGCACCACGCGCGTGGTCAAAGACCTTACGCCTGACGAGATCGCAGCCGAACTGGTCGCCTGGATTGGAGCCGAATAATGGAAAACCTACTAGTACTCACACATGCAGACGAATCCGGCTCCGCCCTCACTCGCGCCTCGCTCGAAGCAGTCACCGCCGGGTTGGAGCTAGCCGCGCGCCTCTCGGCCCCGCTCACCATCGGCATTGTCGCTACTGACGCCACATCCGCAGCCGCAGCCCTGGCTTCAACCGGCGCGCGTTTGCTGGCTGTCTCCGGTGAGGCCTTCGCGCAAGCGCGTTACGCCACCGACACAGCCGCTGTCGAAGCCCTTTGCCGCGCGGCGAACGCCACCATCGTTCTCGCGCCCGGCTCTTCACGATTCACACGCGTCGCTGCCGGCGTTGCCCATCGCCTCAGCGGCTTTGTCGATACTCATATAACCGCATTGGGCGGCGCAGAAACAATTGAGGCCTCCCGCTGGTTCTATCGCCAGCGCATTGAAGCGGTTGTCGGCCGCGACGTTCGCCCCTGGTTCCTGCTGCTCGATGCGGGCACCCACGCGGCTTTTGCAGGGGCATCCGGCACTGCCAAAATCGAAGAGGTCGCAGTTCAACTCCCAGCGCTGCGCACCACGGTCAGCGGTTTCCGCGCGCCGCAACAAGACCAGCAGACCATTCGTCCCGACGCGAAGATGCTCCTCGTTGCTGGCGCAGGCTGGACCAAGAAACAGCCCGACGGCCAAATTCACGCTGCCGAAGCGGGCGAACTAATTCTCGGCTTCCTCGGCGCGACCGGGGCGTCACTGGGCAGCAGTAAATCTCTCGTCGATCAGGGCGGCGAAGGGAACTCCGTTCTTCCTTTCCTGACGCACCTGAATCAGATCGGCCAAACTGGTTCGACGCCGCGCCACGCCAAGGGATTGTCCACCTGCTGCCACGGCGAAGAGCCGCACGTCGTGGGCTGGCGCTTCATTGCCGACCGCCGCGCCATCTCGCTCGACCCCAACTGTGGCTGGACGCGTGGCAAAGCCGACGTGGTTTACGTCGCCGACGCCTTCCCGGTCATGGCCAGAGTCAACGCGCTACTCACAGCCGCCAAGGCATAGAACCTGCAATAGACGAAACGGGACAGGCCCATGCCCGTCCCTTTCGCATAAACAAAGTATTTCGGCCAACCTTTATATCTTGAGCGCCGCGGGTAGCGACAGCGTCTCCATGATTTTCTCCATGGCGCCCTCGTCGTTCCCGATAGCCGCAAGCAGTTTCTTCTTGAGCTCGTCGCGCCTGGCATAAAGGCGAAGCGGCTCCGGCGGATGATGAAGCAGTTCCTTGCCCACAAGCGCGCGAACGATAAAAGGCATGTAAGACGAGTAATCGCCTTGCATGCTGACCGTCTGCGTCGTGTAAGTCTGCGGATTAACCTTGCCCCACGACACAGCCTCCGCCGGAGCGCACGATGACAAACTGCCATCCGTCACCGGGGACGAAACGATCTGAGCGTCATAATCGTAGCCGCGAATATTCTCGAGGAAGAAGATCTGCGAAAGCGTCGGTTCCGGTTGCAATGAATAATTCTTCGGAACACCCCCGCCCAATACCAGAATTGCAAACGACTTCGCTTCGGAACCGAACAATCCCCAGTAATGGTATGCGCAGGATTCGAAGACGTCTTCGTGAAGATCGTAATCGAAGCCATACTTGATCTTCCCCAGCCGTGCCAGCATCCAGAGCTTCACGGAATTCAGAAATGCGCTGCCATCCGCAGGCGCGCCGATGAAAACCGGCAACTCAAGTTCGGAGCATATGCTCAACAGGCCCGGCGCAGCACCCAGCGCACCCTCCCTTTCGGCATAGTACTTGCCGAGCAGATAGTTGCGTTCGGTTGTCGTCATTCGCTTTTGGAACTCAGGCCTTTGCAACACCTCCGTCAATACTGCGTCCTGGTCAAAGAGCACCTGCTCGTCAAAGCCGGTGTCGGTAACACGAATCACGCCGTTCTCGCGCAGTTTGGCATCGTCGCCGAACAGAGCCACCTCGCGGATCGGGCGTTCATCGCTTTTCCGGAGACAATCATGTCCATCGTGGTAGCAGATCGCATCGGTGACCGTAATGTACGCCGTGTTCGCCGCCCTTAGCAATGGAATGAGCCACGCGCGATGCTGATCGGAAACCGTGATTGGACCGGCGCACGTGACAACAAGCGGAATGCGCTTCTCGATCACCTGCTTCATCACTTCATAGACTCGGCGCAGGTAGGCGCCTCCAAAAGCCGGAAGAGATCTGGAAAATACCTCATTCAGATCCTCGCAGCTGGTGACCGGCTTTCCGGTCACTTCCCTGCCCATAAGCCCTTTATTCTTAGCGCATTCGCTCACTTTAATAGCCTCATATCAATTGAGTTTCAGCATCCTGATTCCTTGAATGCTTCCGCTCGGAAGTGACTCCACATCAATGATACCTTCGCTGTTTAGCGAAGCAGGATGTGCCTGTCGAAACGCGCAGCCGAAACAAGAAGATCCGCCGGAATTCGCGTGATTATGGCCATGCGAAGGCAGATGCTGATTTTCCTTGTTCCGTCCTCTCCCGCTCTGGCCCGCAAAATCTTCTTTGTTCCACTTTGTTTGCATTGAGTTAGAATGGTCAACACCATGAACTCGTCGACAATTGACAGCGATTGGGTTGGTCGGGTTATTGACGGAAGATTTCCCCTTCTCCAATGGTTAGGCAGCTCCGGATCGGGCGGTGTCTTCCTCACGGAACTTGACGGAAACCCACAACTTAAAGCCACCATCAAACTCATTCCGGCGGATGAGAGCTCGGCACAAGCACGCATACGGGTCTGGGCGTCCACGGCAACCCTCTCACATCCTCGCCTGATGCGCCTTTTTCACACCGGAAGCTGGCGAATCGGCAGCAACTTGTTCTTGTATGCCGTAACAGAATATGCCGAGGAAAATCTCTCCCAGATCCTTCCCGAGCGGCCGCTGACGCCCTCTGAAACCCGCGAAATGCTTGAGCCTCTACTTGACACGCTTGGCTATCTTCACAAGAACGGATTCGTGCATGGGCATCTGAAGCCGTCCAACATCATGGTGGTAGACGACCAGTTGAGAATCTCCAGCGAAAAGCTGCAAGTTGCGGGTCAACCGACCAAAATCATCGCGTCGCCGAGCGTTTACGACGCTCCGGAAAGCGCCGCCGGGCCTATTTCGCCGTCTGCGGACATCTGGTCGCTCGGCGTCCTGCTGGTCGAAACCCTCACTCAGCATCCGCCGGCTTGGGAGAGGTCGATGCATCAGGAGCCGGCTGTGCCGCCGTCCATCCCGCAACCTTTCGCCACCATCGCGCGAGAGTGTCTTCGGATTGATCCGCATCGCCGATGCACCATCAACAAAATCAAGGAGCGCCTCGGATTTCCCCAATCCCCTGCCGAGCCCGCCAGTGAAGCCGGTCCGGCAAAACCTGCCAAACAGCGCCTGATGGCATTTGTTGCCGCGGCGCTCGTTCTGCTCTTGGTGATTTGCACTCTATTGCTGCGCTCTCACAAGACCCGTCCCTCGCCGCCAATTGGAGAGCAGCAAACTGTGTCGCCTGCCGCCGCGCCCTCGCATCCTCCTTCCGTTGCCAGGAAACAAAGCGCCAGAGCCACTGCGGCGAACGGCGCCGTCGTCAATCAGGTTTTGCCGGACGTGCCTCTGACCGCGAGGAACTCTATTCGCGGTACAGTCCTTGCGACTATCCGCGTCACCGTCGAACCAGATGGCGAGGTTTCCGATGCTGCAATCGACTCCGGGGCGAGCAAGTATTTTTCTAACCTGGCTCTCAAAGCCGCGCGCGAATGGAGATTCAAACCTTCGCAGGCCGATGAACAATCTCCAAGTCGCGTCTTGCTCCTGCGCTTTGAATTTACGCAAACTGCGACCAGGGCCGCTGTTGTGAGGTAGCTGCGCAGAGATTCCCCAAATGATCTTTGCTCGCGCAGATTTTCGCAGCCAGAAAATCGTCCGCTTATAGAACGCGCGCCAGCCATTTTCCAGTGTGCGAGTGGAGATTGCCTGCAATCTCTTCCGGCGTTCCTTCGGCCACAATGCGGCCGCCGGCTTCTCCGCCCTCGGGACCTAGATCGATCACCCAGTCGGCGCATTTGATTACGTCCAGGTTATGCTCGATAACAATCAGCGAACCGCCGCCATCAATCAGCTTGCGGAAAGCCGTCAGCAGCTTCGAGACATCGTCAAAGTGCAGGCCTGTCGTCGGCTCGTCGAGGATGTAGAGCACGCGGCTGGCTTCCGATGGTTTGGCATTGGCGTTGGCCGCGCGCACCTGGGCCAGATGAGCAGCCAGCTTTACGCGCTGCGCCTCGCCTCCGGAAAGCGTCGTCGCTGACTGGCCCAGCCTGAGATAGCCCAGGCCAATCTCGTCCAGCACAGCAAGTTTTTCAAGGAGGCGAGTTTGGCCGGCGAAGAACCGCAGCGCCTCTTTCACCGTCATTTGCAGCACATCGTGAATATTCTTGCCCTTGTACCCAACGTTGAGGACCTTGGTTTGATAGCGCGTTCCGTTGCAGTCTTCGCAAGGCAGCTCGACATCAGCCAGGAACTGCATCTCGACAGTGACCGTGCCGTCTCCCTCGCAGGTGTTGCAGCGCCCACCGGGCACGTTGAAAGAAAAATGACCCGGCGTAAGCGAGAGCCGCTTGGCTTCGGGCTGCGATGCAAAAAGCTCGCGAACCAGATCGAAGCCTTTGATGTAGGTGATTGGATTGGAGCGCGGCGTGCGGCCAATTGGCGTCTGGTCCACTAGCATCACGTCATTGATTCGTTCCACACCATTCAAGGACGTGAAAACCCCGGAGGGGTCAGCGCCATCAGATTGGCCCAGCGCCCGCGCAACGGCGCGATAAAGCACCTGATGCACAAGCGACGATTTTCCTGAGCCGGAAACGCCTGTGATGACCACCAACAGTCCCAGCGGAATCTCCACATCGAGACCGTGAAGGTTGTTGGCCGTGGCTCCGCGCAGCACGAGGCGCTCACGGCCCGGCGAGCGGCGGCGCGTGGGTACTGGAATCGAGACTTGCCCGGAGAGATAGCGGCCGGTAAGTGAATTGGGATTGGCTTCAATCTCCGCTAGAACCCCCTCGGCCAGCAACTTGCCGCCCAGCTCGCCTGCGCCGGGCCCAAGGTCGAGCAAGTGGTCGGCCGCGCGCAGCACGTCCGCATCATGCTCCACAACGATTATGGTGTTGCCCAGATCGCGCAGCTCATGAAGAATATGAATGAGACGAGCCGTGTCGCGCGTGTGCAGGCCGATTGAAGGCTCGTCCAGCACATAGAGCGCGCCCACCAGCCGCGAACCCAGCGACGTGGCAAGCTGAATGCGCTGCGCTTCGCCGCCGGAGAGCGTCGAAGCGAGTCGGTCGAGAGTGATGTATTCTAGGCCGACCGCATCCAGAAAACCTAGCCTCTGCCGTACCTCTTCAAGAATCGAGCCAGCGATCTCCTCCTGCATGGGCGAGAGCCTGAGCGCATCAAAGAACTCCTTGGCCTGGGCAATCGTGAGCGCGGTGGCCTGGCAGATATTCTTGCCACTGATGCGCACGCTGCGCGCCTCGGCCCTCAATCGCTGACCCCGGCAGTCCGGGCACTCGGCATAGCCGCGATATTTGCTGAGCATCACGCGCACGTGCAACTTATACTTCTTGCGCTCCATCTGTGCGAAGAACCCGTTAACACCCACAAAAGCGCCCTTGCCGCGCAGAACAATCTCCCGCGCGGCCTCCGGCAATTCGCGCCAAGGCACGTCCAGCGCGACACCCAACTCGGCCGCCTGTTTGCGAAACTCTGTGAACCACGGTCGATATTTAGGCCTGTTCCAGGGGTCGATGGCGCCGTTGTTCAGGCTGAGCCCTTTGTCCGGAATAATCAGGTTCAGGTCGAAATCCATGGTGTTGCCGAAGCCTTGGCAGCGCGGACAAGCGCCGAAAGGATTGTTGAAGCTGAACAGGCGCGGTTCCGGCTCGCGGCCTGCGCGGTGGCAACTCTTGCACTCATATGAACCGGAGAATCGATGGCGCGGGCGCGCGGCGGCTTCGTCGCGTGGAAGCTCTTCAAACGTCACCTCGCCTGCCTCGCGATAAGCAGTCTCCGCGGCATCCACAATGCGCGCGCGGTTTTCGGCGCTCACAACAATCCGGTCCAGCAGAACGAATACTGGCAGTGTGAAGTCGAGATCGAGAAGCGACTCTGGCGTCGAAAACTCGAAGATCTGGCCTCTTTGGTAGAGGCGATTGAAACCAGAGCCGCGCAGTTCCATGAGGCGGGCTTTCAGCGCCTCGGTCAGTGGAGAATCTGCCGCGGTACTGGCCGGTCCCTTGGCTGCGGATTTCAACACCCTTCGCGCAGGCTTTGTTTCCGCCGCCGGTTCAGCCTCGGTGTGCCGCACCGGAAAAAGCACATTCAGCCGCGTTCCCTCGCCGAGCCGCAATATAGTCTCCGCCACTTCGTCCATCGAGTCGCGCTTCACCAACCCGTCGCAATGGACGCAGTGCACCGTCCCGCAACGCGCGTAGAGCAGACGCAGATAGTCGTAGATTTCTGTGGCCGTGGCCACAGTCGAGCGCGGATTGCGCGTTGAGTTCTTCTGCTTGATGGCGATGGCCGGAGCCAGCCCATCGATCTCATCCACATCCGGTTTTTCGATCCTCTCCAGAAACTGGCGCGCATAGGAGGAGAGAGACTCGACGTAGCGCCGCTGTCCTTCGGCATAGATGGTGTCGAAGGCCAGCGATGACTTGCCTGAACCCGACACGCCGCTGATCACCGTCAGCTTGCCATGAGGGATCTCGCATGAGATGTTCTTCAGGTTGTGGGTCCGCGCGCCGCGGATCGTGATGGCGTCATTCAAAGGGAAGCACCGGGCGAGAAGTCGCGCGACTGCGTTCCTGTCCTCACAGTCAGGCTCAGGACACAAACAGCCATTCTTTATTATAAGGCGCGAGGTACGCTGCCTCATGGTGAAATTGTAGGAATCTGTTGCAAGAAAGGGAACTTCGCCCGATATCCAATGTCTTCTATGGTTTTGTTCTCTGGCGAGTTATGCTACTCTTCTCTAAACCGCTCAATCTTACAAACGGCAATCTCCTGTGACGGCCAGTCAAGTGGAGGTCCACTACAACTGCTCTCGACAAGCAGAGAAGGAAATTTCATGCGTAAAGCTATTGTGTTGCTTTTTGCTTTAACATGCTGCTCGATTCTTTCATCAGCTCAACAACCGAAACCGGCGGCTTTGGACAAGTGGGATGTCTTCGGCGGCTACTCTTATTCAAGAGCCTATATCGGAATCAATGAATCCCCATTCCCACTGAGCTTGAACGGCGGGCAGGCTTCAGGCAGCTACTATTTCAACAAGTATGTTGGCGCGAAAGTTGAGTTTGCCGGCTACACCGACGATGTGGAGCAGATGACGATCCATACGCAAGGTTACCTGGCTGGTCCATCCGTACGGTTTGGCCTCGGGCACGGACTAGCGCCGAAGCTGAGCTTCTTTGCCCATCAGCTCTTCGGCTCTACTCATTTCTCGTTCACTGCAGATCCCTCTTCAGATTGCGTCTCGTCCGAGGAGTCTTGCTCATATTCGACAAACTCCTTCACCATGGTCAGCGGAGGCGGCGTCGATATAAAGCTGAAGAAGCACATCTCGATTCGGCCCGTGCAAATGGAATACTTCACTCAGCAGATCTCGATAATCGATCTTGTTGGCGAAGAAGGAACAGCTCAGCCTGGCGCCAGAGCCTTTGAAATCGGTAACCCGGAAAGCGGCGTCAAACTCAGCACCAATGGATTCCGCTATTCCGGCGGCGTTGTCGTCCACTTCTAGGAATTCTGATGACTGCGGTTTCCTCTCGTGCCTCGGATAGGTTCATCCTCTCCGAGGCACTTTTGCTCTTAGATCTGATTGAATAGCTCTGCTTTGTGTCAGAGCAGAGCATGAGCAACTGTCGACCCGCCGCAAGTTACACCACGGGTTTCATGCGCAGCATCCCGGCACATTCGGCCCGGATTTCATCGCAGGCAAATCTCGTTCAGGCAACCGGGAAAAAGTTACCGGCACCACCAATGCAATTCGGCCACTTTCCATTGGCCTCTTCTCTCAGATTGGTGAAAACAGGACAATCATTCGAACAGCACTTCAGCAAGCCTGGAAAGGCTTAGGCGGCCAGCGCCTCGCGGTATTCAAAAGCCAGCACTTTGCTGTCTTCTTCCTCGCGTTCAAGCACTGTTGCCAAACCAATGAGAACAGAAGATGCGCACGCCGGGCATTGCTTTGAGCAGTTGCCCACCGAGCTGCAGTCCTGGCACAGATATGCTGAAGAGAGAGGCATGTGTTGCATCGAAGCGTAGCTCATGGATCGACCTCCGATCATCAATTTTGGGCATTCGGTTCGTAGCATCGCTCTGTCATATACTTTACCCTATTTAGAGTGATGCGCTCCACTTATCTCGGGTTGTTTTTTTTGCGTGTTTGCTCAGCATTTCTCTGAATTCAGAAATGCGCATGTAAAAGAAAATAAAGCGATACTTCATGCGTGCGCCTTTTCCTCAACGACTGCAAAAAGATTCGTTCTCGCCGCGTCATCGCTTGACGCACTTTCCCCGGAAGATCTTCAGGCCGCTAGAGCGGTGAACTGAAGCAGATTTGACACCTTGACTTCTTCTTTCCGATCAAACACTCTCGCCAGGCCCAACAGAACTTTCGAAGCACACAAAGGGCATCGCATCGCGTTATTGCCAATGGAGTCGCAGTCTTGGCATAGATATGCTCTGGCGAGCGGGATGAATTGCCTTTTATCAAAAACCATAGTTTCACTCTCAATCTCTGGCAGTCATCGGTCTCTTCCTCGCCTTTTTGTGGGGCTGGAAGTACCGAGGTGCCAATTATTTTGAAAAGAGATTGCTATTGTTTTTGTCGTATTGCTGCTCGGCCTTGGTAGACTTCTCTGCGGCCTTCTCGGCCACGCGGCCTAGGTTCTTCATCGTTGAGGCATCCGAGACGGTCTCGTTCTTCAGCTTCGTTATCTTCGGGTTTTCAAATTGCTTAGGCATCTTTGATCTCCTGTTTTAGGATGAACACTTCATCCCAGCTAATCTGGTCATTTTTGCTCTCCGCCTGATTCCCTCCCATATTCCCTCGCGTCGAAGTATCAGCCGTCCCATCAAAGGTCCTCCCCGGTAAACTGTTGAGAGAGGTAATCCGTGCTTCGTCTTTGCTCTTTTGTGCTGCTCTTCGCTTCGACCGCCATCTTCGGCCAGAGTTCTTCGCAGGATCCGGAAGAGCAGGCGCCCGCCCCTGAGCCCGCTGCAGCTGCATCTCAACCTGTCTCCGCTGAAGTGGCGGGTGCCGAAGCGGCAATCGTCAAATCCGACTGGAAGGCAGCCGAGGCTAAACTCGGCCTGTGGTTGGCCTCGCATCCCACCGATGCGCGCGCGCTTTTTGACGCTGGCTATGCGGCCGATGCGCAAAATCTCCTCGACGATGCGGCCGCGCTCTACCGGCGCGCAGTCGAAGCGAATCCGCAGTCGTTCGAGGCGCACGCGGAGCTAGGTCTGCTACTGGCGCGCCAAAATAAATTCTCTGACGCGCGGCCGGAATTGGTTGCCGCCACTCAGCTCGATCCAGGAGATGCAGGAGCCGGCGCCAAGGCGCGGGCGTGGCGTGCCATGGCGGAGATTGACCGCGCAATCGATCCTGCGCAGGCCTCTGAGGATCTGCTTGAGGCGCTGAAGCTTACGCCCGAAACCCCGGTCGACACGCTGCTTGCTGCCAGCCTGGCCGAGCAGACCGGTCAATACGACGCCGCGGAGCAAGCCTATCGACGCATTCTCTTGAGCGACCCCAGATCTGCCCCGGCCAATGCTGGGCTGGCTCATCTTTTGATTGCGCGCAAACAATATCCTGAAGCGGAAACCTTCCTCCGCGCAGCACTTGCACAGGCGCCCGATGACCCCGCGCTCACCGCTCAACTGGCCACTGTCCTTGCCGCTCAGGACAAGGCAGAGGCGCTGCCGCTGCTTCAAAAGCTTCACGACGCTCACCCCAAAGATGTCGCCATTACGCGCATGTTGGCCGAGGTCTTAGCCGAAGCCGGTGATGCCGCAGGCTCGGACCATTTGTACATCGCGCTGCTCGCGGCCAGCCCTGAAGACCCGGTGCTGCTGGTGTCTCATGGGCAGAACCTGATTAGGCAACTTAAGTACGCCGAGGCCTTCGCGGCCTTCGATAAGGCCACGCGGCTTGATCCCTCCAACACCGACGGTTGGAGCGGCCTGGCCTTTGCCGCTTCCAAAACCAATCAGCCTTCAATTACCATCCAGGCGCTCACCATGCGTTCAAAGTCCCTTCCGGAACTCCCCTCCACCTACTTCCTCTGGGCAACGGCTTACGATGCGCTTCACCAAAAGACCAATGCGGCAACCTACTACCATCACTTCCTTACTGCATCCGCGGGAAAATTTCCGGATCAGGAGTGGCAAGCGCGCCAACGCCTGCTCGTGCTGGAGAAGAAATAGTGGACACGGACCGCTCACCACCGATCCCTGTAAACTGTGGAGAGTGGCCGCTGATTTAGTTCCCATCTTTCAGGAGGAGTACAGGGCGTTGCGCCCCAGGGCGCCGATGCCGCCGATGATGGTCCATTTCCGGCGGTTCACCTCGCTCAATACGCGCATTCGCCTCCGCGACGGCCAGGTCCTCGTCAGTCTCTCGGACTTGCTTGAGGGTGCGCCAGAATCTGTGATTCGCTCGATCGCCCACATCCTGCTCGCCAAGCTCTATAAGAAGCCCATCGACGCCGCGCACAACATGCGCTATAAGCGGTTTTCCTCCAGCGCCGCGGTCACGCGCCAAACCGAGCTGATTCGCGGCGCTCGCGGCAGCAAGCGCTTCTTCGGCCCCGAGGGCCATTTTTTCAATCTGGATGAAGTCTTTGATTCGCTTAACGTTCGCTTCTTCGGCGGCCTGCTCGGTCGGCCCGAGTTGACCTGGAGCGAGGGCATGGCCAAGCGCTCCCTCGGCCATTACGACGCCGCCCACAATACCATTGTGGTCAGCCGCGTCTTCGACCGCCCATCAAGCCCGCGCTACGCCATCGAATACTTGCTCTATCACGAGATGCTCCACCTGAAGCACCCCGTCAGGATGCGAGGCCTGCGCCGCTGCGTCCACTCGCGCGATTTCAAGGCCGAAGAGAAGCTCTTCCCGCAGCTGAAAGAAGCGCAGGCGTTCATCAAGCGACTTTAGCGAAACAGGATAGCCCTCTAAGCGTTGCTCCAGCCCTTTGACATCCCCTTAAGCCGCGGCAGCCTTTGCAGCCGTACCGGCAGTCTTCTCTGGCTCAGCGACCCGCCGCGTGGCGATCCAGGCAATCAACAGCGCGCCCACAACAACAGAGCCGGCGGCGGCCAGTTGAGCATTTGATAAACCCCAAAGCACCTTGGGGTTGCGCCGTATAAATTCAACCAGAAAGCGAGCTATTCCGCTAAGCATCAGGTATTGCCCGAAGATCACGCCAACGCGCGGTTGCTTGCCTGCCCTCCACCACAGCCAACCGCCAATCAGCAGTCCGGCAGCGAACTCATAAAGCGGCGTCGGATAAACGGGCACCAAAGTCGGTTCAATCCCGTTAGGGAAGCTCATACCCCATGGCCGAAAATTAAATACGAGAAAATGAACCTGCTTGATCGGGATTCCGTAGCAGCCGTCGCCGGAGAGAAAGCAGCCGATGCGCCCGATGCCCTGCCCAATGGCTGCAGCCGGAGCGGCAAGATCAAGCGTCCGCAACCCTCGGATCTTAGCCCACCACCCCTGAAAAACCAGCGCGCCGATGCCGAACACCAGTCCGCCGAACCAAGCAAAGCCGGCCGAATCCCACAGCACGCGCCAACCCACTTCACGAAACTCCGCGGGCGTATCGATCACGTGCCATAGCTTGGCGCCCACAATGCCGGCCACCACGGTCACGGCCACCATGCCCACCGCGTCAGCCGAAATGCGCGCGCGGCTGAAGCCGCGGTCCATCACAAATGCCGCCGCCACGGCAGCCAGCCAGAGCATCAGTCCAAAGGTCGGGACCGGGTAATGCCAAATATGCAAATAAGGAATCATCGCTTCTCAAGTATAGACGGACGAAGCTTCGGAACCGCGTCCGCCTGCCGGCCATCCAGCCTTCCGGCCCTGATTTACACAGGCGCGCTTGCCTTGTGCCGCATGATTCGGGCGATACTGTCTGCATGGCTACGAACACCTACTCTGGTCTTGAGATCCTTTTTACCCGCCAGCAGATTGCCGAGCGCGTCGCCGAGATGGGCGCCCAGATTACCCGTGACCTCAACGGCGAGAAGCTCGTAATGGTGGGTGTGCTCAAGGGAGCGGCGCCGTTTCTGGCCGACCTCGCGCGGGCTGTGCAGGCCGACGCCACTTTCGACTTCGTGGCCACCTCCAGCTACGGCCAGGGTCAGCGCTCTTCCGGCGCAGTCAAGCTCATCAAAGACCTCGATGAGCCCATCGAAGGCAAGAACGTGTTGGTAGTCGAGGACATCCTCGACACAGGCCTCACGCTCTCCTACCTGCGCAAGCTCTTCCTCCAGCAGCATCCCAAATCGCTGCGCATCGCCGCGCTGCTCGACAAACCCTCCCGCCGTCTCGAACAAATCCAGCCGGACTACGTAGGCTTTTCCATTCCCAACCTCTTCGTCATCGGCTACGGAATGGACTATGCGGAACGCTACCGCAACCTGCCCGACATCTGCATCATGACCCCCGACCATCCTGAATAGTTTTGGTCGGGCAGCATCTTTCAAAACTCGCTTCGCGTCAGTCGTCCACCGGCGGCTAAGGACACTACGACGGCTTCTTCACAAAAGCGTCAGCCGGAACCAGTGCCGTGGGGGCTTCGCTTCCCAGCGTGACCGCACCGTGTTCGAAGGTTTGCAGCGCGGCATCGTCAGCGGCTATAGCCATCCAGCAGACTGCGCCCTTTTTCATAATGCTGCAGACGGTCTCCACAGTGAACTGGATATCGGAGCGGCCTTTGAGTGTGCCCTTGGCGCGTTCGATCCACACGCTGTGGCTGCCCAGCGAATAGACGCCGTAGACAGGCTCGGCAATGTCGAAGTTCTGTTGGATTCCCTCCATGGCTCCGGAACCCATGCCAGGAAGATCCTTTTCCGTCATCTCCGCTCCCAGACAGGAAAAGGGCAACACCACGGCGACCACGGTGGAAGCAGGACTTCCATGCCGCGCACTGAGGGCTATCTGGGTGCAAGCAGCACCCCGCCTTTCATCCTCAGTGGTAGCGCTCTGCTGCGCCTGCTTCTGCGCTTCAGGGAGTGTCGCACTCATGTTCACCACATCCCAGTCGTCCGGGAAGCTGTAACTGAAGCCCACGTCGAACGTGTAGGTATGGGTCACCGCAGTTTGGGGCAAATTCGCCGGTGCCTGGGCTTGAAGCGGAGCACCACAAGCAACAAGAAGAGCGATTAGAAAATAGGCTTTCATGAGGCCACGACTAAACCACAACGTCCGCTCGTTCAGAATCGAAGAGCGATATCTCATTAAACGGCAGTCGCATCTCAATCTAAGCATCGGAGCAGACAATTGTAATTCCATGCAGCCCGCTGGCGTCTGCGATGGATAAGTATCTCTATTCATCTCAAAGTCCTCCTTTGAAAGAGCATTCTATTTGACTACCGCGAGATCCTTCGCCTTGGCTCGTTCGGTGCTGGCTTCGTCAATTCGGCCTTGGCGCTCATAGGCGATTGCAAGCTGGTTGTGCGCATCGGCAAAAGATGGATCGTCTGCGATGGATTCCTGGTAGCGGGCAACCGCATCGGCAATTTGACCGCGCAACAGCAGTTGATTGCCGGCATTGAGGGCGAACGACGCCTTCTGACGACTGACGGCCGCACGGCTGAGTTCGGCAGCCCGGCGGCGATATTCGGCAGCTTGACTACGCAGTTCCTTCGCGTGGCTGCGCTGCTGTTCAGCCTGCTGCTGGTCTCCGGCCGCCTCACTGGCGTCGGCAGCTGCGGTCGTGAGGCCAGCCTGCTCGGCCAGTACCGCCGCCAATGTGACGCGTGGGCCAGGCTGACCGGGCAGGAGTGGGATCGCTCTTTCCAGCGAATCCCGGGCCTCATCGAGTCGCGAGTCCTGCTTGAGCGTACTGCCCAAGATCGCCCAGGCGTCACCGTTGTCGGGGCGCAGAGCAACAGCCTTTTTGAGTTCAACAGCAGCCATGTCCAGCTTGCCGATCTGCATATAGAGAATGCCCAGAGTGTACGGCGGATCTGGTAGGGTCGGGTCCAATTCGCCGGCGCGTATCAGTTCGGCGATGGCGTCGTTGGCGCGATCTTTGAATTTATAGGCCAAGCCAAGGTCATAGTGGATCTGGGGGTCATTGGGATCGATCGCCATTGCTGCTTGAAAGTCGCTAATGGCCTCGTCGAATGCGGAAAGCTGAACATGCGCCACGCCCATGTCCTTGTAGATGACTGCATCTTTGGTCGTCTCCGCCAGCGCCAGGTGGAAGATCTCGAGCGACTCCTTGGCCTTGCCGGTCATCGTGAGCGCCAAACCAAGATTGGTCAAGGCGCTAGCGTTGTGCGGCTCGCGTTCGATGGCCTTTTGAAACCATGGAACCGCCTCCTGCTGACGGCCCAGCCGTTGCAACGCCATGGCTAGCTCATTTGGCGCTTCGGGCAACTCGGGATTGAGCCTGACCGCCTCTTGCAAGCTGGGAACGGCGGCATCATCCTGGCCCAAGGCCTCCAGCGCCCGTCCATACTCGAACTGGGCCAGCGCGTTCGCCGGCTCCTGCTTGACCGCTTTTTCCAGACTATCGACAGCAGCCGGGTAATCGCGCTCGTGGAGGAGAAGAACGCCGAGGTGGATGCGCGACAGCTCATATGAACTGTCTGTCGTAAGGGCAAGCTCGAACTGGGATCGCGCCTCATCCCATTTACCCAGTTGGGCGTAGAGCGAGCCGATGGCATCCCAGATCTCAGCCCTTGCTCCCCCTCGCTTATTTGCGGCCTGAAGCATCTCGATGGCCTCAGTCAACTTGCCAGTGGCCGCCAATGCTCGGGCGTACGCCTCGCAGAAAGCTGCATCGGCCTGCGGATGCCCGGACTGTTGCGAAAGATTGAACGCGGCGCTGAAATGCGGAATCGCCTTTGCGGGCAAATCAGCCTTCACATATGCCAAAGCCAGATTGGTTTCGATCCCCTGGTCCGCGGGCTTCAGCTTGCCAGCGGCTTCGAGTTCCTCGACGGCCTCCACCGGTTTCCCCAACTCGACCAGAACCGCACCCAGAGCCTCGTGGGCCTCGGGAATTTGCGGGGCAAGTTGGGAAGCCAGAGCGAATTTTGCGCGCGCCAACTCCAGATTTCCCGACTGCAGAGCATCATAACCAGCGTGGAAAGCCGCATCGGCGCGCTTCAGTTGGCCAGTTTTCCGCGGGCTCTGCGCCTGTGCCGTGACAAAATGCGGCCAGTAGGCCAGGAGGCTGACGAGCGCGGCGATTAGAAGACGGTGCTGCTTGCGCATGGTCTATCTTCCCGCAGACTGTGATTTGCCGTCGTGTTGCAGGTCCGCACAAATCTTGAATGCGTGGTTGGCCTCTGCCACTTGTCCGGTCGCTTTGAAGGCCTGGCCAAGCAGGTTAAACGTGATGTAGTTGGATGGGTCCATCTTCGCTGCCCGGTCTAGGTAATGCAGTGCCTGGATGGGCTGTTGGAGCTTGAGTAAGGTTTGTCCCAGAAGGATGTAAGGAGCGGTCGAGCCGGGTTCCAACAGGATCGCGCGATTCAGAGCCTGCTGGGCGTCAGCATACTGCCCGCTGCGCAGATATGCGTCCCCCAGCCGGTCATAAAGGACTCCGTCGAGCGGGTTAAGCTTGCGCTCGGCCTCAAGTTCGAGGATTGCCCCCGCCGTGTCACCCTTGGCCAGCGCCACTTCACCCAGGAGCTGGTGTGCCAACGGGAGCGCAGGGTTGATCTCGAGGGCCTTGTGGACCTGAACAGCTGCCTCGTCCGCGAACTCACCACGCAGAAAAAGCCTGCCGGCAAGGAGATACGCTTCAGCGGAGTCGGGGGCGAAGCCGTATTGCGCGGCAAAGGCATGGCGCGCGTCGTCGTAGCGCGTCAGGTTTTCATAACAGAGGCCAAGTACGTACTGCGGGTCGATGTTGGCCCGCTCCACGGCGGCGTGGGCTTTTTCAAGAAATGGAAGGGCCTCTGGAGCCCGGCCCAATCGAAAGAGACTCACGCCGTGCATCTCTATTGACTCGCGATCACTGGGATCTTCAGCCTCGGCTTTAGTGAAGGCTGCAACAGCCTCCGGGAGTTGCTCTTGCTGGTAAAGTATGATGCCCCGCAGCCGTTCCACACCGGGTTCCTCGGGAGTTTTGGCGGCCAGTTGATCAAGCTGCGCCAGCGCCTTGTCCAGGCGTCCCTTGGCTGCCAGACCCTTGGCAACTTCAAATGGTGTGGGCGCGGGCGCAGTCGGTTCGCCGGTCGGCGTGCTGTCATTTTGCGCAGCCTGGGCAGGGGCGGCCAGTGCGAGGAGTACAGCGAGAAATGCGATAGTGAACGTGCGCTGCATCTTAGAAGCCTGGTTCGTAGTTTAGTTCGTGAAGCGCAATCTTTTCCATGCTTCGATGATAGATGTTGAGTGAAAGAACGAGGGGAGCCGAAGCTCCCCTCGTGTTGCGGTTCGAGTTTCTTCGCAAGTTAGAACTGAACGCGGAGAGAGAATTCCAGGTAGCGAGCTGTGCCGCCCGGTCCCTGGCCAGTGATGTCGCCTTCCGACTCGATGTCGCTGCCGGGGTTACCGGGATTGATGTGGTTGAAGACGTTGTAGGCATCCATGCGGAACTTGGTGGCTATGCTCCCACGGATGGTGAACGCCTTGCTGAGCCCGAGGTCCTCGTTGAAGAACCCAGGACCGCGGTAGGTGTTGTAGCCGACGTTGCCGATGTTGTCCAGACCGGGGTTCACGAAGATCCCGGTGCCGGCTGCGACGTCGATCGGGTCGGTCAGATCACCAGCCGCCCCTGTCGTGCAACCCGCCGCGATGTCCGCGCAGGGAATCTGCTGCGCGTAGAACTCGCGATGCTTCTTTGCTGCGTCGAAGCCGGCGAGGCTGGTCTTCATTTTTCCGGAAGCGCTCGGGAAGTTCGGCGCGCTGCCAGGAACGTTTTTGCTGGTCTTGTTGTAGGAGACCCCGAACGGCAACCCGCCCGACCAGTTCAGCACTGTGCTCAACTGATAGCCACCAATGATCAGGTCTTGCCACCGGTTGGCAGCGGTCAGATACTGCTTGCCTTTGCCGAAGGGCAAGTCGTAGCTGCCGTACAGGATCATTGACTGTCGGCGAACGTTGCTGTCCGGTTCACGGGTAACTTTGTGGCTCCAGGTCCAATACGTCGAGTTCTCGTCGAACGCGGCAGCCCAGTTGTAGTTGACGTTTACCGCAAGCCCCTTGGAAAAAGTCTGGGCCAGCGTGACTTGCAGGGCGTCGTATTCGGTGTTCTGGTTGTCGCCCTGGTAAAAGATGGATTGGTCCCAACCGCACATGCCGGGCGCGATATTGGGATCGAAGGTGGGGGTGACGTAATTGCTGTCTACGCAGGCCGGCAGAGAGCTAAAGAAGTAGCGCTGCAAGTAGTTCTGCGTAGAGGTGCCGCCGTTGGCCGCGATGCCCGTAGGGTTCGAAATGCTACCAACAGCCCCCACCGAAGGATCATAGTGCAACGTCTGGCCGTTGAAGAGATTATAGGAACCTGGCAGGCTGATAGCCGCCTCGTTGGGATTGGTGTTGCGATTGTCGCCGTCGCCCAGCGTGTGCGTTCCCTTGTTGCCGACATAGGCCACGGTCAGCGTGAGTGTTGGAGTGAGAGCGCGCTGCACGCTCAGGTTCCACGCGTCGATCGTTGGGAAAGCGAGCGGGTTGGGGCGAACCTTGGTGGTGACGAGATGTCCCGGATTAGGCAGCAAGCCAGTGTTCGGAACCACTGGGAAGACGTTCGGCGGAGGCCCAACCGACAGATTGAATGCGGTTCCATAAGCCTGGGTCGGGGAGACTTCCTGGTTGGCCAGAACCGGCAGGTTTTGGGTAACGGTGTGGCCGAAGATGGAGCCAAAGACGCCAATGTCAAAGCTGCGCCCGTAACCGGCGCGAATAACGGTCTTCGAGCCAAACTGGTAGGTGGCGCTGATGCGAGGCGCAAACTGCTTCGACAATTTCGCGGACCAGCCCATGTCGCTGGGGATGCCGCCGATTTCAGCCACGTGCAGATAGCCGTCATTGAGGTTCATCAGTGCGCCGTTGCCCGGTCCATTCACGGTCTCCGGGAAGTACAACTCCCAGCGCAGGCCCAGGTTGACGGTCAGATTGTGGGTGACGCGCCAAGCGTCTTCTCCGTAAAAGAAGGTCCGCTTTTGGAATTCCTTGGCGTTGCCCTCAGTGGTGTTGCCGACGTAGCGGCCGAAGGTATTGGTTTCAGCCGCGGTACCGACGGAGCCGGGAATTTCTGAGACATCGCCCAGCAGGAACGAGGCTAGGCCCAGACCGCCCGTGGTTCCCAAGGCGCCGGAAGTCGGGCCGTAGCTAAAGTTTATATCTCCGGCGCGATCGGTATCGGACGGAACGCGGAGGTTGCGGCCATAGCGCAGATCGGCGCCGGCCTTGAAGGTGTGATTGCCCCAGATCATGGTCCAGTTATTGACGATCTGGCCCTGGTCTTCTTTTTCGGTCAGAGGGCAGTTGCAACGGTTGATATTCAGAGCGCCGCCATAGAGAGGTTGTTGGGTTCCGCCGGGCAGAGTCTGAGGGAAAAATCCGGGCGCGCCGCCAGAGCCGGGATAGGTGGCAACGTTAAGTCCCGGCATGCCAAGGGTAGTGGCGTAAGTGGTGGTCCCGTCATACTTTTGGTCGTTGATGTTGTAACGCATGTAGCCCAGGCGGAAGTCGGTGAGCAGCTTGGAGCTGACCGCAATATCCATGCCCGAAGCAAGACTATCGTCGGAGCCCTGCGAGGTGCCGCCGTAGCCGCCGATGCCGAAGCCCGGACCACCAGCGTCGCCGAACATCACCGTGCCCGACAAAACATCCCAGAAGCGCGAGAAGCGCTCAAAGGCGTGCATCTTTTCGCTGAGAGCGTAATCCACGCGCTCTGTCCACTGGTTGCTGTTGAACAGGCCCGTGCCGGTCTCATGGAAGTTGTTGTCCAGGCCGTTCAAATTGCCAGGGCCGCCAAGGCTAATGCCCTTGGTGTACGGCTCGAGAACCTTTAGCAGGTTCAGTACCGGGGTAGACAAAACCGAGGCGGGAATTACGTTGTCTGGATACTGCTGACCAATCGCAACGCCCGCAGCTGCAGCCTCGGCGGGAGTGTTCACGTAGAGAAGTCCCGAAGTGCCTAGCTTCGTGGCATACTCACTCAAATCCGCACCTTTATATCCGACTGCCAATTGGGCGGCGCTTGTTGTGTTGTTGCCCAGAGCAGTCTCAGTGAGGAGCGTAGTGGGCAGAGTGTCCTGGGCCGATGTTCCGACCTTCTGGCGCTGCGCCTCATAGTTGCCGAAGAAGAACGCCTTGTTCTTCAGAATCGGTCCGCCGATTGAACCGCCGAAACGGTTCTTCAAGCCGGCCGGAAGACCGTTGGCGTTGGTAACGGGGTCGTACTTGCCCGTTGTCTCCGAAGAATAGGGATCGCGTGCCTGGTTCGCGTTGCCGGTGCGGAAGTCATAAGCGCTTCCGTGGAATTGGTTAGTGCCTGACCTTGTCTGGGCGGTAACCACCGCGGAGACGGCCTTTCCCAACTCGGCGTCGTAGTTCTGCATGGTGACTTTGGTCTCAGTCACTGCATCCATAGCAGGATTGATGACGATGATGCCCAGAATCGGATCCTGGTTGTCGGTGCCGTCCAGCTCGAACGCGGTTCCGCCGAAGGCCTGGCCGTCAACCTGAATCTGCTTTGAGCCTTGAGGATTTTCATCGGCCGCGTGGGACCACCCCAGAATCTGGGCGCCCGGCAGCAGTAGTTGCAGGTTGGTAAAGTTCTGGTCGCCAACCGGGAGGCTGGAAACTTGTTGCTCGTTGAAGACGGTGGAAACGTCGGCGCGGTCGGTCTTCAACTCCGGCTGCGACTCGGCGTTTACTTCGACGGACTCATTGCCGCCGCCGATTACCATAATGGGGTCGATGCGGGGCGCGGTATCGGCCTCGACCTGGATGCCCTTGGTCTCGAAGGCTTTGAATCCCTTGAATGCTACCCTGAGGTCGTAAACGTCTGGGATAAGGTGGGGGACGCTGTAGTCGCCCGCACCGTTGGAGGTAGCGGTAACGGAAGTGCCTTTAGCCTCGTCCGTTACTGTGATCGTGGCGCCTGCGATGGCAGCCCCGGTCGAATCGGTCACGGTGCCGAAGATCGATCCGTAGACCGACTGCGCACTGGCCGGCGCAATGAGTAGGAAACTCGCGCAGACGAATAGCGTCAGCACGAGGGCTGTACGTAATGTCTTGATCATTTGGTCTCCTGGTCTCTTGAGGATGCTTCGATTTTTCTGTGTGAACTTGGGATGTATCTGCCGACAAGCAAGCTCGCTTCTCACGGTCGGCGCGAAAGACTCACCCGCCGCAATGGCAGGGTGGCTAAAATCCGGAATCGCTGCTCCCTGAATGGGGAAAACTTAGGAGCACAAAAACCGGCGTAAACCGGAATGCCCAAGAAAGTAATCCACATTTTGAGCTATTGTCAACAGAAAAAATGGAAGGCTACCAGCGTTAAATACAATGTATCAACTGCTTTATGTGCTTTATGCAATTAATCGTTCAACCTTTTGTGGCCACTTTTCCCAAGCGCAATTTAATCATAATAACTGTTTAATATCAATAACTTACTCCATCGCTC
The DNA here is from genome assembly GCA_049517315.1 of Occallatibacter sp. Classification (GTDB taxonomy): domain Bacteria; phylum Acidobacteriota; class Terriglobia; order Terriglobales; family Acidobacteriaceae; genus Telmatobacter. The sequence goes on along the minus strand of JBEKSE010000004.1, from coordinate 108,263 downwards.
CACGGACAAACAACCACGCTTTTCCCGAGGGGGTCTCGCTGAAACGTATTGAACTGCTCACCAGTCTTGCATCTCACTTCTGCTCCCCGATGCCAGCTCAGGCCTTCACTTTTGTTGCGCCAAAAGCGTCGATCTTAAGGATCTCTCCGCCCTCCTCGATCACATAAAGCCTGTTCACGTCCAGGTCTTTCAATGTGTCCACTGCGCCGGAGGGCCAGCGAATCTCCAGCAGGTCCACTTTCGTTGCGTCGCCCAGTCCGAAGTGAGTGCGAAGGTCGCTGGCCGAGTAATAGCCGTTGCAGGAGTGGACCTCGTCGATCTGAACAAGGGGCGCATCGGGCTTCGCGCTGAGCAGAGGAGTGCCGGTCCGGGCCACAACCTTCAGCCGCGCGCCGATACCGGTGCGGTTGCTCTTGGTCCCCACGACGCGAATTTTGATCCAGTTGCGCTTCAGTGCCGATTCGCAACGGAGCAACTGGGGTGCGGCATTTACACAGTTCACCACCATATCAAGGCGGCCATCGTTGTCGTAATCGCCCACTGCGAAGCCCCGGGCTGGAACCGCGGCCATGATGCCGCTGCCGCCGATCAAACTTACGTCTTCAAACTGGCCATTGCGCAGATTGCGGTATAAATACTTGCGCTCGGCATACGCGGCATCCACCTGCGTTCCGTCCACCTCGGGATAGACGTGGCCATTGGCGATGATGATATCGAGCCAGCCATCGTTGTCGATATCCACGAAGCTCACGCCCCAGCCCATAAGCCGCGTGTTCATGCCCAGTCCCGCCTGGTAGGTGCGGTCATCGAACGAGCCGTCTCCCAGATTTACGAACAACGAATCGGTATCGCCGGCAAAATTCGTTTTCACAATGTCCAGTAATCCATCCCGGTTGTAGTCGCCGATCGAAACGCCCATCCCCGCCTGGGGCTTGCCGTCCGGCGAGTACGCTACCCCTGCCTCGATCGCCTGGTCTTTGAATGTGCCGTCCTTCTGGTTCTGGTAGTAGGTAGCGGTCGCCGAGTCGTTGGCCACATAGATGTCAGGCCAGCCGTTGTTGTCCAGGTCGGCCACCTCTGCGCTGAGCGCATAGCTCCCCACAGCGCTCCACATCCCGGATTTTTCACTAATGTCGGTAAATGTGCCGTTACCGTTGTTGTGGTAGAGCAGGTTCTTGCCGCCCTCTAGTCCCGGCGGCCCGCAGGCTACCTGAATCCCTTTGTACGTGCAATTGGCGTCCTCTGGCGTGGGCGCAGTCTTCACGTCGAAGTCGATGTAATTGCCGACAAAAAGGTCGAGATGGCCGTCCTTGTCGTAGTCCAGAAAAGAGCAGCCTGAGTTCCAGCGGAGCCGGGATTGCAAAAGGCCTGCCTCTTTGGTCACTTCAGTAAATGTCCCGTTGCCGTTGTTGCGGAAGAGCGCATTCTGGCCGAAGTAGCTGACGAACAGGTCGTTCCAGCCGTCGTTGTTGTAATCGCCCACGCAGCAGGCCTGACCCCAGCCCGAGCGAGCCAGTCCTGCTTTCTCAGTCACATCGGTAAAGGTTCCGTCGCGGTTGTTCTTGAACAGGTGGCAGACCGGCTCCTGACCTTTGGGAAATCCTTCGAGCCGCCAGCCGTTGACGAGGAAAATGTCCACCCAATCATCCTGGTCGTAGTCGAAGAAGGCTGCGCCGCAACCAGTGGTTTCTAGCAGGTACTTGTTGCGGTGTTCGCCACCGTAGATGGTTTTTACGTTGAGTCCGGCTTGCCTGGCCACGTCGACAAACCGGACTCCCAGCGGTGTACCGGTCACTGGCGAAGGAATGCCCTTCGGCGCGGGGCGGGCCTGCGCTTCATATCCCTGGCGCTCGCTGCCCATCGTACCGTGCGACTGCCCCTCCTGCGGGGAACGTCCCTCAAGTCCAAATGCTGGCCTTGCCAGTCTCAACACCTCTTCAAGCGGCAAGACCAGCGCCGATCTCGACAACGATTTCAGAAATCCGCGACGTGTAAACGGCAATGCAGGTGCTCCTTGAGGCATGGCTGGTTGGAGCCACGCCCCGAAAAGCGAGTATATCCTCTAGCAGCCGGCCTTCGAGCGATCAAAGTTTACTCGCAGCGCAGGGCGTTCCAGCGCGCGCCAACCCCGCAAGGTGCAATCGCCGCCGCGCAATTAAGAACCACCTGCGATCCAGCCGTTACTGCACCTCTCCTATATAAACTCCGAACGGAGCCAATTCGATGGCCTCGGTCGACGCAGGGTCGGCGCCGCCTGGGCTTTTCAGCAGCGTCTTAAGGTGGGCGGCCTTGAGACCCGCCTCGCTTGCCGAGAGATTCACGGTCTGCAGATCGGCGGTGAAATTTACTGTCACCACCACCAGAGGCGCGCCGTCACGCTGGCGCATCCAGCTCAGCACCTTTGTATTCTTAGGGTCCAGCATGATGTCAGTTCCATCAGCGAATCCCGGATTGGTCTTCTTCAAGTGAATCAGGGCCTTGTACCAAGCCAGTAGCGAGTTAGGATCGGCCTCCTCAGCCTGCACGTTGACTGTGGCGGAGGTGGGCGGAATGGGTAGCCATGGCTTTGCGCTGGCTGAGGTGAAGCCCGCGTTTGCGCTTGCATTCCACTGCATGGGAGTACGCTCGCCGTCGCGGCCCTTTTCCTTGGGCCAGCCGGTCACGCCCACTGGGTCCTTCACATCTTCCTTGCGGCTGGGCGGGGTGGTCTTCATGCCGATCTCGTCGCCGTAATAAAACAGCGCCGCTCCGCGACTGGCGAACAGAACCGTGGAGATGACGCGCTGAATATCTGAATTGTGAACGCCATCGCCGTAGCGCACGTCCAGGCGCGGCCTGTCGTGATTGTCAAAGACGAACAGAGGCGTGTTGCCGTTGAGGCCCGTCTCGGCGTCGAGTAGCCGAGCGCGGAATTTGGCCACATTCAGGGTGTTCAGCATGCCCAGTTGTGTGTCCATGGGCAGGTGAAACTCCGGCTTCCCGGCGCTCCCATACTCCTCGGCCAGAGCGGCGACGTTCGGCACGTAGGTTTCGCCGATCAGCACTCGCTCGCCTGGAAAGCTGCCAGCGCTGAATGTGTCCGCCGTCGAGCGCATCTCCTGCATGACCGCGTGTGCACCGGGGAGGAACTCGGTCTTCAAGCCGTCAACCGTGGGTTCGCCGAAGGCGTCGAGGATAGGTTTGCCGCTTCTGTCGAGGAGGACAGTTTCGTCGGTATCACTCGGGTCCTCGAAGAGAGTAGTGATGGCGTCGAAGCGGAAGCCGCCCACGCCGCGCTTGAGCCAGAATCCGATAATGTCCTTGAAAGCTTCATGCACCTTCGGGTTGTCCCAGTTCAGGTCCGGCTGTTGGATATAAAACTTGTGATAGTAGTACTGGCGCGTCTTCTCGTCCCACTGCCATGCCGAGTGTCCAAACTCCGACTGCCAGTTATTAGGCGGCGCGCCCTTGCTGGTTGCGGTCTCGCCTTTGCCGTCGTGCCACATATACCAGTCGCGATAGGGATTGGTGCGCGACGAGCGCGACTCCAAAAACCATTTGTGCTGATCCGACGTGTGGTTCATCACCATGTCCATCACGATGCGAATATTCCGCTTCCCGGCCTCGGCCACCAGCCGGTCAAAGTCGGCCAAGGTTCCGTATTGCGGATCAATGTTTTTGTAGTCGGAGATGTCGTAGCCGAAATCGATCTGGGGCGAGGGATAAACAGGCGTTAGCCAGATGGCGTCCACGCCCAGTTCTTTCAGGTAGTCCAGGCGCTGGGTAATGCCATTCAGATCGCCGATGCCATCGCCGTTCGAGTCCTGAAAACTGCGCGGGTAGATCTCATAGATAACGGCGTTCTTCCACCAGTCCCTGGCGGCGGCAGTGGCGGCTTGAGGAGCAAGTTTGGCGGGCGCATTCTGTCCTCCCGCAGACAGAGCCATGGCCCCGAGAAACAGGGCTATGGCGCAAATTGTGATGGATTTGGTCGGGCGCATTTCGCTCTCCTCATATTTCTCCCGCTGCTCGTGGTTTCAGCAACGGCTGACTCCAGACAAGCTAACATATCCGCTGCGTCCGCGAACACAAGCTGATTCGGCCTGCGGTCAGCCGCGTTTTGAATCGCGGCGGATTCGGACATCTCTGCCCACGCAATCAGCCGCGGCTCTTGAGTGGATGCAGGAAAAATGTGATCTACACAAGGCCGTAGCGACTCACGACCGCCATGGTCAGACCCGGTTCCGCAATTTCGGCAAGGAATTCAAGTGGAGAGCCTGTTCGCCCACCGCTCCACCCGTTCATTACGGATGACGCATTCTCAATTCCTGGGTCGATGCAGAGAACAGGACAAATCGTCCGTTTCGGCGATTATTCGATTGAAACTAAAAGACTTGGATGAGCTGCGTAAGGGTAAACGACACGCTCGAAGTTGTTACATACAATACATCGAATCACTTGATCCAGCTTCACGTTACCGTGCTTTAAGTTTCCCTTTTCTAAAGCGCGCTCCTGCAACCCATCATCTTCTCGAGCGCATTGCCTGCCGGTATTTGCGTGATCTACACTGGGGCGGCCGGATACTGACCGGAGTGTCCACCACGCCCGGAAGAGAGAGCAACCCGCTCTGGCTCACGGCTGAATTTTTATGCAGCTTCTTATCCGTATCTCCGTTCTTCTTCCCTACTCCATTGCAGTTCTATGCCTGGCTCCGTTGACTGCATTCTCGCCGGCCGCCAGTCTTCGCGCGCAGACCGGCCCAAGCGTCTTCCGCAACGTGGATCCATCCGTGGCCTATGTGGGATCGAAGAGCTGCGGAGCGCCCGGCTGCCATGAAGAGATCAGTCGCTCCTACTTCCCCACGCCGCACGGGCAATCGATGGCGCCGGCCAACTCGCCCGCGGAGTTGGCGCGCGTGCCCCGGCCGGTCACCGTCTTCAACGCGAAAAACAACCGCACCTACACCGTCTACCAGCAGGACGGGAACATGTATCAGAGCGCCTATGAGCTGGATAAGAGCGGGCGCAAGATCTATTCGATCGCTCACAAAATCGACTACGTTTCAGGCGGCGATATCGTCGGGTACTCCTATCTCTACCGCGTCGGCGCATGGCTCTTCCAGGCGCCGCTTTCCTACTACAACCGGACAAAAAGCTGGGAGCTTTCGCCCGGATATGTGGCCGACGACGTGGGCTTCAGCCGCGTAATGACCACGGGGTGCCTGCTCTGCCATAACGGCCAGCCAGATCCGGTCGCCAAACGCGACGGCATGTTCAAGGAACCTCCCTTCCGCTTCGGCGAGTTGGGGGTGAGTTGCGAGACCTGCCACGGCCCCGGTGCGCTGCACGTCGAGGAAATGCAGACGAAAAAAGGGCGCGTCCTCGGACCCAATGAAGTGGACACCTCCATCGTGAATCCTGCCAAGCTCTCCCCGCGCCTTGCCGACGACCTCTGCCGCGAGTGTCACCAGGCCGGCGACTCAGAGGTGATATACCCAGGCAAAACGGTGATGGACTACCGGCCGGGAACTCCTCTGACCGAAACCATGATCATTGTCAAGCGGCCCATCAAGCCCGAGCAGCATGAAGAGGCCAACCGGCTAGAGACCAACCCACCCATTCGCGGCAGTTTGGAGCAGCCGCTTTGGTGGAAGAACTCCACGCTCGAATTGAGTGTCTGCTACCAGGCAAGCCATGGAAAGCTCACATGCAGCACCTGCCACTCAATACATCACGCTCCCCAGCCGGAAAACAAAGAGGCAGCTTATCGCGCCGCGTGTCTCAAATGTCATAAAGAGTCCAGTTGCACGCTGAAGCCCGACGACAACAAGCGGCTCGCAATCAAGGACGATTGCATCGAATGTCACATGGAGAAGCGGCCAGTGGCTGGCATTGCGCACTCCAACGACACCAAGCACCGCATCGTGCGCTATCCCGGCCAACCATTACCCGAATTTGCGTTTGAACAGCCCAAACCTGATCTGCCCGGCCTGTTGTGGCTCAATCGCCCCGATGGGGAGCCGAATGCGCGCATCCCCGAAACGGCGCAACTGGAAGCCTACTTCACGGTTGCCCGCAAGGATCCCAGCCTCTGGCCCTACTGGTTCCGGAAGCTGGACCAGTTAAGCAAATCCGCGCCCAACGATCCGGCAGTGCTCACCTCGCTGGGAGCTGTCGCGTTGGCCGAGAAAAAAGATTATGCCAAAGCCGCCGATTATTTTTCCCGTGCGCTCAAGCAGGGGTCGGTGGAGCCGATTACATTTCTAAACCTGGCCACGGCTCTAGGAAATATGGGCCGGGCCGAAGAAGCCCGGGTGGTGCTTGAGCGCGGCGTTGCAGCCTATCCCTACTCGGGACCGCTGGTAGCCCGGCTGGCGCAGTCTTACTTCCTCAGCGGCCAAACCTGGCGTGCCCGAGGCCTCGTGCAGCAATTTCGCGCACTCTTTCCCGAAGATCCATCCTTGCGCGAGGTGCAGACGCGGCTCGATGCCATGGCCCCAGTCAGCCCCTTGCCCGGAGCGGACCACGGCACAGCCGTTACACCCAAATAGGGGGCGCTTGGGCTGGAGAGCAACGGGGCTTCGCCTGCTTCGGAAGGACTTGGTCCGGAGGCAGGCGGGGGTTTTACACCCCCGCACAGAGTCAACAAGAACATCCCGGGCTTCAGCCCCGGAGGGACTACACGCGCGGTGCCATGTGGCCCGCTCGTCAACCCCGAAAAGAACCCTGTGACTTGAGAAGCTGTGCCCCGCTCATTGCGTCTCATCGCGATGACCGGGTCGTAGCGAGCTATGGAGGTGCGGACAAAACCCGAAGAAACCCGATGAAACGTGGATAAATTGGTGTTCCACGTGGAAAACAGGGTACGAAATTTGTTTATCATCAGACGTTGATGAGGGTCATTTCATGCCCCTGACCACTGAAATCCGCACCAGCTACGCCGCAGCCGATCAGATGGCAGTCGTCTACTATGCCAACTACTTCGTCTGGTTTGATGCCGGTCGCCTGAATAATGTCTCGGTTCTGGGACCTGGGAGGCTAGCCGCCAGCCCCAGCCGACTCTCGCCCCCATCGCTGGGTATCCATCTTCCGCCATCTCTCCATGCGAACAAAAAAACGAAAACGCGACCCCTGTTGCATTTCTCTGCGCATGGATAACGCCTCGCACCACCTGTATCTAATGTAGATTCAATAGTTTATCAGCACATTTGCGCCCGATATTCCGTTAAATTGCAAAATGTACCAGTTCTACGACAAATCACTTGTACTTCCAGGAGCAGAAAAAGGCCGTCCTCAAGGCTCTCACCCTGCGAATCCGTGCACCTCGGACGCCACCTTCCTTCTACTCCATTGCGTGGGGGTCGGGGACTGTTTTCATCTTCTTGTTGTGGCGCACATCGTCGCCTTGCACCCAGAAAATCACGTCTTCGGCGATGTTGGTCGCGTGGTCGGCAACGCGCTCCAAAATGCGCGCGATCATCAGCGCATTCAGCGCCTGCGGAGCCAGGTGGCACTGCTCGGCCATCAGCGCGGTCAGCGCCTTATAGGCCGCGCGGTTCATGGAGTCGACGGCGTCGTCCATGGTGAGCACGGTGCGCGCCAGGTCGGCGTCGGCTTCGATGAACGCTTGCAAACTCTTGCGCACCATCCCAGAGGCAAGGGTCGCCATGCGCGGAATATCCACCGGCAGATCTACCGCGGCCATTTGTTCCATGCCGCGCACGCGCTCGCTGATATTCTTGGCCGCGTCACCCACACGTTCCAGATCGGCGTTGATCTTGATCACGCTCAAAATAAATCGCAGATCGATGGCCGTGGGCTGTTCCATGGCCAACAGGTCCAGCGCAGATTGATCTATCTCGCGCTCCAGCCTGTTGATCGCCATTTCGCTCCGGCTGACCAAGTCGCAGATCGAGAGATCGCGCACGCGGTAGGCCTCAATGGCGCGCTGTATGGCCTGCTCCGCGAGCCCCGCCATCACCAGCAATTGCTCCTTCAGTTCATCAAGGCTCTGTTGAAAGCGTATGCGCGTCATCCGAACCTGCCCGTGATGTAATCTTCTGTGCGCTTGTCGCTGGGGTTGGTGAAGATTTTGTGTGTGGTGTCGAACTCGACCATGCGGCCATTCAAAAAGAAGCCGGTCTTCTCGGCCACGCGTGCTGCCTGCTGCATGTTGTGGGTCACAATCACAATAGTGTACTGCGATTTCAGTTGAAAGATAAGGTCTTCAATCTTGGATGTGGAAACCGGGTCCAGCGCCGAGGCCGGTTCGTCCATCAGCAGCACCTCGGGGTCCACAGCCAGCGCGCGCGCAATACAAAGCCGCTGCTGCTGGCCGCCGGAGAGGCTGGCGCCGGATTTCTTTTTCAGATCGTCCTTTACCTCATCCCACAGCGCGGAGTTTTTCAGCGACTTCTCGACAATCTCGTCCAGCGCGCGTCGGTTGGTGTAGCCGTTCAGTTTCAGCCCGGCGGCCACATTGTCGTAGATGGACATGGTCGGGAACGGATTCGGCCTCTGGAAGACCATTCCCACGCGGCGCCGAATCTCCACAGGCTTGGCGTCGGCGTATATGTCCAGATCGCCTATAAGCACCGTGCCCGTCACGCGTGCGATGGGGTTGGTCTCGTGCATGCGATTGATGCAGCGCACAAACGTGCTCTTGCCGCAACCGGAGGGTCCGATCAAAGCGGTCGCATGGTTGGCGGGGATGTTCAGATTAATCTCCTGCAACGTATGGTTGGTGCCATACCACGCGTTCAGGTTGGTTACCTCGATGCCGACGCCCACTTAGCTTGCCCCTTTCAAAACGCCGCGGCTGGTGACGAAACGCACCAGTGTAACCGCCAACACGATCAGAACGATCAAGACAAGCGATCCCCCCCACGCCAGCCTGTGCCAGTCGTCGTAGGGTGAGAGCGCATAGACATAAATCTGCAAAGGCAGCGCGGCGATAGGTTGGTCCAGCCGCGCGCTCCAGCCCACATTCCCGAAGGCTGTGAAGATCAAAGGCGCCGTCTCCCCGGCAACGCGCGCAAAGGCCAGCATACAGCCGGTGATGATACCCGGAGAAGCGGTTTTCACGGTGATGGCCAGCACCGAACGCCAATTGGGTACGCCCAGGGCCAGCGCCGCCTCGCGCACCGAGTTAGGCACCATCAACAGCATCTCTTCCGTGGTCCGGCAGACCGTGGGAATCATCATGATGCCCAGCGCCACGCCCCCGGAGAACGCAGAAAAGTGACCCTGCGGCACCACGATCAACGAGTAGATGGCAATGCCCATCACAATTGACGGCACTCCATTCAGCACATCCGCCGTAAACCTCACCGCATTAGCCAGCTTGGTGCCGCGCCCGAATTCGGCCAGAAAGACGCCTCCGGCTATGCCAACTGGAACGCCGATAAGACTGCCGACGGCCAGCAGAATCGCCGAGCCGGCAATGGCGTTGGCCATGCCGCCGCCGGTCTCTCCCACCGGCTTGGGAACCTGCGTGAAGAAGTCCAGGTTCAGCGAGCTGGCGCCCCTGTAAACCAGATAGATGAAGATTGCCACAAGCGGCGCCACCACCAGCACAGTCGACAGAACCGCCATCCCCGTGGCCGCGCCATCGGTTAACGCTCGAACTTGTGCCCGTAATTTATGTTCATTCTTCAGCTTGTTTTCTCCATGGCGGTCCTATTTCCTGTTCCCTACTCCCTGAATTTCAATGGGTCGATGCCGGCGCCCCGCGTGTCACGGCCCAGACCAAGAGCCGGGCAAAGGCGTTCACAATAATGGTCACGATAAAGAGCGCTAGCCCCAACTCCATCAGAGCGCTCAGATGCAAGTCGCTCGCAGCTTCGGCAAACTCATTGGCAATCACCGAAGCCATGGTGCTTCCATTGGCAAGCAGCGAGCGGTGAATCTCCGCGCTGTTGCCGATAACCATTGTCACGGCCATCGTCTCGCCCAGCGCACGCCCCAGGCCCAGAATCACCGCGCCCACAATACCGATACGCGCGTTGCGCAGCACGCCCACGCGAATCATCTCCCAACGAGTGGCCCCCAAAGCCAATACGGCCTCACGCTGGGATTGCGGTACAGCCGACATGACCTCGCGCGTGAGTGAGGAGATGATGGGCAGAATCATGATGGCCAGAATCACGCCCGCCGCGATAAAGCCGAGACCCGTGGGGTTGTCGTCGCCAAAAAAGCCAGTCCATCCGAATCCACTGATCAACCAGGGATTCACATGCTCGCGGAGCAGCGGCACAAGTACGAAGACCGCCCACAACCCATAGATAACGCTCGGAATCGCTGCCAGCAATTCGGTTATAAAGGCCAGCGGCGCCCGCAGCCAGCGCGGACACATTTCGGTCAAAAAAACAGCCACGCCAATGGCCAGCGGAACCGCCAGCAGCAACGCGAGGAACGACGAAACAAGCGTCCCGTAGAGAAACGGCAGGGCGCTGAAATGCCCGTTCACCGGATCCCAGTACAGTGTCTGCTTGCTGTAAGTATCGACGAACGCCTTGTAAAAGAAGTCCAGGCCGAATTTACCCCAGGCGAGTTGGGAGCGAACTACAAGCTCAAAGGCAATCAGCACCACGATGCCGAAGATGCTCAAAGCACATAGCACCATAAGCCAATGAAAGCCGCGGTCCGCGAGCGCCGAGTTGCCGCGCGAAAGCAGAAACGCTCGTACGGCAGACACCTCACGTTGAGGCTCCTTGCCCGAAGGCTGCTCGCCTGGAGAGCCGGGTTCTGGCAAAAGCTGGGACTGCTTGACGAGAATCTCGGACACCTGGGCCATCCCTGGAAACAGGCTATCAAGCCAAGATGAATAGAACGTTAAAGCGCCACAGAATCAGGTGCATACCATTGAACAACTCAATTTGACAGGGCGCGCTACAATCTTCCACGCCCCATCCCCTCCGTCAGTCTGTTGATTGGGAGACAGCAACCTGGCAGTTCCTCGCCTATCAAGCCAAAACCTTCAACTTGCTTGTATCAGTTGCGCAAGGCACGTAAAATGGTGCTACACGAAAATAGGTGCAATTGTGAAAGCGAACATCACCTTGAAAGTTGAAGAGGATCTACTGCGCGAGGCAAGAATCCTTGCCGCAGAAGATGGCTCATCGGTCAGCGCGCTTCTGGCGGCCCAGTTGGAACATCTAGTGCGCGAACACAAAGGATACGACCAGGCGTGCCGTAGCGCCGTTGCGCGTCTCCGTTCAGGCTTTGATTTGCATTGGACTCCAACCCGCTTGCGAGGTGAGCTACATGAGCGGTAAGTGCTTTGTGGATACCGATATTCTGATCTACGCGCATGATCGTTCTGCAGGGATGAAACATTTGCGCGCACAAATGCTGCTGGAACAGTTATGGACTTCGGGTTGGGGTGTACTGAGCACGCAGGTTCTTGAGGAGCTATGCATCCAACTTTGCCACAACGCGGGGAATCCACTGCCCGCAGAGGAAGTCTGTCTGATGGTTCGCGACTACTCAACCTGGGATGTAGTTACAACCACTCCGGCATTGGTCCTGGAAGCACTGGAAGCCGAGAGGCGCCAGGAGGTTCCCTTTTGGGATGCACTGATTCTTGAGGCCGCAAAGCGCGCCGGCGCGTCCATTCTCTATTCGGAACATCTGACAAGACTCCAGCGCTATGGGGCAATTCAGATAGTGAACCCACTTCTGGACCAGGCTGCCTCCTAACAGAAGCATACATTGGATTCGGGATTAGCTAAGCCTGAGAAGATACAAATGCCGATGCGTTTTATCTCCGGTTAGGCAGTAGTTTGACTATTCCCAAACAATTATTCGCGCACGGCAAGATGCTGCCTTACGGGCTTGCAATGTTATATACAACTCTCGGCAGCTAACAAGAACGCTATATAACCCTTGCGTTTATAATATTCATCATGCTAGTCTCGCGGGGTATGAGTAATGAGAGAGAGCGAAGGGGCAACGAACACTGTCGCAACGAAATTTGTGCACGTTCCGATAGCATCGTTCACGCGTATGCAGCAGAGGAATGCAGTGCTCTCTCCACTCCCAGCGTTTGAAGGACATTCAGAGAGATGACAAGCGTCAGAAATATTATTCTGGTCACAGGCGGTGCAGGGTTTATAGGTTCTAACTTTGTGCTGCAGTGGATTGAGAATACCGGCACTGCTGTAGTCAATCTTGACTTGCTCACCTATGCTGGCAATCCGGATAATCTCGCACCTCTTGCAGAGGATCTACGGCACCAGTTAGTCCGCGGCGATATTTGCGATGCCGAGTTGGTGGCAGCATTGTTACGGGATCATAGGCCTCGGGTTATTGTCCATTTTGCAGCAGAAAGCCATGTGGACCGATCGATTGCTGAGCCGGATGCCTTCATTCGTACCAACGTACAGGGAACTTTCACTCTGCTTGAACAGGCGAAAACGTATTGGTCAGGACTGGATGAAACCAGCCGGCGAACTTTTCGCTTCCTGCATGTCTCTACTGATGAAGTCTACGGATCACTAGGGCCGCAAGATAGAGCCTTTTCTGAGACTACGGCCTATGCGCCAAACAGTCCCTATGCAGCGTCAAAGGCGGCCTCCGATCATTTGGCAAGAGCCTATTACCATACATACGGTTTGCCTGTGATCACGACTAATTGTTCGAATAACTATGGCCCTTTCCAGTTTCCGGAAAAGCTGATTCCGCTGATGATTCTCAATGCACTGGAAGGTAAGTCACTGCCTGTCTACGGTGATGGTGGCAACGTGCGCGACTGGCTCTTTGTGGGGGACCACTGTTCAGCCATCCGCGCCGTAATCGAACGCGGCCGCATCGGGGAAACTTATAACATTGGAGGCAATAGCGAACGAAAGAATATCGAAGTAGTCCAGGATATATGCGATGTAGTTGACGAACTGAGACCGGATGGCGTACTCGGGCCGCGTAGACGTCTTATCAATTTCGTGACTGATCGACCCGGACACGACCGCCGCTATGCCATCGATGCGTCGAAGATCAATAGCGAGTTGGGATGGCAGGCGGCCGAGAACTTTGAAGGAGGGCTGCGTCGAACAGTTGCATGGTATCTTGAAAACGTTTCTTGGGTGGATGGTGTCCGTACCGGCGCCTATCGGGATTGGATCCGCAAAAACTATCAAGAGAGGGATTCACAATGAAAGGAATTATCCTTGCGGGTGGGTTAGCGACACGGCTATACCCTGTAACCCATGTCGTTTCAAAACAGCTTTTGCCCGTGTATGATAAGCCGCTGATCTATTACCCACTTACCACTCTTATGTTAGCTGGATTACGCGATATTCTAATCATCTCCACACCGCAAGATACAGTTCACTTCGCGAAGTTGCTTGGTAACGGCGAAAAGTGGGGCATCAACCTGAGTTATGCGGTTCAGTCTAGCCCGGACGGACTTGCCCAAGCCTTTCTTATTGGGCGCGACTTTATAGCTGGAGATACGAGCGCGCTAATACTTGGCGATAACATCTTTTATGGTCAATCACTTCCCGCATACTTGAGACGCGCAGCCGCTGTTAAGCGCGGAGCGGTCGTATTCGCATATCCCGTGCAGGACCCTGAACGCTATGGTGTGGTTGAGTTTGATAAGCAAGGCCGGGCGATTAGCATCGAAGAGAAGCCCAAATCTCCCAAATCCCGATACGCTGTGACTGGCCTCTATTTCTACGATAGCGAAGTTGTGAGCTATGCCGCATCGCTTAAGCCGTCAGCACGCGGCGAACTGGAGATAACTGATCTAAATAGGGTTTACCTGAAGGCAGGTTGCCTTGAGGTGCAAATGATGAGCAGGGGCATGGCGTGGCTCGATACCGGCACGCACGATTCGCTTCTAGATGCTGGGGTTTTTGTTCAGACAATTGAGCGGCGCCAAGGATTGAAGATTGCCTGCCCTGAAGAAATAGCCTATCGTCTCGGATACATTACCGCCGAAGAGCTCGAAAAGCTGGCTCAACCGGTATACAAGAGCGGATATGGCCAATACCTGCTCGCACTCAAAGACGAGCCGCGATTTTTGATGGAAGCGAGCGAGTTATGAAGATCGATGAAACCTCACTGCCTGGCGTTTTGATGCTAACTCCGGCTATTTATCGGGATGGTCGCGGCGCGTTCTGGGAGACGTGGAATCAGGGCATCATGACCGAGGCTGGACTTCCGTCAACGTGGACCCAGGATAACTTTTCTATTTCGAAGAAGAATGTCGTACGAGGCATACACTACCAGCTGATTCATCCTCAAGGAAAGTTGGTGCGAGTTACCCATGGAGCTGCTCTCGACGTAGCTATAGATTTGCGGCGCAGCTCACCCTACTTTGCAAAATTTGTTGCAGTGGAACTCACCGGGGAAAGCGGGCAGATGCTATGGATTCCCGAAGGCTTCGGTCACGCCTTTCTTTCTCTCTCCGATGTTACTGGAATTGCCTACAAGGTGACCGGCGAATACTCTCCTTCAGGCGAGCGAACCATTCTGTGGAATGACCGACATATTGCAATTCCCTGGTCTATTGACCCGAATCTCGCTATAGTTTCCGACAAGGATCGCAAAGGCTTCTCACTGACTGATGCGGAGGTTTTTGCATGAACAGCCGGCTGTGCATACTCATTGCCGGCGCTGCGGGGCAGGTTGGTCGCGAGTTACAGCGCAGCTTTGCCGATGCGGGCGAAATTATCTGTCATGACTGCGATACGGTTGATCTGGCTGATCCTGTTCAGGTTCGCGCCATGGTGCGTAGCGCTGAGCCTCAAATCATACTAAACGCCGCTGCCTACACAGCTGTGGACCGCGCCGAATCCGAAAAGGATGCGGCTATGGCTGTTAACTCTACAGCGCCTCGCGTGCTCGCTGAAGAGGCGCGCCGTTGCAACGCTTTGCTTGTGCACTATTCCACGGACTATGTGTTTGACGGCTCGAAAACGGAGCCGTGGACAGAGTCAGATAAACCGAATCCACTGAGTGTCTATGGATCAACCAAGCTTGCAGGCGAAGAAGCTGTCCAACAGGTGGGCGGCAGGTATCTGATTTTCAGGACAAGCTGGGTTTACGGTCCCCATGGCCGGAATTTTCTTCTAACCATGTTGCGCTTGGCGCGCGAGCGTGATGAACTCGGCATTGTTGGCGATCAGTTTGGAGCACCGACAAGTTCCATCGAACTCGCCGACGCCACGCGGGCTATTGTCAGCGGCGTTTTGGAGGGCAGGTTTGGATCTACCGAAGACTGGGCCGGCCTCTATCATATGACCTGCTCTGGATCGACCTCATGGTACGGCTTTGCCAGCGCTATATTTTTTCGTGCTGCCGGCTTGCTTCAGGGCAAAGTTCCGGTAGTCAAGCCGATCACTTCTGCCGACTATGTAACTTCGGCAATGCGACCTCGGAACTCGGTTTTGTCGAACGAGAGACTTTTCGCCCGTTTTGGCGTCAAGTTAGCGCCTTGGGAGTCAGCTCTAGATGCAGTGATTTCGCGCCTGACAGCAGAATCGCCTACCGTAGAACTCTAGACCCGCATCAAGACTGGACTGGAGCCAAATTTTAGTTCTCCAAGTGAGGCGCGAGCCTGCTTCTCGCCCACGCCAACCGCCGGGAACCGAGGCGGAGGTGGAGATGAGGCCATTGGCGGTTGCGCAGTATCTGCCGGCCTTGACGGAACGAGGCTGAATACCTAAGCTCAAACCAGCATCCTGTCACTTCGAAGCAGCTTTGCGGCTTCAGTGCGCCGGGTGAAATTTTCCGGGAATTTTCTGGGCTGGGCCGCGATGATCCCTTACCACTGGCAATATCTTCCGCTGTTTCTGCAGATTCTTGCAGCTTTTGGGCTTGGGTTGGGAATGGTCGTTGCCTCCTGGTTTGTCGGACGGCATCGCAATACTCCTACCAAGCTGGCAGCCTACGAGTGCGGAATTGTCGCTGTCGGCGATGCACGCGGCCGATTCAGCGTGCGCTTCTATATGGTCGCCATGCTGTTCATTCTGTTCGACGTGGAAGCGGTATTCATGATGCCA
This sequence comes from Occallatibacter sp., assembly GCA_049517315.1. GTDB lineage: Bacteria > Acidobacteriota > Terriglobia > Terriglobales > Acidobacteriaceae > Telmatobacter. The sequence continues at coordinate 92,278 of JBEKSE010000004.1, read as the reverse complement.
TGGGCGGTGATCTACCGCAAACTGCCCGCGATCACCGGCCAACGGCTCTTTGGATTCTGGGAGATGGTGGTCTACCTGGGATTTGTGGCCGTGGGCCTCTTCTACATTGTGCGCAAAGGCATCCTGAACTGGAGTCAGGATAAGGCGGACCTCTAAACATGGCCGAGGCGAAGACATTCATCGGCAAGACTGCCGTGCTCGAAGGCCTCGCCGAACATCCGGCGGTGAAGGCTATCCTCGCCTGGAAGCCCGAGGCTCTGCTGGACGCGAAGTTTGACCGGGGCGAGTTGACGCTTACTATTACCGCTGACCAGATTTGCGCCGCGGCCTCCACGGTGCAAGAGGCCGGCTACAACTTCTTCGAGGATGTGACCGCAGTCGACTGGTTCCCTTCTTCGCCGCGCTTCCAGTTGAGCTACCACATTGTTTCGCACTCCCATAAGGAGCGCATCCGACTGCGGGTGATGCTCGACGGCGCCGCGCCCACAGTCGAGTCGATCACGCCGGTCTGGCCTGCCGCCAATTTTTACGAGCGCGAGGTCTTCGACCTGTTCGGCATCGTGTTCGAGGGCCATCCCAACCTGTGCCGCATCATGATGCCCGACGACTGGCAGGGCCATCCGCTGCGCAAGGACTATCCGGTGGAGGGGTACCGCTAAATGAATCCAGGCACACCCATCCTCGAAGCTCCTGTAGCCCAGGGCGCACGCGATCAGCACATGATCCTCAACATGGGGCCGCAGCACCCGTCGATGCACGGCGTTCTGCGCCTCGTGGTGGAGATTGACGGCGAGATAGTGGTCCGGCTTTACCCCGAGATCGGCTACCTTCACACCGGCATCGAGAAGACCTGCGAGGCCAAGTTTTATCAGCAGGTGGTTCCGCTCACCGATCGGCTCGACTACCTAAGCCCAATGGCCAATAATCTCTGCTATTGCCTGGCTGTGGAGCGACTGCTGGGCCTGGAGATTCCCGAGAAGGCCGAGTGGATGCGGGTGCTGCTGTCCGAGCTGACTCGCCTGAATTCGCATCTGATCTGGCTGGGCACGCACGCCATGGACATCGGCGCGCTGACTGTCTTTCTCTATACCTTCCGCGAGCGCGAAGAAATTCTGAGAATCTTCGAGGGCCTGGCCGGCCAGCGAATGATGACCAGCTACTTCCGTATCGGCGGGCTTTCCATGGAGCCGCCGCTGGACTTTTTCGACCGGGTGCAAGGGTTCATCAAGACATTTCCGGAAAAGATCGACGAATATTCAAACCTGTTGACGGGCAACCCCATCTTCAAGGGGCGGTTGAAGGGCGTGGGAATGTTGTCGGCCGCCGACGCTATCGCGTTGGGCGTGACCGGGCCGAATATGCGCGGTTCTGGAGTCGATTTCGACCTGCGCCGCGATATGCCCTACTCCGGCTACGAGAAGTTTCAGTTCAAGGTGCCCATTGCCACCGCAGGCGATTGCTGGGCACGATATGAAATTCGGCTTATCGAGATGCGCGAGAGTGTGAAGATCATCCAGCAGGCGCTGGACGGAATGCCGGAGGGGCCAATCAAAGCCGACGCTCCCAAAATCGTGCTGCCCGACCGGGAAAAGATGAAGACGCAGATGGAAGCGCTGATCCATCACTTCAAGATTGTCACGGAAGGTTTCGCGGTGCCGGCCGGCGAAGTTTATCAGGGAATTGAATCGCCGCGCGGACAGATGGGCTATTACGTGGTCTCCGACGGCACGGCAAAGCCATATCGCGTCCACTTCCGTAATCCATCGTTTGCTACCTTGCAGGCGCTGGAGACCATGTGCAAGGGCCGCATGCTGGCCGACGTGGTGGCCGTAGTTGGGTCCATCGATATTGTTCTGGGAGAGATCGACCGATGAAAGGGGGTGCTCATGGTCAACTATGCAACGCTCGCGGATAGCGCAAAGAAGATTCAGGATGCCGACAAATTGGCTTCTTTCACGCACAAGGAACTGAAAGTTGACCCACGCGCCTTCTTTGACGCCGTGAAGGCTCATCTCGTCGCGGAAATGAGGAAGGCCAATGTTGAGCTTCGCAAGAGGGGCGCTGCCTCTATTGAGCAAAACCATTTGCCAGGCTTCGATACCGAGATCTTTCTAACATTCGGCACAGATTCGCTCTGCAGAGTGGGACCTGGAATCAAATCCGGGGAATGTCATATCACAGCCGTAATCAGCGGCCCCCCGAATGGCTACGAGATTTCGAGGAAGGAATATCTTTGCCGTCAAGAGGCTGCCTGCAAAGAAGTGCTTGCTACCGCAGAAGCGGGGTTGCCAAACGTAGTAGTCAGCCCCCGTGATATTGCAGTAGACATTATCTCGAGTTTTCTCGTGGGCAAGTTCGATGTGGGCAAGTTCGATTGAGCTGACCGGGCTGTTGGCGTTGAGATATGCGTGTCGCTCGTTTTCTAAATTCTGTGCTGCACTGTGGTCCAAGGGATGTGCAGGACGGAAATTAGCGAGAGACGTATGAATGAGTGGCACAAAACGGATGGATGAGGGATTTGAGTTGGATTTGGCCGCCAGAATATGGGCACGGGAGTTGATGCAGTGAGCGATGAGACCATGACTCTATTTTCGCCCAAGCTGGCAGCGCGGCTCGACGCGCTGGTCGAGAAGTACCCGGTGCGCCGCTCTGCGCTGGTTCCCATGCTGCTTTATGCGCAGGATGAGATTGGCTACCTATCGGACGCCGTCATTAGCGAAGTGGCCCAACGCATCGGCATCACCGAACTCGAAGTCCGCAATGTGGCCACTTACTACTCGATGCTGCGCTTTAAACCGGCGGGCAAGTACAACGTGCAGGTTTGCACCAACATTAGTTGTATGCTGCGCGGAGGATTTGAGATTTACGAGCGGTTCCAAGAAGAACTGGGAATTGGCCACAAGAGCGTAACAAGCGACGGGCTTTTCTCGCTTGAGGAGGTTGAGTGCATCGGAGCGTGCTGTTGGGCGCCCGCCATTCAGGTCAACTACGAATTCCATGACGATCTGACACCCGAGCTTGTGCCCGGCATTCTCCAGACTTACCGCCTCAAAGCCAAAAAGGAAGGGACCAAAACTCATGCCTAGATTGGTCTCACATCCCGATGAAGTGAAAATTGTCAGCCGGCGCTTTGGCTTGGGCGCGGAAAAGATCGATCGCTACGTTGAACTCGGCGGATATGAGTCCGCGAAAAAGTGTTTGGCACAGGGTCCCGACTGGATCATCAACGAAATGAAGGCCAGTAACCTGCGGGGGCGGGGCGGCGCAGGTTTTCCGGCAGGCCTGAAGTGGTCGTTTGTGCCTAAGCAGTCTGCCAAGCCGAAGTACGTGCTGGTCAACGGTGACGAGAGCGAACCGGGCACTTGTAAGGATCACTTGATCTTCCTGCACGATCCGCATGCAGTGATTGAGGGCACGATTATCGCCGGGCTGGCTATCGGCGCAAAGTTGGGCTTTATATACTTGCGCGGCGAGTACCGCTATCTTCTCGAGATCATGGAAAAGGCCGTCGCCGATGCCTACGCCAAAGGGTTTCTGGGCAAGAACATCTTCGGCAGCGACACTGAATTCCAGATCATCACGCATACTGGCGCGGGCGCCTATGAAGTGGGCGAAGAGTCTGCGCTGATGGAGTCGCTCGAAGGCAAGCGGGGCGTGCCGCGCATCAGGCCTCCCTTCCCCGCCGTGGTCGGCGTTTACGGCGGTCCCACTATCATCAATAACGCCGAAACCATCGCCACCGTGCCGCATATGATCGAAATGGGCGCAGCAGCTTACGCTGAGATCGGTTCGCCTCGCAATGGCGGCACGCGCCTATTCTGCATCAGCGGCCACGTGGAGCGGCCCGGCGTCTACGAATTGCCCATGGGCTACAACCTGAAGAAGATGGTCTACGAAGTCGCCGGCGGCATTCGCGGCGGACGCGGATTGAAGGCTGTGGTTCCAGGCGGCTCTTCCACTCCTGTATTGTTGCCCGAGGAGATCGACATCGGCATGGACTTCGACCAGGTGGGCAAGGCTGGATCGATGCTCGGTTCAGGCGGCGTTGTAGTAATCGACGACCAGACCTGCATCGTCGAGTTTGCGTTGCGGACCATCAGCTTTTACCAGCATGAAAGCTGCGGATGGTGCATTCCCTGCCGCGAAGGCACCGACTGGCTGAAGAAGTCGCTGATGCGTTTCCATGCGGGCTTTGGTGAGGCAAAAGATATTGACAATATTCAGTATCTGGCTGAAAACATGCTGGGCCGGACGTTTTGCCCGTTGGGCGATGCGGCAGCAATGCCTATGCTGGGATTTGTAAAGAAGTTTCGCAAGGAGTTCGAGGCGCACTTGAACGGAAAGCCTTGTCCTTTCGCAAAACATGTAGAAATGGCTGTGATATAGAAGCGCTGGAGACGAATGGCAGATGTAAACTTCATTGTCGATGGGAAGAAGCTGACGGCTCCCGCGGGGACGCTGCTGATCGACGCTTGCCGCAAAGCAGGCATCGAGATTCCAGCATTCTGTTATTACCCCGGCCTCAGTTTGCAGGCCGCCTGCCGCATGTGTGTTGTGCGCCAGGAAAAAGTGCCCAAGCTGCAAACCGCCTGCACCACCACCGTCGCCGAAGGCCAGGTTTTCATCACCGAATCGGATGAAATCGCGCAGGCGCGCAAGGCGACGATTGAACTGCTGCTCGGCAACCACCCACTTGACTGCCCGGTCTGCGATGCCGGCGGCGAGTGCGAGTTGCAGGACATGACTTTCAAGTACGGCGCGGGCGAGAGCCTGTACGCCGAGGCCAAAAATCATCGTGAAGAGAAGCAGTGGTCACCGGCCGTCTACTTCGACCGCCCGCGCTGCATTCTCTGTTACCGCTGCATTCGCGTCTGTGGCGAGGGGATGGATGTGTGGGCGCTGGGCGTACAGGGTCGCGGGGTTAACTCAGTGATTTCACCGAACGGCGGAAATCAGCTCGACTGCGAACAGTGCGGTATGTGCATCGACATCTGCCCGGTGGGCGCGCTGACCAGCGGTAGCTACCGGTACAAGACCCGGCCATGGGAGATGAACCACGTTGCGACCGTTTGCACGCATTGCGCCGACGGCTGCAAAGTGACCTTGGGCGTTCGGCAAAACAACGATGGCTCTGAAATTGTGCGCGCCGACAACCGAGACAAGAGCGGCATCAACGGCGACTTTCTCTGCGCCAAGGGCCGCTTCGGCTTCGACTTTGTCGAAAGCCCGGATCGCCTGACCCGGCCGCTGGTGCGCGACAACCAGGGCAAGCTCACTGAGACTACCTGGGAACATGCGCTGCGGTTGGCCGCCGGCAAACTCAAGGAGACCCGTGACAGCAAGGGTGGCGCGGCCATCGGCGTCATCGGCTCCAATCAGAGCACCAACGAAGAGAACTATCTGCTGCAGAAATTTGCGCGTACCGTGCTGCGGACCAACAACATTGACCATGAGCGAACCGCGGATTATGCGGCCTTTGCGCGCGCGCTCGCAGGAAACAAGGACAAGGCAGCCAGTCTGCGCGATACGGCCACCGCTCCGGCGATCCTGCTCATCGGTGGCAATCCGACAGAAGAGCATCCGCTGCTGGCCTGGAATCTCCGCACCAATGTCCGGCTCAATCGTGGCAAACTCTTTGTGGCCAACGCAAACCCTATCAAGCTGGAGCGCCAGGCAAAGGCAACGCTGCGGCTGCCGGCTGACGGCTACCCTGCCCTTGCCGCGTATCTGAGCGGCAGCGATGCGGTTATCAAGGACACAGCCTTCCGCGAGGCGGTGCTGGCCGAGGAGTCGTTGCTGGTGGTCTTCGGCCCTGAGTACAACGGCGCACAACTAGCGGAGCTTGTCTCCTGGGGATTGAAGCGCGCCAATGTGCGATTTGCCTTCCTTGGTGGCTATTCAAACTCACGCGGTGCGGCCGATATGGGTCTGTCGCCGGACTTGCTTCCGGGTTATGTGCCGGTAACCGAGCCCGGCGCATTTGCCGAGTATCCAGGCCTGCCTGCAACGCCAGGTAAGACACAGCCTGAGATTTTCGAGGCGGCGGGCAAAAGCGAGTTAGGCTCATTGTTGGTCGTCGGCGCTGACCCGGTCACAAAGTTGGGCGTAACCCCGGCGGCATTGCAAAATACCTTCGTCATTGTTTCGGATATTTTTCTCACCCAGACGGCAGCGCTGGCCGATGTAGTTTTCCCGGCCGCGAGCCTCTATGAAAAGACCGGCACTGTGACCAACACATTTGGCGATGTGCAGCTGGCCAGGAAGGCCGCCGACCGCGCGGGCGTCAAACCCGATTTCGAGATTCTTGTACGGTTAGCCGGTGCAATGGGCGAGGACGTGAAGACTCTTGTGCCTTTTGGCAAGAACGGCACAACGGCCGATCTGGGTCAGTCGCGCGGAGCGCAGGCCGGCGAAGCGGACAGGCATACGGTGTGGCTTCAGGCCAATGGGCTTGAACCGAAGCTGAGCCCCTTCGATCCGCTCGCGGTGCTCGACGAAATCGCTCGGCTGGTTCCGGGCTACGTTGTTGAGCGCATGAATCTGCTCGGCGGCAACGATGTGCAAACCGAGCCGGGCTTTGTGCCGGTTGCGGCATTAACCGGGCGCGGTTTGATCTCGCCCGTTCGAGACGGTTTGTTTACCTCCGGAACGCTGGGGCAGCATAGCGCAGCGCTCACGGAATTGAAACAGTTTCAGACGCGCGTTAGCGGACTCAAGGTTTTGTGAAAAGAAGAGGCTGAAGACCTGTGACAATTTTGCAGTTTTTTCTGTGGAGCCTGCTCAAGGTTGCAGTGGTGACGGTGGTGATGCTCCTTGGCGTCGCCTACACCGTGCTGTTGGAGCGCAAGCTGGTGGGCCGCATTCAGAACCGCTGGGGACCAAGCCGCGTGGGACCGTTCGGGCTATTGCAGCCGCTGGTTGACGGGGCAAAATCTTTTCTCAAAGAGGACATCATCCCCACAGGGGTTTACCGGCCGCTATACCTGATCGCTCCCATCCTCGCGCTGGGTTGCGCGCTGATCTCCATCGGCGTAGTTCCCTTCGGCGAGCCCAACATCGGTCCGGGATCTCTGGATCTATTTGAAATCGCAAACGTAAATGTCGGCTTGCTCGTGATCCTCGGCGTCACATCCATCGGCGTTTACGGCATCGCTCTCGCCGGGTGGTCGTCGAACAATAAATATTCGCTGTTGGGCGCGCTGCGCTCATCGGCGCAGTTGGTCAGCTACGAACTGGCGCTGGGCCTTTCCCTGGTCGGTGTGGTTTTGCGCGCCGGTTCGCTCAATCTGAGAGTGATTGTCGAGCAACAGGCAACCAACGGCATGCTCACTTGGAATCTTTTCGGCGGAATGCAGTTTGTGGCTTTCTTCATCTATTTGATGGCTGCCTACGCCGAGACCAACCGCTCACCGTTCGACCTGCCTGAAGCGGAAAGCGAACTGACAGGCGGCTATCACACCGAGTACAGTTCAATGAAGTTCGCCATGTTCTTCATGGCCGAGTACGGCAACATGATTACGGTGGGCTGTGTTGCTACGCTGCTGTTCCTCGGCGGTTGGACCAGCCCCTTTGGCGACCTGATTCCGCCTCCGCAGAACATTCTTGTCCACGCATTGCTGCCTCTTTGCTGGTTCATGCTCAAGGTTTTTTCTTTTCTCTGCTTGTATGTGTGGGTGCGCGGAACTTTGCCGCGCTTCCGCTATGACCAGTTGATGAATTTTGGATGGTGCTGGCTGATGCCGCTGGCCATTCTGAATATTGTGGCGACAAGCCTTTGGCTGGCTTATCGCTAAGTTACAATCGGGCTTGCCCGTAGGTGACAAAACGATGCACCTGATTTTGTTTCTCGTATTTGCCGGATTCTGCCTGGGAGGAGCAATCAACCTGCTCATCCAGAGCCATCCCATCAACAGTGCTCTTTCGCTGATTGTGGTGATGGTCTCGCTGGCCGTGCTTTACTTGCTGCTGGGCGCGGAGTTTCTCTTCGTGGCGCAGATAATCGTTTACGCCGGCGCCATCATGGTGCTCTTTACCTTCGTCGTCATGCTGCTCAACGCCGGACGCGAGGCGCACACCATGGGCAGCCGCGCGGCGCGCTCCCTTGGCTTTCCCGCTGTCGCCGCCATCCTAGCCGTGATTGCCACCGTGATTCTCCATGCGCAGGGCCTGGGCGTGGCGAGGCTGAGTGACGGCATCACTTCAACGGAAGAACTGAGTACGGTGCTTTTCACTAAACTGCTGTTGCCGTTTGAGGTGACCTCGGTGTTGATTCTCATCGCGATCCTTGGCGCGGTTGCCCTTGCCCGTCATGATGACACAGACCCGCAGGGTAACTCAGAAAGGATGGGCAAATGAGTTCTTTCCTTTCACAAGAAGTCCCGCTCTCCTGGTATCTGCTGTTGAGTGCGGCGCTGTTTTCGCTTGGCGTCGTCGGCTTTCTCATCAAGCGCAACCTGATTACGGTCTTCATGTCCATTGAGCTGATGCTCAACGGCGTGAATCTATCTTTTGTCACCTTCGCCCACCAATGGCACGCGGTGAAAGGGCAGATTTTCGTTTTCTTCGTAATGATGGTGGCCGCTGCGGAAGCTGCCGTGGGCCTGGCCATCATTATTGCTGTCTTTCGCGCCCGTGCAACCCTGGCCGTCGACCGCATCGACCTGATGAAACTATGAACGCACACCTTTATCTCTGGTTGATACCGGCGCTTCCCTTCGCGGGATTTCTTATCAATGGAATCCTTGGCAGACGACTGCCCAAGTGGGTTGTCACCACGATTGCGCTTGCAGCACCGCTGGCGGCATTCGGTGTGGTGCTGAACGCCTCTCTAGGAGTCTTTGGGTTCATCCCGGCCGCGAGTTCCCTGCCCAACGTCGAAACCTGCCCGCTGCCATGGATCAGCGCAGGCATACTGCATATCAACTTCAGCTTCGTCCTCGACCAGCTTTCGCTGGTAATGCTTCTCGTCGTCACCGGCGTCGGCTTCCTAATCCACATTTACTCCGTCGGTTACATGGGCGACGACAAGGGCTACGCTCGCTACTTCTCTTACCTGAACTTGTTTCTGTTCTTCATGACCGTCCTGGTGCTGGCCGGCAACGCGCTGGTCATGTTCATCGGCTGGGAGGGCGTGGGCCTGGCGTCGTACCTGCTGATCGGCTTCTGGTTTCAGAAAAAGTCGGCGGCTGACGCGGGCAAGAAGGCATTCATCGTCAACCGCATCGGCGACTTCGGCTTTCTTATCGGAATGTTTCTGCTCGTCGCCAATTTCGGCACGCTGACCTTCACCGAGATTGCTATTAAACTCGGTCAAGACCCCTGCTGGAACGGCGGCGTCGTCACCGTCATTGCGCTTTGCCTGATGCTCGGCGCGGCCGGCAAGAGCGCGCAGCTTCCACTCTACATCTGGCTCCCGGACGCGATGGAAGGCCCAACGCCGGTCTCCGCGCTCATCCACGCGGCCACCATGGTCACAGCGGGCGTCTACATGGTCGCCCGAACGCATGTCTTGTTTGACCACTCATCCTTCGCGCTGAGTGTCGTTGCCATCATCGGCGCGGCCACAGCCATATTCGCCGCTACCATTGCGCTCGTTCAGAACGACATCAAACGCGTTCTGGCCTACTCGACTATCTCGCAGCTCGGCTATATGTTTCTTGGCTGCGGCGTTGCGGCTTACTCGGCGGCCATCTTCCATCTCATGACCCACGCCTTCTTCAAGGCTTTGCTTTTCATGGCGGCTGGCTCGGTAATTCACGCTATCGGTGGTGAGCAGGACCTTCGCAAGATGGGTGGGTTGCGGAAGAAGCTGCCGGTCACTTTTTGGACCATGACTGCAGCCGTTCTGGCCATCGCCGGCTTCTTTCCGTTTGCCGGATTTTTTTCCAAAGACGCCATTCTTTACGCGGCATTTTTGCAGGGAACGAACGGCAAAATTCTCTGGTTTGTCGGCGTACTGACAGCGATGTTGACCTCGTTCTATATGTTCCGACTCTGGTACCTGACCTTCCTGGGCGAGTCGCGCAGTCCCGAAGTTCATCCGCATGAGAGTCCGTGGTCGATGCGCGGTCCTCTGGTTATTTTGGCTCTGCTTTCGATTGGTGGAGGCTGGATCGGAATGGAGCGCTTCGGCAGCTTCCTCGCGCCTTCAGTGGGCTTGTTACCCACCGAGGCTGGCAACGCGCGCCTGGAAATCATCCTCAGCATAGTTGCCGTTCTTGTCGCGCTGGAAGGCTGGCTGATTGCCGACAAGCTCTACCGGCGCAAACCGGCGCGTCCGGCACAATGGGCTGCGGCCTTGCCGGGCGGTTACAAGCTGCTGGCAGGCAAGTATTTTGTCGACGAGCTTTATAGCGCTGCCGTGGTCAAGCCGCTACTTGGCTTCTCGAAGTTTGTGCTGGAGTGGGTCGTCGATTTTGTCATTCTGGGCGGCGCGGCCTGGTTGCTCGGCGGCATTGCCACATTTACGGGAGCGATTCTGCAACGCTGGCAATCGGGCAATCTGCGTTCCTATGCGGCATGGCTGGCCGCGGGAGCTGCGGCGGTGCTGCTATTCCTGCTGGTTCCGTGGGCAACGGTGCTGGCCAATCTTTCGGCAATTCATCTTGGCATGGCGGGGCACTGAGAGAATGAACGAAATCAACCAATCGATTCTCACGTTGATCCTGCTGGTTCCGCTGGCCGGAGCAGTATTGGTAGCTCTTGTCCCTGACCGCTTAAAGCTGCCCAATTGGATTGCGCTGCTGACAGCGCTCGGCACCTTCGGCCTCACCCTGCACCTGCCCGCGCACATTTCGTTCGCTGCGGACGCGCCACGCTTCCAATTCGAAATTACCCGCCTGTGGATCGAGAAACCGGCCATCTTCTACCACGTCGGTGTAGATGGTTTAAGCGTATGGCTCGTAGTTCTGGTCGGTCTGCTCGCGCCCATCGGCGTAGTAGCTAGTTGGAACGCCATCCAGTCGCGGCGCAAGCTCTTCTACGCGCTTTTCCTCGTCCAGCAGACCGCCATGTTCGGCGTCTTTATCTCGCTGGATTTGATGGTTTATTACGGCTTCTGGGAGTTGTCGCTGGTTCCCATGGCGATCCTCATCGCCATGTACGGCCGCAAGGATGGACCGAAAGCCGCGCTGAAGTTCTTCCTCTTCACCTTCATTCCATCCGCGCCGCTGCTGGTTGCAATTTTGTGGCTTTATTCGAAGACCGGCAGCTTTGACTTTGCAACTCTTCGCTTCTGGGTCGCCAGCGGAGCATTGCCCGCCGGTGCGCTGTTCTGGGTAGCTCTTGCGTTTCTCTTCGCCTTTGCCGTCAAGGTTCCTGTCTTTCCATTGCATGGTTGGGTGGCGGACACCTTCAGTGAAGCGCCTGTTGCACTGGCAATGGTCGTCGCCGGCAAACTCGGTCTCTACTCCATGCTGCGCTTCCACATCGGGCTCTTCCCGGTGCAGGCGCGGGCTGTGGCTCCAGTGCTGGTTGGCCTCGCGGTTATCGGCATTCTCTATGGCGCCTGCCTGGCTCTTGTGCAGCGCGACTTCTGGCGGCTGATGGCTTATGCGGCCCTGAGCCATCTGAGCCTCATCACTTTGGGCATCTACGGCCTCACACTCACCGGTTGGGAAGGAGCGGTCTATCAAATTCTGAATCACGGCGTGGTGGACGGCGCGCTGTTCCTGCTGCTGGGCCTTCTCTATGACCGCTACGCGACCAGCCAGATCAATGCCTATGGCGGCTTGGCTGCCAAGTTGCCGCGCACGGCAACATTCTTCGTCATTGGCTCCTTGGCCATGATCGGGTTGCCCATGCTGGGCGGATTTGTCGGCGAGTTTCTGATTCTGCTGGGCACTTTTACCGGCGTCAGCAAAGGCTGGGCGATTGCCGCCGCCGTGGGCGTGATTCTGGGCGCGGCTTATATGCTGTGGCTGGTGCAGCGGCTCTTCTTCGGACCAGAAAGCGCGTTGGCCGCCTCGAAACCGCCTCATGACCTGCGTCTGGGTCAACTGGCCGTTCTGTGGCCTCTGACCGCGCTGATGATGGTCATGGGAGTGGCGCCGATGCTCTGGCTGCCAACTATCGAAACAGGCGCACACCCGCCGCAATTAAGGACGCCAGACATTTTGCATTTCGTATTGCCTCAATCCGCATCGCCGACATCGTTGAATGAGGAGGGTCCCCGGTGAATCCTGTCCCCGACATCTTCCGCATTCTTCCTGAGGTCATTCTCACGTTGACCGGCGTTCTGGTGATGCTGCTCGACGCCGCTTTACCTCCTCATTGGGCGCGCCGTCCGCTGGGTTGGGTAGCCGCTCTCGGAACCACTTTCGCCCTTTGGGGCAGCCTCGGGCAGCTTTCGCTTCCTGAAGGAACCGGCTTCTCGGGAACGGTTGAGACCAGCGCCTTCACCATATTCTTCCACGTGCTCATCTGCGGCGTCGTTCTCGTGACGCTTTTGCTTTCGCTGGACACCTTGCCGGAGGACAGCCATCACCAGGGCGAGTTTTACGCCCTGATAGTCTTTGGCTCTGTGGGCATGTGCCTTCTCACCGGGGCAGTCGAACTTCTGTTGGTCTTCATCGCCCTGGAAATCTCCTCCATCGCAACCTATGTTCTCGCGGGCTACCGCAAAGACACCGCCAGCGGACCAGAAGCGGCTATTAAATACTTTTTGCTTGGCTCTTTTGCCACAGCTTTCCTGCTCTATGGCATCGCTTTGATTTTCGGAGCCACAGGCACAACACAGATCTACGAGATTGCCCGGCTTGCGCCTATGGCACAGAATCACGGATTCATCCTGGCCGGAATGAGCCTGATGCTGGTAGGCATTCTCTTCAAGGTTTCCGCCGCGCCCTTCCACGTGTGGACGCCGGATGTGTATGAAGGCTCGCCGTCGCCGGTGGTGGCGCTGATATCCACCGCGCCCAAAGCCGCGGCTTTCGCGCTGCTGCTGCGTGTGGTCTACGAGATGTTGCCCACTCTGCGCTCCGTGTGGCAACCGCTGATGTGGGTGGTAGCCGTGCTTTCGATGACCGTGGGCAACCTGGCCGCGCTACGCCAGCAGAACGTGAAGCGCATGCTGGCCTACTCCTCAATTGCCCATGCCGGCTACCTGCTGGCAGCCTTTGCGGCGCTCGACAAGACCGGTATAGCCGCCGCCAGCTTCTATACCGCGGCCTACGCGGCAATGAACGTGGGCATCTTTGCCGTGGTCACTCTGGTCAGCGGATATGACGAGAAGCGGCCATTGATTGACGATTTTCGGGGGCTAATCTACCGCGCGCCCCTGCTCGGTAGCTTGCTGATCTTTTTCCTGATCTCGCTGGTTGGCATTCCCTTCACAGGCGGATTCTTCGGCAAGTTCTATGCATTCTCAGCCGCGGTGGGCGGGGGAGCCATTTGGCTGGCCATCATCGGCCTGCTGAATTCGGGCCTGGCTGCCGCGTACTACCTGCGCCTGGCTTTGGTAGCAGCGCAGCAACCGGACGCGCAGAAGCCTGTTGTTCCTGTGCCTCGTGTAGGCGTCGCGGTGGGCGCAGCGCTGCTGCTCGCTGTTGCTGCGACCCTGGTGCTGGGAATTGTTCCGGGCGACGTGCTTCATGCGGCCGAGAACGCCGCGTACACGCTGCAGGCGCCCTCCACCGAGACCAGCACACCCGCCAATTCCGTCGATCGAAAAATGATCCTGCCTTAAATCGGATTGAGCGCGGAATCGGTAGCAACCGGCCGGCTAGTCGTCCCTCCCGACAGATTCTGGTCTAGGAGGCTCTGGTAGTAACGCACGGTTCGACCCAGAACACGGCCATTCACATAGTGGTCGAGAACCCAGGCGCGCGCGGCCCTGCCCATGCGCCAGCGGCGTTCCGGGTCGCGCAGCAATTGAAGCACAGCCTCGCTGATGGCAACCGGATAACCAGGGGGAATCAGCAAACCGGTCACCTCCGGCACCACGGCGTCACGAGAGCCAGTGGCCAAGGTGGTCACTACGGGAATCCCGGTTGCTGCTGCCTCCAGAACGACGTTCGGAAACCCCTCGCGCCAAGTTGGCAACACCATCACGTCCATCATTCGGTAATAAGGCGCCGTGTCGGCAACAATTCCAGTCAAATGAATTCTCGGATGTTTTTTGATGCGCGAGCGCAGATCAGCGCTCAATGCATCCTCAGCAGCGTCAAACCAGCCCACTAACAGAAGGTGAACGTCCGGTTTCGCCGCCAGTATGGCGTCGAACGCCTCTATCAACTCCGGCAGTCCTTTGTCGCGGGTCAAGCGCCCCACAAAACCCACTACCGGCGCATCGAGCGGAAGACCTAGCGTTCTTCGCAGTACGCCCGGACCGGGGTGGAAACGCTCCACATCGACTCCGTTGCTACTACCGCAACCCAGCAGGCGCAGTTTACTCTCGGATGCCACGCCCAAGGCAAGCGCCTGGCTGCGCAAGCTGTCACTGTTGCACAGCACAACATGAGAACATCCTGCTGCCAGTTTCTCGGTCGCCCGCAGAATCCGGCGCTTGACTCCAGTGCAAGTTTCCAGTTTGAGCCCGCGCAGAAAATAGACCCGCGCCGGCACACCGCAGAGCATACCGGCGATTGCGCCCAGCAGTCCGGCCTTAGGCGTGCTGAATTCCGTTATCTCCGGCTTGAGCCGATAGAGCAGCCGCCACAAGCGCACCAGCGACACAAAATCCGCAACCGGCGCGATCTCCCGCCGCATGGGAATTGCAATTGATTCCACCCCTTCCAGAGCGGCCGTGTGGGTAAGCAATTCGCCGGGGCTTGCAACCAGCGTTACACGAAAACCTGCTTCGCGCAGAGTCCGCAGACGGCCGCTTAGAACCAGGCAGGTTTGTGGATTAGTGATGCCGACAACTATATGTGGGCTTGGCAATGGACGAGACAGTCCCGCCAGAGGAGCAGTTGAAGACACACGCAGGAATGCGTGCAAGAAAGCAGTATATGCACTATCTCCGCTGCGTCTCGACACGAGCCTCTCCTAGAAAGGACTTTCGCGTCCTGACGCAAATCGGGAGCCGCAGGCGACATTCCTTCGTCGCTTGGGTTGAGAACCGGCATCGGAGACGCGTTAGGAAACGTGCGCGGCGGATTCAGGAGTTCATGCCTACCAGACGCTTTGCCAGGCAATCATCTGCACTGTTGCGTCCACTCCCGTTCTCCGGTTCAGCCGTTCCCCTCGTGACAACGCAGAAGAAACCTCGGAACATATTCTTCCGCTGGAGATAAATAGAATCAGTATTCACAGGAAACATTAGTCTGCTCTAATATGTCAAGAAGAAACTCTCTTTAGGAAAACTTTGCGTTGATAGCTAGGGAACGGGCTCGATTCGCACTGGGATAAGAACGATATACTTATGACCGCGAAACCACGTCCGAGAGTTCTCTTTCTGATTCCGCATCTGGGTGATGGCGGCGCGGAGCGCGTGACGGAGCTTCTTACGCGGAACCTTTCCCCGGAGAAGTACGAACTGCATCTGGGCCTGATCACTCAGGCACAGACTGGCGTTGAGGAACTGCCGTCGTGGGTCCAGGTCCACGCTCTGGGTGTGCGACGGGTGCGTGGCGGAATTTTCCGGCTGCTTCACCTGGTTCGCCGGCTCAAGCCGGACCTGATTCTCTCGGGGATGTTCCACCTAAACTTTCTCGTCTTGCTCCTGCGCCCCTTCTTTCCGCCTAATACTCGAGTCATTGTCCGCCAGAACGGGACAGTTTCATCCGCGTTGGCCTTTGGTGGGCTGCCCAGGTACACCCGCCTTCTCTACCGGACGCTTTACCACCGCGCTGACCGCGTGATTTGCCAGACGCAGTCGATGGCCGATGACATTGCCCGTGAGTTACGAATTGAGCAGAGCAAGCTCGCTGTGCTGCCCAACCCGGTGGATGTGGAGAAGATTCGCCGTTCTATCTGCCTGAATCCGGCGCCGCAAACCGCCTTGCCCTCCAACACCGGCCCGGTTCTTCTCGCTCTGGGAAGGCTCTCGCGGGAAAAGGGTTTTGATTTGCTCCTGCGGGCCTTTGCTTCGGTCCAGCGAGAGTTTCCCGATGCCAGTCTCCTGATTGCAGGCACAGGACATGAAGAGGCAGAGTTGAAGGCTCAGTGCCGCGCACTGGCGCTCGACTCCGCGGTCCGCTTTGCAGGGCCCATTGATTGTCCCTGGACGCTGTTCCCGCAGGCAACGCTGTTTGTACTCCCGTCTCGTCACGAAGGCATGCCCAGTGCCCTGCTCGAAGCTGCTGTGGGAGGATTGCCTATCGTGGCCTTGCCGGCATCAGCGGGCATAGTGGATCTGCTGCGGGATCAGCCCGGAGTGTGGCTCGCACACGAAGTCTCTGCCGAAGCTCTTGCTGCTTCTCTGCGCACGGCTCTGCACGCCCTCAGGCCCGGTGAAAGGTTTCTCCACCCCTTTGTTGAAGCGTTTCGTGCCAATCGCGCCATAGGCGCTTATGAAAATCTGATCGACCGGATGCTTGAGGTAAACACCGATGTTTAAATCCGGGCGCGAAAGCGCGGGTTTAGCTTCCACCGCCTCTTTGCCTTGGCGGCGCGGGTTCGCCACAACGCCAGATTTTCACGGCATTTTTCGTTCAGGCTCAGTTCCGCGGGCGAAAGCTCGGCCATCACGCGCTCCACTGAGGTGAATTGCGTACCGTGCTCGCTGAGGAAATCGCGAAGCTGCGCAACCTGGGCTGCGTTGGCAAAGTTGCTATGCAAGCAAATAGTCCATAGGCCCTTGTTCTTCTCAACTGGCCTCCAAAGCTGCTGCGGAATCCAGGCGACGCCGCCACGGACAAATGGAACCCGGGCAAAGCCGTCGGACAGCATTTGGATCCCCTCGCCGCGCAGCGCACGCAGGGTGGCGTGGTCGAAGCCGTGTCGCGGCGCAACAAAAATCTTCGGATTGAGCCCATGGCCGCGTAAAATCTTCAGCCCTTCACGAATCCACTCACTCTGGATCTCTTCCGGCACGCCGGAAAACTCAGTGTGCAGATGCAGCGGCAACAGGCTCTTGCCCAGGCTCGCGCAGTAATGATGAAGCCCGTGCAGTGCAATCGTGGCTCCGGCTGCCTCCATCGCCCGCATTCGCGCCCAGAACTCCGGGTCCTGTGCCGAAAGGTTCAGTTCGGTGTCTTGATTAGCTGGAACCACGGCGAGAATCGGCCGCAGGTGAAACTCCTCGATCAGCGGCAAAAACCGCTGCCAGCGATGAAGCGCCATCGTGGGGCAGAGGTCGTCGAAGCGTAGAAGGTATTGCGCAGGTTTGGGAATCATCGTTCCGCCCCCTATGTTGATTTGCCCGTCACCCCTTACGAGGTCCGCCGGCTTCGGTCGATGCGTGGCCGTTTGACTTACGTGCCGTTTGCGGAGCATCGAGGAAGCAGCTTCCAGGTCCAGTACCAGAGAAAGATAAAGGTGCTCACGGTCCATAGCGATGTTGCAAGCGCGATGCCGGCCACGCCAAACCAACGCATAAGAACCAGATTCAAAATAACATCCAGCGCCAGATTCAGCGCGCCGCAATAGAAAATTAAGTCACTTCGGCGCATGGCGACCAGAAATCGGTAAAAGACGCGGCTGGAGACAAAGAAAGGAATCTGAATGGCATACATGGCCAGAACCGGGGTGACCAGCGCCGTGTCACCGGGTCCGAAGACGCCATGCTGAAAGGCCGTGCGAATCAGCAGATGCGAACCGGCGATTAGCGCCAATGCGATGGGCGTGGAGACCAGTGCCGTGAGCCGCACCCAGGTGATGAGCGTGTGCCGACATCCGGCCCAGTCCTTTTGCGCGATCATGCGCGAAAAGTGCGGCACCACCGCCGATGAGACCGCCCCGGCCATCAACGTGATCACCACACTCACAAACCGGTTGGCGTAGGCCAGCGCGGAGACGCTTCCGGCCGGCAGCATCGCGGCCATCGATTGGTCCACCAGCAGGCCGCCCGATGCCACCACGCCGCTCAGCAGCACCGGCCCATACTGGCTCGCCACCTCGCGCGTGGCCTCGGTCGCTCCATGCCAGTAGAGGCGAAATCGATAGCCGCGCGAGTCCATCATCCACGCCACCACCACGGCGTGGATCAGCGCGCCAGCGAGGGTCGCGTAAACCATCGCCCAAATCCCCATCCTGCCACTCAACAGCAGTGCTCCCAGGATGATCGCGACTGGGGTCGCTATGGGCGCAAGCGCGGGCAACGCAAAGCGGTCAAAGGTGTTCAGAACGGCGGTGCAGTTGGTGGCAATGCCGGTGATAAGTACCACTGGAAGCAGCGCGTAAAAGAGCCGGATTGCCAAATCCATTTTTGCCGGCGGAAAGTGAGATGCGATCAGCGGAAAGAACCCGCGCGCAGTCAGAGCCATCACGGCCGAAGCCACAGTCAGCAGCAGGCAGACCCAAAGCATCGAACTCGAAAGCAACTCCTGCGCGCGATCGTGCCCCTCCTGTTCCCTCACCCTGACAAGTGTAGGCACCATGGCCTGATTCATCGATTCCGAAATCAGATTGATGAGCAGGTTGGGAATCAAGAACGCTGCGAGAAATGCGTCCATCGCGTCCGAGCGCCCGTAGACCCCTGCAACGGCGAACTCCTTGAATGTGGCGGCAATCTTCACCAGAATCCCCGCCGCCGTAACCGACACCGCCGCTCGGAAAATGCAGCGATTGACACTGCTGCCCTGAAAGAGCCACGCGATTTGGGGGATGGGACACATGTTGGCGGAGTTAGTCGCCAGTCGACAAGACCGGCCCGGCAGGTGCCGGTAGTTCACAGCGCGAAGCAGCATCTGGGAAGCAAACAGCCAGTTCCTCCGGCTGTTCTGCCCCCAGCCGCCCAGCCAATGCAATTATGGCCAGCAGCAGCCATGTGGTGCGGCTTTCCTCCACGGTAGCTATCAGCGAAGTAGTCAGCCAAACCAGCAACGCCACAACTATCGCCCATTTGAGCGGGCCGCGTGTTTGCACGATTGACCAGATCGCCGCTGCCACAATAGCGGTGGCCAGAAAGAGCGCAACCAGCCCACCGGTGACCGCAATCGACAAAGCCGTGTTGTGTGCTGTGTCGATGGGGCCAAGACCGGCAGCCGAGACAAACGAGTCAGCTCCCGTGCCCAAGAACGGTGCACGCACAAAGGCATGCCAGCCAGCCGTCCAGATGTTCAACCGCTGGTTGAGATCTCCGCCTTGAAGTTGTTCAGGAATGGTGGCCAGCCGTTCAAGGCTCTCGCGGGGAACGATGAACCAGAGCGCGGCGGCAAGCCCAGGCAAAGCCAGGGCCCCAGCCAGCAGTCTCTTTGGATGGCCATAAACCAGCAGAAGTCCGCTGCCGATCAGCGCCACGATCGCCGCCAGAAACCCTCCGCGAGAGGCTGTGAGCAACACACCCAACAGACCCAACGGCAAGTAACCGGCCGCCAGTAGGCGCCACCCCCAACGCCGTTCACTGTTCAGCAAAAGCGCAGCCAGCGGAAAGCCCAGATCGAGAAATCGAGCCACGTCATTTGGGTCCTGCCCGATTGCTGCAAAACGCACCTGCGCGTCAGCTATCGCCTCGGCCGAAGCGAAGTTGGCCACTGTAAGCACAGCCAGCACCCAGGACCCGGCCACGTAGACCCGAAACAGCGCGCGTAAATCCCTGGCGTTTTCGGCAAACTCCCAGACCAGCCACACGATCATCAACTCCTGAAAGTAGCCGCGCAATCTTGCCATCGTCTCCAGCGGCTCGATGGACCAGAAATACGTGCAGCTGAACCAGAGGAAAAAGGCCAGCACCAACCATTGCATCGGTCCAAGATTGCGCACTCGGCCACTCTGAAGAAGCGCCGGAATTGCCGCCAGAAGCACCAGCAAGCCCACCACACGCGCAATATTGCCAAGCGGCTCGCCCAGTTCCAGGGAGTATTCCCATGGAATCGTAAAGGCAAACAGCAGCAAAAGAAGCCAGGCAATGCGGCGCATCAGGCGAAGCCTTTCAGGAATCCTTATCAACGGAGAAAAAGCTCGCCAGAGTGAATTCACGCCGGAACACTACGGCTGGAATTTGAAGAACGACAAACAATTCGAGCGCGCGCGGGAAATTGACAACTCTCAGCATAAAGAGCAGCAGGCACGGAATTAGCACAATCGAGCAAAATACCAGCGTCCAGCGCATCAGGCCCAGCGCTTTGAGTCTGCCTCGCACGCTGAAAATCCACAACACGCAAAGCAGTCCCGAGCCGGCATCGAGGGCCAGTTTCAGAGCTCGCGAGTGGGCCATGCCGTTCACATCCAATCTCAGGAGATGCAGAACATGCAATAGGCCGGCGATCAACAAAACGTACACCGCGAACTCCAGCGCATCGATCGGCGTAACTTTTCGGGGCGATTTGTTTGTCTGCGATGCGGATAAGTTAGCGACAGCTGGCTTGCCTGGCCAAACCACCAGCAGAATCTGGAGAACAACAAAGAGCGCGAGCGTCTCCGGGTTATCAACTACCTTGAGCAAACGCGTCCCAAGGCATGCAGTGAATATCGTGAGGAAGCTCGGCCAGAAACACCAGCGCGGGCATCCCATATCTGTTAGCCGCTGCCCCAGGCTCCGGATCCAGAAGACGCCGATAAGTACAAGTCCATATGCCGTGGCAATCAACAAATGCCGGCTCTCCGCATGGGTGCGGAGCAGATACATAGCGCCTCCGCATCCTGCCGCGACCAACACAATGGAAGCCAGAAATGTTGCGCGTCCCATTTGCTCTTGCAAGGTTGATTTAGGCAATGGCAACCTCCCTTCCCTGAAAGTCAGCCTAATGCATTAATGCCGTTAGAACCTCTGTGAATAAACCAATCCAGCATAAATCGTGACGCCAATCGCTGATTGAATGGCCGATTCCATGGTTCGGTTCCAAAGATTTTTGGCCGCTGAGTCGGGCACGTAAAGAATGTCGTGGTCGCGCACCGGCTGGTCGGGCTCCTGGCCGTGCAGCATCCGCTTCAGATTGAGAGTGGTGATCGTCCGTCCGCCTTTTTGTTCCCGAATCAGCAGGGCCTTGGCTATGGATGCGTTTTGCGTCGGGCCCCAAGCCAGCGAGATTGCCTGCACCACGGTCAGTCCTTGCGCGGGATCGACGGGAAATCCGCCGGGACGCAGGACATCTCCCACCACGTAAACCAGCCCAGCGCGGCTGACCTGAACGGTGTCGCCCGGAGTCAGTTCCGGGTTGTGGTCCGATGCGGTGTCGGTTCCGCTGGGGTCCAGTACCACCGGATGTGGCGTCCTGGCGTCGTCGCGATGAAAGACATTCACCAGGCGTCCCGCAGTTGGCGCCAGACCAGATGCGGAGGAGATCAGGTCGAGCAGCCGATGATGCATTGTGTATGGATAAACACCGGGACGCACCACCTCGCCCAGAACGCTCACGTCTTGCCCCGCATAAGAGATAACCAGCACCGAGACAAGCGGATGCAAAAGCATTCCTTGCGTCACTAACGCCGATTCGATTGCGTGTGCTGCGCTCTGCTCATCCAGCCCGCCAATCCGCACTTCATGGATCATGGGTAGCGTTACGGTGCCTGACGGAGACACGAGCACGGCGGAGCGAAACTCCGGGGTATGAACTTCGCTCACATCGAGAAAATCGCCCGGAGCGATAGGAGCGGGCATGGGAGACGCGGATTTTGTGCTTGTCACTGCCGGCAGTCCGGCCTGGCCCGCGTCATTCCACACGGCGGGCGATTCCATCGCATTGGGCAGGTTCTGCGGCTGCTGCGACGAGGGTAAGCGGACCACCCCAGTAGGAAGGCCGGAGGTGCTCGGCGTAGGCGCTTGGGCGTGACTCGCCGCTCCAGCCAGGGCAACGGCAAGCAACGCCAGCATTGTACGGCCAGCTGTGGAATGCGAGGAGGGACAAATCGACTCCATCAGGAAAGCGCCTCCAATTGCCAGCCAGAGGCCGGCAAACAAGGTAATAGCCATGTAGAGCGGCAGATCGGGCGTCACGGGCTTGTCCGGCTGACGCGCATAGTCCACTACAGAAAGAGTTGAATTCTGGATTCCGGCGGTCAGCCCAGCTTCCTCCACCTTTTCCAGCACCCGCACGTAGAGTTCATGGCTCGCGTTAGCTTCCTCGCGCATGGCCGCGTATTGGGTGGCAGCTTCGTTGGCCCTCATGCCTTGCGTGGTCAGCTCATCCAGATTTTTGCGGACCAGTTGCTCGCGGTCGGCAGCGGTCTTCCAGGCGCTTTGGAAACGCTCCACCAGCCTGATGTCCTCGGTCTCTTTCTGCTGGTCCAGGTCTTGCAACAAATGGCGAATCTCCACCACGCGCGGAAAGTTGGGGCCGTGTTCAATGTTGAGCTGGGCCTGTTCCTGTTCAAGTTCGCTGCGCCGGGCGTGAATCTGCTGGAGAAGAGCGGTGGCAAAGTTGCCGCTCTCGGCCTGCAGGCGCGGGTCAGAGGCTATCACCAGCTCCGGATCGCCTTCAGAGGCCGCGCGATACTGCGCCTCTCGCAGAATGCGGTCCGTGGAAACCGTCACTAACTGGCGGCCAAGCTCATCGATCTCCATCACGGCCGAGTTGTGCTGCGTCTCGCCTGGCTGCCCGTTCGCCATCGTCTCGGGCGTGGTCAGCAGATTGTGTTCGCGCTGGAAAGCCGCCAGTCGCTGCTCGTCCTGGTCCAACTGAGCCTTCAGATCCTTGAGCTGGCTCGACAGCCAACCCGAGGCCTGGGCGGTAGCCTGCACGCGCACATCGCTGTCTTGCTGGCCGTAGGCGGCAATGAGGGCGTTCACCACGTTGGCCGACAATGCGGCATCGCGTGACCGGAAGCGAATCAGAACCAGCAGCGTGCGCGGCAGGGTCTGCACGCGAAGCCTCTGTTCAAACCTCTCCAGCAGCCAAGCTTGCGCATCGGGAGACGGCGCTTCCGGATGAAAACCTGGAAACTTGCTGGCAAACCGGCCCATGAAGCCCGGCGCCTGATAAAGCTTCAGGCCAATAATCACCTTCCAAGCCAGTTGGTCGCTGCGCAAAACGTTAGCCAGCGTCTCTTGCTGCACCGGCGCCGAAAGAATCGATGCCGACCCAAACTGCTCCGGTGTTTCAAGGTTCAGCGCGGAGGCCGGCGAGGTGCGCAACGCCACGCTGGCGCTGGCTTCGTATTGATTGGGAGCAATCAGGCAATAGAGCAGACAGACCAGCAGCAATCCGCCCACCACCGAGCCAATCAAGCGCCGACGGCGTGCCAGTACCTCCCAAAGCTCGCGCAGGGTTTGCGTGGAGTTGCGCGCGCCGTTGCCGGACCACGCATGGGGTTCGAAAGTCGTATCAGACCGAACTTCGGTTACTTCCGGCACATCTAGGGAACCTCCATCCCCTCGTCACACAGGTGGAGGCAGATCTGGAAATCAAAACAAAAAGTGACACAGGTAATCTTCGCCAGTGTGCGTCATTGGAATCGATTCGTCAATAGATGCCATCGCTTAGGAAAACCGGCCAATGAAAAATTTACCGTGTTGTCCTGTCTTCAGTCAGTTCCGCCGCCACTCCGGTACCACTCCACGGTACGGCGGAGGCCTTCGCGGAAATCGACAATGGGCGCGTAGCCAAGCAGCTCCCCGGCCAGGCGAATATCGGCCAGCGAGTCGTGGATGTCGCCGGGGCGCGCCGGTTCGTAGGCTGGCTTACCGCCGTACCCGGTCAACTCGCGCAGAATTGCGACCGTCTTATTCAGCGTGATGCGGCTCCCGGTGGCCAGGTTCATCATTCGGCCCGAAACCTTGTCCGCCGGGGCAGCGGCGGCCAGCAGGTTGGCGTGGACCACGTTATCGATGTAGGTAAAATCGCGGCTCTGTTCGCCGTCGCCATATATTGTCGGCTGCTCCCCAGCCAGCATCCGGCGGCAAAAAATGGCCAGCACGCCGGAATAATGCGAGGTTGGATCCTGATAAGGCCCGAAGACGTTAAAGTAACGCAAAGCCACCGTCTCCAGCCCGTAAACCCGCGTGAAACACGCCAGGTAGTGCTCGCCTGCCAGCTTGGCCACAGCATAGGGAGAGATAGGACTCGGCAACATCTGTTCGTGCTTGGGCAAGGTTGGCGCATCACCGTAAACCGAAGATGAAGCCGCGTACACCACCCGCCGCACGCCAGCAGCCCGCGCCGCTACCAATAAATTCAAGGTCGCGTCCACGCAGTTCACATTGGTGGCCACCGGGTCAGCCACCGAACGCGGCACCGAAGCCAGCGCCGCTTCGTGAAAGACAACTTCGACTCCGGCGCAGGCTTTCGAGCAGGTGGCCGGATCGGCCAGATCGCCCTCAATGAACTCCATCGCTGCCAACCCAACAAGATTTGAACGCTTGCCGGTAATCAGGCTGTCGATGCCGCGTACGGTCTCGCCACGCGCCAGCAAGGCCGCGGCAATTGAGCGTCCAATAAAGCCTGCCGCGCCCGTCACAAGATACTTCGCCAAGTTGACTCTCCCCGAAAATGACCTATTTGCGGCGAAGACAACCACCGCTGCCTACATTGGAGAGAATACTACTTCAGGGCAAATGGCTTGTTGCCCGTGTTATAGCTTCGCCGGAACTCGATTTTGGTCTTACAATCAGAACCATGATAACTGCGAACGAGAGCCGGCTGGCCGGCCTCAAACAAGCAATCGAGTCCAGGCAGGCACGCATCGGAATCGTCGGAATGGGATACGTAGGCTTGCCGCTGGCGCTGCTCTTCAGCGGCGAACGCTTCCGTGTGACGGGCTTCGATGTCGAGCCGGTCAAAGTGAACACACTCAACGCGGGCGGCTCTTACATCGTGCGCATTCTCCCCAGTGAAATCAAGGAGGCGCAGCGGGCAGGCTTTCACGCCACGGCGGATTACGCTCAGATCGCGCAGATGGACGCAGTCATCATCTGTGTGCCCACACCGCTCAATGAGCACCACGAGCCCGACCTGAGCTATGTTACCGGGACGGTCGCCTCGATTGCTCCCTGGCTTCACGAAGGCCAGCTCATTGTGCTGGAAAGCACCACTTATCCAGGCACTACCGAAGAGGTTGTCGTGCCTCTGCTGGAATTCGGCAATCCCAACGGCTTGAAAGTTTCACGCTCGCTCGACCAGCCCGGCGTGCATGTCGCCTTCTCGCCCGAACGCGAGGATCCCGGCAATACGGACGTGGCGCGCCACGATATCCCCAAGGTGGTGGGCGGCTGCGGCCCTGCGGCCACTGAACTGGCTACAGCAATGTACAGCGCCATCTTCCGCCGTGTTGTGCCCGTTAGCAGCCCTTCGGCCGCGGAGATGACCAAGCTGCTGGAAAATATCTATCGCTGCGTCAACATCGCGCTGGTGAATGAACTCAAGCAGCTTTGCATGAGGATGGGCATCGACATCCACGAGGTGATCGACGCGGCCAAGACCAAGCCATTTGGCTTTCAGGCGTTTTATCCCGGCCCTGGGTTAG
The DNA here is from genome assembly GCA_049517315.1 of Occallatibacter sp. Taxonomy (GTDB): domain Bacteria; phylum Acidobacteriota; class Terriglobia; order Terriglobales; family Acidobacteriaceae; genus Telmatobacter. The sequence goes on along the minus strand of JBEKSE010000004.1, from coordinate 66,838 downwards.
GCGGCCATTGCATTCCCATCGATCCGTTCTATCTCTCCTGGAAGGCCAAGCAGTTCGACTTCCGCACACGCTTCATCGAGCTGGCCGGCGAGGTCAACACGGCCATGCCCTACTTTGTGATCGAGCAGATCGCCGCCGGTCTTAACGAGCTCTCCAAGTCCATCAAGGGCTCGAAGATTCTGGTGCTGGGCGTGGCCTACAAGCGCGACATCGACGACCTGCGCGAGTCTCCCTCGCTCACCATCATCGAGTTGCTGCGCGAAAAGGGCGCCGATGTCGCATACAACGACCCCTACTTTGCCAAAGTGGGTCATGGCCGTCATTACGATCTGAATATGACCAGCACTCCGCTCGACGATCTAGCGCAGTACGACGCGGTGGTCATCGTCACCGATCACTCGGACTACGACTACACGGCCATCGTCGAGCAGTCGCAGTTGGTAGTGGACACCCGGAACGCCACCAAAGGCATCAATTCTCCCAAGATCCTGCACTGCTGAGGACAGACGAAAAGACTGTTACGGGTGCCCCAGGTTTCGATTTTGAGAACTGGGATTTGCGCGCGACAGCCTCGCGGCCAATCATGTATCGTTATCTGTTCCGCTTATGCTCGCTTTAACCGCAACTCTGGCTGAACCTCAGCACTTCTCCCTCGCCGAGAAACTGCTCCTCGCCGCGCTGGTCGCCGCCTCCGCCGCCGGTTTCTGGCGTCGCTTCGGTGTTGTCCTCGGCAAAATCCTCAAATCGAAGAAAGACCCCGGCTTCCACCTCTTCCCTATCGGCAAGCGCGTTTGGGATTTTGTCTGCGAAGTGCTCTTCCAGACCAAAGTCATCCGCCAGCGCCCACTGCCGGGTCTCGCCCACGCATTCGTCTTCTGGGGTTTCTGCGCCTTTGCCCTGGTCACGCTGAACCACTTCGCCATCGGCCTTGGCCTTGGCTTCCTCGACCCCGCAGGTTTCTTTGGCCGCTTCTACACATATTTTGCCGCCGTCTTCGCACTGGCCTGCGCAGCGGGCATCTTCGGCCTTTTCGTCCGCCGTTTCTTCGCCCGGCCCAAGTGGCTCGGCAAGAAGCTCTCCTGGGAGTCAGGCTTCATCGCCTTCTTGATCTTCCTGCTGATGGTCACCTACCTGGCCTCGTTTTTTGTTGCGGACGCCGACCCGGCCACACGGATTCTCTGGTGGGTTCACTCGCTGGCCATTTTGGTGTTTTTGGTCATCATTCCCCACACCAAGCACCTGCACCTGATTCTCAGCCCAGCCACGGTTTTTCTCTCCCGCGGCGGATTCAGCCAGATTCCCCCGTTGGTGGGCGACGAAGACTTTGGTCTTATCGCCGGCACTGACCTCACCCGTCTGGCGAGCCTGCAAGCCTACTCCTGCGTGGAGTGCGGCCGCTGCACTGAGCACTGTCCCGCCGCTAACACTGGCAAGTCGCTCAATCCAAAAGAGATTATCCTCGGACTTCGCAGCTACCTGAATGATTTAGGCCCAACATCCGACGAGCCTTTGTTGGGCAAATACAACGCTCAGGAAGCTGCCTTCCAATGCACTACTTGCGGCGCTTGCGAGTTCCAGTGCCCGGTCGGCATCGAGCACGTGCCCATCATCGTCGGCCTGCGCCGCGGCGCGGTAAACACCGGCGCATGGGAAGACGAGTACGGCTCGAAGCTCTTCCTGGCCCTTGAGCGCGGAGCAAATGCGCACGGTCTGCCCGCCTCCGAGCGCGATAAGTTTATCGAGAAGCAAGGACTACCCATCTTCGACGGTACGCAGGAATATTGTTTGTGGCTGGGCTGCATGGGCGGCTACGACCCCAAGGGCCGTGAGATCATTGCCGATTTTGCCCGCGTGATGAACTACCTGGGCACAAGTTTCGGCGTTCTGCGCAAAGAGAAGTGCTGCGGCGACCCAGTGCGCCGCCTGGGCAACGATCTGGTCTTCCAGCAACTGGCTGAATCTAACCTCGAAGTCTTTGAGCAGAACAAGGCAAAGAAGATCGTCTCCATCTGCCCACACTGCGTCCGCACCATCCAGGAAGATTGGAAGGAGTTCGGCGCGCCGCCCCAGGTCGAGCACCACAGCGAATTTCTGGCCCGATTTGCGGACAAGCTGCCCAAGCAGGCGAACGGGGAAACCATCGTTTTCCACGACCCCTGCTACCTGGGCCGCTATCGTAACGTCTACGAACAGCCGCGCACCGTTGTCGGGTTAGCAGGAGAGTTGGTCGAGGCTCCGCGCAACCATGAGCGCAGCTTCTGCTGCGGCGCGGGCGGCGGGTTGGTTTTTCTCGGCGAGGAAACCGGCGACCGCGTCAGCAAGGTTCGCGCCGCTGAGCTTGTGGCCGCCGGAGCAACAACGGTGGGAACCGCCTGCCCATTTTGTAATTCCATGTTCCGCGACGCGCTGGCTGAAAAGGGCGAATGTGCGCCACAACTGCTCGACATTGCCCAGCTGACCGCACGTGGATTGCCGACGCGTGGCACCAGTTAAGATATACGGGAGCCTTGCTTTATGAAAATCATCGTTGCCATCAAACAAGTGCCCGAGCGGGATGCGCAGGTGCGCATCGACGCTTCCGGCAAATGGATTGAAGAATCCGGCGTTCAGTTCGCACTGAACGAGTCGGACGCCTACGCCCTGGAAGAAGCTTTGCAGCTCAAGGAGAAGCACGGCGGCGAAGTGGTCGTGCTCACAGCTGGCCCTGAGCGAGTTGGCCCCACTATTCGCGAAGCTCTCGCCAAAGGTGCTGACCGGGCAATTCACATTGACTGCGCCGATCTCGGCTCTCGCGACGCGCTCGGCGTGGCGAAACTGCTGGCCGCCGCCGTCAAGCCCGAAAACCCCGACCTCATCCTCACCGGCCTTCAATCCGACGACCTTGGCCTGGGCCAAACCGGCGTAATTCTGGCCGAACTGCTCGGCCTGCCCCACTCTTCGCTCATCCTCCACGTGGAGAAAACCGATACCGGCCTGACCGTGAAGCGGGAGCTGGAAGAAGGCTGGTTCCGGACCATCGAACTGCCCCTCCCGGCTGTGCTTACCATTCAATCTGGCGGCAACAAGCTGCGCTATGCCACGCTGATGGGCATCAAGCGCGCCAAGACCAAGGAGGTGCGAACGGTTACCGCGGCCGAATTGGCCGTGAACTCCGCGCCGGTTGCGGTTCTCGAACGGGTTGCGCTGCCGCAGAAACAAAAATCCACCCAGATTCTTCCCGGCAACCCCAAGGAAGCTGCGGCTGCGCTGGTCGAAAAATTGAAATTTGAAGCGAGGGTGCTATGAGCGGCATTTGGGTCGTAGTTGAAGAGCGGGACGGGCGTGTAAGCCGCATCAGTTGGGAGGCCGTTTCCGCCGGACAGAAGTTAGCCGCGCTCACCGGCCTGGCCGCGAATGCCGTGGTCATCGGCGCGCAGACTGAGGCTTTGGCCACCGAAGTTGCCGCCAAGGCGCTGGGCAAAGCCGTTCGCATCGTGCATCCGCTGCTGGCCGCTTACACGGCAGACGGGTTTACGCTCGCTCTGCAGCAGTTTATTGAGAGCGAGAAACCCGATTATGTGGTCTTCCCGCACACCTACCAGGTGCGCGACTACGCCCCAAAACTGGCCGCGCGGCTGGGCCAGGTGCTCATTGGCGACGTAACCGGCTTCGGCGAAGGCCCCGTCTTCGTGCGGCAGCTTATGCAAGGGCGTCTCAATGGCTCCTACCGGCACTCCGGCAACGGGCCTTGCTTTGTCTCAGTGCAGGCTGGAGCTTTTCGTGCCGACGAGGTTCAAGTCGGCTCTGCCGCAATCAGCGCCTTTACGCCCACCATCGAGCAGGCGCAGATTCGCACCAAACCCAGTGAGCGTTTCAGAGGCGCGGCGCAGACTGTGGACCTTGGTTCGGCGCAGTTGATAGTGGGTGTGGGCCGCGGCATCAAAGACCCTGCGAACATCCCCATAGCTCAGGAACTTGCAACGGCGCTGGGCGCGGAGCTGGGCGCATCCCGGCCCATCTGCGACAACGGCTGGCTGCCCATGGAGCGGCAAATCGGCAGTTCAGGCCAGACCATCTCGCCCAAGCTCTACCTGGCCGTGGGCATCTCCGGCGCCATCCAGCATCTGGTCGGCATCAAGGGTTCACAGTGCGTGGTGGCTATCAACAAGGACCCCGACGCGCCCATCTTCGAAGTCGCCGACTACGGAATTGTTGGTGATCTCATGGAAGTAGTCCCGGCGCTCACAGAGGCACTTAAGGCCGCCAAGCAGTAAAACCATCCGGGCTGACCGAGCAACGCTTCGTCAGCCCGCCCCAACTTCCCTTCCCGCAACAAAAACTCTAGGCCTCAGCGGCGCGGCGATGAAGTATGCCAGTTCGCGGTAATCGCTGAACTCGTGAATCAGGAAATCGGCTTGTTTTCCAGATTCAAGCGAGCCCACGCGTTTTCCAAGCCCCAGGCTCCATGCAGCGTTGATAGTTGCGGCGGTAAGCGCCTCGGCAGGCGAAAGCCCCATCTGAAGGCAAGCCAGCGACATCACAAATGGCATCGACGCAATCGGCGACGAGCCTGGATTGAAGTCCGTAGCCACTACAATCGCCAGCCCAAGCTCGACCATCGAGCGCGCAGGCGGATAGTTTGTTCGCCCCAGCGCGAAGACCGAGCCTGGCAGCAGCACCGGCTGCACCCCGGCCGTTTGCAACTGGCGCAAAGTCTCTTCGGTCACTGTCTCCAAGTGGTCCGCCGTCGCCGCCCTCAGTTCAGCGGCCAGCGCCGCGCCCGTCCCCGGACGAAACTGCTCGGCATGAACCCGAAGCCGCAACCCATACCGCTGTGCCGCTGTGAGCACCATCCGCGTCTCTTCCACTGTGAAGGCGTCGTCGTCGCAAAAAGCGTCGCAAAACTCCGCCAGCCCCGCCGCAGCAACCTCGGGAATCAACTCCTCGGCAATCCAGCGAACGTACTCTGCACGGCGCGAGGCAAACTCCGGCGGAACGGCGTGCGCGGCCAAAAGCGTGGGCACAATCGTCGCCGGTCCCTCCTCGCCGAGTCGCTTCAGCACGCGCAGCATCTTCAACTCCGTCGCGTGGTCTAACCCGTAGCCGGATTTGGCTTCAATGGCCGTTGTGCCTGAACGGAGCATCCAGTCGCGATGCCTGCGCCCGATTGCCAATAGCTCGTCTTCACTAGCCGCTCGCGTCAGAGCGACTGTGCGCAAGATCCCTCCGCCCGAGGCGGCAATCTGCTGATAGGTCGCTCCATTGATGCGCTGCTCAAACTCCGCCGCGCGATTGCCGGCAAAAATAGGATGCGTATGCGCATCCACGAATCCCGGCGTGACACAGCAGCCCTGCGCGTCGATCATTGTGGCTTCCGGTGGAATCATCGGGCGAAGCTCGGCGTAACTTCCAACCGCGCGAACGCAGCCATCTTCCTCGAGCAGCGCCGCATTCTCAATGATGCCTAACTCGCGCAGCTCTGGACCCATGCGCGGGCGCTTGGGTCCTGACAGCGTCACCAGTTGACCGATATTGACGATGGCTACAGAGCCAACCACAACTATTTCCCCGCCATGGGAATATGAATGCCCCGTTCCCCTGCGGTTCGCTGCGCAAGCTCATAGCCCGCGTCAGCGTGCCGCACTACTCCCAGTCCCGGATCGTTATTCAATACGCGGGCAATCTTGCGCGCAGCCATCTCCGTGCCGTCGGCCACCGTCACCTGTCCCGCATGCAACGAGTAGCCCATCCCCACGCCGCCGCCATGGTGGAAACTCACCCATGTCGCGCCCGAGGCCGTGTTGAGCAACGCGTTCAGAATCGGCCAGTCGGCCACTGCATCCGAGCCATCCAGCATCTTCTCCGTCTCGCGATAAGGGCTGGCGACTGAGCCGGTGTCCAGGTGATCGCGACCAATCGCAATCGGCGCCGAAATCTCGCCCTTGCGCACCAATTCGTTGATCGCAAGACCCATGCGCGCCCGCTCACCGAAGTCCAGCCAGCAGATGCGCGCCGGCAATCCCTGGAAGGTAACTCGGTCCCGCGCCAGCCGCAGCCAGCGCGTGAGAATCTCGTTCTCTGGAAATAGCTCCAGCGCTAGCTCATCGGTACGGTGAATATCTTTCGGGTCGCCTGAGAGCGCAACCCAGCGGAACGGTCCCCTGCCAGTACAGAAGAGCGGCCGAATGTACTCCGGGACAAAGCCGGGTATCAAAAAGGCATCCGCACAGCCGGCGTCAAACGCAAATCTGCGAATGTTATTCCCGTAGTCGAATGTCACCGCGCCCGCCCGCTGAAGGGCCAGCATCGCGTTGACGTGAACCACCATCGTGGCCGTCGAGCGGCGCACATACTCCTCGGGATCACGCCGCCGCAGTTCAGCGGCCTCAGCCAGCGTCACCCCTTGCGGCACATAACCATTCAGCGGATCGTGTGCGCTTGTCTGGTCTGTCACCACATCCACCTTCACTCCGCGCCGCACGATTTCCGGCAGCACATCGCCGCAATTGCCCACCAGGCCCACCGACAAGGTGCGGCCCTCACGCACAGCCGCCTCACACAACCTCAGAGCCTCGTCCAGGCTCTCGGTGACCATGTCGCAGTAACGCGTGGCCACGCGCCGCTCAATGTGGCTGCGGTCTACTTCGACAACCAGCGCGACTCCATCGTTCATCGTAACTGCAAGCGGCTGCGCGCCGCCCATGCCGCCCACCCCGCCGGTCACAACCAGCTTGCCTTTGAGAGTGCCGCCAAAATGCTGCTCCGCCAGCGCGGCCAGCGTCTGGAAAGTTCCTTGCAGAATCCCTTGCGCACCGATATAAATCCAGCTCCCCGCCGTCATCTGGCCGTACATCATCAGGCCCTTGCGGTCCAGCTCGTTGAAGTACTCCCAGTTGGCCCACTTGCCCACCAGGTTGGAGTTGGCAATAATCACCCGCGGCGCCATCTCGTGCGTCGGAAAAACGGCTACCGGCTTACCCGACTGCACCAGCAGTGTCTCCTCGCCGCCCAGTTGTTCCAGCTCGCGCACAATGGCGTGGTAGCACTCCCAGTTACGCGCCGCTTTGCCGATGCCTCCATATACCACTAGGTCTGCAGGCCGCTCGCCCACTTCCGGATCGAGATTATTCATCAGGCAGCGTAGCGCCGCCTCCTGCTGCCAGCCCTTGCAGCGCAGCTGGTTGCCGCGTGGCGCCCGAATCTCAGCAGCTGTCGTGGTCATCGCCTCTCCTCTTCTTTGAGTGATTCTAAACAGGATATTACCCCTACAGACCGATTTTCTACAGCAATAAACGCAGGCTGGATGCCTCAGTGACCGTGGAATCCTTTATGGAACCTGTGAACCTGCGCTGATTCGATGATAGAAGTCCACGTCAACCATTCATTTCGCCGACATTCGTTTGCTCGCTCAACAGCCGGTTGCCGAGCGGAGCCGTGGGTCGTTATCCTTCTTGGCATGTCCAGCACTCTTGTCGAATGTGTCCCCAATTTTTCTGAAGGCCGCGACCCAGCCAAGGTCGACGCCATTGTCGAAGCCATGAAGATTCCCGGCGTTTATCTCCTCGACCGGGAGATGGATTCCGATCATAATCGGTGCGTCATTACGCTCGTGGGCGAGCGCGAGGCCATTCAGGAGGCCGTCCTGCGCGGCGTGGGCAAGGCCGCCGAGTTGATCGACCTCACCCGCCACCAGGGCGCGCACCCGCGCATGGGAGCGACTGATGTAATTCCCTTCATCCCCATTGACGGCGTGACGATTGAAGATTGTGTCGCCATGGCCCGCCACGTGGGAGCTGAAATCTGGAAGCGTTACCAGATTCCGGTCTACCTTTACGAAGCCGCAGCCGCGACGCCTGAACGCCAAAATCTCGAGAACATTCGACGCGGTCAGTTCGAGGGAATTCGCGACGAGATCGCAACCAACCCAGCGCGCAAGCCTGACTTCGGCGATCCGCGCGTGCATCCCACGGCTGGCGCAACCGTGGTGGGAGCGCGCAAATTTCTCGTGGCCTATAACGTCTTTCTGAATACGCCCGATGTCGCAATCGCCAAGAAGATCGCCAAGGCCGTTCGTTTTTCCGCGGGCGGCCTGCGCTACGTCAAGGCTGCGGGATTCCTGGTGCGCGGCATGGCCCAGGTCTCCATGAACCTGACCGATTTCGAGCAGACTCCTGTGCATCGCGCCTTTGAATTCGTGAAACGAGAGGCTGAGCGCTACGGCTGCGTTCCCGTCTCCAGCGAGATTATTGGACTGATTCCCAAACAGGCTTTAGAGCAGGCTGCGGAGTGGTTCCTGCAAGTGGAGAACTTTAGCTCCTCGCTCATCTTGGAAAACCGCTTGGCTGCGGTGATGAGCGGCAAAGTGGCCGTTGGCGGCTTGCGTGCCGGCGTCGAGCCTTTCATCGAACAACTGGCTGCTCCCACGGCAACTCCCGGAGGCGGCAGCGCGGCTGCGGCTTCTGGCGCCATGGCCGCCGGCCTCGTGGCCATGGTGGCGACGATGTGCCGTGGGAAAAAAGCCTATTTGCAATACGAAAGCCAGTACAGCGAAGCCATCGCCCGGCTCACGCCGCTGCGCGAGGAGTTGAAGGCCGCCATTGACGCCGACTCCGACTCCTACAACGTGGTCATGAAGGCGTGCAAGGCTGCGAAAGAGTCCGCCGATGGTGGAAGCAAGGCAATCAACGCAGCGCTCAGTCAGGCAGCCGGCGTCCCTCTCGGTGTGGCCGAAAGATCCGCTGAAGTAGCTCGCATCGCTGCTTCGCTGCAAACCATCACCAACCCCAACATGGCTTCGGACCTGATCACTGCGATCGCACTTTCAAGAGCCGCTCTGGAAGGAGCGCTGGCGAACGTTCAAATCAATCTGGATTCAATCAAGCTGGAATCGCCCGAAGACGAAGCCTTTGTGCGCGAGGCGCGGAAACGCGCGGCGATACTCAAAGAATAAAGATGTTCCGACTTAATCCGGTCTCCCTCCATATCACACAGAAGGTCTTTTGAAACATGCTCTAATTGCCCAAAGGGAGGGTCTGGTGATGGAACGTGAAGAAGCTGCGGCGCTTTGGGAAGCGAATGCCGAGGCCTGGACGCGCCATTCCCGCGCCGGATATGACGTCTATCGGGATACGGTAAACACACCAGCATTTCTTGCGATGCTTCCGCCTGTGGATGGACTCGACGGACTGGACGTGGGCTGCGGAGAAGGATCAAACACCCGCAAGCTCGCACAGCGCGGAGCCAGGATGCGCGCCGTCGATATTGCGCCCACATTCATCCGGCACGCTCGTGAAACAGAGGAAGCGGAGCCATTGGGAATCGATTTTCATGTCGGTGACGGAATGGCTCTGCCCTATGACAACGATTCGTTCGACTTTGCCACTGCGTTCATGTCTCTGATGGATATGCCAGACCAGGGCCTGGCACTTCGGGAGTTGCATCGCGTGCTCAGACCCGGCGGATTCTTGCAATTCTCCATATTGCACCCGTGCTTTGCTCCACCACACCGCAAAGTTCTGCGCGAAGAGGACGGTAGCGTGCGTTCCGTCGAGATTCGCGACTATTTCGAGGAGATGGATGGCAGAGTGGAGACGTGGTGGTTCTCAACCCTTCCCCCTGAGGAACGGGAGCAGGTTGCCCCCTTCCGCGTGGCGCGCTTTCACCGCACGCTGAGTTCTTGGGTCGCGATGATTTGTCAAGCCGGCTTTGTCATTCAGCAATTTGGCGAGCCAAGCGTTCCGGTTGAAATCGCACGAGCATATCCTCTTGTTGCAGACACCAGAGTAGCCGGTCTCTTTCTCCACATCCAGACAGTCAAACCGAGATTGCAGGTTCTGTAACCCGAAACAAATGCCTTAACTCACCAACTCAACCGCCCGAATCGTTTCCTTGCGCACGGTGAGCCGCTCGACTAACTCTGTGCGGACTTCATACCCGCGGCCTGGTGTATCGGGAATAGTAATCTCGCCCGCCGATGAAACCGTAACTTCCGGCTCGATGATATCTTCGGCCCAGTAACGCGCCGAAGCGGAAACATCGCCCGGAAGGGTGAAATTTTCCAGCGTCGAGAGCGCGATGTTGTGCGAGCGTCCCACGCCCGACTCCAGCATTCCACCGCACCAGACCGGAATACCCCGCTCAAGCGCCGCGTTATGCACGGCGATGGCCTCGCTGAATCCGCCTACGCGGCCAAGTTTTATATTGATAATCCGGCACGACTCCATCTCGATGGCCGCCAGCGCGTCGCGCCGGTTGCGAATGGATTCGTCCAGGCAGATGGGCGTTTGCAGCCGCTTTTGCAGCATCGAGTGGTAGTAGAAATCGTCGTGCCACAGCGGCTGCTCGATCATCAGTAGGTCGAAAGCGTCGAAGGCTGTCAGGTGGTCGGCGTCGCGCAACCGGTAAGCCGAGTTGGCGTCGCAGCTCAACATGATTGCCGGCCAACGCGAACGTACCTTTTCGAAAACGTCCACATCCCAGCCCGGTTTGCACTTGAGCTTGATACGCTGATAGCCCGCTGCCAGTTCACGCTCGATGGTCGCCATCAATTCCGGAATCGAAGGTTGAATGCCCAGCGAAGCGCCGCAAGGAATTACGTCACGCACTCCGCCAATCAGTTGTGCGAGCGATATCCCTTCGCGCTGCGCTTCCAGATCCCAAATAGCATTCTCCAGCGTCGCCTTGGCCATGCGGTTGCCGCGTACCTTGTGGAATATGTGTAGACACTCGCCGCCATGCTCGGGAGTCTCAGCCGCCAGCATCGGCGCCAACTCATTCACGATCACAGCCCAGGCGCTGTCGGTCGATTCCTCAGAAAAGAGCGGCCGCTCGCCGGCCGTGCATTCGCCCCAGCCACTCAGCCCTTCCGACTGGATCTCCGCCAACAGAATCCTCCGCTCGCGGGTGATGCCGAAGCTGGTTTCAAAGGGGCGCACCAGGGGCAGGTGCACTTCGCGCAAGATGATGGCATCGATTCTCATAAATTTTTACATTCCTTGGTATTGAAGATTAGCTTCGACATGTGTAAGGGGACCCAGCTCAAAATTTCCGTTTCCTTCTGCATCGCGGATGAAGCCAACGACAGCTAGTCCCTGAGAAAACGCTTGTTGAAACCGGCGACGGTTCTCTAACTGGACAGACAAGGCACGTTCCCTGTCAGATTCCGAGGCCCTCCATTCGCGGATGGAAGCCGGTACTGGAATTCGTTCGTCGATTTTTTCCTGGATAAAACGTGAGCCTGCACGGCGGCATTCGAGAATTGTTTCTACCCTCGGCGAATCCAGCCACCACTCGGCGACGAGCCGGTCCGTCGGGAGCCCACCTTGCAGACGAGATGAGGATACACCATAGAAATCCTCCTCGTACCGGCATGAAATAGCTCCTAGCTTGTGGATATTGAGATAAGCATTTTTAATTTCAAGAGGATCAAAGGTCCATTCCATATGCCGAATTCCGCGTTTCAGAGCATCCCGGCGCTGTTCCAGCTTGAGTTTTGCCCCAAGGCCGCGGTTCCTATAGCCCTCCCTCACCGCCAGCATATGCGAGTGCAGGTACGCCTTCGGTCCCTGCTCTGAACTCTTCACAGCAGGCCACGCCAGCGCAAATCCAACCAGCAACTCCGGCCCTCTCGCCGCGGAAACGCCGGCAACCCCGGAATCAAACGCGCCAATCACCTGTCCACCGATCTTCTGTGACAGCAGAAATGCCTTGCGCGGAAGCACATCGGTCATGTCGTAGCCCCAGGTCTCTATCTCCAGTTGGACGCAGGCCTCCAATTCGTCAAAGCCTGAGCAGGAGCGGATCGTAATCATGGCTGCTCCGTCGAACCGGCTTCGGCCAGCTTTCGCTTGGCTGCCGCCCACAATGCTTCCAATTCGTCCGGGGAAAGTTCTTCGAGCGGCCGTTCCGACGCCAGTTCCATGGCGCTAAATCTCTGCCGGAAGCGCCGGTTGCAGCCCCGCAGCGCCATCTCCGCATCCACGCCCAGGTGCCGTCCCAGGTTGACCACGGTAAACAGCAGGTCGCCCAGTTCCGCCTCGACCATCGGCTTGCGCGCGGGGTCGCCCGATGCTGCCTCGGCCTCCAACTCCGCTGTCTCCTCGACCAGCTTAGGCAGCAGATCGCGCCAGTTAGGCCAGTCGAATCCTGATTTGCTTGCCTTGGCGCCCAGCTTGGCAGCCTCGGCCAACGCCGGCATCGCCCGTTGGACTGTATCCAGTCTCGACGCCGAAGGCGCGCCGGCTGCAAGCGAGGCCTTTTCCGCCGTCTTGATCTCTTCCCAGTTCCGCAGCACCGCAGCCGACGAGTCACCAACCGCAGCATCTACATCAGCCCGGTTGCCAGCCGCTCGTGAAGCCTCATCGCCAAAAACGTGAGGGTGGCGGCGCACCAGCTTGTTGTTCAGGTGGTCGAGTACATCATTAATGCTGAAATGGCCGTCGTTAGCCGCCATTTCGGCATAAAAGAGCACCTGGAGCAGCAGGTCGCCAAGCTCGTCGGCCAGATGAGGCCAGTCGCGCCGCTCAATGGCATCGAAGACCTCGTAAGTCTCTTCCAGCGTGTATTTGCGAATGGAATCGAAGGATTGCTCGCGGTCCCAGGGGCAACCGCCGGGAGCGCGCAGCCTCGCCATAATCGCTACCGACCGCTCAAACAATGCCGCTGCCCGCGCCGGATCGGTTGCGATTTGCGGCGCGGAAGCCTCTGCGGCCGTGCGTTCAGGCGAAAGGTCCATGCATCTTCAGTCTACCTTGCCGATTTCCGGGCGTCCTGCACGTTGATTCGAGGCCGTATACTCAACCTCGACTATGATTCGCATTCTGGGAACGATCTTTGCGGGCCTTCTGGGCCTCGCCTTCGGCAGCTTTCTGAACGTGTGCCTCAGCCGCTGGCCCGCGGGCGAGAGCGTGGTCAAGCCGCGCTCCCATTGCCGCCAGTGTGGCCGCACACTCACCTGGTGGGAGAATGTGCCGCTGGTCAGTTGGCTCGCTCTGCGTGGCCGCTGCCGCACCTGCCGCGCCTGGATCGGCTGGCGCTATCCGCTGGTGGAGCTGGCGGTGGGCTGTTTGTTGGCTATTGTCGCGTGGCGATCTTACAACGCCTTCTTTCCGCTCGAATTTGCTGCGGGAATGATGTTTCTTGTGTGGGTCTTAATCGGTCTTGCCGTTCTGGACGCCGAACACCTTTGGCTCCCGGATGCCATTACCCTGCCTAGCATCGCGTTGGGATTCGCCTGGTGGTTTTTCCAGGGAAAACAGATCGGATGGGCGTTGGGCATTCCTCCCACACCGTGGGAAGACGCCGAAGAAGCCGGCAAGAGGTTACTAGCCATCCTCACCGCCGCCGGCCTCGTTCTGCTTATCCGCTGGGTCTACTGGCTGATTCGCCGCCGCGAAGGCGTCGGCTTGGGCGACGCCAAGTTGATGGCGCTGCTTGCCGCATGGCTCGGTCTTCCAGGTGCTCTGCTGGCCTTTGTTGTTGGGGTAGTTCTGGGAGCCTTCGTCGCCCTCGGTCAATTGGCAGTTCCTGCCACGCGCAATCAATCAGAACGCTGGGCCATGGGCAAACTGCCGTTGGGCACATTCCTCTGCATCGGCGGCATCGTCAGCAGCTTGTGGGGACAGACTATCCTCGCCGCATATCAGCGCTGGGCCGGATTCTGAGAGTCTGTCGAGGAATTCGCAGGCCGGAGCAGAATCGTCCGGCCTGACTTCGCTACCTGTCGGTGCAGGAGTAGCAAGGATCGATGGAAGCCTGAATCAGGGGCGTATCGGCCAGCCGCGCGCCCATCACCATCCAGCGAATAGCCGGCATGTTGGCAAAGGTGGGCGTGCGCACATGCACCCGGCTCGGCGTTCTGGAACCCTCTTTCCACGAGACGCTGTACATGACTTCCCCGCGCGGCGCTTCGACGCGGCTGGTGGCCGTTCCCGTTGTGAAGGGAAACTTATCGTCCCCAGTGTTGATCTCGCCGGGCGGCAGCTTGGCCAGCGCCTGGCGTAGAATCTTGCAGCTCTCCATAATCTCCAGCGCGCGCACCAGCAGGCGGGCTGTCACATCGCCGGCAGGCTGCACCGGAACATCAAACTCCATCTCCTCATAGGCCGCATAGGGCGCAGCGCGGCGAATATCCTGTGGTAGTCCGGCGGCTCTCGCGGTTGGCCCCACCACGCCGCAGGAAACGGCTTTTTCTGTGGTGAGCACGCCAATGTTCGCGCAGCGCGAGATTGCCGTTCTGCTGGTGGTGAAGATCGGGATGACCGTGTGCGCCATCTCCAGTTCCAGCGCCTCCACCATCTTGAGAATGGCTTGCGGATCGGTGATATCGCGATTGACTCCGCCGATGCGGTTCATCGCGTAATTGACCCGGTTGCCGCTGATGGTGCAAAGCACATCCATAATCTTTTCGCGGATCTCGAAGCAGGTCATGAACATCGTCTTGAAGCCCATGAGCTTGGCCGCGATGCCCGCCCAGAGCACGTGCGAGTGCAGCCGCTCAAGCTCCGCCATGATGACACGAATGTATTGCGCGCGCGGCGGCGGCGTGAGACCTGTCAGCCCCTCCATCGCCTGACAAAGCGTGAGGGTGTGGATGTTCGAGCAGATGCCGCAAACCCGCTCCATCAGCGCAATCACCTGAAAGTAGTTGCGCGTTTCGGCCAGATGCTCGATGCCGCGGAAGTTGAAGCCGATGCGCAGTTGGGAATCGCAAACGGTTTCGCCTTCGCAGATCAAATCCAGCTTGTAGGGTTCTTCCAGAGCCGGGTGATACGGACCCATGGGAATCTTGTAGCTCATATTTTCTCCTTGCTCGCGGCCACGGCGTTACTCGCAGCCACGGCCTCGCGCAGGTTCACGCCCGGCGTATCTCCCTTGCGCAACAGCAGGGGTTCGTATTCGCGTCCCGTAAAGTCGATGCCAAAGCCTTCATGAATCTCGCGCTCAATCCAGTCCACAGCCTCGCAAAGGTCGTAAATGCTCTCGATGGAATTGCCGGCAAGCTGGAAGGAAAAGCCCAGCAACTGGCCGCCGAGGTCCCAGTGGTACTCCAGGCGAAAGCCCTCTTCTTTGGGAAGCTGATAGGCAGTGATAGTAACAAAGCGGGCACGAAGGCCGTTCATCGCCGAAGCGAGTTCGCGAACATTCATCGCGCCCAATGGGAGCCAATGCGCGCCGCCTCTTTCAATCCAGGGCTCTGTTGTCCCCAGTTTTTCTGAAATGCTTTCGAGCGGACTCATTGTGCGCCTCCAGTGGCGGGGTTTGCTGTTGGGCCTGCCGCAGCCGCGGGCGGTTTGGGGGCGGGCGGCTTGCGGGCAACGGTGTAGGAGTTTTTCAACTCGCCGATGGTTGTGTACACGGGCGGACATTCTTCGTCCTGGCTGAGCGCATGAGACTTGCAGCCTTCCACGCAGCGTCCGCAGAATGTGCATTGGCCGGGATCGTAACTCCAATAGAACTCGCCCTTGCCCGTCTTGAACTCGATGGCGCGCGATGTGCAGCGCATCTTGCAGATAGCACAGCCGGTGCAGAGCTCGGGATCGAAGCGCACCAAACCCCGAAAGCGCTCGCCTGCCGCAGGACGCGCGGGAAAAAGCATCGTCCGCGAACCGCCCCACAGGTTCTTCCACAGCATGGTCAGAATGTTCATGCTCTAAACCTCATGAAAAGCGCGGACGCAACGGCCAGTACCGCGAAGATAAGCGTGCATTGCCAGTAAAAGCGCACGGTCGTGTCGATCTGCAGTCGCGCCGTGGCCGACGCCACCACCGACAAAAGCAGCACGATGAAAAAAGAGAGCGCAACGAAGACCAGAGCTGCAACCCACCAGAGAGTAAGCTGCGGCGCAATCAGCGTCGCCACCAGGCCTGTGGCCGCAACCCATTCCAGTCCATGC
This sequence comes from Occallatibacter sp., assembly GCA_049517315.1. Lineage (GTDB taxonomy): Bacteria > Acidobacteriota > Terriglobia > Terriglobales > Acidobacteriaceae > Telmatobacter. The sequence continues at coordinate 50,967 of JBEKSE010000004.1, read as the reverse complement.
GAGAGCTCCCACATGGCGAGTTCAGGCCCGGCGTATTCGGTCATCGGGCCAGAGTAAATCTCCTGCTCCGCGTTGGGCAGTGAGAATGGATTGAGATGGAGTTTCGCGGGCAGGCAAACCAGAATGGCCAGAATGCCCAGCCAACGCAACGGCGAAGCCGGAAGTTGCGCCAATGTATCGAGCCGGAAGGTATGCTGCGAAGCTGCGATGGAGATTATGGCCAGAAGAAAAACCACGTTGTAGCTGACGCTGAGAACAGCCTCGCGCGCCGAGCCGATTTCCCCAAAGATCGAGCGTGAGCTGAAGCCCGCGGCGATGATGCACATGGATGGGACTTCAAGCAGCGCAAGCAACAGGATCAAATCGCCCTGGAAGCCGCCCGAAGCAGGCAGCACCGGCAACAGCCCCACAGCGCCGGCCGCCGCAGAGACCGCAATCAGCGGCCATGCCTTCATCAGCATTCCGCTTGCGCCCGTGCGTTGAGGCGTGTCTTTTCCGACGAGCTTGATGAAATCGTAAAACGGCTGCATGAAGGGAGGGCCGATGCGGCCCTGCATCCGCGCCACTGCCTTGCGTTCTACCCACAGGAAAAACCATGCGGCGGGCACGGCGAAAACGAGGCCGGGAAAAATGAGCAGGCGAGCTAAGGATGTAATGAGAATGTTCATGCCTGCACCTCTTTCGCGTTGGCTTCACAACATGTGCAGTTGGTGCACTCACCCACAACTTCGGGCTCGGAAGCGACGGCAGTCGGCTTGTTGCCTCTCGCGGCTAGAATCTCCGCGGCCTTGGCTACGCCGAGAATGATGGCGTCGGGACGAGGCGGGCAGCCGGGAACAAATACATCCACCGGAATGTGCAGGTTGAGCGGCCCGGCCAGCGTCCTGCTGTCGATGAAGACGTTGGTTGTGGCAGGGCAGGAGCCAATGGCTATCACCGCTTTGGGCCCGTAGACCTGCCCGTAAACGGTCTTGATGGCCTCAACTGCGTTGTGGGTGACAGGGCCGGTGACGCAGAGAATGTCAGCGTGCCTCGGCGAGCCTTCAAGCCGCACGCCAAGCTGCTCAGCGTCGTAACGCGGCGTGAGACTGGCAATAATCTCGATGTCGCAACCGTTGCAACTGCCCGAGTTCATATGGAAGAGCCATGGGCTGCGGCGTCGGCAGTAGCACATCAATCGATTCCAGAGCTTCATGGCCTACCCCCAAGCAGCAGTTGCAGTGCGTCCGGCCAGATGCCGGCGGCGAGCACGATTACAACAAGCGCAACGATAGTGGCCTGCAGCAGGAACGGCTCCTTTCGCGGCGGAGAATCAACTGGTGGAGGAGTTGGATCATGTGTCGGTCCCCACCATATGCGGGTCAAAGCCAGGGTGTAAGCAATAAGCGCAAAAATGGACGAGAGAATGAAAACGGCAGCCAACGGCCAGCCAATCTGCACCGCCGTCTCGTAGAGCCTCCAGCGTCCGAGGTAGCCGATAGTCGGCGGAATGCCCAACATGGCCAGCATTCCAAACAAGAATCCAAAAGTGGCGACCGGGTAACGCGCGGCCAAACCAGTGTGCTCGCCGTCGAGCGCTCCGTCGGCCTCGGGGCCGCTGAGGCAGATGAAGAGTAGCGCCTTGGCCAGCGCGTGGGTTGCCGCTGCAAAGACGACTCCTTTGAGTCCAAGGATGTTCAAGGACGCGAGTCCCAACAGCAGAAAGCCAATGTCCTCGACGGTTGATAGAACAAGAAGGCGCTTGAGACTGCGCTGCGTGAGCATCAGCAAAGCGGCCAAGAACGACGTAACGACGGCGATTCCGAGCCATAAGCCCTGCGGCGTGAGCGAAGCCGGAGACGCTTGGGCGGCAACGTACAACTCGCCAAAAGCTGCCATATCGACAACGGCGATAATCAGGCCAAGTACCACAGCAGGAACTTCGTCGGCCAGAGTAAGCAGCCAGAAGAAGAGCGGAACCGCAGCCAGCTTGATACAAACGCTGGTCAGCAGCAACGCCCGCGCCCAATCAGCCTGTCCTCGATCCAGCATCAAGTCGCTGCCAACCAAGGACAATGCGGATAGTACGACAACCGCGAGGTAAGTTAGTTTTGCAGATTGCGTTCTCGCGCTTTGCCAGACCAGCGCCACAGTCAGGAATGCGCCCAGTTCCAAAAGCCCAAGCTGGAGCCAAGGATCGGAAACAACCAAGCCTGCAACGGCGGCCGCACCGGATAGAATCAACAACGGCGCGAGAGAACGGCTCTTCGCATGAGAAAGTGCAGCCAGAATCAAGGCCAGCCCAGCCACAGCGCAGGCCGGGACCAGCAACACCGGCATGGGAGGCGTTGGAAGAGTTTGAACGTTCGCGATGGATGGGAGAAGCCAGCGAATGCCCGCAAGTATCACCGCGGCCAGTACGATAACGAGCACCGATGCCCGCCGCTCCATCCAACTAACAACAACTCCCAGGCCGCGCGAAGCAGCCTGCAACCCGCTCCAAACGCCAAGATAAACGCGGTCAACCTCGGTCCAGCGGAAAAAATCTTTCCAATTTTGCATGAAAATGCTGGAGAAATCTCCGGCTGTAAGCCTACCTTGGTCTGACAAAGGCTCGCCGCCGGTAAAAATTCCGCCACCAGCCAGCGCGGCGCCACCGACAACCGCGACGGGACGCGAGGCGTAGGCGAGTACGTAAATTACTCCGCCTACAACCAGAGAAACCACGGCCAGCACCAGGCCGCCCATGGTCGAGAAGCTGCCTGCATCCGAAGAGAGACCAAACCACGTCACCTGCGCCGCGCTCAGTTGCAGCGCGCCCAAAACCGGATTGATCAGATAGTTGACCGCCAACTGCGGTGCAATGCCCAGAATGACGCTGCCTGCTGCCATGAATCCCATGCCCCAAACCATCGTTGGCGGAGACTCGTGCGCGTCTTTAGTCGCCTCGGTCAGCGGGCCGAGGAAGACAGCGCTGGTGGCCTTCGCTCCAAGGAAGACCGTGCCCAGACTGGCTGCCCAGGCGACCATGGCGGGAACCGCCCATCCGGCCTGCAATGCCGCCGCGTAAAGCATCCACTTGCTGGCGAAGCCGCTCATGAGGGGAATGCCCATCATGCTGCCCACGCCTATCAGCCATGAGAGCGTGGTCTGCGGCATCTTCTGCGCCAGGCCACCGAGCTTGTTCATGTCGCGCGTGCCAGCGGCGTGCTGCACCGAGCCGGCAGTCAAAAACAACCCGCCCTTGAAGAATCCGTGATTGAGGCAATGCAACAGGCCCGCGGCAATCGCCAACGGCGTGCCGATGCCGATGCCCATCATCATGTAGCCGATTTGGCTCACCGTCGAAAAGGCCAACATGCGCTTCAAATCGGTCTGGACCATGGCGTACATCACGCCAATGGCCATGGTGACCGTGCCAACCCAGACCAATGATTCACTGCCCCAGGCGAACCCACCGTTCACCGGCCATGCGCCAAAGCTGTGCATGCGGCAAGCCAGATAAACACCGGCCTTCACGTAGCAGGCCGCGTGCAGCAGCGCGCTCACCGGAGTGGGCGCGGCCATGGCTTCGGGAATCCATGTATGCAGAGGAAATTGCACGGATTTTGCAACCAGCGAAACCAGCATCAGCGCAAAAACTCCGCCGGTGAAAGCGTGCGCCACACCCGGATCGGTCCAGAGCGCACTGCCCGTGCGATGGAAGATCACGAGGATGGCCGCCAGCAGGCCGTAGCCCGCGATATGCGTCATCAGCAGCACTTTGCGCGCGCCGGCAACCGCCTCGCGGTTGGTGTACCAGAAGCCCACCAGGCTGAAGGAGCACAAGCCGACCAGTTCCCAGCAGAGATAAAAGAAAAAGAGGTTGGCGCTGTAAACCAGTCCCACGAAGCCTGCGATGAAGATCAGCATCGACGCGTAGAAGCGTGTGGCGGACTTGTCGTGGGCCATGTAGCCGATGGAGTAAAGGAGCACGAATGCGCCCAGGCCTGTCCCCATCAATGCAAAGAGGACGCTGAGGGCGTCCACGTGGAAAACAAGAGCGAGCGGGCCATCCCAGTGAAGCACGTTCAGATCGACGAACTGGCCAGCCTTGGTCCATCCCACCAGAGCGACCACGGAAGCGACGGCCGGCAGACAGGTGATAAAGGCCAGAATCCCCTTGGCCCGTGCGTTAAGAAGCCTTGCGGCTAAGATCTGGAGCGCGGCGCCCACGAGAAGGGAGCATGGCGCAATCAGAATGAGTGTCTCAGCGTTCATGGCTGAAATACTAGTCAGCAAAGGGCCTCCGAGATGTGATGGGACTCACCTTCAGAGGGCGGTATCGCAATGCGATACGGGAAACTGTAAGCAACCAGCCTCGGTCATTTCGGCTCGCCTTGGTTTGCCCAAAGGGTGCGTTTTGGGGGCACAAAGTTTGCTTGCGGGGTTCGATTGCAGGGGGCAAAAGTTCGTTCAAGGGGTTCCAAAAAGTTGGTCCGTTGACCTTGTGGGCGAACCTGGGAGGCGCTTTGTCGGGGTCAGTGGTGCGAAATTTGAGGCGAAAGTTTGCTTGTTACTAGCCAAAGTGAATGCAAATTCGGCTGAAAAGGCAGGATTTAGCGCTGAGTTGCATGACTTTGCGGGATTTCTTGGGCTGAAATCAGGGTGTGCGCGAGAATTGTTTGGCGGCCTGGCAGATGGAGTCGGAGACGGCCCATATTGCGCCGGAGATGGCGACCGAGATGGCGTTACCCGCCCAGATGAAATGGTCATGAGGGCTGGCCAGGAGCTTAGGAATCCAGACCAGGAGTTCGAAGCTGACAATCTCAGCGGTCAGCAGACGCGAGGCCAGTGGGGCCATGATGCCCGAAAGGATGGCGGCGGCGGCGAGGAAGAAGCCCATGGTAGTGGCATAGCACCAGAAGACCTGCGAAGGCGGAATCCATTTAGGGACCCAAGCCGCCAGGCCGGGCATATCGAAAATGTGGCCGACGCCGAAGGAGATTGCGGAAATGCCGAAGAGACGGGCGACGAGCGGCTCCCAGCGCGAGATGGCCGAGCCGCTAAGTGAGAACCGTGCGAAAAGGACAGCTCCGGCGGCGACGAGCGAGAACTCTTCAAAGAAGTTTCCGGTGGGATCGTAGCTGCTCATGCCTTCAAGCATCTTGGGCACCCACAAAAGTGCGAAAACGGAGTAGACGACGGTGAGCGTGAGAGCGCCGGCGCGAGCAGTTCGGCGCCAGATGAGTGCGAGACCGGCGGCGAACTCGATGAACGCGGTGAAATAGGCGAGCGGCTCGCGGAAGTGTACATTCGGGTCAACGCGCTGCCATTCGGTGGCGAAGTCGCCGGAAGCAAGGCCGAGGAGGCCGAGGAAGATGGCGCCGGCGGCGTAGGCGTAAATGCCGAGATTGGATGCAAGGCTGCGGTTTTGCATGGTTCTCTCGCTCTGGTTTCTGTTGGGGAAGGGGCTGCAAACACTGCCAGAGTAGCACGATTGGGCAAGACCACAGCCGCGGCGAAGGTGCGTAATGGATGGAGCAGGCGGAGGGTTGAGGTTCGAGGATTCCCGGGTCTGAAAATCCAGACCCGGGCCACCCGTCATGGGCTGTTTTCGTTTTCTCCCTAGTGTGGTGAGTCTGAAGTTCATGGAAGAACAACCGCAGATTCTTCGACTCACCACCCCCGAACTGAAAAACGTTCGGGGCCCCGTTCGCTCAGAATGACAGCCAGTTTTGTGTTGCGTATTTCAGACTCAGGACACTAGCGGGAAAACAGAAATCCCGATCTGCTCCTTCTCGCGTATGATTCGATGGGTTGCAATTACGATCGTGGATTTTCGCTCGCGCGCAGCATCCCATCTTTGGAGACGGTATCCGATGAAAGCATTTCGGCTTGGTTCCATTCTTGCTTTGGGCATCTTGAGCGCCTCAGCGGCGATCTGCGGCTCGAAATCAGAGTTCCTGAAAAACTACAAAGGAACGCCATTCAGCGACAGTCGCTATCACGGCGGAGCGCAGCAGATTCCCGGCAAAGTGCTCTGCGCTTACTTCGATCTGGGCGTCGAGGGCGTGGCCCACCACAACACAGACGCCAAGAACCACGGCAGCGGCGAACTGAACCCAGCCGATGGGACCTACCTGAATGAGTTCCGCATGAACGACGGCCTGAGCACCTCTTACACCAAGTTCAATAGGGACCCGCAGATGGATGACAACCCATACGACAAGGTTTTGCCCCCGGTAGATTTGCCTTATGTGGGCTGGACCGCTCCTGGCGAGTGGTTCAACTTGACGGTGCAGGTGGCCGAGGCGGGCGAGTACTCCGCGGACCTGCTCTATACATCGAACCGTGGCGGCAGCATCTCTCTCGATGTCAACGGCGAGCCGGCGACTGGGCCGCTGACCATTGTGAGCACCTACGACGGCAACGATCCGCTGGCCTGGCGGCAGTGGCACCACTGGAACCTTGCGCCCGGCATTGCCAAGATCAAGCTGCTTGCAGGCAAGAGCGTACTCACTGTCCACATCCTCACCGAAGGCCAGATGAATCTTGCGACCTTCGATTTCAAGAAGGTGCGCTGAGGCGGCAAGAGGACGAGTGCAGGAAGTCTGTGGTCTCTTACCCTTCGCCCGATCACCCCACGCACGAAGACCTGTCCCTTCACCCAGCGAGCAAAAATCGCTCGCTGGGGCCTCGGCCAAGCGAAAAATGGAGTACTCGGCTCATGGCAGGCTCAGGGTCACTAGGATTCCTGGTCAATTTGCCTCTCAGAGATCTGGGCCACCTGCATCGAGGGCGCGTTTGGCCGGTTTTGGTCGAACACGCGGGGTAGCCGAACCGGGAGGTCTCTCGGGGTTGCGCTCTGGGAATTGGTCGTGCAGAACCACATTGAGCAGCGCCTTATGGACCCGGATGCGGCCGTTGTATTCGATGAGGCCGAGTTTGCGAAAGCGATTCATGAAGAAGCTGACGCGAGACCGGGTGGTGCCGACCATCTCTGCCAGAGTCTCCTGCGTGATGGGAGGGATCAGATGTTCTGGTTTGCCGGGCTCGCCGAATTCGGCCATTAACAGAAGAATTCTCGCCAAGCGTTTCTCGCTGGAGTTGAAAAGCTGATCGACCAGATCGGCCTGAGCTCGCATACTGCGCGTGAGTAGAAATTTCAGGAACATTTCGGAGAGGGCGTGCTCCTTGTACATCACGCGAATCATCTCCTCCCTCGCTATCTTGAGGGCCGTACAGATTTCAATGGCTGAGGCCGTGGCCAAATGCAGCCCGCCAACGCTCGCCAGCGACTCTTCTCCAATGAAGTCCCCGGCGGAGATCAACGCGACCGTGGCTTCTTTGCCATCTTGCGAAACGACGGTGAGTTTTGCGCGGCCTTTCCGCAGATAGAAGATGGAGTCAGCCGAACTTCCCTGCGAAAAAAAGGTCTCCCTGGGTTGCAAATGGACGAGCTTTCGGCCCACACCTGCTTCTTCAAGAAATGCGGCGAGATCAAACGTCATACCTCTCACCTCGAAACAGAAGATTAAAGGACCTACAAAATTCTACTCTCTTAGTCTTGCGGTCTTTGTACGGTCTCTGACACAAACAGAAAGATCTTTGTACGGTGTCTGACGTAATCATAAGAAACTTTGTACGGTATCTTACATAGCTTGAACTTTGTCAGGCATCATGAGCTTTGCGCATATAAATTTATGATAGGGTTTTGTCTGAAAGTGAGGATTTCATTGCAAACGAACGGCTTTAAGAACACTCTTCTGAAGGCTCTGGACGGGGACATCATTGCGCGCCTTGGTTTACAGCCGGTCATATTCGAGCTGAAACACGAAATCGAAAACCCTGGCGACTCGATCGATAATCTCTATTTTCTTGAAGAGGGAATGGCGTCGATGACGACAACATTCAAGGATGGGTCTCAGGTCGAAGTAGGGATGTTCGGTTATGAGTCGGTCATCGGCGTCTCAGTTTTGATGGGAACAAAGCAAAGCCTGAATCGCGTCTACACCCAGATTGCCGGCCATGGCTATAGCTGCCGCGTGGAGGACGCAAGAAGAGAGTTCCGCCTTGGCGGCTACTTTCAGTCTCTAACTCTGCGCTATGTTCAGGCACAACTCGTTCAGGCAATGCAATCCGCCGGATGCAATGCGAAACACAACTTCGAACAGCGACTCGCCCGCTGGCTGCTCCTCTGTGCGGACCGCGCGCACATCGACACGTTCAAGATTTCACATGAGTTTCTCGCGGACATGCTTGGGGTTCGCCGTCCCACTGTCTCTACTACAGCCGGTATTCTCAAGCGTAAGGGACTTATCGATTACACCCGCGGAGAAATTCGCATTCTCGACGTCCCTGGGCTTACAGAGGCCTCTTGCGAATGTTATCTGACCATCACAGAATACCTCGACAATTACACAAAGTTCGACACCGCAAACACTGCGTAGCCGCTTCGCTCGCCGCGCCTTCTCGATCGGCTCAACCTCATGCCCGCTAGGTTGGATGGGGTTGAGCTCCAGTGAGTTCGGATAGGAAGGAAAGGCAACCCTCAAGGGTTAAAACCCCTTCCTCGAAATGGCGGCTTATTGCCGGGGATAAATCCCCGGCCTACCGCTCCGGGCCGTTTGTGGTTCCTAAATCCCAGGTTTGAAAATCCAGCCCTGGGCCACCAGCCGCCCAATGGACGAAAACCTGCCTCTTCCCCCTGCGAGCAAACACCGCTCGCTTGAGACCCCAAATCCATTGGAACCCCGGCCAAGCGAAGGACCTTGCGCCCAGACACTTGTGGCTCGCTTAAATTTGGGTCAACCGGCGCAATTCTATACCGCGTTCAGGAGGCTTTCGGAGCGGCCGCGCTGGCGTCCCCGGCAGGCTTCGTATTTGCGGTTTTGATCGCCTGCACCAATGTGTCAAGCGACCCGGCTATCGATCCAGGAGTCGGATTGAGCAACGCTGTGCCCAAGCCGACCGCAGCCACTGCGATGGAGATCGCATTCTGAACGGTGGTTATTGTTTTTAGCGCACTTTTAGCGTCGTGGGTTGCGTTCTGCAAATCGACGACAGCAGAGTCAATGTCCACGAGAGCGCCTTTTAACGCTTCATTCTCAAGTTGCTCGCCTTGAGAATCCAGTTGTCCGAATAACTGGGTCAACTGATTCTTTTGCGTTTGTGAGAGCGTGCTGCCATTATTCACGCGGAAATTCAGTACCTGATCCGCCATGTCGTCATACACGGCCGCGAGGTTTTTCAGGTCGAGCGGGCTCCATTGCATCTTCGATCCTCCTAGAACGCACTGTTTATCGACACTGCCCCATTTCCTAAATCAACAATTCCGGGGATAAGATCCTTCGAAAGCTGCGCGGCGTTCCAGTTGCCACGCTGTTCATTAAGCTTGTTATGACTCTCCGCGATCGTTTTGAGCGCATCCTGGTACTTCTTGACGGCGGCTTTCTGGGTCTCGATGTGTGCCTTGTCGGCGGCGCACTTTCTCGCGAGAAGATCGGTGGCAAGCGGCTCAGCCGTGGGAGATTTCATCAGGTCGCAATAGCTCAGCTCGCGTCTTTCCTCCTCGTTGAAGGTTTGCAGAAACTTATCCGCGGCGTAATCAGAAAGGAAGGCGGTGACTTCCTGGACGCCGTTGTTGCTGTCTCCGACAATCTTCGACAGTTTTTCTTTCCGATAGCCGCTAGCCCAGATATTGGTGATTGCCTTGGCCAGCCCTGAGGCCGCAGTAGCTTTGGTCTGGTTAGCGGTCGATATGTTGGGGTCGGCCTTCTTCAGGTCAGCCGACAGATTGTCGAACCCCCCGGGAACCTTACTGAGGTCGTCCGCGGCCAGGGCGCCCAAGCTGGCTATGTAGTTGAACAATGCGTCATTTACCTTCAGGAGCGAAGGATTTACCTGGTCGTAAAACTCGCAATTTAAGGGGGGAATGTTATTCTCCGCGTTGATGAAACTGTTGGCGCGGTTGCACGAGGTTTTGGCTCCATCTGCCATGGCGGAGAATGTCTTTCCCACATCCTGACTGGCCTTGGCAAACTGGGTAACCTCGCCCAGATCTGTGCAGCCGCAAACAGCCAGAAAAGACGCGGCGGCGCAGACGATTACATAGTGCCTGATTCGGCGGGTAAGCACGATAGAACGCATGTGTCTCCTCCATGCCTTCTTCGCTTAGTGCATCGGGTGGACTAATACTCTGTGAGCAGATTCAGATCAATGGGGAATGAAGAAGGCACAAACTGGAGGCAATTGTTGCACAACCTGGATTTTCCTGGCAAGAAGATTTCTTAGTTCCCGTCAGGTTTTCAGTGGCTTAGCTGTGTTTGCCCTTCCACTCCTCATACGGGCCCTGGAAGTCTTCTATGCCGTCTTCGTGGAAGACCCAGAGGCGCGTGGCTACTTCGTCGATTAAGTCGTGGTCGTGAGTTACTAGCAAGACCGTGCCTTCGTAGCGCTGGAGAGCTATGTTGAGGGCGTTGATGGCTTCGAGGTCGAGGTGGTTAGTCGGCTCGTCGAAGATCAGTATGTTGGGCTTGGTGAGGATCAGCTTGCAAAAAGCCAGGCGGGCTTGTTCGCCGCCTGAGAGAGCCTTGGTTTGCTTTTCGCCTTCTTCGCCGCTGAATAACATTTGGCCGAGGATGCCGCGAATTTCTTCGACATGGGCGGCGGGGTTCCAGCGATGGAGCCACTCGGCTATCGAGAGGCCGTGCTCGATGGTTGAGCCCACGTCTTGCGGGAAGTAACCGATCTGCGCTTCGTGACCCCAGAAGACGGAGCCGGAGTCCAGCGTAAAGTCCTTGTCGGCCAAGCCGGGATAGTTACTCAGAAGGCTTTTGAGCAGGGTGGTTTTGCCGGCGCCGTTGCGGCCCATGAGGCAGATGCGCTCGCCGCGCAGGATGTTGGCGCCGAAGCCGTCAATGACTTTGTGATCGCTGTAGATTTTGGTGATGTGCTTGAATTCGAGCGCGTGCTTGCCGCTGGGCCGCGACTGGTCAAAACGGATGTAGGGGCGCGCGATGTTGGAGCGTGCAAGGTCGTTGGTTTGCAGGCGCTCGACCTCTTTGCGTCTACTTGTGACTTGTGACGAGCGGGTTCCGGCGGAGAAGCGGGCGATGAAGTCGTTGAGCTGGGCGATCTTCTTTTCGCGCTGGGCGTTTTGCGATTCGAGAGTGGAGCGGATCTGCGTTTTGGCCATCACCATCTCGTCGTATCCGCCGGTGTAAGTGATGATGGTTTGGTAATCGATGTCGGCGGTGTGTGTGGTGACCGAGTTGAGAAAATGGCGGTCGTGAGAGATGGCGATGAGGGTGCCATCGTAGTTCAAGAGGAAGTCCTGGAGCCAGTGAACTGAGTCGAGATCGAGGTAGTTTGTAGGCTCGTCGAGCAGGAGGGCCTGGGGCTTGCCGAAGAGAGCCTGGGCAAGCAGGACGCGGACTTTTTGGCCGCCCTGGAGCTCACCCATGGTGCGCTCGTGAATCGATTCGGGAATGTCGAGACCATCGAGGAGTACGGCGGCGTCGGATTCGGCGGTGTAGCCGTCTTCGTCGCCGATGACGCCCTCGAGCTCGCCGAGGCGCATCCCGTCGGCATCGGTCAGCTCGGGCTTCTCGTAGATGCGGTCGCGCTCTTCCATGGCAGCCCAGAGCGGCTTGTTGCCCATGATGACGGTGTCAATGACGCGATAGGCGTCAAAGGCGAACTGATCCTGGCGCAGAACGCCCAGCTTGCGCGGGCGAACGACGTTGCCCTTCTGCGCGTCGAGCTCGCCGGTAAGGATTTTCATGAAGGTGGTCTTGCCGGAGCCGTTGGGACCGGTGAGGCCGTAGCGGCGGCCGGGCACAAAGGCGACGCTCACGTCTTCGAAGAGCACCTTCGAGCCGTAGCGCATGGTTACATTGCTGACACTAATCATTCTTTCGGGTTCCTGTATGCGGGCCGTGGCGGTGCGTTGGCACGGCGGGGCGAGTGAAGTTAAGGTGATGCATGAGTTCAATCAAGCAAGGTTTTGGAGCGCGCGGAACCAGATGGATCGAGTTGGGCAGCCCCTGAGAATAGCTACACATCTAGTTTCTCATGAGTGGCGGGTGTGAGTTTCTGCGTCTGAATAGGCTGGGGCGCGTCTATATGGAGTAGAAGGTTCGCTGGAGCAGGCGAGAAAGCGGGCTTGCGCAAGGCTGACTATACTTGAAGATGGTGTTTGGAATGGGCTAGCCGGAAGGCTGGTCACACAACGAGGTCAAAGAAATTGATGAAATCCCTTTTGGAACGGCTGCGCTCGCGCCGTCTTACTTCTGCGTTTGTGGTGCTTGCGACGCTCTCGGCCGCCATTGTGGGCGGCTCCTTTGCCGCGCATGGAGTTCGCGGACAAGAGCAGCAGAACTCGAGCACCGACGCCACGCCACTGAAGGTGGTGAATTCCGCGGTGCCTCCCAACGAGTTTGTGCGGATTGCCAAGCTGGTAGGTCCGGCAGTGGTGAACATCAACACGCGAACCCTGCCCAAACAGGCCACGGGCAAGGGCAAGCGTAACTTCCATGGGCGCGTTCAGCCGGTTCCGCAGCCACCGGGCGACAACGATCAGCAGCAGGATCAGGACCAGCCGCAGCAGCAGGGACCGCAAAACTGGGGAGACTTATTCCACTTCTTCGGCGGGCAGACACCCGATCAGGAGGGCGGAGACGACGGCCAAGTGCATGAATCGCTGGGCTCGGGGTTCATTGTCGATCCCAAGGGCTACATCATCACAAACTACCATGTCATTGAGAAGGCCGACCAGATTTACGTGAAGCTTTCGACCGATCCCGACAATGAGGACCTGGGGCGCGTGGCGCGGGTTATTGGCACGGACAAGGCGACAGATCTGGCGGTAATCAAGATCGACACCAGCTCACCGTTGCCGACCGTGCAGATGGGCAACTCCGACGCGACCGAGGTAGGCGACTCAGTGGAGGCGATTGGCAGCCCCTTCGCGCTGGCGCAGACGGTGACGGCGGGCATTATTTCTGCCAAGAATCGGACTATTGAGCCGGGCGTGGGCGGGCAGTTTCAGCACTTCATCCAGACGGACGCGGCGATCAATCCGGGCAACTCCGGCGGACCGCTGCTGAACATGAACGGCGAAGTGATCGGCGTGAACACGGCGATTTATACGCAGTCGGGCGGCTATCAGGGACTCGGATTCGCGTTGCCGTCGAATACCGTGGTGGATGTTTATAACGACCTGATCGGCCCCAGCCACAAGAAGGTGCGCGGCTCAATCGGCATCCGCTTCAATCAGGGGCTTTCGGGCGCAGTGAATCGCGTTTACGGCTTCAAGAACGGTGTGCTGGTGCAGCAGGTGCAGCCGGGCGGACCGGCGGAAAAGGCCGGTCTCAAGGCGGGTGACATTATTCTCTCCATCGACGGACGCTCGATAAAGGACGGCGACGATATGGTGAATGAGATTGCCAGCCGCAGACCCGGAAGCAGCATACGCATGGGCTACTTGCGGGACGGCAAACAGGCTGACACAACGGTGTCCATCGGCGACCGCGACAAGGTTTTTGCCGATGTGGGCGAGCAACAGGCGGAAGCAAACACAGACGAAAAGGGCGACCCAGGCGAGGTAAAGCTGGGCGTGGTGGTGCGCGAGGTTTCTCCGGCCACTGCGGCCAAGCTGAATACTCCCGGCGTAGTGATCGAATCGGTGCGCTCCGGCTCGTATGCCGACCTGCAGGGGCTTGAGCCAGGACTGGTGATTGTGCGCGTCAACAAGCAGCCTACTCGCACCAAAGAAGAGTTCAATGCGGTTGCGAGCAAGCTCAAATCGGGTGACGACGTGGTTTTTGAAATCATGGACCCGCGTCATCCCGACGAGGGCATAAACCTGGTGGGTGGAACGCTTTAAGCGTTTTTTTGAGGGCGCATGAGCGGATTTTTGTTTTGTGCGCCCCTTTGCTCACCTGCTTGCATTTGAGGAACTAAATCGATTTTTCCCTTGCCGCGGTGCTGAGGATTGACTAAGCTCTTACGCAAGGCTGTGTGGAAGCTGCATTATTAGAGGGGAATCAGCGTGCTTTCTTTTCGAACAAGCCTTGCATTCGTACTGTTCGCGGCTCTGGCTGCATCAACGGCCTTTGGCGCCACTGCTGTGCATCATGCCTCCACCACCACACATCGCACTTCCGCTAACGTGCATCATGCCACCACCACCGTGCATCACACTTCCACAGCGGTGCATCACACTTCCACCACCAGCAGCCACGTTTCCGCCGCCAGCCGCCATACGAAGCATCACGGACGTAAAGGGAACTCCAGAGCAGGGCGGCAGCGTGGCCAGCAGGTTATTGAGCCGGGCCGAGTGAGTGAGATTCAGCAGGCCCTTATCCGCGAACATTACATGAGCGGCGAGGCCAACGGGCAGTGGGACGCGACCACGAAGGCAGCGATGGAAAAGTACCAGGCCGACCAGGGCTGGCAGACAAAATTGACTCCGGATTCCAGAGCACTGAAAAAGCTCGGCCTCGGCCCCGATTACTCGAATGCGATCAACGCCAAGAGCGCCAACTTCGCTGAGCCGCCTCCGGCCAGTACGCTTCCTCCGGTGGTGACGGCCGGATTTGCCGCGGCTGCGGGAGTGAACCAGTAATCTGTCATCGAATAAGCAGACAGCTGCGCGGATTGCACGTTGAGTCTTCCAAGAATCATCTTTGTTCGAGACAAATATGGCCGCCTTTGAACGGCCATATTTGTGTCAATGCTGCTCCCATCAAGCTCAGAAATGGAACGCCGACACGCCTTTGAGCAGAAATTCGTAGCGCTGGCGCTCGGTGTCTGGCCCGGAGGTGATGGTGCTGTCGAGGTGAATGAGCGAGTCGTCTTTGCCATAGATCGGCCACGCGGGCAGGCCGGGGCCGTTGGGGTCGCCGGTTCTGGCGAAGTTGGTCCAGTAGCTCATCATCTGATCGCTCAGCTTGCGATCTTCCTCTCGCCAAACTGCGCCTTGCCGGGTGTCGAGCGTGCCGAAGACGTACTCGATGTCGTCGGAGTGGAAGGCAAAGGATTCGGGGTGGTATTTGCTGACTGGCGCGGCTAACTCCAGATGATAGCGATAGACGGGTGAGTCACCGGTTCGCCTGTGCGCTTCAATCCACTTCCATGTGCCAAATGCGATGAAGGTGTCGCCCGCGTAGTCGATGGCCGAGCGAAGCGCCTGCGCGTCTGTGTCAGCGGGATAGAGCTTAAGGAACTCAGGAGCGCGATCCTGGAAGAGAGCGGACGCATAGCTCTTAAACCCCTTTGCGGTAAGAGGATGCTGGGTGACAAAGCTGCCCTCGTCGCGATTCCAGCCGGCCAGCAGCGGCACATGAGCCTGTTTTCCGCCGGCGTATGTTTCCGGCACAGGCTCGGTGAGCAGCCGGCCGTCAATCACCGGCGAAAAACCGCTCTGCTTGCTCTTGACCGCATCGAGAATTCTTGTGGCCGGGAGGGCGCGCAATTCCTCAAGCGACTTGACGCCCAGCGAGGCCACCCACGCGCCGTCCTTCTGTTCGCGTGCATCAAGAGAGTCGGTGGGCAACGCGCCACCGAATGCCGCGCCGCTTTCGCCGATGGCCTTGTGAAAAAGCCCATTGGCCATGGGCGACGCCATCAGCGTGCTGACCGCAAAAGAGCCGGCGCTCTCGCCGAAGATGGTTACATTGTTTGGATCGCCACCGAATTGACTGATGTTGGCCTTGACCCACTGGAGCGCGGCCACCATGTCGAGCAGGCCGTAGTTCCCTGCCGCGCCGTTGGCCTCTTTTGCCAAATCTGCCGTAGCCAGGAAACCGAAGACGCCAAGCCGGTAGTTGATGGTGACCAACACCACGCCTTTGAGGGGGAGAAAGTCGCCGTTGTGTCGCGGCTCGGAGCTTGCTCCGGCGAAGTAGCCGCCGCCATGAATCCAGAACATCACGGGCAGCTTGCTCTTTGGCTGGGAAGAGGCGGGCGCGTAGACGTTCAGAAAAAGGCAGTCCTCGCTTTGGCCGCTGTCTTCAAAGACCAGGTCATCGAAGGCGTGATTCTGAGCGCAGTGCGCGCCGTAGCTGGTGGCATCGCGCTCGCCGTTCCACTTCGCCGGCGGCTGGGGCGCCTTCCAGCGCAGAGCGCCGACCGGCGCCGCTGCATAAGGCAGGCCGAGAAACGCCTTTACCTGACCGTTGTTGATGGTCTTGCCGTGCGCTTTGCCTTGCGCGGTTTTCACTGTCAAAGAGTCAGCGAGGAGTGGAGCAGAGACCACTGTCGCCAGAACCGCAATCGTAAGTACACACGCCGTTATCATTCCCGTTCGCATGAAAAAAGCCTCCGCGCAACACCATAGCAGGGCAGGGGGAAATCATGCGAACCGCACTGGGTCCGGCGCGCTCAGTTACTGATTACATCGATTGCTGCCGTAATCGTCTTGGGCGGCATACAGGCGTTGTTGTCGCAGGCCTGATAGTGGAGCCTCGCTTCGACCAGGTGTTCGCCGGACGCGGCTACAATGCGCGCCTGAATGATGAACTCGCCGGTGTAGACGCTCAACTTTGTCTTGGGATCGAGGGGCAGCGTAAAGTCCGCGCCGGGCGGATAGACGGCTGCTTCGAGGCGCACCCCGGAGCCGTCGGGAATGGTGAGGACAGTGGGGATGAGTTCGTCTTCTCTGGGCGTGTGCGAGTTGATGTGCAGTCCCGGCGCGATGCGGAAGTGCAGCGCGATTGTGGTGGGCTTGCCCGAGGGAACGGTGATCTGCTCGGGGTAAAGATATGCGACGGCGGCAGGTTTTGCCGCGGAGTGTGCGGGCTCATTGAGCAACGACCGCGGCGCTTGCGCCGACGCGAAAGACAACGTCAAAGCAACCGCGAGTGCGATGCGCATTACGATTTTTCCTGCAATCATTCGTCTTTTCCCGTCATAGCGACGCTAGCTCCGCCAACTCCACTACTTCACAATTCCAAGTGATTTTTTGATGTTCCGTTCGATTTCGTCCTTTGAGGTCAGTCCGATCTGCGCGGCAATCACGGTTCCGTCGCGGTCAACAAAAAAGGAAGTTGGCAGATCGTCCAGCCCGCCGTAAGGCCGGCTGATGGAGTCGGCGTCAATCAGCACCGGATAGGGCATGTGCATCTCCTGAACGAAATGCGCGATTGCCCGCTTTTCTTCGTTCAGCTTTTGCGGGTCTCCGCGGTCGATGTCATCCGCTGAGACTCCGAGCACTTCAAATCCCTGCGCAGCGTACTGGTTGCGTAGCTCGACTAACCATGGAGTTTCAAGTTTGCACGGCGCGCACCATGTGGCCCAGAAATTGATTACCAGCGCCTTGCCTTTGTAACTCGCCAGCGAGACCTTTTTGCCGCTGAGATCTTCGAGCGTGAAGGCCGGCGCGGGCTTGCCCAGGAGAGCTGGCAGAAACTGAAGCGGGTTGTCGCTGTCGCCGGTTGCCGGAACAAGTTCAGCTTTCGCAGTGGAGGCCAGAAGCCGCTCGGCGGCCTGCTTGCGGTACTCCCAATTGGCCCATCCGGCCCAGGCAAACGCGGCCAAGATGAACAGAACGGCAGTAATAACCAATGTGTTGCGCTTCACGCGGATTCGCCTCTTCGATTTATATTGTACGGGCCAACCGCATACGAGGCGAAACTGATACCATCAATAACCGATGAGCGACAAAGGAAGACAGCCCCGTTCCAACGCAAATTCTGAACCGGACCACGCACCTGCGCCGGCAGCTTTAGTGCGCACCGAGGCGGCCGCACTGGAGGCCCTTGCGGCGCGGCTTGAAGGGCCGATGGCTACCGCGTTCGACCGCGCCGTCGAGTTGATTTTGCGCTGCGGCGAAGAGCGCGGGCGCGTGGTGGTCACGGGGATGGGCAAGAGCGGAATCATTGCGCAGAAGATTGCCGCCACTCTCAGCTCCACCGGCTCGCCGGCCTTGTTTCTTCATCCGGCCGAAGCGTTGCATGGCGACCTGGGCGTACTGATGGCGGGCGACGTCGTGGTGGCGCTGTCGGCCAGCGGCGAGACGGAGGAAATTCTACGCCTGCTGGCCACGCTCAAGCGCAAGGGCGATGCGTTGGTGAGTTTCTGCTGCAATCAGAATTCGACTCTGGCTAAGGCCAGCGACGTGGCTCTTGATTGCGGCGTGGAACGCGAGGCTTGCGGGTTAAACCTGGCGCCGACGGCCTCGACCACCGCAATGCTGGCCCTGGGCGACGCGCTGGCTATCGCTGTCAGCTTGCGCAAGGGATTCCGGGCGGAAGATTTTGCCGAGTTGCATCCTGGCGGCAAGCTGGGCAAGCAATTGGCCAAGGTGCGCGACCTGATGCACATGGGCGATGACGTTCCTGTAGTCAGCTCATCAACACCCATGACCGATGTGATTTACGAGATGTCGTCGAAGAAATTGGGCGTGACGACTGTGCAGGAGCGAGGACGGCTTTGCGGCGTGATCAGCGATGGCGATTTACGGAGATTGCTGGAGCGCGAGGGCGGCGCGGCGCTGAGCCGGACGGCCGGCGAAGCCATGAACGCGCACCCGAGGACGATTTGCGCGGAGGAGTTGGCCGCCACTGCGCTGGCGATTCTCGAGGAGCGCAAGATTACTTCGCTCGTGGTGGTAGATGCTGAAGACAAGGTTGAAGGCGTACTGCATCTGCATGATCTGTGGGGCGTGGAATTGATTTAGAAACAGGGATTGGGGACAGGATAGCTTTATGCGATTTTTTGGATTTCGGACTTTTTCGTGTGGACTGTTCACGCTCGCCGTAATGGCTGCGGGTTCACTTTTTGCACAGACCGCACAACTGACTCCTAGACACAAAGCCGCTCTTGTTGCCGCGCAGAGACCCGCTGCAAGGCCGAATGATGCGACTGTTCCACCGCCTACGCGGGCGGCGATACTGCGTGGGGCTTACGGACCGTTTCGCGCCAACAACGACCTGCTTTATTACCACCTCGACATTCGCGTCGATCCGGAAAAGCAGTTCATCAGCGGCAAGAATACCATTCGCTTCAGAATGCTCAAGGACGGCACGCGGATTCAGCTTGATCTGCGCGAGACATTCAATATCGACAAGATCCTCATGGGCGCGACGCCGCTCAAGTATGAGCGCGACTCGGGTGCGGTCTTTGTGAATTTTCCGCAAACACTGCACGCGGGACAGGTTTACTCTATTGATTTTTATTACTCAGGACATCCGGTGGAGATTGGGCGCTTTGGAGGTATGACCTTCAAGAAAGACCCCGCAGGGCGCGTGTGGATCAACACCGCCTGCGAAGGCGACGGCGCTAGCGTATGGTGGCCGAACAAGGACCAATGGCGCGATGAAGTGGAGAGCATGGACATCAGCGTCGCCATTCCCAATGACTTGGTGGATGTGTCGAACGGAAAGTTTGTGGGCAAGACTGACCTGGGCGATGGCTATACGCGCTGGGACTGGCACGTCAGTTATCCGATTAATAACTACGATGTTGCTTTGAATATTGGGAGTTATGTGCATTTTTCTGATAAGTTAGGCGAGCTGCCGCTGGATTTTTATGTATTGCCCGAAGACTTGGATAGAGCGAAGGTACAGTTTGCGCAGGCTAAAGGGATGTTGGAAGCGTTTCAACATTACTTCGGTGAGTATCCCTTCGAGAAAGATGGATACAAACTGGTTGAAGTGCCTTACCTGGGCATGGAACATCAGAGCGCGGTGGCTTATGGCAACGGGTTCACGAACGGATATATGGGCCGCGACTGGACGGGCACTGGAATAAGCCTGCGTTTTGATTTCATCATCATTCACGAGAGCGGGCACGAGTGGTTCGGCAACAGCATCACGGCCGAAGATCCCTCGGATATGTGGATTCATGAGGGATGGACAACTTATCTCGAAGGCTTGTATGTGGAATACCGCTGGGGCAAGGCTGACGCAATCAAATACCTGAACGGCGACAAACCGAAGGTCAAGAACCTGCAACCCATTATCACCGAGCGCGGCATAAATGAAGAGCCTGACCAGGATCAGTACTTCAAGGGCGCTCTGATGATCAATACGCTGCGCAGCGTGGTGAACGACGATGCAAAATGGTGGCCGCTGCTGCACGACTTTTATCAGCACTTCAAGTATCAGAACGTCATGACCGAAGACGTCGTGGCCTACTTTAACCAGCACACCGGCATGAACCTGACGCCGATCTTCAACCAGTATCTGCGTCATGCACGGATTCCGCGGCTGGAGTTATTGTTTGGCGAAGAGCCGGGGATGGTGATGTATAAGTGGCGCGCCGATGAAGATAACTTTGCCATGCCGGTGCGCGTGGGCAAGCCGGGGGCGTGGCAGATCATTCATCCGACGACCCGGTGGCAGTGGATGAAGACTCCGCTTACCAGGGATGAATTTCAGGTGGCGACAGATTTGTATTACGTCGATGTGAACAAGCAGTAGGCGGGATTTCACGACGGCGACGCTCAGAGTAAAATATATGTATGGCTGAGATTCGGCGCAGAAGAACAGGGACGGTAAAGATCGGGCAGGTCCGCGTGGGCTGGGAGGTTCCGGTCGTCGTGCAATCGATGACCAACACCGACACGGCGGACATAAAGGGCACAATCGAGCAGGTTGCGGCACTCGCTTTGGCGGGGTCGGAGATCGTTCGCGTCACAGTGAACAACGAAGAGGCTGCCGCGGCTGTTCCCCATATTGTGGAGGGCCTGGAAAAGCGCGGACTGACGGTGCCGATTGTGGGCGACTTCCACTACAACGGCCACCTGCTGCTGAAGAAATTTCCCGCGACGGCGCGCGCGCTGGCTAAATACAGAATCAATCCGGGCAACGCGTCAATTGGCAAGAAGGATAACGATAATTTTCAGGTGATGGTGGAGTGCGCCGTCGAGAACCAGAAGCCGGTGCGCATTGGGGTGAACTGGGGCTCGCTGGATCAATCTCTGCTGACGCGAATGATGGACGAGAACAGCCGCCTGGAGCAGCCTTTGCCGGCGCGCGAGGTGATGATGGAGGCGATGGTTCGGAGCGCGCTGGACTCGGCCGCCGCCGCCGAGCACTACGGGCTGCGAAGCGACCAGATTATTTTGTCGGCCAAGGTGAGCGGGGTGCGCGACCTTATCGACGTGTACACCAACCTTGCCGCGCGCTGCGAGTATCCCTTGCATCTGGGGCTGACCGAAGCGGGGATGGGAACGAAGGGGCTGATTGCCTCGACGGCGGGACTTGCGCCGCTGCTGCTGGCCGGGATTGGCGACACGATTCGCGTGAGTTTGACGCCCAAGCCCGGCGGCGACCGGACGGAAGAAGTGCTGGCCGCGCAACAAGTCTTGCAATCGCTGGGGATCCGCAGCTTCATGCCGCAGGTAACGAGTTGCCCTGGCTGCGGGCGCACGACGAGTACTTATTTCCAGGAGCTGGCCGAGCAGATTCAGAGCTACCTGCGCGTCTCGATGCCGGAGTGGCGGAAGAAGTACGCAGGCGTGGAAGAGCTGAAGCTGGCGGTGATGGGCTGCGTGGTGAACGGGCCGGGCGAATCAAAACACGCCAATCTTGGAATCAGTTTGCCGGGCACGTTTGAGGAACCGAAAGCGCCGGTCTATATGGACGGCAAGCTCTTGAAGACGCTGCACGGTGATACGATTGTGGCGGATTTCAAGCAGATTCTCGATGACTATGTGGAGAGCCACTACGGGCAGCGGGTGTAGAGCGGGAAGTTTTTTGGGGGGTGCCGCGAAAGCGGGTTGGGGTGGGGGATGCCGAACAGCTTCTATTATGCTGCGAATTCTTACCTTGATGAGTGGCTGCGGGAGGACTCTAAATTTCATCGCATTTTGGCATTTGCAAAAAGATTTGAGACGTCAGCGGGAGCGGGAACAAAATGTCTCGTCGAGGTTTCAAAATATTACAGTGTGGCCCGAACGCTCAGGGATATTGGAGAAGATTGCAGACTCAAAGCTGCCTACGATGCGCTGCAGAAAACAGAGCCTCCAGAAGACGGCGACGTTGTTACGAAGGTTGAGTCCTTCGCAAGGGTTCTTGGAGGGATATACGGAGTGGTCCCTCTGTCGGCAGCATCGAAGTTTCTGTGGATGAGGTTTCGTAACCCGGTCGTTATCTTTGATTCGGTAGTTTCAGGCTGGCTAAACAGGAACTGCGGCTACAAGTACGATGGTTATTCCACCTATCACAAGATCTGGTCAGGCAAGTATCGGGAATTCGAGAACCAGATCAGACTGGCGTGTGATGAGCTGAAAAGTATCAAGAAATTCACGCTCGCCGACCAGGAATCCGACGAAACGATTACCGAATGGACGAGCAGCCGATGGTTTGCTGAGCGGGTGTTCGATCACTTCATGCTCAACGATTCAATCGAGAGCCAGCAGGCTGGGAACTGATTCATTACCGGAACCCAGGTCACTTCCCTTCCCGGCTGATTCGCGTTAGGATTGCGGAAATCCTCTTTGGAGATTTGCCGTGGTTCTACGCAGAATGGGGTGCGTTGTGTTTCTTGTTGCGATTTTGCCCGCGCTGGCGTTTGGCGGCAAGCAGAAGTCGTGCGTGACCGCCGATGAAGCCACTGCGCTTTTGAACAAGGATGTGTGCGTGACCGCGCACATTTTTGACGTAGTGGAGTTGCCGGATGGGACGCGGTTTCTGGATGTGTGCACGCCGGAGACGACAGACGAGAAGTGCAAGTTCACTATCGTGAGCCTGTGGGAGGATCGCGAAGAAGTGGGCGAGTTGAGCAAGTACCGCAACATGAATGTGCAAATTCGGGGGATTGTGCGGCCGATGCATGGGCGGGCGGGGATGGTGCTGAGCCATGCGCGGCAGTTCTATGGCGGACCGCCGAAGTTCAAACCCAATCCGCTGCTGGCGCGCGGTTTCAGCGCGGATGAGAGCCGGCCGCCGATCAACGACCCCAACCTGCGCTCGCAAGGGGGACGGCGGGCGTTTATGAATACAAAGGATAAAGAGACCTTGCAACGGTGAAGTGAGCTTCGTGCTCTCCCATCCATGCGACAGGAAAAAAGTCGCATGGATGGGGCACGGGGCTTCGTTGTGTCCCACCCTAGCCGCAAATACAAAGACGCGGCGAGGGTGGGGCACCCGTTTTATTACCAACCCGAAAAGCAAAATGCAGGTCCTTCGACTTTGCTGCGATTCGCTCAGGATGACAGTGTTGTGGTGTTTCCGTTGTCGTCTAGCCGTGTAGGCGGCGCGTCGTCGGAGTCGTCCTTCGTGGCAAAAACTGCCTCGGCAATCTCTTCGAGCACCGAGATGTCTACGTCGTCCATGGGCGGGGCATGGCGCGCGCCTTTCCATAAAATCACGCAGGAGACGACCAAGAAGACGAGGGTCGAGCCGAGGCCGATGCTCAGGTTGGAGTGGTCCGAGATGGCGCCGATGATCTGGGGAGAAAAGGTATCGCCGAAACAATGGATGCTGAAGAAGTTGAGGCCGATGGCCGTTGCGCGGACCGGCGCGGAGACGGAGTTGACGATGGCGGCGTTGAGCGGCCCGGTGTTGAGGAAAAGGAAGAACTCGGCGACAAGCAACGACGGGATGGCCCAGGCAGGCGGGCCGAAGAAGAGCAAAACCCCGAAGGGCAGCGTGAGAGCGACGCTCCAGAAGGATAGCAGGTAGAGAGCGCGGTGGTCAGTGCGCAGCCATCGCTGGGCAATCCAGCCACCGATGAGGGTTCCCAGAATGCCGTCGACGACTGTGATGGCTCCTACGACCAGGCTGGCTTTGGCAACAGAAAGCCCGGCGGAGCGGTGCAGGAATTCGGGCACCCAGGCGGAGATGCCGCCCATGGCGAAGGTGAGGGTTGCCAGTCCGAAGGTGGCCGACAAATAGGCCGGGTTGCGGAAAAGCCCCCGAAAAGTGGTGGTATTGACGGTCTGTTCCATGCAGTCGCTGGCGCCGCGCTCGGGTTCATGGCCCCAAAGGCCGTACAAAACCGCAATAATCAGGCCGGGAATGGCGCAGACAAGGAATGGTGCGCGCCAGCCCCAGAGCGTGCCTAACTGCCCGCCCGCCAGATAGCCGAGGGCCGCGCCGATTGGAATCGCCGAGTAAAAGATGGAGAGGATGCGGTTTCGCTCACGCTCGGGATAGAAATCGGCCAGGATTGCCGGAGCAAAGATGCCGAATGTGGCCTCGCCGATGCCTACGAAAGCCTGGCGGATATAAAAAGTCCAATAGTCGTGAACCCAGACGGTGGCTAGTGTGGCCAGGCTCCAGAGAATGGCGCCAAAAATGATGAGCGCCTTGCGCGAGGAACGGTCAGGCAGGCGCGCGGCCGCGGGCTGAAACCATATATAGGCGATGAGCAAAACGATCGCCAGTGCGCCGAGTTGGATAAACAGTATCCAATTGCCGTGAAGAGCCAGGGCAGCCATGACGCACAGGGCCACTCCGCATACAAACAGTTGCTTCTTGTTCAGCCTGTCGCCCAGCCAGCCGGACAATGGCGCGGCGAGCATATAGAAGATGAACAGGGCCGTGGTGAGCGCGCCCATCTGGTGGTCGGTGGAGTGAAACTCGCTCTTGACCAGCGAGAGTTCGCCGGGCAGGATATAGCGGTCAATGTAGTTGAGCAAGTTGAGGGCAATGAGCAGCGACAGCGTAGCCACAGCGGGGCTGATGCGAGGGCGCGCGGGCTGGATGGCAGTGTGCATCTATTTTTCGGGTCTTGGCCAGCGCGCTTCGACGGTGGTGCCGAGGCCACCGCGCGGGCGGAATTCGCCACGGACCACGGCCCAGACCGGATCACAAGCCTTGACCACGTCTTCCAGAACCTGATTGACGATGTTCTCCTGGAAGATGCCGAGATTACGGTAGCAGAAGAGATACTCCTTGAGCGATTTCAGTTCGAGGCAGCGCTGGCGGGGCATGTAGCGGATAGTAAGGAGGCCGAAGTCGGGCAAGCCAGTTTTGGGACAGACGGAGGTCAGCTCCGGGTTGTCGATGAGGATTTCGTAGCCCGGAAACTGGTTTTGCCAGGTTTCGATGGCGGGAAAGGCGAAATCGAGTCCGGCCTTGGCGTGATCGTCGGTGTAGCGCGGTTCTGAAGCCATGGATTCGATTGTACGAGGCGAAGTGTCGGAGTTCCAATCTTTGGCGCCGGGGATTGGAGGTCAGAACGTCGGTGTTGATCGGCCTGATTTCTCTTCTGCTGACAGACTTTGCGTCCAAGGGAGGGTTTCCGAGTCCTATATACTGTCTCTGGTTGCCTGAATGATTCAAGATAGAAAGCAAACAGCCCGCCTCTGGTTTTGGAGGGGCTCGGCTGTCCTCCTGATCGTCGTCTTTTTCACGGTGCGTGCCCTTACCAGGGACCGGATGCAAGTGCGCGTAGCGGCGGCGGCAGACGCGCAACTGGTGAGCACCATCAGCACCAACGGCCGAGTTGAGCCGGAGATGAATTTTGAGGTTCACAGCCCGATAGCGACCACGGTCAGGGCGGTATATGTGCAGCCGGGCGACCAGGCGGCGGCAGGCAAGGTGCTGCTGGTGCTTGACGATGTGGAGGCGCGTGCCCGCGAAGCTACGGCCGAGAGCGGCGTGAGAAACGCACAGGCAGCGCTGGAAGCGGTGACTCAAAACGGTACGCAGCAAGAGCGCCAGGCAACGGCGGCCGATGTGATGCGCGAGCGCCTTGAGCGCGATAGCGCGCGCCGGGATCTAGATGCGCTGAACAAGCTCAATGCGACCGGAGCAGCGTCAGCCAGCGAGGTGGCGGCGGCACGACAACGGCTGGATACGGCGGAAGTGAATCTGCGGGCATCGGATCAGAGTGCGAACAGCCGCTATTCGCCGACGGAGATAGCGCGCGCGCGCGCGGCGCTGGCGGACGCGGAAGCCAACTTTGCGGCTGCGCGGCAAGTGGTGGCGGAAACGGTGGTGCGCGCTCCGGCGACTGGGACTGTTTACAGCCTGGATGCGGGACCCACGGAGTTTGTCGAAGGGGGCAAGATGCTGCTCCAATTGGCCGACCTGCACCATGAGCGGGTGCGGGCCTACTTTGACGAGCCGGAGATTGGGCGCCTTGCAGTTGGACAGAAGATTCAAATCAAGTGGGACGCCAAGCCGGGCCGCATCTGGAACGGACACATCGAACGCACGCCGGTGACGGTGATCAACCTGGGCACACGCAGCGTGGGCGAGGTGCTGGTGAAGATTGACGATGTGGACGGCGACCTGCTGCCGGACACCAACGTGAACGTGACGGTAACTCTCTCCAGCGAGCCAAACTCGCTGAGCGTGCCGCGCGAGGCGCTGCGCGTGGAAAATGGTAAGCCCTATGTCTTCAAGGTGGAAAAGGGCGAATTGAAGAGGGTCTTTGTGACGACCGGAACCATCAATCTGACCCAGGTGGCCATTCTCTCCGGACTCCAAACCGGAGACCTGGTGGCAACCGGCACGCTAAGCGGACAGCCCTTGCAGGAGGCTGTTCCAATCAAGGTTGTGCGGTGAAAGCGTCGGCATTGCTCATAACGGCGGGGTTGGGTCTGGCGGCAACCATGGCTCTTTCAATACCCGCGCATAGCCAGGATAAACAGCTTGCCCAAGCTAATGCGGCCTTGCAAGCCGGCGAGGCGGACAAAGCGCTTGAGCTGCTGGCCCAACCGCGCGGCGAGGCAGAAGCCTATAACTTGAGATGCCGCGTGGAATACATGTTGGAAGAATGGGATAGAGCCGCGAATGACTGCGAGCAGGCAGTTAAGCTGGACGGGCAGAGCTCGGACGATCATATGTGGCTTGCACGGGCGCTGGGCCAAAGAGCGAGCAAGGCTACATTTCTGAGCGCGTTTTCGCTGGCCAAAAGGGCACGAGCTGAGTTTGAAGAGGCGGTAAAGCTGAATCCTCGCAACACCGGGGCGCTCACCGATTTGGGCGAGTTTTACTTTTCGGCGCCGGAGGTGGTGGGCGGCGGCATCCGCAAGTCTGAGATGGTGGCCGCGGAACTGGACAAAATCGATCCCGCGCGCGCTCACGTGCTGCGGGGCCGAATCGCCGAGCAACGCAAGGACTACGGCACAGCCGAGCAGGAGTACAAACAGGCGATTGCGGTGTCTGCGCATCCTGCGAGTCAGTGGATTGCGCTGGCCAGCTTCTATCGAGGTCGCGAGCGCTGGACGGAGATGGAATCCGCGGTGCGCAGCGGAGAAAGCGCGGCGCAACGAGACAGGCAGGCGGGCGTAACGCTGTACAACGGAGCCTCCATTTTACGGGGAACCGGCCGCGACCCGGCTCGGGCAGCGAGAATGTTGGAGAGGTATTTGGCCGGAAGCGCAAAGACCGAAGAAGGGCCGGCGTTTGTGGCGCATGTGTGGCTGGCTCAATTGAAGGAACAGTTGGGAGATGCGGCAGCGGCCAAACGGGAACGGGCAGCCGCACTGGCTCTGGCGCAGGAGTACAAACCGGCACAGGATCTGAAGTACTGAAGGGTTGAGCGCACGTGAGGAACGAATACATTCCGGTGAAGTGCTGGGCGCTGATGCTTATCGGCATGACGATGGCGGGCGCGCCGGCGCTGGTTTCGGCTCAGGTCTCGCTGGCCACGGTGGTAGACCTGGCGCAGCGCAATTCGAGCGCGGTCAGGCTGGCCGTAGCTGATCTGCAAAAGGCACAGGCTGTGCTCGGCCAGGCTGAGGACGCGTATATTCCAAATTTCGTGATCGGCTCCAATGTCGGTTATTCTCATGGCTTTCCTACAGGGCAGCCGTCCGTTGGAAGCGCAACAATGCAATCGCTGGTGTTCAGCTATTCGCAGCGACAGTACATCAATGCGGCGCGTGCTGGGATTGACGCCGCCAATCTGCGACTCAAGGATGCCCGCGAAGAGGTTGCTCTCGATGCTTCCAACACGTACATCGAGCTCGACACGGTCAACCAAGAACTGCAAGCCGCCCGACAGCAGGAGTTCTTCGCCGCCGATTTTGTCAAGATCGAGCAGCAGCGCGTCGATGCGGGAGTTGATCCCACGCTCGATCTCCTCGGAGCCCGTCTCACGGCCGCGCAGCTTAAACTGAAGCGGCTTCACCTTGAAACCCGCGCCGATACACTCACCAAACAGATTGCCGTTCTCACCGCCATGCCTATCGGCTCGATCCTCCCGGACCGCTCCAGTATCCCCGAGATTCCGGCCGTCACCGCTAATGAGGCGCCCCACCGGCTCCACGCAATTGACGCCGCAGGTTCACTCGCGCGCTCCAAGCAGCTCCAGGCCAGGGGAGACGACCTTGCGTGGCGCAGGCCCCAGATCGGATTCGGGGCCGTGTACAACTACGACTCCGACGAACTGAACAACTACAGCGCATACTACAGGAGCTTCACGCCCAACAACGTCAGTTTCGGCATCCAGATCACGATTCCGTTTTTTGACTTTGCGCTTCGTGCAAAGGCCAAGGAAACTGCGGCTGAAGCTCTGCGTGCCACAGTGGAGGCGGAAGAAGCCCAGCGCCAAAATGAGATTCAGATTGCCACGTTGACAGGCAGCTTGCGCGAACTTGGCACGCAAGCGGAGATCGCGACGCTGAAGCAGCAGATTGCCAATGAGCAGCTCAAGTCCGTGCTGGCACAACTGGAACTGGGCAACGGTTCGGGAAGTGGGCCGGGCGCTCAACCGCAACTGACGCCAAAGGCGGAGCAATTGGCGCGCATCGATGAACGCCAGAAATTTCAAGACGCGCTCGACGCGGAATTCGACCTGAGCAAGACGCGGCTGAGCCTGCTCCGCGCGCTCGGCCATATGGAAGACTGGCTCGGCGAATTGCACGCAAAGTAAGCCCGGCGGCAGAAAATCCTCTGCAAGACCTGCCGGAACCCAAAAAATGGCGAAATGTTAGAATAGAGGGGATGACTATGCCTTTGAAGACGTTGTTTCTGAACCCGCCCTCGTTCGAGAAGTTTGACGGTGGCGCGAGCTCGCGCTGGCCGGCTACGCGCGAGATTGAATCGTATTGGTACCCGGTGTGGCTGACGTATCCGGCTGGACTGCTGGAAGGTTCGCGCCTGCTGGATGCTTCCCCGCATCACGTTTCCGCGCAGGAAACCATACAGATCTGCAAGGGTTACGAGTTTCTAGTGCTGTTCACTTCGACCATAGGCTGGAAGAGCGATCAGATGCTGGCCGCGGCCATCAAGACGGCCAATCCGTCGATTCGCATCGCCTTTGTTGGCCCGCCGGTGACCACGGACCCGGACCGCGCGCTGAACGAGTGCCCGGAGCTGGACTTCATCTGCCGCCGCGAGTTTGACTACTCGGTGGTGGAGTTTGCCCAGGGCAAGCCGCTCAACGAGATTCTCGGCATCAGCTACAAGCTGGACGGCAAAGTAATGCACAACCCCGACCGTCCGCAGGTGGAAGACCTGGACGCGATGCCTTGGGCGACCAAAATCTACAAGCGCGATATCGACGTGACGCGCTACAACGTGCCTTTCCTGCTGCATCCCTTCATCGCGCTCTACTCCACGCGCGGCTGCCCGGCGCAATGCACTTTCTGCCTGTGGCCGCAGACGCTTAGCGGGCACGCATGGCGCAAGCGCTCTACCGATGATGTAGCCGCCGAGCTAGCCTGGGCCAAGGAGAACTTCCCCGATGTAAAGGAGTTCTTCTTTGACGACGACACCTTTAACATTCAGAAGCAGCGCACCATTGAGTTGTGCGCGAAGCTGAAGCCGCTGGGACTGACATGGAGCTGCACATCGCGCGTGACCACCGACCGCGAGACGCTGAAAGCGATGAGAGAGGCGGGCTGCCGGCTGCTGATCGTGGGATTTGAGTCCGGCGATCCGCAGATTCTCAAGAACATAAAGAAGGGCGCCACCGTGGAACGCGCACGCGCATTCGCCAAGGACTGCAACGACCTTGGCTTGGCCATTCACGGAGACTTTGTGCTGGGGTTGCCCGGCGAGACGAAGGAATCGATTCGCAACACCATCAACTTTGCCAAGACGCTGGACGTGGAAACCATTCAGGTCTCCATCGCTCACGCATTCCCGGGCACTGAGTTTTACGACTACGCCAAGGCTAATGGATTCATCAAGAACGCCACTTCCATGAGCGACGAGGGCGGCCACCAGATGGCGCATATCGAGTACCCCGGCCTGCCAACAGATTACGTGCTGGAGATGGTGCATCGCTTTTAC
Organism: Occallatibacter sp.; assembly: GCA_049517315.1. Classification (GTDB taxonomy): domain Bacteria; phylum Acidobacteriota; class Terriglobia; order Terriglobales; family Acidobacteriaceae; genus Telmatobacter. Next base: position 20,860 of record JBEKSE010000004.1, on the reverse strand, counting down.
GACGAATATTACTTCCGGCCCAGGGCTGCATTCCGCGTGGTCTGGAAGGCGTTTGTGAATCGCGATCTGCCTCGGCTTTATGTCGAGGCCAAGGCCTTCCTGAAACTGCGCTCGCAGCGCAACCAGATGGTGAAGACGGCGCGCAGCAAACCAGTGGAACCGCCAACGCCTGTGAACGCATAGGTTCCTCCGGGCAAACCTCAAATGGTCTTCTTATTTTGAGTAGAGCGCGGAGGAATACAAGATCCCGCGCTCTGTTTCCTGCCACAGGGCTTGGAAACCACGAACCATAAACCGCGTCCAATCGTCAGGACCGAATCACCCATGTCTTATGAAAGACTTTCGCCGCGCCAATACATGATTTTGGGACTTGTTTCCCTATGCGCTCCGCTGGGCGACACCTGCCTTTCGCGCGGAATGACGGGACTGCCTGACATTACGCTGGCGCATCCTGCCACGCTCATTGCCGCAGTTTTCACTCCTTGGATTGGCGCGGGCATCGCGCTTCTCATCGGTTTTTTCGCCAGTTATCTGACCGCGCTTTCGTGGGCTGATCTTACATTTGTGCTGCCCGCTACGGCTTTCGGCAATGTGATTGTCGCGCTGCTGGCGCGCTTCTGGCTGCATGAGCCGATTTCATTGGAACGCTGGGCGGGGATTCTTCTGATCACCGTGGGCGTGGGGTTTGTGGCGCAAGGACCATCGCTGACAGAGCGACCGGCGGCGAAAGCGCCCGTCGTAGAACCAGTAGCTATAGGAAAGGAGCAGGCGTGATGACGATTCTCTACCCTGTTCCTCAACCTGGTTTCTTGGCTTCCGCAGCGATGATCGCGGCCATTATTCTTGCCTCGACTGCCGGCGAAGTGCTGACTGCGGCGGCGATGAAATCTATCGGCGACCTGGATGAGATTCGCGCCCACTCGGGAATGAAGGGCGCCATTCGCGCCGTTCTCACCTGCCCTCTGTTCTTTGCCGGAGTGAGCTTCCTTGCGTTGGCCTTCTTCGCCCTGCTCTTCGCACTGAACCACCTGAACCTGAGCCTGGTGGCTCCCGCATCAGCATCTTTGACGCTGGTTACCAACGCCATCGCGGGAAAGATTTTTCTCAAGGAGAATGTAGACCGGCGGCGCTGGACCTCGGCCGTGCTGGTTTGCATCGGGGTCTATCTGCTGGCGCACTGAAATGCAAGGTGTCAGGGGCCAGGGGTTGCTCCCTATAACCACCGCATCAGGCCTTGCGGCTTCATATCGTGCTCATAGCACTTGAGCGGCACTTCGGCTTCCATGCCAAGCGCTTCGGCTGCCACGTGTCCGGAGCGGGCCGCGCTCTCCATCGTCGAAGGCCAACCCGTCTGCACCCAGTCGCCCGCAAGAAAGAGATTCGGCCAAGGCGAGAGGGCCGTGGGTCGCGCGGAATCGATTCCCGGAGGGACGCCAAAGGTCGCGTGTATCTCCTTGATGAGCGCAACCTTCTCTAGCTTCGCTTCCTTTACACTTGGGAAAAACTCCGCAAGTTCGGTGAGCGCCTGCTGGATCGCGGCTTCGCGCGGCAGGGCTGCAAAGGAACGCGTGGCGCTGACAACCAGCTCTATATAGTTACCGCCGCGCCCTTGCAGCTTCGATTGGTTGTACATCCAGTGAATTTCGCGATCCAACAGCACCGCGTGTTCGAGGCTGGTGATCTCGCGGTCAAACCACAGATGCACGCTGCAAATGGGCCAATGCTCGTGGCGCTCAATCTGCCGAGCCAGCCTTTCCGCGCCTTCCTCGTCGGGCAGGTGCGGCAATAACTTCTGCGTTGCCTCAAACGGCAAAGCAAGAATAACGTAATCGGAAAGCAGCTCACCGGTGCGCGTGCAAATCAGCCACTGCGAAGTCTCTTCATTCCAGGCCGCGCCCTCGACGGCCGTGTTCAACAGCACCCGACCGCCGCGCTGCTCGATGAAAGGCGTGACGCCTGCGTAGAGTTCGCTCAAAGGAACCGTGCTCATTCCCATGCTGCCCGCTTCGGCTGAATTCAGAAACAACTCGCGAATCACTTTGGCCGCATAGGGCACGGCAATCGAATCAAGCTCCGCATTCAAGGCGCTGGCAATTACCAATCGCCAGAAGCGATTGACCGCTCCTTGGGTCTGCTTGTGCCGGAGGAGCCACGCGTCGAGAGACTCACGCGTGTCGATGAGCGCGTCAGGCTTCATCATCGCCCGCATGGCCCGGCCAAGCGAAATTTTGTCGGCAAACGAGAGAGACTTTGCGCCGAGGAAGCTGGGCACGCCATGCAATGGCGCTGGAATTGTGAACGGACCAAATCGAAAAGGTCTAAGCGCGGAGCGCCGTCCGCCCGGCTCGATCATCGTCATTTCGTGCGTCCAGTGAATGCGATCCGCCACGCTGATGCGGTGGTAGAAGCCGATGAGATTGGTGCAGCAGCCGAAGAGCACGTGCTGGCAATTGTCGATGACTTCATTAACGCCCGGATGCAGATAGGAACTGGCACGCCCGCCGAGATAGCTGCGGCGCTCGACGAGTTGCACGCGAAAGCCGGCTTCGGCAAGGACACAGGCCGCGCTCATGCCGGCTACGCCTGCGCCGATGACGGTGACGGACTTCTGCGAATTTTGTGACGAACCGATCAACGAGAAGCCTTTGTCAATTAGATAGTCGCGCTAAACCCATACGCGCAAAACCAACAATCAGAATGCCAAGCTTTTGCGGCATTGGTACGCTGGCGCGATTCGAAAAGACATCGTAATCCGCCTCTTCGATGCGCCTGAGTAGGCCGTGATAAATGGAAACCAGCACCCAAAGTGCGGGGCGGCTCTCGCGGTCAATCAAAGGGAGCAACGCTTCAGCGGATTGATAGAACTTTTCCGCGCGCTGGGCGATGGCCGCTAGCAGTTCGCGCTCGTTTGCCGCGAGCGGCGCGCCAGGCGGACGATGCACCAGCGAATCCAATGTGACTTTGCATGCCGCCAAATCCTCAAGCGGCAGATAGACGCGATTGCGACTCGCATCCTCAGCCACGTCGCGCAGGATGTTGGTGAGTTGAAAGGCGATACCGGTCTCTTCGGCCAGCTTCTCAGCGCGTGGGTCGGAGTAGCCGAAGATGCGGATGCAAACCAGGCCGACGACCGATGCCACAAGATAGCAGTAGCGATAGAGATCGGCGAAGGTGGAATAGGTGTCGGGCGCGTCGTTTCCCACCCTTTCCGCATAAGGCGCGGAAAGGATGGGGCACCCAGCAACTGCGGATCGATCTAGATCCATGGTGACGCCGGCGACCAGTTCATCCAGAAGTCCGAGCGGAATATGGAAGCGCGCAGTGCAATCGCGCACGGCAAGAAAAACCGGATCGACAGTAACTCCGCCGGCGGAGACGCTGCGCCACTCGGCCAGCCACGCGGCTAAACGGCGGCGACGCTCGTCGCGGGAGAAAGACTCGTCGTCAGCCAGATCGTCGGCACGGCGCATGAAGGCGTAGATGGCGCAGATGGCGTTGCGGCGCTTGGCGGGCAGCGCGACGAAGGCATAATAGAAATTCTTTGCCTCGTTGCGCGCGATGGCGCGGCAGGCAGTGTAGGCCTCGGCCAGTGTGAGCTCGTTCGATTGGATTGCCTGGGTCACGCCGTCCCTCAGATCCGGCTGCCGAGACGCAGAAAGGGCAGCAGCTTGCCACTGACGGCGCGCAAGGCCAGCGCCAGTTTCCTGCGCTTCGAGATGGCAGGCCGCGCGGTGAGCACGTCGTAGCCTTGGCGCTCGATGGCGCGCAAAATCTCCAGGCCGCCACGGCTGAAGAGGTCCAGATCCAGCGCCAGGTCGCGAGATACCTTGCCGATCAGCGGAAGTCCCTGCTCAAAAAGAGAGCGGGCATAATCGACCTCGCAACGCATCAGGCCGCGAAACTCAGGCGTAACAATGCCTTCGGCAATCTGTGCTTCGTTGACGCGAAAGACTTCCATGTCGTTTTTCGGAATATAGATGCGGCCCCGGGCGTAGTCTTCGCGCACATCCTGCCAGAAGTTGGCTAACTGCAGCGCTGTACAGGTTGCGTCAGAGAGGCGGAAGTTCTCTTCATTCGACTCGCCGCACGCATAGAGCACCAGCCGCCCAACGGGATTTGCCGAGTAGCGGCAATAGGCGAGAACGTCGTCGATGGTGTCGAAGCGCGTGACTTTCTGATCCTGTCGAAAGGCCACGAGCAGATCGGCTAGCGGCTCCTTGGGAATGAAGCAGTCGCGAATAGTCTCTGCCAGCGCGACAAAAACGGGATGACGCGTGCGGCCTTCATAGCAGGCGTCAAGCTCGCGGCCCCAGAGATCAAGCAGCGCAAGAGCCTGGTCGGGGTCGCCCACTTCGTCGCCTAGATCGTCGGAGACGCGGCAGTAAGCGTAGATGGAGTGAAAATGCGGGCGCAGATCTTTGGGCAAAAACCACGAGGCGACATGAAAGTTCTCGTAGTGCGACTCTGCCAGTCGTTTGCACCAGGCCTGAGCCTCTTCGAGCGTCGGCGCGACATCAGGGATGCGATAGTCGGCGGGCAAAGCTGCCCAACCACGGGCAAGCAATTCGTCCAGAGGCGGCACCTTCGTGCCGGGCGTCTCGTTCTTCGGTTCAACCGTCTCCGTTGTCATGACTTCGCCTCACGGCACAATGGCGGTTTTGATTTCGCTGCCGCGCTTCATCAGCTTCTCAAAGACGCGGTTGAGTTCGTAGAGGTGAGCGTGGCCGGTGATGAAGGCCCCCGCCTGGAAGCGTCCGCCGGCGATCAGATCGAGCGCTTTGCGGCACATGGCCGGAGTGTGATGAAAAGTGGCGCGCATGGTTATGTCGGAATAATGGATGCGATTGGTGTCAAGCGTGACGTGGGTGCCCACGGCGCACCCGCCAAAGAAATTCACTGTCCCACCCTTGCGCACCATTTCGACTGCCTCTTCCCACGATTCCGGCACGCCAACGGCCTCGATGGCGATGTCCACACCGCGATCCTTCTCGGTCAGCGCGCGAGTCTCCTGGATGGCCTTGCGAATGTTGGTGGTCTGCACCACATGGGCCGCACCTAACTGGCGCGCGGCCTCGACCTGCCCGTCGTGCTTGACGATGGCAATCACGTTGTAACCGGCCAAAGCGGCCACGTGAAGAATCATCAAGCCCAGCGGGCCGCCACCGATAACGGCCACCGTGTCTCCGGGATGCGGACGCGAGTCTTCAAATCCATGCACTGCGCAGGCCAGCGGCTCAGTCAGCGCCGCGTGTTCCAGCAGCACATGGTCGGGAATGCGGAGGGTGTTCTTGGCCACAATGCGGGCCGGAATGCGAATGAACTCAGCGTATGCGCCGTTGTTGAAGAGCAGATCGTCGCAAAGATTCTCCTGCCCGCGAGCGCAAAAATAGCATTGGCCGCAGGGGGCGGAGTTGAGCGCGACCACGCGGTCGCCGGGAGCAAAGCCCGTGACTCCCTCGCCAGCCTGGACAACGGTTCCCGCTTGCTCATGGCCAAATAGCGCAGGAGGCACGATCATGCGTGCATGGTAGCCCCGGCGGAAGACTTTCAGGTCAGTGCCGCAGGTGAGCGCCGCGCCTATGCTGACGATCAATTCACCGGGCCCAGCCTCTGGAACCGGCACGGCCTCGATGCGAACGTCCTCGCGTCCGTGCAGGACCGCAGCCCTCATCGTCGTGCGGCCTAGAAGCACGTTCTCGACGGTCACACGGCCCTGATGGACGGCGGATTCAACCTTCTTGCGGCCTTCGACAACCACCGTCTCGACGGTATTCAGGCCCACCCCAACGACCGTCTCGACTGTATTCAGGCCACCCTCGACAACATTCTCGACGGTCTTGCGGCCCCGGAGGATCACGGACTTCACTGTGTTCGCCATCGGATTCCTCCTACGCTGCGCCGCCGCCAGGCACAGGTTCAATCATAATCTTCATGGAGTCGGCCTGGGGGTGAGAAGCGACCTCAATGGCATGAACCGCCTCTTCGAGCGGAAAGCGGTGCGAGATCAGTTGAGTCAAATCGAATCCGTTGCGATAGCCGCCGAGAACCAGATCAGCGACCTCGTCAAGAATGGCGGCAGACGCGGAGTAAGAGCCGATGAGGCTTTTTTCGTCCATACAGACCGCGCCGGGATCGAAGTCGGCTTCGCCGTGCTGGGTCTGGGCGAAGAGCATTACCTTGCCGCCTGGGCGCACCGCAGCCATAGCGGTTTTGATAAGCGCATTGACGCCCACAGCCAGAATTACCGCGTCCGCGCCTCGGCCTTCGGTTGCCGCAAGTGTGCGCTCGACGACGTTTTCCGTTTCCGCGTGGATGGGCTCATTCAGTCCGAATTTCGCGGCGATGGCATGGCGCTCAGGATATAAATCCGAAGTGAGTACGCGTGCTCCCGTGCGGCGCGAGAGCGCGGCCAGCATCACACCGATGGGGCCCTGGCCGATAACCAGCACGGTCTCATCCGCTGCAAGGTTGAGCAGCTTTACGCCTTTCAGGACGGTGTTGACCGGCTCCATAAAAGACGCTTGCTCGAAAGGCACGCCGTCCGGAATCCGCACCACGCCGCCCAGCTCGACGATCCAGTCCATGACGCGAATGTACTCAGAGAACCCGCCGCCGGAAGGCTCAAGGCCAGCCGTAGCGCCCACCTTCTTGTAAACCGCGCATTGCGCGAATGTCTGCTTGCGGCAGTAGTAGCACTGGCCGCAGGGAACGTGATGGTGGACCATCACACGCTCGCCGATGCGGAATTTGGAGACGCCTTCGCCGAGTTGGACGATGGTTCCGGCCATCTCGTGGCCGAAGATGCGCGGAGCGGAGTGCGAGCCGGTGTGAATTTTCTTCAGGTCGGTCCCGCAGATGCCGCACGTAGCGATTTTGACCAGCAGCTCGCCGGGGCCGATTTGCGGGACGGGCACGGTTTCAAGGCGCATGTCGTTGACGCCGCGATAGACTACGGCCCGCATGGAGGCGGGGATTGCCGGCGAAATCCGCGGATTGGGCCTTGGTTCAGAATTGGTGGTTTGGGTAGCCATTGCGCTTGCTTGCGGACCCTCGTTCATCCAGAAGATTTAGCAGAGACTGCGCAATATTGCGAGCAGCCTTCCTACTATTTTCGCCCATCCGCATCAGTGCGGGCCAGTACCCTGGATGGAGAACGGCCAAAAGGATGAACCGGGCCAGCAAAAACTGACCGTTGTGCGAAATAAAGCTATTGAAATCAGGCAGTTGGTCGGAGGGGCCGTCGCTGATTCCTTTGACGCAAAAAAATGGAACGCCGCGCATTTTGGCTAGCCGCGCAACCCCTGCGGCCTCCATATCGACCAGCGCGGCCTCGTATGTGGCGGCCAGACGCTTTTTCTCTCCCGCACCTGCGACACGCGAGCTGGTCACGAGACAACAATCATCTGGGGGACAGGCGGCCACAAAGCGCTCCCCGGTGCGGGCTTCGATGATCGTGGAGACATCGTAGGCGTGGCCCGGCAAAAACTCCTCGCGCAAGGCGCCGGCCCAGCCGGTGGAGATGACTTCGTCTATCGGACCGGATTTTTCGATCTCGGCAAAAGCGCGCGTGGCCGCATCAACGCCGGCTCCGGCGCAGGCGGCAATCCATTCGTTCTCGGCGGAACGGAAGCGCCAGAAATGGACGCCGTTCGAGCGTTCGTGTCGCCAGCCACGGGTGAGCGGTTTCAGTTCGGCGGGCATGGCGGCGATGATGGCGATGCGGGTCATTTCAGGACTCTGGGCGCGTAACCATTGGATTGGAACCACTCAATCGCGGCCTTCATTGCGGGGTTGACGGGCAGAATGCGGAAGCCTAGTTCCTGCTGCGCGTGAGCGCTACTGGCGTACATCTTCTTGCGGCCCATGCGCACCTCTTCAAGCGTGGCGCGCGGCTCGCGCTTGCGAATGCGACCGGTGATCCACTCCTCGAAAAACGCGTAGGTCGCGGCCACGGCAAAGGGAATTTCGACCGTGGGCGAGGGCAGCCCCGTTATCGCGGCCATCTTGTCGAGAATCTGCTTGAGGGTGAGATTTTCGCCGCCGAGAATGTAGCGATGGCCGGATTGGCCCTTGGCCAGCGCGGAGACGTGAGCGCGTGCAACCTCGGCAACATCGACGAGATTCAGGCCGGTGTCCATGTAGGCGGGAAAACGGCCGTTGAGGAAGTCCACGAAGATGCGGCCTGTGGGCGTGGGTTTGGAGTCGTTGGGACCGATGGGGGTGGTGGGGTTGAGGATGATGACGCGCTGGCCGTCTTCGGCGGCGGCGACGGCTTGCTGCTCGGCGAGAAATTTGGAGCGCTTGTAGTGGCCGACCATGTCGCGGAGCGAGACCGGCGTGTCTTCGTTGATGACTGTGCCGTCGCGGTGGAAGTGCATGGTGGCCACGCTGGAGGTGTAGACGAAGCGCTTGACGCCGGCATCGCGGGCCAGCTTGAGCAGGTCGCGCGTTCCGTCCACATTGGCCTGGTACATGGCTGCGGGGTCGCGAATCCAGAGGCGGTAGTCGGCAGCGACATGGACCACGGCATCGCAGCCGGCAAGCGCCGGTGCGTAGGTTTCGGGCCGCGCAAGGTCGCCAACGTGCGTGTCGCCGGGGATGCCTTCGAGGTTAGCAAGGTTGCTGGTTTTACGGACGAGGAGCCGAAGCTTTGCGCCTGAGCCAGCCAGCGCGCTAGCCACATGGTGGCCTACGAACCCGGTGGCGCCTGTGAGGAAAACTTTCATAGCAGTAAACAGCGGTCAGTGGTCAGTTTACTACGCGGTTACCAGAGCTTGTCCCCTGGCGAGACCTTGCACTCCTTGACCGGCTGCGGGCGCTTTTGGTCGAAGTTCGTCTCCCAGCACTCCTCCAGCACCGAACAATAGCAGGCTCGAAAGCTGATATCCTCTTTGACGTTATCGAAACCTTGGAGGAGTTTATTGTCAGAACCAAGCGGCTTGATGGTGATGACGTTTCTCGCATCTCGCGCCGGCAAAACGGTTCCCGATATATTGCCAAAGAAAGATTGATACCTACCTTTACCCATATCCCGCGCGCAACAAGCTCTCAATATCGTATCGGAAGTTTGAGCGACGCCCTTGTAGCGTATCTCAAATCTCTCGATAATTGCTGGGCCTACGCCGTCATTGCGGAGGTTCAACCGCTCCAATGGTTTATACGTGACAGGGTCAAGATCCCACCACGCGACCGACAAAAGAGGCAGAGTGCTGGCGACGACCAGCTTTTGGTTCTGGTCCACCATGCGCTCCATGCTTCTGCCGTGCTCGATCGATACAACCAGCGAGATTAGCGAAATGAAGACGACGCTGGCGGCAATGACAGCGTCGAGCCAGGGAATGCCGGTTCTATGCTCATGGCCGTGGCCGTGCTCCGGTGCGGGCATCAATCCAGACACATCGCCCTCCGCATTGACTTCAATTGTTTGAGTAGGTGGTTCGGGTAACTGCTCATCCTCGATGCCGTCTTCCATTGCGCAACTCCCAGACTAATATATCAAGATTGATCTCATATCTAGACAGGAGTGGTTTTTACGCCCTTGATGAGAATCCAGAGGCCGATGACGAATTCAAAGGGGATATAGGGAACAACGATGAAGAACCCTAAGTTGATGCCAAGGACGGAGAGAAAGGTAGCGAAAAAGACGGGGATGACCGTGATGAGTCCCCAGAGTGAAAGAGCGCGAGGAACGATGCGCGACTTGAAGAGGAGCCAGTAGAAGAGGATGGCGCCGGGACAAAAGGCAAGCAAGAGGAGCGTGTAGCCGAAGTTCATGGAAGCGAGGGCGCGATCCGCCTCGGCGAGAAGAGACGCGGAGGGGGTGGCGGCGAATTGGCTAGAGAGGGCGAGAAGCGGGAAGGCGGCGAGGCGGCTGACGGCGCCGAGCACAGCCTCAAGGAAGTAGAGGGCGCAAGCGGTAAGTGCGGAGACACGGCCATAGGGGCGAAGAGCCTCGTAAAGGAGCACGCCGAGCCAGATGACACCGGCGACAGCGACCATCTCGTCGAGGATGTCGACGCGGAGAAGCCAGGGACGAGCGGCGATGCGAAGAAGGGCGGCGGCGGTGTCGCCGGGAACACCGAGGCCCATCATGAGAATGAGGCCGCCAGCGAGCGAGGCAAAGAATTGGAGAAGGAAGGCGAAGCCAAGGATGCGAAAGCTGGGCTGAGGTGTATTCACAGGGGCACTGTCTTTCTGCGCCAGACGCGGAAATTTTAGTCCAGCTTATCAGGCGCGAGACCGATATTGGTTTCGCCGGCAGCTTTTTTTTCGTTGTATTTTTTCACCCAGTCTTCCCAATGCTTGCCGGCGGCGCGGTCTTTGCCAGTGAATTCAATGCTGGCGATCTCCGCGTAGCCCACTTTGCGCTTCTCCGGAGCCGTGGGCGTGTAGTACTGCGCCCAGGAGTCAGCCAGCGTGGGACCGGATTTGCAATTAAAAACAAAAGCCTCGATGCGCTCGCCGGACTTGAGAGTGAACGTGACATCGCCGCGATAGTCAACAGCTTTTTCGAGCGCGTCGCGCAGGTCGGCGTCCGTGGCCAGCGTGGGAACCCAGCCCTCCAGATTTTCGTGTTCCGCGCCGGGAGCCAGTTCCAGGGCCTCGACCTGCGCAAGCGTGTATTTCTGCACTTCAGCGGTCATGCGTTGGTCTCCTCGAGAGCGCGCTCGGGCTGCTCAATCTGCACCAGACTTGGCTGCGGGGGTGGGTCGTTGAGGAGCTTCAACGCGTGTTCGTCGCGATAGCTCGAGAAGGTGCCGCGCACCATCGCCAAAAATCCCTTGAAGGACCCGAAGCCTTCAAGCACGGCCGACGGCTCATAGCCGCAACTGACCATGCAGTTAGCGCACTTGGGGTTACCGCTGGCGACGCCGTACTCATTCCAGTTGGTGGTCTCCAGTAACTCCCTATAACTCTCGGCGTAGCCCTCCTGGAGCAGGTAGCAAGGCTTTTGCCAGCCGAAGATGTTATAAGCTGGCGATCCCCACGGCGTGCATTCGTAGTTGCGCTTGCCCATCAGGAATTCAAGAAAGAGGGGCGACATGTTGAATTTCCAATTGGGCTTGCGATTGGAGAGAATGGCGCGGAAGAGGCGGCGCACGCGCGCCCGTCCCATGAAGCGATTCTGGTCAGGGGCTTTGTCGTAACTGTAGCCAGGCGAAAGCACGATGCCCTCGACGCCCATATCCATCACTTCGTCAAAGAAGCCGCGGACGCTGCCGGGATCGGCTCCGTCGAAGAATGTAGCGTTGGTGGTGACGCGGAAGCCGCGGCGGACGGCCTCCTTGATGCCTTCGACCGCGATGTCATAGGTGCCTTCGCGGCAAACGGAAAAGTCATGGTGCTCGCGCTGGCCGTCAAGGTGCACCGAGAAGGTGAGATACTTCGACGGCGCAAACTCCGGCAGCCGCTGCTTGAGTTCGAGCGCGTTGGTGCAGAGATATACGTATTTTTTGCGCTCGACGAGACCGTTGACGATTTCTACGATCCTGGGATGCAGCAGAGGCTCACCGCCGGGCAGCGAAACCATGGGCGCGCCGCACTCCTCAACCGCGGCAAAGCACTCTTCGGGCGTAAGCTGTTTTTTCAGAATGTGGGGCGGATACTGCACCTTACCGCAGCCCGCGCAGGCCAGGTTGCAGCGGAAGAGCGGCTCCAACATGAGCACCAGCGGGTAGCGCTTGTTGCCGCTGAGCCTCTTCTTCAACACATACGCGGCGACCGTGCCCATCTGAGAAATAGGAATAGCCATCTTTGACATAACCTCCAGCGCCCTTATGAAGCGGCGCGTTCCATTGTCCGCTGGTAGCTGGTCAAAGCCATCAACGGGAAATATTGGCGATACATTGTGTAGGCCAGATAAAAGACCCTGGGGAAACCTGTTCCAGTGATAATGCTCTGCTTGACTGCGCCCTCACCCATCGATTCGTCCCAACTGCCGTCGGCTTGTTGGCGAGTGAGCAGCCAGCGCACGCCCTTGGCAATGGAGTCGGAGCGATCGTCGCCCGCGGCCAGCAATCCAAGCAGCGCCCATGCGGTCTGCGAAGGCGTGCTGACGCCCTCCCCGCGCGTATTGGGATCGTCGTAGCTGCCGCAGGTCTCGCCCCATCCGCCGTCGGCATTCTGCACCATGCGAATCCACTCGGCTGCCTGCTGAATCTGCGGCTCGTGATGATCAACGCCGATGGCGTCAAGCCCGCGCAGGACAAGAAAAGTTCCGTAGATGTAGTTCACTCCCCAGCGGCCAAACCAGCTTCCGTCCTGCTCCTGCTCGCGGAAGATAAACTTGATGGCCTTTTCGACGCGCTTGTCCTGGCGCGTATGGCCGTAGGCGGCCAGCATCTCCAACATGCGTCCAGTGATGTCCACCGTGGGTGGATCGAGCATGGCGTTGTGATCCGCAAATGGGATGTACTGGAAGATCATCTTGGTATTGTCTTTGTCGAAGCTGCCCCAGCCGCCGTTTTTGCACTGCATGGCAAACTCCCACTCGATGGCTCGTTGCGCGACCTGATGTTGATAGCCCTCGCGTGGATTGTCCACCTTGTTCAGCGCGAGAAGCACCTGCGCGGTGTCGTCTGTGTCGGGATAAAACTCGTTGTTGAACTCGAAATACCAGCCGCCCGGCTCGGTGTTGCGGACCTTCACAGCCCAGTCGCCCTTGTGGCGGACTTCCTTGGAGAGCATCCAGTCGGCAGCCTTGATCATGCGCGGGTCAGTGCGCTCGACGCCGGCATCGCCCAGAGCGAAGACCGCCTGCGCCGTATCCCACACCGGCGAAACGGCCGGCTGCATGCGAAAAGTTGGCTCGCGCATGTGTTCGTTGGCCGGCTCCTCGATGCCCAGTTTCTCGAACTCATCGCGGGCGCGAATCACCTGTGGATCGTCTTCGGAGTAGCCCAGGCAGCGCAGGGCGATGATGGCGTTGAGCATGGCCGGATAAATGGCGCCGAGGCCATCCGTCATCTCGAGGCGCGCGAGCAGCCATTTTTCCGCCTGTTTGAGGGCCAGCCTGCGCAGGGGGCGAATGTGAACCGCCTCGGCCCAGTGCGCGATCCTATCCAGAATAATGAACACATTGCGCCAGGAGAGGATGGAACTGCGGTCCCTGCGGAGGCGAAGAATGGAGTTGACGCGGCCGCCGACAAAAAGTTCGTCGATTCCCTGCTCGGAGGGGATTCTCTTGAATGGCTTTTTGGCGTACATGATGGCCAGCGGAACAAGAATTGACCGCGACCAGGAAGAAATCTCGTAGATATTGAAGTAGAACCAGCGAGGAAAAAGAACAATCTCCGGCGGAATGGCAGGCACCGCATCGTAGTCGTATTCGCCCAACCCGCAGAGATACATTTTCGTGAAGGTGTTGCAGGCTACCACGCCGCCATGCTCGAGAACCCACTCACGGCATTTGGCGAGACGCGGATCGTCAGCCCCAACGCCCATCAGCTTGGCCGAGGAATAGCACTTGACCGAGAGCGAGATATTGCCTGGCCCGCCGGGATAGATGCTCCAACTGCCGTCTTCGTTCTGGTAGCGCATCATCTCAGTGAGTGCGCGCTGCAGCCGGCCCGGATCGCCACTCTCCAGTTGCGTATGCAGATAGATGTAGTCGGCCTCGAGCATCGAATCGGCTTCCAGCTCCCCGCACCAATACCCGTCGGGGTGCTGTTCGGAGAGCAGGAACTCCCGCGAGCGGACGATAGCAGCCTGCACCTCTGCGAGGTCAGCATCCAGCCGCCCAAACCGGGGCGCCGCGAATTGCGTCTTAGCTTGATGAATGCTCATGCGATTTCCAACGCCTCAGAACCTCTTCGGGACACTCCAAAATGCGTGATAGCCGCGCCCCGATTACTTTACGGGCACAGCCTCTGCCCCGGCCGCGCTGCCGATGGCCTGCACAATTTCCGGCGGCAAGCCAAAGCGCACGTTCTCCGGCATGACTTCGACTTCCTCGACGCTGTCGAAGCCGTTCTGTCGCAAATAATTAACTACATCCGCAACCAGCACCTCGGGAGCCGAAGCGCCGGCCGTCACGGCAACTGTATTGACGCCTTCGAGCCAGGCTGGGTCTATGGCCTGGGAATTGTCAATCAGGTAGCCGATGGTTCCCAGATTGCGCGAGACCTCCACCAGCCGATTGGAATTGGAACTGTTGGTTGAGCCCACAACGAGCACCAGGCCGGCCTTATGCGCCACGTTGCGAACCGCAACCTGCCGATTCTCAGTGGCATAGCAAATGTCCTGCGAGTGAGGACCAACGATCTGCGGAAACTTCGACTTGAGGGCATGGATTATGTCGCGCGCCTCGTCCAGCGAGAGCGTGGTCTGGGTGAGATAGGCAACGCGATTGGGATCAGGCACCTCGATTGCCGTGGCCTCGGCCACGTTCGAGACAACCTGTGTCGCCTCCGGCACTTCGCCCAGCGTGCCTTCAATTTCGTCGTGGTCGCGATGACCGATCAGCACCAGCGAGTAGCCCTGCTTGGCAAATTTGACGGCTTCGATGTGAACTTTAGTGACTAGAGGACAGGTGGCGTCAATCACCCTTAAATGGCGCTCCTTGCTCATCTCCCGTACAGCGGGCGAGACGCCGTGGGCGGAGTAAATGACACGCTGGCCATTGGGCACATCGTCAATTTCATGAACAAAAATCGCGCCTTTTTCCGCTAATTCATTCACTACATAACGGTTATGCACAATCTCGCGGCGCACGTAAATGGGCGCGCCGAAGGTTTCAAGCGCAATTTTGACAATGTCGATGGCTCGCACTACACCGGCGCAAAAGCCCCTCGGCTTAAGCAGCAACACTCTTTTTTGAGCCGGGGGAGTCTCGGGGCAGCCACTGTTCGAGATGGGGTCGAGGACAGTTATAGTCACACTCTCAGTATACCAATCGGCGCATTGAAAAGTCAGAAAAGACGGCGGCTCGACGATGATTCAGGAGGAAGGCCAAATGAGGGTAAACTCTAGCCACTCGCATCGGAGATTCGGGTACCCCGAATGAAAGCTACTTAAAGGCCCTGCCTACATCGGACTCCATGTGATATCGACGCGGATGGGGATCTCGTTCTTGATGGGTACGGCGAGAAACGAGGGACGATCGATCTTGAAATCAGAACAAGTGGCTGGAACTGTACCCGTTATACGCACGTTCTTGCCGTGCGTCTCACGTTGAAAAGCAACATGCGCGTAGCTGGCGGTTTGACCGGCGAACTGGACCTCGAGGTCGACGTAAACCGTAGCGGGAGAGGAATCGGATTGAGGAAAGCGCGCGCGCACAATAACCATCGGAAATTGCGCGCTGCGCGTGGCCTCAATCATGTGCAGATCGCGGTTCGAATCTCCAGAATCAAAAGACTTGACCGGAACCGCAACCAGGAAATCGCACTGTCCCGCGTGGCAGACTCCCTTCCCTTTTGCCGAATGACTTACGCCGTCAACCTGATGCATGGGATGACTCATGTGATACGTGAGCGCGGATTGCTCGATGACCCATTGAGTATCGGGCTGCGCAACGACGGCGGTCGCAGCCAACAAAAGTGCAAGCAGAGTCATTCTCTTCATTGTTTCTCCCAGAACTTCCAGTGAATGGGCCATGAAACAGCGATGATTGACGCGCCATAAGCGGCTGCCGTAGTAAAAGCTACAGCACCATGCGCCGATGCAACGCCATGCACCTTTTCGCCGGCATTCTCTTGCTTGTACGCCATCATTCCCAGTGCAGGTGTGAGGATCATCCCCGGCAAATGGACGAAAGCCAGTGCCTCATGCACGCGTATTGCGCCATGTTTCTCCGTGCCGGGTACCCTCGGCGCGCGGATCGCATAGTAGGCGGACGTAAAGTAAAGCGCTGTGGTTGTTCCGCCGAGAGCTGCATGAAAGTCAAGGTTGGCGCTTGTCGGCTCTGTGATGGGCTGGCCGTTCTTCCCTTTGGCCGCCACCATAGGTCCGGTAATCAGGGCCGCTGCCATGGGAATGGTCGTGATGAGGCCGAGGCGCTGATGGATCTT
Organism: Occallatibacter sp.; assembly: GCA_049517315.1. Lineage (GTDB taxonomy): Bacteria > Acidobacteriota > Terriglobia > Terriglobales > Acidobacteriaceae > Telmatobacter. Next base: position 4,850 of record JBEKSE010000004.1, on the reverse strand, counting down.
CAGCATTTCCGTCCGCTTGTCGAGCAGGGCCTGCAACTGCGCATTGGGCTGCGACTGTTGCGGTGAGAAGCCCAGGTCGCCGAGCGAAGGCGATGCCGGGATTGCTGAAGGCGCATTGGGCAGTGCTTCAGGAACTGGGGCGGGAGCGAGCATCAGGTCCAGGGTCTGCTGCGCGGCGGTTAGCGTGACCTGGGATGTCTTTGCGGCGAAAGCATCCGCCGAGATGGAGAGTGTGTATGTTCCGGGCGCGAGGTTGGAGAAAGTGTAGACGCCGTCTGGGTTGCTTCGAGTCTCCGCAGACTGGCCGGTCTCCAGATTCCTGACGGTGACTTTTGCGGTGGATACAACCTGCCCCGAAGGGTCAGTGACTCTGCCCGAGAGTGAGGCGGTGGGGGTCTGCGCGGTCAACAGAGCCGGAATCAGGGAAGTCAGAATCAGTACTGCCCCTGCAAAGAAATGCCTCGTGGCGTTCAGCTTCATCAGTCGATCTCCTTGGCGGGGGAGCGCGGGGAACAGATTGCCGTTGGGGTTACGGACGCAATGGGACACAGGCGGTTAGCGCAGCAAGGCGAAATTCTTGCGCAGCGATGGGAAAGGTCACTGCCTCTACATATTCGCACATGGAAAAGGATTGAGCTGACAAATGCAATATGAGGAGGAGTTTGCAGGGTTTCAACCGTGACGCCGCACCACGGGAATCATTGTCATTTTCATTCTGCATCCTTTCCGCATTCAGTCTCGTCTGTCTATTCAGCGGGCCGCGCGTGACCCAATTAAGATAGAAGTCCGCGATAAACCTTCTTCCGCCTTGGTGGTCTAACGCTGAGCTGCATGACTTTCAGCAGCGAACGGCGTTCCCGGATCGCAGAACTCTGCCCGGACAAATATCAACGAGGAGGAATCTATGAACAGACTTAGAACTCTTGCTTTGGCTGCTGTTGCGGTAGCCTGCTTCAGCGTAGCCGCTCCCGCGGCGCACGCTCAAATCGCCGTTGACATCGGAGTCGCCCCCGATTGCCCTTACGGCTACTACGATTACGCCCCTTACGATTGCGCGCCATACGGCTATTACGGCCCGGAATGGTTTGCAGGCGGTGTATTCATTGGCGCCGGCCCGTGGTTTCACGGCCCTGCCCACTTCCACGGCCACGTCAACAACCACTTCGATGCGCATCGCGGCTACGCGGGTCCTGCACCTCACCGCGGCGACAAACCCGAACCGGATAAACACGTGGACAAGGTTGCCCACTTCAAGGGAAATGAAGTGCGAGATGGGCGCGGCCACGTGGGCAAGCACTAAGAGTGGGCGGAAAAAATAGCCTACTCGGGGACTAAAAACAGTTTCGGAAAAGCCAATCAGTAATCCTGGACCAGTTCTTACCGGCTCGCCGCGATCATTTGCGCGGCGTGCTGGAGGCTGGTGTCGGTGACCTTTGCGCCGGAGACCATGCGGGCTACTTCGTGCGTGCGGGCGCGGTCGTCGAGAAGGGTGACCTTAGTCTTGGTGCGTCCGTCTGCCTCGCGCTTGTCGATGAGGAAATGCTGGTCGGCGAAGGCGGCGATTTGAGGTAGGTGCGTCACGCACAAGACCTGCTGGCCGCGGCTGAGAGATTTGAGCTTTTGGCCGACGGCTTCAGCGGCGCGTCCGCCAATTCCTATGTCGATTTCGTCAAAAACAAGTGTGCGCGGAGTGGGCATCTTCTTTTTGGGCTTGGCCGCGCCCTCTTCGACCGAGACTTTAAGGGCCAGCATGACGCGGGACATTTCGCCGCCGGAGGCGATTTCATGCAGGGGCTTGAGAGGTTCGCCGGGGTTGGTCGAGATGCGGTATTCGACGATGTCCCAGCCGTTCGACGTCCAGTGGGATTCGTGTTCTGTCCCAGCGACGACGACTTCGAAGCGGACCTTCATGGCCAGGGAGTTGATTTGGGCTTCGGCTAGTTTGGCAAGCTTGGCGGCGGCAGTTTTGCGTTCGGCGCTGAGGGCAACGGCTGCGGCGCGATACGCTGCGACGGCCTCATCGAGAGACTTGCGCAGGACTTTGAGGATTTCGTCGCGGTCTTCCACTTCTGCGAGCTTGCGTGTGACTTCCTCGCCAAAGGCTACGACTTCGGCAATGGTCTTGCCGTACTTGCGCTTTAGGCGGTCGATCAGAGCCAGGCGATCTTCGATTTCGGCGAGGCGCTCGGGCGAGGCGTTGATGCCCTCGGCGTAATCGCGCAGGCTGGATGCGACATCGTCCACTGTAGCGCGAACCGAGGCAAGCTGCTGAACGGCATCTGTGAAACGGTTGTCGTAGCGGGCGAGCTCCTCGACGTTGCGCAGAGCAGCGCGCAGGGCAGTCTCGGCCGATGCGCCGCCTTCATACAACTGTTCAAAAGCTCCCATGGCAGCGGCGTAGAGTTTTTCGGCGTTGGCGAGGACGCGCTTTTCGGTTTCGAGGGCTTCGTCTTCGGCGGGTTCGAGGCGCGCGGCTTCGATCTCCTTGCGCTGATAGCTCCAGAGATCGACCATGCGGAGGCGGTCCTGCTCGCCGCGGAGCAGCTCGTCGAGCTTGACGGAAGCTTCGCGCCAGCGGGCATGGGCTTCAGAAACAGCACCGGTATCGATGCCACCGAAGCGGTCGAGAAGGGCGCGCTGCTGGCCCTGGTCGAAGCTGGAAAGACTCTCGCTCTGCGCGTGGACAAGAGCGAGTTCAGGGGCGAGCTGGCGGAGAACGGCGACGGTGGCCGGCTGGTTATTGACGAAGACGCGGCCCTTGCCGGTCGAGAGGATTTCGCGGCGGAGGATGACTTCGCTGCCGCCGGAGTCGATGCCGTTTTCTTCGAGGATGGTCTCGGCGTTGTGGGTCGATTCAAAGACACAGGAGACGACGGCCTTGTCAGCACCGTGGCGGACCACTTCGACCGAGGATTTGCCGCCCATCAGCAGCGCCAGCGCATCGACGAGGATGGATTTTCCCGCGCCGGTTTCGCCGGTGAGCAGATTGAGCCCCGGGCCGAATGAGGCTATGGCGTGATCGATGACAGCGTAGTTTTCAGCGCGCAGTTCGACGAGCATGGTTTGGTCCACTCCGAAAGAACAAGAACAACCGCAGGTCCTTCGACTCCGTTTGCCGCTTACACGCGTCAAACTTCGCTCAGGATGACAGAGCTATTGCGGTTCGATCCTCTGTAAACAGATCAGAATGCACAAAAAGCGGCAACGGGAATACGAGCGCAGCATACCACGATGGACGGCACTCCTGGCTTGGGGACGGAGGGGAAAAGCGCGCGAGCGCACCAGATCGATAACTTGGAGCGAAGCACTGCGTCTGCTACCGTTAAAGGTGAGGTGAACTCCGATTTTGATTGCTGCATTGCTCTTTCAACTGCCGTCTGACGGAATCGCGAGCCAGGGAACGCAGCCGGTAACTCAGAATTCGAGCGCGCTGGTAGAGATGATCCAGAATAGCGGCCCGGTGGCGATGGCTGTGCTGGTACTGTTGCTGATTGCCAGCCTCTACTCGTGGAGCGTGATTCTGGGCAAGATGTCCAGCTTCCGCAAGGCGACCAAAGAGAGTCAGCGATTCTTGAGAGCCTTCCGCAAGGCGACCCGTTTGCAGGAGATGGCGGGGGTTGCAGAGGATTGCAAGGCCAGCCCGCTGGCGCAAGTCTTTGAGGAGGTTTACGAGACCTACAAGCGGCAGACAGGCGGATCAGGACCACCGCGCAACCTGGCGCCTCTGGAGCGGTCGGCGCAGACGGCGGCGAGTGAAGCAGTAACCGCGCTGGAGCGGCGGCTGACCTGGCTGGCGACCATTGCGTCCGCAAGCCCGTTCGTGGGTCTGTTCGGCACGGTCATCGGCATTGTGGACGCATTTCACGGGCTGGGCACGGCAGGAGCGGCCACGCTGCGGGCTGTGGCGCCGGGCATCAGCGAGGCGCTGATTACCACGGCGGCCGGGCTGTTTGTGGCCATTCCGGCGGTGATCGCTTACAACCAGTTCACGGCGCGCATCAGGGTATTTGCCGCGGCCACGGACGACTTTTGCCGCGAGCTGCTGAATTCGCTGGAAGAGATTCCGGTGCGCGTGGCGGCTCCTGCGCGACCAGCGAGCGCTGAGGGGGCGCGTGAACCGGCCGGGGAGGCGGGCCGGGAGGTGGACCGTGGCATTTACAAGTAACAGCGGTGAGACTCGTAGTTCGCTGGCGGATATCAATATCACTCCCCTGGTGGATGTGGTGCTGGTGCTGCTGGTGATCTTTATGATCAGCGTTCCCGTGTTGCAGTCTGGGATTGAAGTGGCCGTGCCTAAGACGCGAACGGTCAAGGAGATTACCGAACAGCGGTTAGTGGTGACCATCGACCGCGATCAGAACGTGTTCTTAGGCGATCAAGCGGTCAACATTCATGATTTGGCGGGCAAGCTGCGTCAGCAGAGCAATAACGCGGCGCAACGGAACCTGGTAAAGCAGGTGATTTATTTGCGGGCTGACGAGCGGGTTCCGTTTGGCGCGTTTGCCAGCGTGATGGACGCGGTGAAGCAGGCGGGAATCACCAACATTTCGATTGTCACGCAGCCTTTGGATACCAAAGGGACAGGGGCTGTGGGGTTTTAGCGAGTCAGCGGGGCGGCAGGTCGGCAAGTCAGCGAGTCGGCGTAAATTCTGAACGTGGCCGGTTGGGGTTTGTGGTATCCCACCCTAGCCGCAAAAAAAAGACGCGGCGAGGGTGGGGCACCCAGCAAGTTCGCGAGTAAGCGGAAAGGCTGGGCTTTCGGAAGGTCACATGAACAGTTTGCTGGATGGCGGCGAGCAACTGGAGCAGGAGCTGTCGCCGGAGCCGATGATGGCCCCGGCCGCGGGATC
>JBEKSE010000003.1:0-153215 GCA_049517315.1 Occallatibacter sp. | reverse complement strand
GCTCCCGCACAAACTGAGAATTATTCTCCGCAGCTACAACGAAGCCAACAACGCCTCGCAATCCAACAATTGCGGCGCGGAGATCGCCGCATGAGACAGAGGGAACTTAGCACTGTCCAGATATTCACTTCTTTTCAAAAATGCGGAATTCAAACGCGTCTAAAGAAACCGCTGGAAGAGCTATTTGCGAATCGTGGAAGAGCGGGTCTTTCACCTCTTGCCACACGCCCGAATCCACCTCCACCGTCCCTCGAAATGGCGTATTTGAGAGGTTGATCATTACCAGAAGTTCCTCCTTCCCGGAACCCCGTAGATAACTTAGGACATGTTGCTCGTCGGAGTTGTGCACCCACGAAACCTGTCTGTTCCATAGCGCGGGGTGTTGCTTGCGAAATGGAATCATGAAGTAGTAGAACTGCTGGAACTCGGGGCGTATCTGCGACGCCTGCCAATAGATTTTGAGTGTCTCGAACAGTGCAGGCCCAGTCGATGGAGTAGCATCCGCCGCCTCCATTCCGTTGTACAACAATGGGACTCCATCCATGGTGAACATCAAGGCAGATGCGGCCAGTGCACCCGGAACTCCATAGCGCACGATTGCCCGCTCTTCGTCGTGATCGTCGGAAATGGTCATGTGCAAGGCTCGTTTAGAAAACGTTGCCCGTTCCTGCTCGATCGTAGTGCGCAGGTCGCTGGCCGGGGCGCCGTGCATAATTACGTCATCAACCTTGAACAGCAAGGGCCATTCATAATCCACCTGAAAGGCACTGCGCATCAGTTCTGGCTTCGATGCCTCAGCAAGCATTAGAATGTCAGGGTTTACCTGGTCCAACGCACGGCGGGCCTGCTCCCAGAAGTCCGTTGGCACTTCTCCTGCTGCATCGCAGCGATACCCATCAACCCCGAAACCCTTCACCCAATAAATGAGCACATCGATCATGTATTGCCGAAGTGCGGGATTCGAGTAATCAAGTGCAGCCACGTCATTCCAGTCGTGAGGAGAGACGAGGTGGCCAGCTTTGTCGTGCTTATAGTAGTCCGGGTGAGCCATCATCACACTGTCGAAGGATGTATGATCGGCCACCATGTCGAGAATTACTTTCATATTCCGCCGATGAGCCTCATCAACCAGATGGCGCAGATCTTCCTTGGTACCGTAGTCCAGTGCAATGGCGTAGTAGTCCCTGACCGCATAAGGACTGCCGCTGGCGCCCTTCTTCTTGAGTTGCCCCACGGGATGAATGGGCATGAGCCACACGACTGTGACGCCAAGAGCTTTCAAGCGATCTAATCCGGCGGTTACTCCATTGAGGTTGCCTTCCAAAGAAAACGAGCGTGGAAACACCTCGTATATCAATCCAGAACGAAGCCACTCTGAGGCGCTAGGCGTCTCGGTGGAAGTGGCCGATTCAGATAAATTCACCGCCGGGGCGGCTTCTTGTGCAGTGGCGATGAGATTACGCGTTATCACCAGCAAGGTTGTCGTTAGCAGCAAGTTCCGCAGGCAGACTGTTCGCAAGGTATTCTCTCTTTACTTATCTTGATCTGATTGGTGGAGCTGTTACTCAGGAGTTGGCAAGTAAGGCGACGGTGAGATCGAAGAATGCCAATGCTTGTAAGGGTTCAGCACTAACGATCTTCGTTTTACTTAGCGTTTTGTGACTAAGCTATTGCCTCGGCCGGTTTCGACACTTTACTCAAAGGTGGCACACGATTCTCCTCGGTGTGGAAGAATTGAATGCTTGGTAGAGTAAGGTAGGCGGACAGCGCCGGCCTTGGTGGCTGACGCTGTCTGCGATGGTTGGTTAGAAGACAAAGCGAGCTGACAACTGAATTTGACGGGAGCTGCCTGTGCGGAGCGCAGTGATTTTGCCAAAATTGGTGTCACCCATGTTGGTGTCTGGAAAATTGAAGTTTGCAGTGTTGGTTATATTGAAGGCATCGCCATGCAGCTCCAGAATTTTGCCCTCGATAATCTGGAAATTCTTTTGCACGCCGAGGTCGTCTTTTCGGTAGCCGGGGCCGCGGACATAATTCCGTCCAAGTGTTCCCACGCGGGTGTACACGGCGCTTCCTGATCCATCCGTTGCCGTCTGGGTGGGAATAGCGGTGCTGAAGTCAGCCTTGTTAAACCAAGCGTTAATGTTTTTTGGGTATTGAATCGAAGAGACAAGGTCGGGCCGATTGCAGGGGTTAGCGTTGCACGTTTGGAGATCGATTGGCTCCCCAGTCTGAAGAAGAAGGATGTTGTTGAACTGCCATCCGCCGATCACCGCGTCCAGGACGCGGGGAGCGTTCGAGGCGAATTTTTTGCCGCGTCCGAAGGGCAGATGGCCGACAAGTGATCCGCTGAAGATCTGCCGTTGATCCTGGTCTGCGTTGCCATAGTTGGCCTTCGGATCGTTATAGAGGGGCCCAAAGGCAACTGACGGGCCGCCGAATGCAGTCTCTGAATTGGTGAGCGCGTGGGACCACGCGTAGGATGCCGTGGCCGTGAGATATATCCCTTGATGCTCGAGGTGCGCCTGCAGTCCGTTGTAATTGGAACTGCCGTTGTAGTCGTTGTACGTGATGCCCCCTATGCTTGGGAACGGCTTGGTTGTGGCGCCGATGGTATAGATGTTGTAGGGATAGTAGGTCGAGAGCCGGCTGGAACGGGTGCCTACATACGCCAGGCTGACCACATTGTTCAATCCGAGCTGGTGTTGGAGTTGGATATTCCATTGTTGGTTCATGCTGTGGTTATTGTTCTGATTGACGGCAATTCCGCCATACGTGGCTGGAGGGTTGTCCGGGGTGAAGTTTGCGAAAAGGGGCGATGGCTGTCCATTAGAGGGGGCTGCCGCACCCGCACTGAAGGGGCAGTTGTAGGGGGTGTTGGAGGTGGCGGCCGCCAATCCGCCTGGGTTTGACTCTCCGGTTAAGCTGACGCAATAACCGGCGTAGGCGTTGTAGGTATTGGCGCCGGCAAACGGTTGCTGCTGACCTAACTGGTTGCTGATGCCTCCGTAATCGGGAAAGTAGAAGATGCCATATCCGCCGTGAACGGAGATCCTGCCATTTCCCGACAGATCGTAGGCAAATCCGATACGGGGCGCGAAGTTGCTGTAATCCTGGTTAATGATGCTCTTTGATATGCCGGCCTGGTCAGCAATCATCACGTGGCCGGTCTGGATATTGAACGCAGACATCTGATTGTGCGCCTCGTAGGGCCAGGTCAACAAATCCCAGCGTGCGCCGAGGTTGAGAGTGAGCCGTTTATTGACGCGCCAGTCATCCTGGACAAAAATGCCATCTTCCTGGCTGATTTCCGCGAAGTATCCGTTCTGCGTACCAACCTGATACCAGTCATCGAATGCAGCGAGCATTTCGCTCACCTCATATCCGGTGTAGTCGGTTCCATCACCGGCATAAGAGAAGAAGCCCTTCCCGGAAATGGGGCGGAAGTATTCCAACTGACGGCGAATGAATGTGCCGCCGAGACTGATCGAATGAGTGCCTCGATTGATATTGAGGGTATCGGTCACTTCATAGTTGTTTTGAGGGGTGGCAAACAAGCCATAATCGCCTGAGTACACGATTTGACTGTTACTCGCGCCGATGATTGGGCCGCCCTGGTTTGACGCCGCGAGGGTCGAATTAATCAGCCCGTCGTCCGCGGCGACGTTAGTCCCTATGTTGCTTGGCTGGAAGCCGTAGTTGTCGCGCAGATAAGCAATGCGCAATTCGTTGACTATGCTGGCCGAGAAGGTGTGCGTGTTTCCAAAATCCCAGCCGCGGGCGTGCGTGTAGTTGGAGTTGCCATTGTGTGACAACTGAGGTTCGCCCGGTGGCGATACGAGGTCTGATGTATTGAAGTTCGCGGAATTGTCATAGGACATGCGCGCGAAGTACAGGTCGTTTGCCGTGCGGTTAAAGTCGATACGAACATCGAAAGTGTTGAAGCCGTAGCCCGTTCTGAGCTCATATGGATCGTTGTTGAAAACGCTATAGCCCGCAGATCCCTCAGCTATGGCAGGCTTAGGAAAGCTCTGGAAGTATTTCAGTGCCGCTGGATTTTGGCGGTCGGTTGGGATTATGTTGGTTACGCCGCCGCTCGAGAAGGGGGCGCAGCCCGTGTTGATGGCGCCGCAGGTCTCGGGGTCCCAAATATAACCCAAGCTTGTAGAGTTGGGAGATCCGATAAGGCCGTTCAGATTGGCAGCATTGGGGTAGAAATGGGGAAATCTCGTGACGAATCCAGTCTTATCTGTTGAAGAGCTTCCACCCGTCAGAACGGGGTTGAGCAACTCGGTGAAGTCCCCTGTGCGCATCCTCAAAGTCGGAACGGTGTCAGACCCGTAGCCGCTCGGTTCTGAGGAGCGAGTGTTCTGGTAATCGCCGAAGCCGAAGAGCTTGTTCTTGATGAAAGCCCCCCCCACGGATCCACCGAACTGGTTGCGCCGGTAAGGAGGATTCGCGGTAGGCGGATTGTTCAGGAACTGATAGTTGGGATTCGCCGCCCATTTGCCACTGCGGTTGAAGTCGAAGGCGGACCCGTGGTAATTGTTGGTTCCCGACTTGATAGAGCTCACAAGGAATACACCACCGGCGCGGCCATACTGCGCAGGCGCTACGTTGGTATTGACTTTGAACTCCTGTGTTGCATCGACGGGCGGGAAAAATACGATGATGTTTTGCAAATCATCGTTGTTGTCTACGCCGTCAAGGATAAAATTGTTCGCTTGCTCGCGGATGCCGTTGGCCGAGAGCTGGCCGCCGCCCGTATCATAGTAGCGGTTGATTGTATCCTGGCCATACTCGTTATACGCGCCTATCGTCACGCCGGGGGCGAGCAGCGTCAGGTTGAGCGTGTTACGGCCGTTCAAAGGCAGTTCGGTGATCTGTGTTGACTCAATCGTCTCGCCAAGGGTTGGATTCGTCGTGTTCACCAATGGCGCGGCACTCGTGACTTCGATCGAACTCGTGACCGCTCCCGGTGTCAACTTGAAAAGCAAGTCTTGTACCTGAGCGACAGTCACCGTGATGGATTGGTGCTGAGACTGGAATCCAGGAGCCGAGATTTTGGCCGTATAGATACCACGCGGCACGGCGGGGAGATTCAGCTCTCCGGCGTTGTTCGAGGTGGCCGTCAGTACGAGGCCGTTTTCATTGTTCGTGAGGGTAAGGGTGGCTCCAGAGACAACCGCTCCGGCCTGATCCATGACCGTCCCAACCACTTTGCCTGAATCTGATTGGGCATGTGCTTGCATAGTCACGCCAAAAGCGACGAGGAATACAAGTGCCGTTGCTTGGACTCTTTTTAAGACCGCTCTCAAAAGCGCGTCTCTTCTTGAAGCTTGGGTCATGTCGCTGTTCTCCTTAAAGTTGTATTACCTCTCTTGATTTGTGTCTCGTCCTTCCAAATGCTTCCCGCGTTAGGCTTTGGCGGCATCTTGGCTCCAAATAACCCCCATTGCGGTTTTGGATTTTTGAGGCGCTGATAACAATCGGTGTTCTGTACAGCAGTGCGCAATGGATGCTTCATCAATTTCGTCTTCACTCGGCATTAATCCTTGTTTATTCGTCATTAACTAGTAACCGTACTTTTATCAGTTACTTACGCAAGCACTTACATCACCCGAGAAATTCCTCCGCGGTTTGAAGGGTGTGTTAACCTTTGGTTGTTGTAAGAATGCTGTTGGGTGGCAGAGAGTGCAGAATCTCGAAAAACGAGGACGGATTACTTTTGGTCTATTTGAAGTGGATCTCCAGAGCGGTGAGATCTGGAAGTCCGGCCACCGGGTGAAACTGCAGGATCAGCCCTTTAAAGTGCTGGCTGCTCTGCTTACGAAGCCCGGCCAAGTCGTGACCCACGGCGAATTGGAGTCTCAAGTTTGGGGCCCTGATACGACTGTCGATTTTGAGCGCGCTCTCGCAGTTGCGATAAAGAAGGTACGCGAGGCTCTCTCTGACTCTGCCGAAAATCCTAGATTCGTTGAGACCCTTGCGAAGCGCGGATACCGATTCATAGCGCCGGTATCTGTAACCTCCACTGCATTTCCGCCGTTCCCCGTCGATGAATCGGATGGAGATAGCAAGACCCAGGGGATTTCCCCGAAACCCTTCATTCCCCACGCAGCACAGGTTTCGCCACCGGTTCCATTTTCGGGCATCTCGACCTCAATCCGCGATTCGGAACCGGATGCGGGCGAAACCGCACCGGCTACAAAGAGCGCGGTCCGTAAGCGGCTTGATTGGAGCAAACGCAATTTCGTACTCTCCGGCCTCGTTCTGGCGTTTCTCCTGGGCTTAGTGGCGATGATTTGGCTGCGGGCGCGTCCGGCTGTTTTGCCGCCTTTGCGTGTAGAGCAGTTGACCCATGACAGCCCAGTTTCCGCCGGACCACCCGGCATGGAAAACCTGCTTACATTAGCCACTGATGGCCAGCGCATTTTCGCTACGGTTCTAGGGAGTGGAAAACCTCAACTTGCGGCAATCGATATCAGTACCGGAGCAGTACAGCCCCTCACTATACCGACCGAACTAATCTCTGTCAGAGTAGCCGATATCTCAAAAGATGGATCGCACCTGCTTCTGCGTAGCCAACTGTCTCCCCAGTCCGAACAGCCGCTCTGGATTGTTCCTACTGCTGGCGGAGGCGCGTTACGAGTGGGGAACGTCCTGGCGCAGGACGCAACCTGGATGCCGGATGGAACAAGCATCCTGTTCGCCAACGGAAATGAATTGAATCAGATCCGGCTGGATGGCGGAACGATCACCCCAATTGCCAGGTTGGGAGGAAGGGCTTTCTGGCTGCGGTGGTCTCCCGACGGCGCGATTCTCCGCTTCACGGTCATGGACCCTTTGACGCACACCGGCTCCTTATGGGAACTGAAGCGCGGCAGCAAGACGCCGCGGCCTTTGCTCAAGAACCGGATAAGCCAAGTGCTCGATTGCTGCGGAAACTGGACGGCGGACGGCAAGGGCTACGTCTTCCAGGCAAGCGTAAGCTCGAGCAGCAATCTTTGGGAGCTAAAGAGCAGCGGCATGGGGTCGTCTTTGACTCAACTGACGAACGGGCCTCTTAACTTTTTCTCTCCCATCGCTGCGCGGTCAGGCGAGCGCATTTATTTCTATGGCTCAGACCAGCCTTCTGGATTGCAGCGATATGACGGCGAGCAACTTGGTTTTCGGCCGGAGCGCTCCTTCCTCGCCGACGCCAACCGTGTGGCTTACTCCCACGACCGCCAATGGGTAGCCTGGGGAGATTTAGCTGGAAGATTATGGCGTGCACGATCCGCAGATGGTTCTGACAAAATACAGCTCACTCCTAACGATCTGGAGGTTTTCTCAGCACAATGGTCTCCCGACGGCAGTAAGCTGGCCATCATGGCCCGGCGTTCCGGTGCGACCTGGCAGATCTACATCGTGAATGCGGACGGAGGTAGGCTGGAGCTACTTATGAAGGACGACCGCAATGTCGCCGATCCAGGCTGGTCTGCGGATGGGAAAGAGATCATTTTTGGACGAGAGCCGGATTCCATGGGAAAAGAAACTGGACCGCGTGCGATCGAACTATTCAACCTGCAAACTCAAACGAGGACGACTGTGCCGCGCTCGGAAGGCTTCTTCAGTCCGCGCTGGTCACCCGATGGCAAATGGATTGCGGCTCTAACCCTTGCACAGAACAAGGTAATGCTATTTGATGTCGCCAATCAGCGCTGGAGTGAAGTGGCGTCGACAAGCGCCTCTGATCCGATTTGGAGCGGCGACAGCAAATCGATTTTCGTTCATGCGTTTTTGGCGGAGAACCAACCTATTATTAAAATTTCGGTGCCGAACGGCGAAGTGAAGGTGGTCGCCAGCAGCGCAGATTTTCACTCAGGGGAACCGGCGGACTACTTTTTCGGAGGTTTGACGCCTGAAGATTCTCCGCTGGTCAGGCCGCGAGTCGGCACTGGAAATTTGTTTACGATGGACCTCGATCGACGTTAGTGAAATCTCTGCGATTCTCAGGATGGGCTATCTATGCCTGGAAGGCGAAGTACGGAGGCATGGATGTGAGCGAGGCTGAAGAGGTAAAGCACCTTCGGGATGAGAACGCGCGGTTGAAGAAACTGGTGGCCGAGCTCAGCCTGGACAAGGACATGCTTCAGTCGGTGATCCGAAAAAACTCCCTGTGCTCGTAGAACGGTGAGTAGAAGTGAGGCGCTTGCTGGAGGAGTACCCGGCCAGCAAGCGCCACGTCTGCGGGCTGATCGAAGCACCAAGATCGAGCTGCCGGTATCACAGCCGCCGTGATGACAGCGGCCTGAGCGAACGTTTACTTGAACTGGCGCGGGAGCAGCCGCCTCAAGGCGACCCTGACGGGCTCCGCTTCGCTCCGGCCTTGACCGGGCTGCACCCCTGCCCGAAAATAATCCACCAGGAAGGCGAAGTAAGAAAGGAAATCAGGTTATGATCTCATAAACCAAACTGGGCGAAATTTGGGGTCAGGTCATCTGAATTTATGGTGCCCGGAGGGGGATTTGAACCCCCACGGCCTTGCGGCCTGCGGATTTTAAGTCCGCTGCGTCTGCCAATTTCGCCATCCGGGCAAAGGGACAGCTACATCATTACACTTACCTCGATTACCCGGCACTGCCAAGCGCCGCCATCTTCCCGATTCCCCTCACTGAATTTTAACCGCAAATGGAACAGAGCACTAATGATAAGGCACGAGAGTGCGGGGCTGTTTCAAGTGAAAGGCGAACTGCAAGACGAATCGGCCTTGACTCGGGCGTCCATTTCGGCATTGCCCCGACGTCAGAATGCGATGTGCAATCCAAGGCCTAATACCCTTCATGACCGTTCCTCCGACAAGTTTCCCTTTTACTCGTCCATGGCACCCACAAAAAAACCGGCCCAAAGGCCGGCGTTGTCATTCACATTCATTTTCTCACGGTCTACTTCAAAAATCGTACTCAGAGGACGCGTTCCATACAACGAATTAGAAGCTGACCTTCCTTTCGGGATACCAGGTTAGCCGGATCGTGGTGCTGGTTACTGTCTGTTGGCCCGGCAAGTAGATAGGGGCTTTCCACCGTTCGTAAGTGAAGTTACCGTCGATTTCTAAGTCCTTGCCAAAACGTTTGACAGCCTCGAAATTGATGTCGTTCAAGGTAGTGCCGCCGGGAATAAAGTCTTTCGAGGCTTTCTGGTTGCGCACTCCCACCTGGAGCCATTCGTTGCCGCTCAAGTGGTACGTAATCCACCCTTGGCCGCCTTTGTCCTCTCGGCCGATCCAGTCGCCGAACAGTTGACCATTGTTGGTGTAGCCCTGCCTCTGAACCTGCTCCCAGTATTGATAACGACCGCCAATACTCACATTCGTACAGCTTGGGGGTGTGGTTGGGGGTGTGGCACTGTAACAAGCTGAGGAATCGGTGTTGACACCTTCGACGCGCACATCAAGCTTGGGAATGCCGGGGAAATGAGACAGATAGAGACCAGGCCTGAAGGCGCCGTGCAAAGGCTTGGCGATGGGACTGGGCGCGTCGTGCGCGTCGGAGTCAGTGTAGAGCGTTAGCCAGTTGCGTGGGAAAGGCAGACGATACACGAAATCAAATGCACTGAAACGGGCGCCGGGGTCCAGATTACTATTCTTTTGGGATGGAACGGTCGAACTAAAGCTGAAAAAGCTTCTCAGGAAACTATGAAGGTTAATAGGTTCGTGACCTTGTCCTCCCCAGATCACAGTGCGTTCGAAGCCGAACTCGAGATCGCGAGTTGGCTTGAAACTGAACTTCTCGACGTGGACCCAAGGGTCGCCTGGGTTGGTCACGTTCGGTATGTTGGTCGAGGGGTTAGCTATGTACGCAGGGTTGGGCATATAGGTGTGGCCTTTGAGCGGTCCGACAATAAACTCGTAGCGGAAAAGCCCAGTGAGTCTGGAGAGAACCGGAATGTATATCGGTTCCACGCGGTTGATGCGGAACGAATAAATATTCTCCGCGTTGTTGGAGTAGGCCATGCCACCGCCCAGCCCAGGCCCCAACCAGTCATCCTGCTTGCCAAACGATATCTCGTGGCCGACCACGTGCGCTGAAACATAGGCTTCAATGAATCGCCCATCGGTGGTTGCGGCGATCGGCCCCATAGGGATGGTGGTTTGGTTGTATGGGAGCCCGGTGGCGGCGTTGAGGAAGGTCGTGAGGTCAATTGCACTGAGCGTCTGTGCAAGTGTTTGGGAGTAGCCGGTGGCGGATGGCGCGTCTTGGAACTCGCCGCGCGCATAGAGGGTAAACCGGCCGGCAGTAGCATACCCGCTGGCACCGGAGTAGTTGTTGAAACCACTTTCGTAGGGGCGTCCATAGTCATTGATGATGGTCGAGCCCAGATGGAAGCTGTCTCGTAGGGACGAACCGCTGATGCCGCGGCCTGTTGAGTAAATCGACTCCAGCCCGGAGCTGGCTTGGCGTACCAGGCATTGCTTCTCTGCGTCGTAATGTAAAAAACGGATTAAGGCAGTGTAAATATCCTGCGCCTCGCCTGAGGTCGGATCTCCATACAAATCCGCGTCGCGAAACTCGGCATCGATATCTTCAAGCATGTGGCTCAAACTGGCGCGCGTCCATGGACGCATGCCCAGATACGCGTGATCGATATAGCCCATGGAGTAGAGCCGCAGCATAGCCGGGTAGACCCAACTGTCAACCGGAATGTACGGCGAACCCTGAGTGGAAGATTCGCACACTGCCATGGAATGGTTCGAATCACGCCCCGAGTGTGCGGATCTTTCAGGCGCGGGCGGTTGCTCAGAGGCGTGCAGAGAGACCGGCATAAGGAGAAGTCCTGCCCACACGGTTGCGCGTTGGAAGGAAAGAGAGTTGCCCAAATGCTTGCTCACTCATGCACCTTTTCTCTTAACATTTAGAATTCGCATTTTCCTTCTCAATGCTTTATCCCCTCGCCACGTACAACCTTAACTACCGTCATGCAAATTATCTGGAGATCGAAGATAAACGATCGCCGCTGCAGATACTCATAGTCAAACTCTACCTTGACGGGAATTGGCAGTTCATCGCGGCCGTTCACCTGCGCCCAACCGGTCAGTCCAGGCACCAAAACGTGGATGCCTCGCTCGGTCCGTAGCGAAATCAAATCGTCTTGATTGAACAATGACGGGCGTGGTCCGACAACACTTAGGTCGCCTCCGAGGATGCTGAATAACTGAGGCAATTCATCAAGACTCGTTCGGCGGAGAAATCTGCCAATGGGAGTTAGATAAATTGCAGGGTCCGACAGAAGATGAGTGGGAAGCTGGGGGGTGTCTATCCGCATGCTCCGGAACTTCGGCATCCGGAAGATCCGATTGTCCTTTCCTACGCGATCGGACCAATAGACTGCTGGACCGTTTGACGCTGCCTTGATGAGTAACGCGAGCACAACAAAAAGCGGCAACAAAACCAATAAAAGCAAAACAGCCGCCAGCACATCGAAGACTCGCTTAGTCCAAGGCACTTGATATCTCCAACGCCATCGCTCGCCTCTTCGTTGCTCCTGGTTCAGAAGAAAAGAGCACGGACCCCACTCATTCTCCCTGTTTCCTGCCGAGAAACCACTCTGCTGTTCGGACCAAGCCCCAATCAAGAGTTTTTGGAGCACTCCATCCAAGACACTTCTTGGCTTTTTCCCTATCTACAACGAGAGATGAGCAGAGACGCTGAACTGCCGCATCCTTTCGCAATAGGGTTCCAGCTAAACGCAAGACCGCCTTTGGGCAGTTCACGATTCGCGCTGAACAATGGAGTGCTGTCGCCATGTGCCGAACAAGGTCTGAAGTTGAGATGTCTTCCCCGTCACTGACTATGAAACAATCATTCGCCGCGCCTGGATGATCAAGAAGATGGCAAAGAAAATCGCTCAGGTTGTAAACACTCACTAGGCTTCTACTGTTATGCAGGCTGCCCACAGGTAACGGAATTCCACGAGCTATGCACTTCAGCAGAGCAAGAAAATTCCCTCTAACCTCCGGACCGTAAACCAGCGGTGGCCTGACAACTACCCATTCCATCTCAGTTCCCGTTCCAATCTGACGCAAACTCTCTTCGGCTTCCCATTTCGACTGCCCATAGTAGTCGCAATAGTTAGGCTGATCGTCTGCAAAGAACGCTCTCCCTTCCGTTGCCTCGCCATTTACCTTAATCGAACTCAGATAGATAAACCGCTTTACGCCGGCCTGCACCGCCATCGATGCAAGACTCTCGGTGAAGCATACATTTACCTTCCGAAATTCAGAGAGCGGATTTCCTGCGGTCTCATGCATAACATGAGCGCGGCCAGCTAGATGGACCACTGCATCCGCCTTCCGAAGGATTTCAGATAACTTTTCCCCGGGCCCCAGCGAAGGGATCCGGCAAATCCTCATTGAACCGGAGAGGTCTCCGAAAGCTGACACGTTCGCACGTTCCCTAATACATGCAGTCACATCTCTGCCTGATTCGACGAGTTTTCGGCAGAGGTGCTGACCGATGAAACCATTGGCGCCGGTCACTACAACGTTCTTCGGACTCATCACTTGACCCCAGGCATTTCTACAAAAAGACCTACAAGAATAACTCATCTCAGCATCACTGGCGCTTGGCGGTTTCTTAAGCTGACCTTCCACTTACTACCCTATCCAAGCAGACTGTGGAAATGAGGCTTGTACAGAACTGCCCTAAGTGCGCGCAGAGGCAGGCGTCCTCGATTCAAGCGTGCCAACGGCTTTTTTCAGTACTGTCAGCATTTTGCTGGCTTGTCGCTCGCGACTATGGTTGGAGGCCATCGCCCGGCTTTGCGCAGCTAACTTTGAGAGCAAGCCATGGTCTTGCTTCAGGAGAAGTACCGCATCTGCCAATACTCGCGGGTCGTTCGATGGGGCCCAGAGTCCGACGCTTTCCCTCTCGACAAGGTCACTGGCTTCCCCTTTGGGCGCAGCCAGCAGGATGGGAAGACCCATGCCCATTGCTTCAAAGATTTTGGATGGAATAACAGTTGCGAACGTCGGTGCGTTCTTCAGATGGATTAGAGCCACGTCGCACAAACTCCAGAACTCCGGCATCATTTCTTTCGGCTGAGCCGGCACGAACACAACATTGCTAAGACCTTGACGGTGGGCCTCGGCTATAAGCATCTCTCGCTCCGACCCAGCTCCGACAAAGAGGAAGCGCACACAAGTGGAGTCGATAAGGGCGGCCGTTGACAAAACGTTTTGGAGTCCATGCGCCATGCCATGTGTGCCGATATAGCCAACTACAAAATCGCTTTCAGCGATGCCGAAGGAGGCCGCCAAGGCAGCATCGCGTTCACGCGGAGCGTATCGCGGGAGATCGACTCCATTGATAACAACGTCGATCTTCTCCTCAGGAACCCCACGTTGCACGAGGTTTTGTTTGAATGCATTCGTCAGTACAACAATCCTTGCGGCCCTCCGATATAAGAATAATTCGAGCCTTTCTAGCCAGCGCAAGGCAAAATTCCTTCTCATCGCACCAACTGCCACGATCGACTCAGGCCAAAGGTCGGATAGTTCTAAAACGAACGGCAACCTGCGCGTCACTGAAAGAGCCCATCCACCCACCGCAGCGAAAAACTGCGGCGAGGATGCCGCTATCAAGTCCGGCCTCCGTTCCCCAAGGCCCGCCAGAAACGCCATCACCATATAGGAGAGAAAATCCAAAGTCCGGAGAATCGTTCCATTGTTGGAAGTTATGAGGGTCTTGACTCTCACCACGCAAATGCCGTCAATCTCCTCAACCTGTCGCCAACGATTCCTGTAGCCCGGGAACAGCCTTCCGTCTGGAAAATTCGGGGCACTCGTGATGACTGTGACGGCGTGTCCCCACTTCACCCAGTAACATGCTCTCTCATAGACCCGCGCCGCCTGCGCGTTTCGCTCAGGAGGAAAATTGTCAGCTAAGAACAAAATGCGCATTAGGTTGATTCACCATAACTTTCTTCGCAGAGCATGCGGCCTGGCTCTCTGAAACCCTGTCACGTTTCGGCAGGCGGGCGTGCCGCCAGAACCGAGGGATCTACTTACCTCGTAGAGGAATGAATGACCGGAACACCAAGGGTGCCGCACCCTTGAAGCGCCCTACGATGGTCGTGTTGGGAATTGAAAGGTTGAATCCGGGGTGGTACATGGTCTCTTCACGACTTTTGCTTAACTTAGGGTCCAACGTGATTTCTGGCTCTACGCTGGGGTGGAAATGAAAGAAGATCTCGACCTCATGTTCGCCGGTGCCCTCGACCATGTCCGTGACTGTTAGACCGTCACCGCGCAGTTCCAACCGTCTCCGGAGAATCACCGGACTCTTCAATCGCCGGTAACCGTCATGGGCTGCTTCCACAAAACTCTTGTTGTCCGTTCTGACATCGAAAGGATAAGCGCGCCGAGCAACTCGAAAACTCGCCCATACTTCCGACTGGTCGAAGCCGTCGATCCGCACCGTGTTGTGAGCGGCAGTTCCCCGTTGGCGTTGCCGCTCCGCACCCGCCTCGTACGTAGACGTACCTGAATTCACAACTACACGCTTTCCGTGATGGGCGAGTTCAAAAGAGAGCGTATCAGCATGGCCATGGCCCGGTTGGTAGTCAGGTCCAATAGAAGCCGCATCAAAAACCACAACAGAGTAATCGTTTTCCAGTCGGATGTAACCGCTATCCCCCAACGGGAGTCGCTCAGGCTTGATCGCGAGACGTTCTGCGTAGTCGGTAAGGGTTTTGAGCCCGGGAGCGACATCAAATGTCGCGTCGTTGAAAAACGCAATTCGGCCATCCGAATGCGTCATGTTCCGCAGCCAGCCGAGCATGCGACCTGCCACGCTGCTCCAATCCGGGAGCAAATCCGGCCACGTCCGGCGAAGATTGATCAGGTCCAGAACGTCTTCAAGGATCAAGCTATGATACATGGGGCTTCGCTCGAAATGACCCCCGTCATCGAGTATCTGTTCGGGCAATTGAGATGCCAGTATCCGCAGGCCGGAGGCTAGCCAACGATCTGCCGCCTCGCCCTCGAAGAAAGCACCAGCGAAAACAAGAGCTTTGCCGTTTGCAATTAGGTGATTGCCAAGCAGGTGGTATTCGATCGTTTGTGCGAGATAGCGCGCCTGGAGAGCAAGGCTGTCGATCACTGATTTCTCGAGAGGATTGCCGGAAAGTGACCATTTGATCCAATTGCAAATGCGGAGGGACAGGGGGTACGGTTCCCAACCGATTCCGCTGCCCACGGGATTTTCTGCAATCCACTTCCGGATGAGGTCTGCAGTTGGGCTGTCGAAATAGTGAAGGTTATAGAGCCAGAGCTTAGGGATGCCCGGATCATTCCAGGATTCAATTTGGCGTTCCTCGTTCAGGAAGCGAAACTGGTTTGGCGCGGTCTGAGAACATTCGCGTTGAATCCCGATGCTCCATTTTCCTGTGCGACAGCGTGTTTGCAGTGCTAGACCAGGCGCAAGACGGCGAGGGCTAGAGCGACATACGCGACTGTAGATCTGAATGGGCTTGAGATACCGGACTGTGTTGAAAACGCGAGTCAGCATGGACCCTAGCTTCTAAAGCGAGGCAGCTTTAAGAGTGGTGCGAGAAACTTCGAGCAACTCATCAAAAGGGATTGGAGACGAAGCGCCGGCGCGTATGGCTGCGACAAAGGCGGCCGCCATTTCAATCGCGCCTTTGTTTTGCTGCCAGAGCCTCATACTCTTGAAGCCCGGCCAGCCGAAACCATTCAGTTTTCTAAAATTGTCAAGAACCAGAATGCGACCACCTGCAAATACCTCAAGGCGCTCTTTAGGGAATGACTTGTGCCCGCTGGCGAAGTAATGAACTGTGCCGATGGAACCATCTTCGTATGTGATGGTGATGGTGACTGTGTCTGACGACTGTCGTATCGTTTGAACGTCCCGGGCGGGGCAGCCAATCAAGAATCGCAGGAGATCAATGAAATGACACGCTTCACCAATGATGCGCCCTCCTCCCGAATCTGGATCTTGCGTCCAATGGTCACGAGGTATTGACCCCGCATTGACAGTGTAGACGAGGGCTTTCGGTTCTTTCACACACTTGAGCAACTGACTCATGCGCTGGACTTGAGGTGCAAATCGACGGTTAAAACCCACCATTAGGAGGGGAGTTTGGGGGAGAGAACGCCAAGTCTCTTCAATCTGGTCAATCTGTTCCGGGTTGAGTGCGAGCGGCTTCTCAACAAGGACGTGTTTCCCAGCTTGCAGCGCCCGGCACACAAGCGCGGCGTGGCTGTCATGCCGTGTGCAGATTGCAATGGTGTCGATACTGGGATTCGTCAAGATGACATCGACATCCGTAGTTGCCTCTTCAAATCCGAACTTCCGTCCTGCGTGAGCCGCGCTGAGCCCGCCATTCGCCGCAATCGAGACCAGGCGAGCGCCTGTTTTTTTGATTGCAGGAATTAGAACCTTCGTCGCATAACCGCCCGCACCGATGAATCCAATAGCAGCGCCGGCGAATGGGCTTGGCGGCTGTCGTGGCTGGAGAAAGATTCGCTGCTGGAAGGGCTCGGAGTTGGACCGATCAGCTTCGTATTCAAGAAGAATCCCAAGGTAGAACTCATCGTTTTCAAGAAGCTTATAAGCATCAAGCGCGCGTTCAAACGGGAAGCGGTGGGTGATCAAGGGCTCGACGCTGAGACGACGATCAACCATCATGTCGAGCACTGCTTCAAAATTCCGCTGCTCGGTCCACCGGACGTAAGCAGGCGGATAGTCATGCCCTCCTTGCTCGTATGTAGGGTCGTATCGGCCGGGTCCATACGAGCAGGAAACCTGGAAGCTTAATTCTTTTTTGTAAAAATCGTCACGGGAAAGTTCTAGGCCAGTCACGCCGACAAGGACGATGCGGCCACGTTTGCGGCACATGAGCGCAGCCTGGTGGACCGGCTCACTGCTCTTTGTGGAAGCGGTGACGATTACACCATCCACGCCCCGACCTCGGGAGAATCGGTCGGCTGCGACAAGAGGGTCCTCGCCCGTAGTGAGGTTGACAGTCTCCGCGCCGAACGACTGTGCAATTGCCAGCTTCCGCGCATCAAAGTCTATTCCTAACACTCGACAGCCCTGAGCGCGTAGAAGTTGAACGGCAATGAGGCCGACCAAGCCAAGCCCAGTCACCGCGAAGGCCTCGCCTAGAGTCGGTTGAGCAAGCCGGATACCTTGGAGTGCGATCGCCCCAACGACGGTGAAGGCCGCGGCCTCGTCTGTGACGCCATCCGGAATTATCGCGGAGAGATTCTTCGGCACGCTGACAACTTCGGCATGGGGGCCATTGGAGACGACGCGATCTCCAATATGAAATTCAGAGACTCCCGGCCCAACCTCAAGTACAACGCCAGAGCTTGAGTAGCCAAGTGGAATAGGTTGGTCGAGCTTTGCGCGGACAGATTCCCAAGTAGCGCTCAACCCGTCAGTACGGACCTTGTCGAGAACTTGGCGGACTTTGTCGGGCTGTTGGCGAGCCTTGTCGATCCAGCCAGCCTTGCCAAACTCCAGAAGCATGCGCTCGGTACCAGCAGAGATCAGGCTCACGTCGTTGCGGATAAGAATAGTACCTGGTTTCGCTCCCAAGGAGGGTACTTCGGCTAGCTTCAGCGTGCCTTGTCTCAGATTTTGCAGAAGTTGATTCACTTCTTAGCCTCAAGATGTATGTATTGCAACATTCTCAGATCCTACTGTGCGTCCATCCGGTATACCCGAAACAACAAATCGCAGTTTGCCTGTACGGCTTCGTTCGATTCGATCGACGTATTCGATTCCTATGGACACCAGATCTCCTAGGCGCAATTTCGTTTCCTCAAGCAGATGTTGCTCGTCTTGTGGCCCATAGTCTTTCCCGCGCACAATTCGGTATACTATTTTCCCCGGTCTCTCGTTATAAATCTGCGCCTCACGGATACTCAAGAGATCTTTAAAGATGTGATCCATGCGACCGATTCGCGCCCCATTCTGAAGAACCACGTAGTCCTCTTGGCGCCCGTCAACACGTTCTACAAGGCGACCCGGCCGTCCGCAGGGGCACACCCCATTAAATAACGTCACGATGTCTCCGGTGTCGTAACGGACTAGAGCAGTCGCTGGATTTGTGAAGTTTGTCCCAATCACTCTGTAGGTGTTCTCATTGTGAGTGGGAATGAACTCAACAGCGGAAAAGTCTTCGTCTGTGTGCAGCCGGCCAAGTTCGCACTCAGAGAAGTTCGCAACCGCTTCCGCCATGCCGTAATGCTGCACGGGTTTCACTCCGAATGCCTTTTGGATGAGTTCAACCTGCTGGGGGAGGAGATTCTCTGCTCCGGTGGTAATCCACCGGACATGGTAACCGAGGTCTGCTCCAGTCTCTAGTATGAAGGCAGCAATGAGAACGAGAACCGAGGGGTATCCGTGAAGCCACGGAGGCTGCCGACGTCTAAGCTCCGATATATAGGACATAAGGTTTACATGGGTCATGTGGTAGGCGCTAAAGAGGATTTGCCGGGCTGGTGAGTTGACCCGCCAGAACGGTGGGCTACTTTGGGACACCGGTACGACCGACCGTCCGCCGAAATATCCGCACCATGTATCAAGGTTGATCCCGTGCCATCGCCGGTAACGCCACCATACTGCCCATTGCTCGCGCTCGGCCCCGAGCGTTGCCCAGAAGTGAAAGCCGCTTCCAGTCGTTCCGCTCGTGTGGAGCTTTATTCTCGGGCTTAGTTGCAGGCCATCGGGTGAGAGCTCGTCTGAATGTTCTTGGACAACCCCTTTGTCTATAACTGGCAACTGACGCAAGTCACTCAAACAGCGTAGGTGACTAGGGTCCACTCCCCACTCGCGGAATCGGGATCGGTAAAAAGGAACAATTGCAACGACCTGCTGAATAAAGCTGGCAAGCCTCTGGTCCCGGAACTCTTCGCATTGAACACGATTCAAGTGGGTTCGAGCCTCTACGTCACTCAACAACTCAAAAAAGGCGTCGCTGTAACGTCTACGCTGGATTTGCCAGCCTTCGACGTTGCACGCTAGGTTCTGTAGCGCTATTGGTAGCCGCGGATAAATGTTGTACAGGTCCTTCACCGAGCCCCCACGAGCTATTTGCCTTCTGGCCTTTCGATGTGGCCCTTCCACCCAAAGTGTGGCTCGAAATGAAAAGTATCCATGAAAGATATGTCCGTCAACAAGCCGTTCCACTCCGGCTTGTTACTTACCAGCCTCACATCCGGCCAGTCCCAGTCGGTTAAGGGATAGTGCTTACAGCGGAAGGCTTGCCGAATGATCGGAATCTTCGCCGGATCGAATCCCACTAGGATGGCGCAAGCGGCATCCACACTGGCCGGGTTGGTTCCAAAAACAACTGTCCCCGAATGTACCGGGTCAGGGTTCATCGGCCCGCGACCCTCCCCTGCAATGATCCCATCCACGAGAACTATGTGGCGCTTTCGGCTCTCCGACCCATCTTCCCTAAAAATGCCGCTCGGATCCCCGTAAAGTAATATTTTGTTCAGGTCCAAGCACATCCGCCAAACTGTATCGTTGCCGTACCAATTCCCGCTCCGAATCACTTCTTCTGTTGAGCCGAATATCTTTAGAGCGGCCTTGCGGGCATGACGGTGGAGGATACTCCCGATGAGCGGGGTCCGAAGCAATGCTCTCCGAGCTCCTATCACCAGGCTCCGCTCGGACATGCGGCTATCCGGTCGCTCGTCGCCACCATTGATGGGTGTACCCTCTGTATGGTGTGGGAGCCAGTTCTTGTCTCCATTGATTCCAACAAGATTCTTTAAAGCTCCAGTAATGCCCGCCTTCTTGTGCGTCTTTAGTTTCGGGATACTAAACATAACATCGGCGTCGACAATAGTCTTCGATACAAGATATTCGTGACGCCCGCCGGTGTGGTGGCCATTCAGTTCATCGCAATCATAGTCCGCTCCGTAATAGCGCCCAGCGCCGCAGTGTCCAAAAAACTCACTTGCTTGGGCGAGATCAAACCGGCAGTATCCTCTGGGATCGCCTGCTAACTCGCGTCGCGCAACAATGACTCCACCGCGATTCTCCCACTCGTCGCGGCGCAGATCAAGCAGAGAGAAATCGAGCCCACGCTGCTGATAGAACTCCGCCAGGCCACACAGGCCCAGTAGCCGGCAGATAGCATCAAAAGACGAGTCGGTCTGCGGCGCATCCGCAACAACCACTGAGCCGCTCCCATCCAAGGCCTTCCAAACATAGTCCACAACAGCCCTGATTACGCTACCGTGTGTTAGAACATATCGCCACCCCATGCTATCCCGCGGATGTGTTTCTTTTACGAAGTTTGGCTTTATGACTACGCGTTCTCCTGGCTTAATCAGTTCCTTGAGCGGGTTCCATGCAGCAGTGCCATACCGGCCCGCATCGAGGCCCGCCGCCGCAAAGCACTGTCTTACCGCCTCATAAGCATGGTTCGGTGCTCCGATTTTCCCGAAGTCGTATTCTGGGTATCTGGCACCGGGATGAAACGGCGCCTCGGTGGGATACTCGGCGTATGTGCTCGTCTGGACGGCGACTAGTTGTGGATTCATGTTGATTTGTGAAGAAACTGCAATATGTTGAATGCGCTATCAGAACCAAGTGAGTTCTAAGACGTCTGAATCCGGGCTACTCGCGTTGCGCTGGACGCAACCGTAATCGATCGGATTAACTGCGTGACTTCCGAACTCCAATTGTCCCCCCGAGGGCTGAGGGTTCGCCGGCGCTTGAACGCGCCACAGCGCGCAACTCAAGATATTTGATGTCGATGAGCAACGGGTACCACAGCGCTTGAAGGAAATGATAGATCAATGCGCGCGGGCCGTCGAGGAAACCGCCGCATAAGATAGACCGGTAAACGAAGTAGATCAGTGGCCTCAGCAGGGGTGGCATTCGGTTCCAGACGCGATACCTGAGCCACCGCTTTCGTCCCCATTGGGATGTACGCCAAAAGCTCACGGGTACATCCTGTGGTGCATTCTCAGCCTTCAGCAACTCGAATGCCTCTAATGTGGCATATCGGTTATGCTTGGCAATCCAGTCCGTGATGCCCTTGCGCTCCTCATGCATGAAGTCAGCCTTGAGAAAGCCGGCGTTGCCCTCGATCACTAGGTGTTCATTGCAGGAGCGGCGTTCGCACCGGGCTTTACCGCGGCGAAATAGGCGCAGTATCCATGTAGGATAGTAGCCGCGGCGGACCCATGTTCCCATCCATATGAACCTCCTCTTTAGAAAGAAACCAGTCTCGATTGGGTCGGATGCGATCACGCGTCCAATCTCGTCCTTTAACTCGATCGTCAGCCATTCGTCAGCGTCGAGAAACAGCACCCACTTTGATTCCATGGGTATGTCTGTCAACGCCCAATTGCGCTGACAAGCATAGTCTTCAAATTCATGCTGATAAACGTGGGCGCCAAATCTGCGTGCGATATCTAACGTCCCGTCAGTGCTGAATGAGTCCAGTACCACGATCTCACGTGCCCAGTCTACGACTGACTGCAACGCAAAAGCCAGATTCGGTTCCTCGTTGTAAGTGAGGATGATGACTGCGACGTCGGCCTTAACCATTCTCACCTAACGTTTCCCGTGAAGCCATAACGACGATTTCGTCGCCTGCACCAAGTGCGGACTGAAGCAATCGCAGAGGGCTTGTTAGAACTCCGGCTAGGACCATTGCGATATAGTACGCGTTCCGCACGTGAGACGACTGGGGCGCACTGGTAGAACGCTCCCTGTTCGGTGTCCTGTGCTTGGTTCGGGTACGGAGAACAGTTCGTAACCCACTGAGGAACCAGCCAGAGAATGATTCCCTCGTCTCAATTAGGTTGGGTTGAAAGTGGGCCACTGCAAGTACACGCAGGAGCGTCGCACGGTTGTAGTAAATCATGTGGTAAGGCTCGTAGCTGTTCCATCCCGGTAATGCAGCTTCCCAACACGATGCATTCGGGACGGCGAGATGAAGTACACCGTTCATCGCCAAGCGGGAGTAAATGTTCCGAAGCATTGAAACTGGATCGACCGTGTGCTCCAAAACATGATTGCAAACAATTAAATCAAATCCGGGTTCCGCTAGGGGCAACTGTTCTATTGAGCAAGCGTGCATCTTGATCTGGTGAGCTCGTTCGACACGGTCGCACGTGAGTGGCGAGATGTCGCAACCTTCGGCAGAAGCGCCGAATCGCCTGAGCATCGAAAGAAGCGACCCGCTTCCTACACCCACCTCAAGGACACGTTTCCCAACGAAAGAGCCAACTGTCTTCAGGAGGCGTCTGCAAATGACTCGGTTCTTCCGCGCTTCAAAATGAGTCGTCCAGTTGAGATTAACTTGCGGGCGGGTTTCGTCGAACCAGTCCTTCTGTATCTTCTCGCAGACAGACGGAGCGAAAGCAGCCCTGTCCATTATGAGCCCGCAAACTGCGCATTGGAGCAACCCGAAGCGGTAAGGATCTATCTGCGAGTTGCCGCATAGACAACAGAGGATACCTTCAAGATTCTTATTAGAGACTGGTCGGTAGATCGGTGTACTGACTTGCATAGGGCTCCAAACACAGGAATGAATACGTCAGATCGCAGAGATGACAAGTTGCGTCTGCATTACATCGTTGGTTGCGCATCGAAGAGCATTGGATTCGGCCTCGGCGTTGCGGGGCAGAGAATACAACTACATCTGCGCAGATCTCGTGATTCACGGGGTCTCGCCAGTCATGAGCGCTCGTAAACGTGTAGATTAACATCCCTTGAGGATTTCCGCTTACGGTCCGCCGGCCGTAAGCGTCACTTGCTGTGTGAAGGTAAGGACTCGGTAGCCCTGGATGCCTCGAACGAGTTACCACAGCTAGCGATTGTCTCGATCAATGCGCAGAGTGTCGCCGCAATGCTGCTGTAACTGTACCGGCGCCTCAGGTCGCGATACTCTTCCACATGGAACGCTTTGTCAGGCATTTGATTGCAAAGACACTCAGTGATGACTCGCGCCATGTCCAGTGGTGAGTGCGGGTCAAAATAGACAGCTGCCGTCCCCAACACTTCTCTTGCGTAGGGAAGATTTGACGCTGCAACTGGGCAGCCCGCCGCGACAGACTCGGCGAGTGGCAAGCCGAATGACTCGGCCAGCGAGGGATAGACGTGGACGTCGCATGATTTAAGGATATGCATGACGTCTTGCGGCGGTAGCGTTCCTAGGAAATGGATTGCGCCCAATACATCTAGCCTCTTGGCCACAGCAACTATCTCTGCGACACACCGCGAATACTCTGGACTGTTCGTGCGGTCCATTTCCAGAGTGAGCAAGAGCGAGGCGGTCGGAATGCTTTTTCGGAGCTGAAAGAGCGCTTCAACGAGCGTTGTATGATTCTTGTGGGCAGCGGGAAGGGAGATATATGTCAGCCAGGGTCGGCTTATAGAACTCAGCCTCTCGTCGATTCCTGGCGATATCTCCCCCAGTAAACCCGCTGTGCGATAGCCGCTGGGAACAACATGGATATGAGCATTCCGGCACCACGATGATGAGGCGAACGACAAGCGCATCTGCTCGGTCTGAACAACTACCGCTTCAGCCTTGGATGCGGACAGAAGCATCAGGTGCTTGAAGATGATAAGCCGGGCCGTTCTTAGGGAGACGGGGAACCCCAAGTGGCCAACTGCGAACGGAACAGATTGGTGACACATGAGAATCTTGGGCACAGGAATCCACGGAAACACTAGGTTTGCCATCGCAAAGAGGGCCGCGGGGCGCTCGCGGCTGACCATTCGGGGAAGGCGTCGACACACCCAGTCTAGTCGTCTAAGCGGACTCCCGGCAGCTGAGACTTCGCAGATTTCGACCTGGGGCGACGTTCCCACAATCTCACACTCGCGCTCGCCGTGCGGCAGCACGAAGACGCGCCACATCCATTCTGCGCGGGTCCGAGGAAGCCAATAAAGGAGTTCATTGAGTATCGCAGCCCCACCTCCGGTTCGTATGCCAACCGCATCGATGAAGATCATCCGCGGTGAAGTCATAAATGGCTCTCGATCAGATAACCGAAAACTGTCGCATATAGCCCACACGCGCAACATAGACCGCGATGGTATGGAATCAACTGCCTCGCTCTGCTATTCTTCACCAAGTTTCAACTCGTCTCTCAAGCACTCCCACACTTGGTTCTTCCACGGGGCTTGGAGTAAAGATTCGCGCAACCCATGGGCGACTGCTTGGGTTATGGACCACCGTCTAAACTCCTCGCCATGGCCTGCCACTAGGCTTCAATATCGTGAATTAGTCCATCGGCCTTATAACCCAGGAGGTACGAGCTAAACAACGTAAAACTCCTACAGTTTGCTTCTGTGGTTATAGAGGATTCGGACCTTGGTGAAACTGCAACTGCTGCTTCGTGGCCGCAGATAACTTAGCGAGCTTTATGAGTCCACCGAACTCATGACTGTACAAAGCCAAACGATCGAGTATGAAGCATGAAATGATGATGTATATCGCTCCCTTTAACGTCGACGTGAAGTCATTCCTGATTAACGGAAAGAAAAACGCCAGAAGTGCCGGGAGCACGGTTGACCGGACCACGACGGCTGGCATAGTGGATAATTTCTGCAATGCCATTCCGAGCATATACGCTCCCAGGAGGCCACCGATATACCCAAAATTCAAGAGCAATTCCGCAACATAAAAAAACCCAAAGCCGCCACCGCTTTCAGCATATGCCGGAGCGATCTCCTGTGCATATCGGACGCCGGGACTGTACTTTGTGGATACAGCTTCCAGCATATAAGTTGTTCCCCAAGCACGGCCTTCTCTTTGTACCTCATCATAAGCCCAAGGCACCATGTCGACCATTCCGGTCCCAAATGACAGCACACTTACGGTTATTTGGGCAGATCCCATTTCGCGAAGGTCGTCGCCCGTGGCGCTTCTATGAACTGCCATCCAGGAAAACAAGACGAAGCCGCCCGCGAGAATCGCTACCTTCAGGCGCCAACGAATACCCCCAGAAAAGAAATAGAACGCATACATGCCAAATATAAATAGGTTTGTGCGCAGGGGCAAGAGGAATATGTAGATATAGAGAAATAGGCAAACCGCCGCTGCCAAGGCCAACCGGGATTTCCGCTCAAGATATGGCCAACCGGCAAACAGCCGAATGAATGCCGCATGGGTTAAAAGAACCAAGAACAGAATATATTTTTGAGGCCCCTGGCTCGCGATGTGGATTTCTACATAACCCAATCCACGCAAACTAAAATAGTAAAGGATTAGGTTAAGGAGAAGGGGAGCGAATGCCGCGGTAAGATATATCCACGGACATTGGACCTGCTTGCACAAAGCGGAATGTGGTTTGCGGATGTCGCGACGTCTCCATGTCACGAAGCATGCACCCAATACCATCGCATCGATTGCCATTGCAATGTACTGGATCGCCCAGTTGATTGAGTTGTTATCCTCGCCAGATGGCAGATTCGCCATGCCTAGCAATACATTCCACCAAATGGAGTCGGAGAGAATAATAATTAGTGTAATACCTAAAAACACAAATGCAAGATTGGTTAAGCCTTGCAACTTATAGTGCAAAAGAAGAGCGCCGAACGCAGCAAATGCTATTACGGCAGAAAGTTCTGCTGAGGAAGGCCAGACAGCGCAGACTGCCAAGCAGGCAGCTGCAACTATCGCGCACTGATATTCGGGCCGGATCTTTCTTGGGAGAACCAATCCGGTCCCGTTGAGTGCCACTTCTCTTCTCAGCATTCCTATCGCTGCTCCGTTGTCTGTTATCTTTGACAGTCACTTACAGGCGGCGCGTGGACATTTTACAAAGTAGATACTCGCCAATATGAGAGGCCGATTGCTATAGACCACAAAATAGGAAATTATGCACCTCATCTGCGGCAATATTGTGTATGTCCACGGTTCCATTGGCAACCCAGCGTTGGACATCGTCAGGATGCACCGGCTCTCGTTTTGCATTGAGTCTCTTGCATTGGTATCCATGCTTCCAGAATGTTTCAAATACATCGGCGAACCGACGGTTTATGCCTCCGGGCACTGCCTCATCGTTCAGCAACACCTCAACTAACCATGATGGTTTCGGGATGAGATCTAAGGTTCTGGCAGCCCCAGCAAGCACATCGAGTTCGAAGCCTTCAACGTCCATCTTTATCAGCAATTTCCGACCTTGGAATCGTCCCGCGATGATGGTGTCCAGGCTTGTGACGGGCACAAATGTAAAGCGGGACTTGTTCGCGTGCAACCATCCGGGGACAAAGGATGCTACAGCGCCGAATCCATACAAACGATTTAGGCCCGGTTGTTTAGCGAGACCCATTGGGAAGATTTCCGCATTCTGGAATTGGTTTTCCCAGAGGTTCCTATAGAGAAATTTTAGATTTCGTGCCGACGGCTCGAATGAGATGACGTGTTTCCCACGGCTGGCAGCCAAACACGAATAGAAACCTACATTCGCCCCGATATCCAAAACGGTCTCATGGCTTTCGAGTAATTCAAGAAATGTATTTGACTCAATTAGCTCAAAATCTTCTCGGGCAATGGGTGGACAACCCGCCAGGGTGAATCCGTATCTTGTCTGTCTAGCCACGCGATATGCGCTACTATTGTCGCGCAATACGCGAAACAGAGCGCCAACGAAAGGGGCAAAGGTATCAATAGGTTTCCGTAATCGTAATCTGGATACGAATGTCATTCGGTTCTCCTTAGTATTGAATTCAGTGCCGCTCTTCACCCTGACATTGCTATTGCAACTCCGTCCCAAGAACCCTGTGCATCATCCACAAGCCGCCCAGTACGATGGTCATTGCAGAGAGGAGCAGTGCAATCCCCGCGCCGATCAGGCCACACCGCGGAACCAGCAGCGCCGACCCCGCCAACCCAATCAGCATTGCCGCGAAGTAGACCGGAACCTGTGCTCGAAAAGAACGTGCCGCAGTCAAGCCGCAGAAGAGAAACGCCGCGATCGTGACGAGGCCGGCGATGCCTACGAAGAGCGCCAGCAGGCCAACGTGTTCTGCGTACTCGCGGCGGTAAAGCAAGGTGAGCAGTGGCCGCCCCACGAGGAACGTCAGGGGCACTCCAACCACCATGATCAGAACTCCGAGCATGGATAGCTTTGTCAGCAGGCGCACAAACTGCCTGTGATCGCGATCCGCAAAGAGGCGGGCTAGGCGCGTGGTGACCGAAACGCTCAGCGCGGCCACGACCAGGTTGATCGCGACGACCAGGTACGCAAGCGATGCGAAGATACCCTGATCCGCCAACCCCAGGTAATGCTGCAGGAAGTAGCGGGGGATATTCACGTTCAGCGATGCCAACGTGGCGACCCAGCCCAGGGGAAGGCCCAGCATCATCAGTCGCCGGAGCTCGCGGCGGTCGAAGCGGAAGAATGGGTCGTGACTGCCAATCAACGCCCTGACATTGCGCAAATCGTAAAAGAGCAGCACCGCCAGCCAGACTCCGCTCATGGCAGCAACCGACAGCGCCAGGTTGCGAAAGTAGGCAAACGTGAGCGAAAAGACGAGTACAGAGCCGATGCCGCGTATCATCATGCTGATGGCAACGCGCTTCAACTGCTCTTCCCGTTGCAGGAGGCCGGCCGTCACATCGCTCATGCACTCGACGCATTTGGAAATCGCGACCAGGAGAATGACCGTGCGCAAAGCGGATGAAGCTCCGGCAAATGGCAACAGGGCAACGATCACCACAAGCCCGAGCAGCGTTGCCAGCAGCCGCAGGGTGAAGTAGTTCGCGAATCCAGTCTCCGCGCTCACATCCGTGGCCTGTACAGTACGAAGCTGCAGATTGGTAAACATGAACACCGGCGCGGATACAGCCAGGCCTAGAGTGAACTGGCCGACGATCGATGGACTGCCCAGTTTGGCAAGCGCAGACAGCATCCCCCATTGACATCCCGCATAGACTACGCTGCCCGCAAATGTCCAGGCGAAATTGGCGCGCAGCGAGGGGATTGCGCTTCGAGTTGCAGTGAATGGCTGTTCAATTTCGATCATCGGAGGGGTTTCGCTGTTGTCGAAGCGCACCAACCAGGGACGGAGAATCGGAAGCCAGCTCATTAGGGTCAGGAGATTGCGTCCTTTCGCCCGCTGAGCGCGTAGCCGAGTTCTTGAAACCGTCTTACGGCAACCGGATCAGTTTGCACAAGCTCCTTCCACCACAAGAACAATGCCAGAATGCATCCGGCAAAAAGGCCCACGAACAAAGAGAGCACCAGGATGATGGCGCGTTTGGGTGACGATTTCCGGTCCGGCTCGATGGCAGGTTCCACGACCTGAATGATGGCCGCGTCCTTGGATTCATCCAACTTGGCTGCGTCGTATTGCTTCATCAGCATGTCGAACAGGGCTTGTTGATATTGCAGTTCGTGAGAGGCACGAAGATATTCCAATCCTGCGGCAGGAACATTCCCAAGTCCAAGCCCTGCGATTCCCGGCGAGTGATTGCTCCGCTCCAGACGCGATTCCTCAGCTTGCAGAGAGGCCAGTTCCTTTTCCGCCAATTGCACGTCCGGATTCTGCTCCGTCGAATAAGAGCGCAGCGCCTGCACCTCTACCTGCTTGGCTGCAACCTGAGCGCGAAGAACACTAAGGCTCTCGATCATCGCCTTGGCCTGCGCGTCCAACTGGACTAGACCATTCTGTTGCTGAACTTGTTGGAAGGCAAGTTCGGCCGCGACCAGCGCCTCCTTGGCCTGCTTCAACTGCTCTTCATAGAAAAGTCGTCGCTGCGAGGCCTCCGTAACAGCAAGGGTCTGAGTAAGGACACGGAGTTGATCCGTGTAGGCGTTGGCCATCTCGGCGACGCGCTTCTTGTCCTTATCCGTGACTGACACGGAGATAAATCCGTTCTTTCCAGAGGTAACCACGGTATTGCCCGCCAGTTCCTTGCGGGCAGCCGTCATGTCATTGCTGTGGTATATCGCAGCCAGACTGAACTTCTGGATGATCGCGTCGGCGATGGGCCGTGAAGTCAGCAGACCAATGTAAATGTCGTTGGGATTCTTCATGCCGAATCCTCCTCCGGCAAGCGCAGCAAGAGAGCTTCCACCACCGCCCGACAGTTGGTTCATCATCAACATAGAAGCCGTTGATTGAGTCTGCTGTGGCGGCATGATCTTTGTTGTTGCCGTATACCGCACAGGCAATACAAAGCAGAGAACCACTCCGACAAGCGCGGCGAGGCCCGTGACCTTCGCGATTAACCACTTCCGATAGGCTAGCTGCGTAAGGACATCGATCAGGCTAACTTCATAGTCATTACTGGGCGTCTCCGATAAGGACGCGCCGTCCGTTGCCTCTACCGTTTCTTTGATGGAAAAGTCTTTTCCGGTCATTGCTAACACCATTACGGGAGTACCGTTGCAAGCACAGCGCCCGTCATGGCAGCTCCAGAGATAATTTGGGCGTAATTAGCAAATGTCTGGAGTCCGTTTGAAACTCTGAGCTTCTCCGGGACAACAATGGCGTCTCCGGGCAGCAACTTCAGATTCCCAAAGCTGCCATGAGAGTGAATGTTGCGTGATTGGCGGCTGATGACTGTTCCGTCCGCCCGGATCACGAATATGCGCCTAGGATCCGCTTCCCGGGTGGCGCCTCCGGCATCGTTCAGATAGGCTGTGAGCCGCTTTCCCGGCTCATAGCGCAAGGCATTCGCGTTGTACACAGCGCCTCCCACTTCAACCGTGCTGAACCGCGGCGGGATATAGAAGGTATCTCCGTCTTCAAGAGGAAAAGCCGGCATGTCCGCAATGGTTTCAGCAGCCGGCTTCATGTCCAAAACGACCCGGCCTGTAGGTTTTATCGAAGCGAGCCTGGCTAAAGCATTTTGCTGCATGGCAAGCTGCGCTTGTTGGTCCGCGCCAGTTTGGCCAGCTAGCGGAACGGTATTCGCAAATTTCGCTGTGAGTTCCCTTTGCATCTGCTCGGTCGATTGTTGAAGCTGCTTTTCCTGGGCCTTGCGGGCCGAAACGCGTGTAAATATGGAGGCGTAGAGGTAAGAATGCGGTGTAAGCCCTCCGGCCTGATGCACGACATCTCTTAACGTCTCGCCTGGATTGACGCGGTACACGCCGGGAGCGTTCACTTCTCCGCCCACTCGGACAAATGAAGCGTGCTTCTCCATTGGCAAGTCCAGGTCGGCCCGTGAAAAGATTGTGACGACATCTCCGGCTTTCAAAAGCTGATTGTCCTGAGAAGTGGGGTTGTCTATTGCGCCGGCGAGGTGAAACGGTATCAGGTGGGTGCTCAGGTCGCGCTCGTCAAGCCGCTCGATCAACGCATATTCCCAGTTGATCTCCGCGCTGGTCTGGCCTACGGTGTCGATAATTGGAGTGCGTGAGTTCCAAGACTGGTCATTGCGCAGGTTGTCAGTTTGATTGCCATGCAAGACTCTGGACCGATCAGACTGCGTATTGCCGTATTGGTCAGTACGCGGATTTCCATTCTGATCTTCTTGCCCATTGCCTAATTGATCACGCCGCGGCTTTCCATATTGATCTGTGCTCAGATCACTGGATTGGCCTGCCTGCGCATTGCCTAATTGGTCATTCTGCGGGTTTCCATACTGATCTATTTGCTCATTGCCGTTTTGGTCAGTCCGCGGGTTTCCGAACGGATGATCAGAAATGCGCGGGATGAGGTGGTTTTCCTGATTCCAATAATCGCGAGTGATCAGAAAGGCACGAGACGGGATCAAATCCGAAATTCGCATCCCTTCCTTCCAGGCATAAAGGCCGGGCTGTGCGACATTACCCCGCAGCGTCACTGCGTTCTCAAACTTCGGCGAAAGCGGAAAGACGCGCAGCAGGTCTCCGTCCCTGAGTAAGTGTTCTTGTCCCCATGCGTCCAGCGCGAACTCTTCAACCTGGCGACTGCTGTGGTTCTCAATCCGCTCCAACACGACGCGCTCGGCGTCAGCCAGACTTGTCATTCCTCCGGCGCCCTTGAGAGCGGCGCCTACCGTCGTTTCGCCTTTCAGTTCATAGATGCCGGGTACGTTGATATCGCCACTGATTGCGACCTGTGCTCCAATCGAAGGGAAATAAATCACATCGCCGGGGAGCAGCCGGACATCGTGGGACTTGTCGCCCTTCTGCATCAGATCGTAGATATCAAATTCTGTTATTGTCTGGCCTCCGCGCCGTAACTGAATATGACGCATGGTCCCGGTTGCAGAAGGGCCTCCGGAGGCAAATAGGGCGTCGACCAAGGTACTCAAGGAACTGACTGTATACCCGCCCGGCTGCCGTGCGCCGCCCAGAACAAATATCTGGATCGAGCGAAGCTGCCCCATGGCAACATTCAGCTCAAAGTCCTTGAAGAGAGCGCCGATGGCCGAATGCAAATACCCTTCGACTTGTTCGTAGCGCAGGCCCGCTACTGTCACGCTCCCTATCTTCGGCAGATATATCTGCCCGTTCCTGTCCACCGTCACACGGGAATCAAGGTCTATCTTCCCCCAGGCACGTATCAGCAGCTCATCCCCCGGCCCCACCGCATAATCGGCAGGCACAGGGACGTGTTCCACCGGTGCGAAGGTCGTCGGAACTTCGTCGAACAATTGACGGCCATATACCGGAAGCCTGCGTCCGGTAGCATCCTCGGCAAACCTCTCAAACTCGGACTTCTGAGTGAGTGGCCCGACAATCCTCATCGGCGACTGCATCGGCGCCGGCACAGTCGCAGTGGGGATGCCAGAACCCGGAATGGCGTTATCGAAATAGGTCCTTTCGCCAGCCTGGCGTGGTGTCTGGCCGGGAGCCTGTGTGGCACCTGTCGCAGGCCCTTGCGCTCCAGTAGATCCCGGAACTGACTGGGTAGACTCAGTCGGGGTTGTGAGCACGGATTGGCCGAAACAAAGGGTCCAGGGCAGAAGAAATAGCAAAAGCGCCTTTGATCTCATAAGAAGTAACTCGTCTAACCTAAGTGGGTACTGCAGAAGCAGAGGAATAATCCATCCTGAGAGATCTTTCATTGCCTCGAATGGCTCGAAATGAACCGCTTCAAATTGCGGCTATCCTCTTGTGCGCGTTAATTCAAAAGGGCCGGCCTCGTTCGTGTGGACTCCACCGAGGTTTTAGTCTGATCACCGTGAACCGAAGTCTTGTCCGGAACTGCACTGTGAACCGGAATCTTGCCAGGAGTTGCATCGTATGGCTTGATAGACAAGGCGGTTTTCAAAAGCTCGCTCCCGGGATTATAGTCAGGAACCAATTCCTTGAGCATTAGCACGAGGTTGGCGACGTCATGTCCTTCAACAATTGCTTGCAGGCGAAGCAAAGACGCTTTGAGTTGCATTGCATCGACATCTTGATGGCAGACAAAGCTTCTGATCTTAGCGTGTGAAGTTGGAATCAGATGCTCGTCATGCAGATTTAGCTCTTCGAACATCTTTTCACCAGGACGAAGACCGGTGAATTGAATCTCGATGTCTCGTTCAGGCTGCAGCCCCGACAGCAGAATTAGATTCTTGGCTAGATCTGCGATTTTGACAGGCTCGCCCATTTCGAGAACGAATACTTCTCCGCCCTTGCCGATGGAGAAAGCTTGCAAAACCAACTGGGTCGCCTCAGGAATGGTCATAAAATAGCGGGTCATTTCCGGGTGAGTGACCGTTACCGGGCCGCCTGCGGCAATCTGTTCCTTGAAGATCGGAACAACACTTCCGTTGCTTCCTAGTACATTTCCGAAGCGCACAGCAACAAACTTGGTCCCGCCCTCCATCTGAAGTGCGCGAATTAGCAATTCTGCTATGCGCTTCGTAGCGCCCATCATGCTGGTCGGCCGCACTGCCTTGTCTGTGGAAATCATGACAAAATCGTCGACTCCGTGCTCAGCCGCTGCACGGGCGACATTCCAGGTCCCGAAAACGTTAGTCTCGACGGCAGCGAAGACGTGCCTCTCCATCAACGGAACATGCTTGTAGGCGGCTGCATGAAACAGAGTCGACGGGCGATAGTGCTGCATTACCCGTTTCAGAGTGCCTCGGCTGGTGATACTGCCGATCTCCGCGTGAAAAGTTATGTATGGGAAGGTCTTAGCCATCTCTCTGTCAAAATGGAAAAGGGGGGTCTCTGCCTCATCGAAGCCCACAATGGCCAGCGGGCGGAAGGGAGCGATCTGTCGGCAGATTTCCGACCCGATAGAGCCTGCAGCGCCCGTCACCATGACAACCCGCCCTTTGATGCGCTCACGAATGCGGTCCATGTCTAGCTGCACTGGCTTTCTGCCGAGCAAATCTTCTACAGCAACCTCTCGGATCTGCTTACCCAGCTCCGCGCCTTGAATTAGTTCGCCCAGACTCGGCACCATCTTGTATTCCACCTTGGCGTCAGTGGCGAGCTTCAGAATGCGCACCATTTGTGGTCCCGTCGCAGCCGGAAGCGCGATGAGCAGTCTCTTGACGGCATACTTCTGCACCAACGCTTTGAGAGCATCCCCCGTTCCCAATACCGGCTCTCCATGCAAGGTCAGCCCAACTTTGCTCGAATCATCGTCGACAAATCCGATAACATTGCACATCAAGGATTGATTCTGTTGCAGTTCTTGTAACAGTGCTAACCCTGCGTCGCCGGCGCCGTATATAAGCGTTCTAGTCCGCTCACCAGCCTTATTACCCCTGTTCAGCGCGATGAAAATCAGGCGAACTGCCAGCCTCACTCCCAAAATCAGCAGACAAGAAATCAGCCAGTCAAGAACATAAACAGAACGCGGAATACCCACTGGTTTAGTTAGAAAAAATATCGCCAAACCACCTATTACCGACCCAACCGAAAGGGCTAATGCGATTCGCACTGCATCAGGAACAGAGGTATGCCGCCAACTTCGATCGTCTATCTCACCAACGATGAAGAGCGCACACTTTGAAGCTGCCCAGATACACAGGGCGATCCCCATCGGGCGGAAATATTGAGCAGGCAACGCGCCGTCGAAGCGCAATTCAAAAGCGAAAAATGTGGAAAAGGCAAACGCAGCCAGGTCCGCAAAATAGACGAAAAACAGCCGCCACATTCGATGCGTCTTATGTCGTAGAGCAAATTTCGATTCCGGAGACATGTCTCCCCTCGGTTCCTTAATCTTTGTCTCGCTTAAGGCTTCCTGGATTTGGCAAACATCTGATAGCGTTAGGCAACAGATGATCCCAAGTGCAAGTATTTGCCAGGCCGTTCATTACTCGTCGGAAGAGTTTGGCCTGGCGCATGCGAAGCACCCCTTATCGAGCTTTCTCAGCAGCGACAAGGGAACTAAGATTACCAAGGGAAAGTAAAGGGTTTTGCGTGTTGAACTTCAAGCGAGAAGTGGCTGCTCCATTGGCACTTTCATATTTCTGCCGGCGCGGGCGCATTTAGCCCTTCAGTGCTCAGTGCAACAAACATTTACGATGAAGCGTCTATCGACTCCAGATCTTCAGCATCCACTCGAATTGCGGCGTGCTGATTAATCAATTCGATTGTCAGCACAAATCTCGTGTTGTTGCTCTTTCTAATAAGAGTTCCTTGAAGACCTTGCATTACTCCGTTCTTGATACGAACTCTTTCGCCGATAACAAGCTCGCGGTACGGTTCGAATCTCTGCCTGCAGAAGCCAGAGCGTAGTAACTCGACTTCGGAATCCGGAAGATAAGCGCACTCCCGTTTGTCACCCACAATCTGCAGCACTCCCGGAGATTGAAGAACCTTGACCCGCTCCTTGAAATTGATGCGCGCAAACAGGTAAGTTGGAAACAGGGGCAGAGTAAGCTTCATTCGCTGCCGGTTTCGCCATACTCGTACGGTTTCATATACCGGGAGGAATGACTCAACCCCGCGTACGTCAAGCTGCTTCACCACTGACTTTTCGTGCCGAGGAACGGTGTAAACCGCGTACCATTTGCGATCGAGTTCTGGGCTCGTAATTGCTGAACTCTCGGGGACATAATCGCTGAACGTTTCACTTATCGTTTGCAGACTCACCGGGAAGCCTCTGGGTTACCGAAGCGCCGCACAAACGATAGAGCAGCGGTCCGCATGTGCTTAAGGGGTGACGCGTGGGACGTTCAACCCTTGTGGGTTATCAACTTGCGCAAGGCTCCGCCTGGCTGACTTAGCAAGACCCAGCGCTAAGCCCTCCATTCAATGATTGCCAAACCAAGACTCTCTTACAGGGAAAATGGACGCAACAACGAGACTATCTGGATCTGGAAGCACACTTGCCTACGCGCGGCAATGATGCGATCCAGCATCTCAATCTCCAATGCGGTCCGAATTACAACAGATCCCGCAGCCGGCGAGTCGTTTCAAACCTCATATTAAAGGGGACACCTGCGCAATGACCGGGGAAAATCTGCGCGATGAATCTGCAATCACCGACTACTAAGTTGAGGATAAATCCCTTGCCTCCATTTGGCAAGCCCAGCGCGTTTGACAAGTTGATATGTCCACATAAAGGTCCCGGCACCTTTGGCCGAGCGGCTATTGGCGCCTGTCAGGGGAGGAGGAAAGGAAAACTTGGTCTTTCCTGGCAGATTAGATCTGCGTCATCCGAGCATTATGGAGTTGCATCCCGTCCTTAACTTCCTCGGCGTAGAAAGTGACCGGCTGTTTGCAATGCCGTGATTCAAATCATGGCAGACAGGACAGTAAGCGAGGCTCTCAAGTTGCCTGAATTCAGTGTCATACAAGAGAACTCCAGCTGCGGCACTTCAAATTTGCATGCGGGTAGAGCCTGCCCCACTACCGGTCAGCTCCAACATCCGCGCGAGTTGCCCAGCGCCCAGAATCGCGAAGGGAAGCCTCTGTGCTGCCGTCAGGCGCGGGGGTCGGCCCCCTTCAAGACCGTCTCTGTCTGCTTGCTGCGAAACTGCTCCAACTGTTGTGCAATCGCCTTGTCCTCCAGCGCCAGAATCGCCGCTGCAAAAAGACCCGCATTCTTCGCCCCCGCCTCTCCAATGGCAAATGTCGCCACCGGTATTCCAGCCGGCATTTGCACGATCGATAGAAGTGAGTCGAGACCATTCAGCGCACTGCTCTTCATCGGCACGCCCAGCACCGGAAGAGTTGTCTTGGCCGCCAGAAATCCCGCCAGGTGCGCCGCACCACCCGCTCCAGCAATAATCACGCGCAGCCCGCGCGCTCTTGCGCTCTGGGCGTACTCGATCGCTCTGTCTGGAGTGCGGTGTGCGGAAATAACTTCCGCTTCATTCGCAATTTCCAACTCGTCGAGTACCTTGGCCGCCGCTTCCATCGTCGGCCAATCAGACTTCGATCCCATCACGATCCCGACGATCGCTTGCTTCTTCGCTTCCGCCATCACACCCTCCAACTCTCCAGCACCTCAACAAATGCAACCTGCTCCAGCGCCTGGACGCGGTCCTTCAACATCTCTGCCGTATCGCCCGGCAGCACTGGGCAACGCTTTTGCAAGACAATCGGGCCGCCATCCACTATTTCCGTCACCTGGTGAATTGTGCACCCGGTCTCGTTTACGCCCGCTGCCAGCACCGCCTCATGCACGCTGCGGTTCATCAGCCCGCCAAACGCCGGCAAAAGCGACGGATGAACATTCAACAATTTCCCGCGCCACTCTTTAACAAACTCCGCGGAGACGATGCGCATATAGCCGATCATCAGCACCAGGTCCGCTCCGGCCTTGCACAGCGCATCGCTTACCTGCTGGTCATAGGTCTCACGCTCGAATCCAGCCGGCGAGATAAACAACGCGCGAACTCCATATTTCCCCGCACGCTCAAGGATCGGCGCTGCCTTTTTGTCCGAAACCACCAGGACAATTTCGACATCGAGCGTACCCGCAGCGACCGCATCGAGAATCCCTTGCAACGCAGTTCCGCGAGTTGAACCAAGAACGCCGACCTTCACACTCATTTCGCCAGGCTCGCCAATACGGCTGCTTCCAGCGGCCGCAGGTCCGGTTCAAATGCGGTTCCCGTAATTTTTTCAAAGAGCTGAATGTATCGCGCCGCAAGCTCCGCGATCAGGTCGTCGGGCGGGACAGGCAGCACCGCGTCCTTGTATGGATCGCAGCGTTCGCGGAACCACAACCGGAAGAACTCCTTGTCGATCATGTTGGGTTCCTGTCCAGCCGCCAGCCTTTCCGCATAGCTGTCGGCCAGCCAGTAACGGCTCGAATCCGGCGTGTGGATTTCGTCAATCAATAGAATTTCACCATCGCTGGCCACGCCAAACTCATACTTCGTATCCACCAGGATCAGCCCGCGCTCGGCAGCGAGCTTCTGCCCGTACGCGAATAGCTCAAGCGTCTTCGCCGATGCAAACTCCCACTGCTCGGCGGTCAGCCAGCCTTCGGCGACAATATCTTCTGCAGTAATCGGCCGGTCGTGCTCCTTCTCTTTCGTGGTTGGCGTAACAATATTCTTTGCGAGGCGCTCGTTCTTTTTCATGCCCTCGGGCAGCGCATGGCCGCAATAATTCCGCACGCCACTTTTGTACTGTGTCCAAATTGACGTATCGGTCGACCCGGTCATATACCCGCGCACTACAAACTCAATCGGCAGCACTGTGCACTTGCGCGCGATAAGAGCATTGGCGTGCGGGCTCGAAATCACGTGGTTGCCGACAATGCCGCGCGTCTGCTCAAACCAGTACAACGAGGTCCGATTCAGCACTTGCCCCTTGAATGGAATCGCGCCCAGCAAGCGATCAAATCCGCTCTGCCGGTCTGTGGTCACCAGCAGCAGGCGGTCATCGCTCATTTCATAGGTGTCGCGCACCTTACCTGCGTACTTTGTGGAGAAAGTCTTCGCCGTAAGCGGCAGATCAGTTGCCGTCAGGCATTTCGGAATCGCATCAAGCAGCATTTGCCGTTGCATATCAGTTCACTCCTCCAAAACGCACGCCCTGCGCATTCGCCTCCACGCGCCCCAGCTCCCAGACACGCAGCGCAGGAAAGCTCGCAATCGCCGCCGCTAACGCGCCCTGCAAACCCGGCGGTCCAATCAGCACCAATCCCACGCCCATGTTGAACGTGCGATGCATCTCGAGGTCGTCGATATTCCCGAGGCGTTGCATCAGCGCAAAAACAGGCTGCGGCTTCCATGTTGCGCCATCGATCACCACACCCAACCCATCCGGCAAAATGCGCGGCACGTTCTCCACCAGCCCGCCACCGGTAATATGCGCCATACCCTTCACCGGAATCCCTGCGTCGAGAATGTTTCTCACTGGCGCAACATAGTTGGTATGTGGCGCCAGCAGCGCATCCGCAATCGACTGCCCTGCAAGCTCACTTGGCCGAGCATCTATCGCATAACCGCCAATTTCGAAGATCAGCTTGCGCGCCAGCGAGAATCCATTGGTGTGCAGACCGCTTGAGTTGATGCCGTACAGGACATCGCCCGCAACAATGTTCTCGCCCGTCAGCATGCGCTTGCGGTCCACTATACCGGTCACAAAGCCAACCACGTCCAAGTCGCCTTCTGCATACACCGCTGGCATCTCCGCGGTCTCGCCTCCCACCAGCGCAATTCCTGCCTCTATGCAAGCGCCGCTCATGCCGCGCACCAAAGCTTCGACAATCTCCGGTTCAGTTTTATGGAAGCCGAGGTAGTCAAGAAAGGTAAGCGGCCTGGCTCCCATCACCACGATGTCGCCCGCGACGGCAGAGACCAGGTCGTGCCCCAGTTCTTCATACCGACCGGCCATGACCGTGACCTTGCTCTTGGTGCCCACGCCGTCAGTGCTCTGCACCATCACCGGGTCTTTCAGCCCCTTGAGCGCATCGCCCAGAGCGAAGAGCGCTCCAAAAGAACCGAGCCCAGTGAGCACTGCCGAAGGATGTTGCTTATGAGTTTCGGCCACATGCCGCTTGATGCGGCGCACCGCCTCGTTGCCGGCCTCGATGTCCACGCCCGCGGACTTGTAATCCACCTTTGAACTCACGCTCTCTCCTACCCAACCCACTTGCGTGCGTTGTCAAACATTCTCTGCCACGGACTATCGTTCAGTTCGCGCATCTTGTCGCGTACCCATGTGTGTTGCACGCCGAGAAAGAC
Organism: Occallatibacter sp.; assembly: GCA_049517315.1. Classification (GTDB taxonomy): domain Bacteria; phylum Acidobacteriota; class Terriglobia; order Terriglobales; family Acidobacteriaceae; genus Telmatobacter. The sequence goes on along the minus strand of JBEKSE010000003.1, from coordinate 114,185 downwards.
GCGCTCGGGATGCGGCATCACAATCAGCGCGCGTCCATCCGCGCTGCTCAATCCGGCAACGCCCTGCACGGACCCGCTCGGATTCAGCGGATAATGCTCAGTGACCCTGCCATATGTATCAATGTAGCGCAACGCAATCGGCGAATCTTGCACGACTGCGCTCACATGGCCCTCGCCATGTGCAACCACAATCGGAACACGCGCGCCGGCCATGCCGTCGAAAAACAGCGAGGCAGATTTCTGAATCTCCACCATGCACAGGCGCGCCTCAAACCGCGCCGACACATTGCGCCCAAAGTGCGGCCAACTTGCGGCTCCCGGAATAATCTCGCGCAACTGCGCCATCATCTGGCAACCGTTGCAAACGCCCAACGCAAAGCTGTCTGCGCGCGCAAAAAACTCCGCAAACATCTCCTTCAGACGGCCATTGAAAAGAATCGTCTTCGCCCACCCGCTGCCCGCGCCCAGCACGTCGCCATACGAAAATCCGCCGCACGCGGCCAGTCCTTTAAACTGGGCAAGGTCCGCGCGTCCTGTCAGCAGATCACTCATATGCACATCAACGGCGGCAAAGCCTGCGCGATCAAATGCTGCAGCCATCTCCACCTGTCCATTCACACCCTGCTCGCGCAAAATCGCAACACGTGGCCGTGCTGTATGCATGAATGGTGCATTAACGCGCTCCGCCAAATCGAACGGCACGCTCACGGAAAGTCCTGGCCTTTTGGCGTCTTCCTGCAGCGAGAACTCCTGACGCGCGCTCTCCGGATTATCACGCAGCGATTGGATATGAAAGCTTGTCTCAGCCCACATCGCTTGCAGCGCCGTGCGTGTGTTGCGATAAACAATTTCGCCGTCGCCGCGAATCACGATCTCATTGCCCGGCACGCCGCGCCCAACCATCTGTGCGGAAAGCCCGGCGGCGCTCAACCGCGCAAGCACCTCGGCAACATCCTTTGCCGCGACCTGCACCACCGCGCCAAGCTCTTCGCTGAACAGATCTCCAAGCTCCGCTGCCGGCAAATCAATCTCCAGCCCCATCCGCCCGGCAAACGCCATCTCCACCAGCGTCACAAACAGCCCGCCGTCGCTGCGATCGTGATAGGCCAGCAGTTTCCCTTCGCGGTTGAGTTGCTGTGTCACAGCCAAGAAGGCCTTCATCACTTCAGGCGCGGGCGCATCAGGAGCCTCATCTCCAACTTGCCCATAGACCTGAGCCAAACACGATCCGCCCAACCGCTGTCTTCCCTCGCCGAGATCAATCAGAATCAGCGACCCATCGCCTTCACACAACTGTGGCGTCAGCGTTCGGCGCACATCGCTCACCGGCGCGAACCCTGACACGACGAGCGACATCGGCGAGACCACGGCTTTCGTCGCGCCGTCTTCGCCAACCCACTTCGTTTTCATGGACATCGAGTCTTTGCCCACCGGAATCGTCATTCCGAGCGCGGGGCAGAACTCCATTCCCACCGCATGAACAGCGTCGAAGAGCTTCTGATCTTCCTGGCCCTCACCCGCCGCCGCCATCCAGTTTGCCGAAAGCTTGATGTCGCTGAGGCTGCCAACTTCCTCTAGACCGATTGCCGCGCCGGCCATGTTGGTGATCACTTCACCCACGGCCATGCGCGCCGAGCACGCTGCATCGATCACCGCCAGCGGCGTTCTCTCGCCGATGGCCATCGCCTCGCCCCACAGCGTCTTATACGCGCCCAGCGTTACCGCGCAGTCAGCCACGGGAACCTGCCACGGACCCACCATCTGGTCCTGCACCACCATCCCTGTAATGCTGCGATCGCCAATCGTAATCAGAAACGATTTTGAGGCAATCGCCGGCAGCCGCAGAAGCCGCTCCACCGCATCCGCAATGGTCACGCCTGCAAGTTTGAGCGGCGCTGAAGAAATCTTCGTCCGCGAAAATTCACGCTCCATCTTCGGTGGTTTTCCGAAGAGTACGTGCAGTGGCAAATCAATCGCCGCCGCATCCTCTGAGCCCGCCAAATCGCTGAGCGTAAGATGCGGTTCCTCTTGCGCCGTCCCGATTACAGCGAACGGGCACCGCTCGCGCGCGCAGATGGCCTCAAACGCACTCAGATTCTCCGGCGCAATTGCCAGCACATATCGCTCCTGCGCTTCATTGCACCACGCTTCGAGCGGGCTCAATCCCGCCTCGCCGCGCGGAATCGCATTCAAGTCAAAACTTCCGCCACAACCACCGTCCTTGACCAATTCAGGAAACGCATTCGACAAACCACCCGCGCCCACATCGTGAATAAACGCAATCGGATTCGCGTCGCCGCGCTGCCAGCACCGATCGATGACTTCCTGCGCGCGGCGCTCCATCTCCGCGTTATCGCGCTGCACCGAAGCAAAGTCCAATTCCGTATTTCCGCTGCCTGCGCTGCTCGAAGCCGCGCCCCCGCCAAGCCCAATCAGCATCGCCGGACCGCCCAGCGCAACCAACGCATAGCCGGCCTTCATTGCGCCTTTCTCGACATGTCCGGCTCGAATGTTTCCCAGCCCGCCCGCCAGCATGATCGGCTTGTGATAACCGAAGACCGTGATTTGTCCGTCCGCGTTCCCGTTCGATTGCTCATAGGTGCGGAAGTATCCGCCGAGCGCCGGCCTGCCAAACTCATCGTTGTACGCAGCAGCGCCCAGCGGACCCTCGATCATGATCTCCAGTGGCGAAGCTATATGCGCAGGCCTCCCATACGCTCGCTCCCACGGCTGCGGCGCCTGCGGCAGATTCAAGTTCGATACGGTAAACCCGCAGATCCCAGCCTTCGGCTTTGCTCCGCGCCCCGTAGCGCCTTCATCACGAATCTCGCCGCCTGATCCAGTCGCTGCCCCCGGCCATGGCGAAATCGCTGTCGGATGATTGTGCGTCTCCACCTTCAACAAAATATGAATATCTTCTTCGTGATACCCGTATGTCGCATCGCCTGGCTCAGGGAAGAACCTGCCGCCGCGCCCGCCGCGAATCACCGCGGCATTGTCGCGATAAGCCGATAGCACGTTATCACCAGAAACCTCATTCGTATTGCGAATCATCTGGAACAGTGATAGCGGTCGCTTCGTACCATCGATCGTCCAGCTTGCATTGAATATCTTGTGCCGGCAGTGTTCGCTATTGGCCTGCGCAAACATATATAACTCGACGTCGGTCGGATTGCGTCCCAGCCGTGTAAACTCCGCTACAAGATACTCAATCTCATCGGGCGCCAGCGACAACCCCAGCTCGCAATCTGCTGCTGCAATCGCCGCCGCTCCGAGACCCAGCACGTCGATATGTCCGAGTTTCTTCTGCGCCCGCGACGCAAACAGCGCATGCAACTCATCGGCGCTCTCAAAAAACACGCTCTCGGTCATACGGTCGTGCAACGCCGCAGCCAGCGCGCGAAGATCTGTTCCGCCTTCGGCGCCGGAAGAAACGATGCACACCACACGCGCGCGTTCAATCCGCTCAATCGCCCCAAAGCCTGTATTGTGCAGAATGTCTGTCGCCTTGCTCGACCACGGCGACTGCGTGCCCACGCGCGGCGCAATCCATACGCGTTGCCCCGCAGCTATCCCCACGCCCGCGCCAAGCAACTCAGCAAGCCTCTGTTGATCGATCCCGCTCTCAGTCTCTTCGCGGAGCAGAAGCAAATATAGGTACGACGCCTCGACCGCGGCCACGCTTGCATCGATGACGCGCAGTCTCGCGGCCATACGCGCGGCCTCGAACTCCGTCAGCGCCGGCGGCCCGGGCAGCACCCGCACCACCGCGCCGTCAGATGTGGGCCGTAAGATTCCTTGTGATATGGCTAGTGACATCTTCAGTGTGTTTGGCAGTGTCGTTCCGTTTTCGTTCCAGCGTGTTGAGATACTCTTCCGTTATATCTCCGGTGACGTAAACCCCATCGAAGATGGCCGTATCGAATTGCGTAAGCCCGCGTGAAGTCTCGTTGATTGCCTGTTTCAAATCTTCCAGGTCTTGAAAAATCAACTCGTCGGCTCCAATTTCCCTTGCCAGTTCCGGCACACTCCGCCCGCTTGCGATCAGCTCCGACCGCGCCGGCATATCAATTCCATACACATTTGGGAAGCGCACCGGCGGCGCCGCTGAGCAGACATAAACTTTCTTCGCGCCCTGCTCCCACACCATCGCAATAATCTCTTTAATCGTCGTGCCGCGCACAATCGAATCATCCACCAGCAGCACATTCTTTCCTTGAAACACCGAAGGAATCGGGTTCAGCTTGCGGCGAATCGACTGCCTGCGCTGCGCCTGCCCTGGCATGATGAACGTCCTGCCCACGTAGCGATTTCTCACCAGCGCATCGCGATACGGCAAGTTCAACCGCGTCGCAATCTCCTGCGCAGCAATCCGGCTCGTCGAAGGAATGGGAACCACCACATCAATCGGCAGGTGCGCCCACTCCCGCTTGATCTTCTCCGCCAGCTTCGTTCCCATATTGATGCGGCACTGATACACCGACGCGCCATCCACTACCGAGTCCGGCCGCGCCAGATAGACAAACTCGAAGATGCAGGGAGTCTTCTCATGCGCCTGCGGGCTCACATGCCGGTGAACCGTTCCCGCCATGTCGATGAAGATCACCTCACCCGGCGCAAGATCGTGGTCCAAATGGAACCCGCTCATCTGCAGCGCCACGCTCTCTGAAGCGATCATGTACTCAGTGTCTTTGCCCTCGCCTCGCATACCGAAGACCAATGGCCGTATGCCATACAGATCGCGGAATGCAATCATCCCCACGCCGGCCACCATCGCAATCACCGCGTAACCGCCCTTGCATCTCCGATGAACCTCTTCCACGGACGCAAAAATGTCGATTTCCTTCGGCTTGACCGCGCCTCTACGCGCCATTGCATGTGCCAGAACATTCAACATCACTTCAGAATCGGAACTGGTGTTCAAGTGCCGCATATCCCTCTGAAATATGTTGTCCACAATCTCCGAGACATTTGTCAGGTTGCCGTTGTGCGCGAAGATAATCCCATATGGCGAATTGACGTAAAACGGCTGCGCTTCGGCCACTGACGAGCATCCTGCAGTTGGGTACCGCACATGCCCCACGCCCATATCGCCCAGAAGCCGCGCCATATTCTCAGAATCGAAGACATCCGTGAGCAAGCCATTCCCTTTTTCCAGGTAAAACCGGTCTTCGAAACACGTCGCAATACCCGCGGCATCCTGGCCGCGATGCTGAAGCATGGAAAGGCTTTCATAGATAACCGAGCTAACTGGACTATGCCCGAACACGCCGACAATACCGCACATGTTTCCTCACTGCCTGGCTGGCGCCAGAGTACCTTCGAAATTCGTTAGAACTCCGTCGGAGGGGATAAAAAGAAGTTGAAGCACGTCGGTGTCTTTCAGTACAGTTAGACTCCGGTCGAGCGAAATGAAGCCGTCGGAGTCGATTTGACGCGGCTATTGCTCATAGCCGTTCCCCGCGGTAAATCAGGAATAACCAATATCCTGACACAACCAGACTACTAGCTTGGCGCAAAAAGTCAAGCCCGCAGCCACATCCGTTACTATGCTGTAATTCTTTCGCAGCGCTTCTAAGATCGACGCTAGCTAGACTGAAAACCATTGCGATATGCTATAAATAAATAGGGGGTATGACGAATGTCCTCTGCGCCGTCTTGCGACCCGGCAAAGTCCTATTTGGACGCCCTCGAGCACGACCCGTTCGGCCTCGTCGCCGGCATGACTCCCGCTTTCCAACCCACCAGTCCAATGCATGCCTTTTCAGCGCATACTGCTCTAGCCGAAGATATTCAGAGGACGAACTCATGAGTTATGAGGCCAGGAGCCGTGAGATAGCGGACGCCTTGATTGCGATTGAGGGCGTAAGCTTTCGACCAACTGCGCCGATTACTTTCAAGTCAGGAATCAAGTCGCCTGTTTACTGCGATAATCGGAGGTTCCCATTTTGGCCGGAAGAGTGGGCCAAGGTGATCCATGGCTTTGAGGCACTGATTGCCGAGCGGAAAATTCCAGTGAATGTCGTTGGTGGCGTTGAGGCCGCCGGGATCCCGCATAGCGCGGCGCTTGGATTCTCCATGCGCTTGCCGTCGGTCTTCATACGTAAAGAGTTGAAGGAGCATGGCACGAAGAAACGCGTCGAGGGCGGCGACGTGACAGGCAAGCGGGTTGTATTGATCGAGGATCTGGTCACAACCGGCGCTAGCAGCATTGCGGCAATTGAGGCTCTGCGCGCTGAGGGCGCCGTTGTTACCGATTGCATGGCTATCATCAGCTATAACTTTCCGGAAGCTGCCGAGTTATTCGTGAAAGCAGGCATAAGGCTTCATGCGGCAACTACATTTCAGGCGGTTCTTGAGAGTACGCTTCAGCGCAAGATGATCGATGAGGCTGGCGCCGCGGTGGTGCGCGACTGGCTTGAAGAACCCCGTTCCTGGGCCAAGAGGCATGGTTTTGAATAGAGGATAATGAACGCGGCAATGCACAAGTTCGACCAACGAACGGAGGCAAAAGGATCGCTGCTGCGTGTCGAGGGACGAATTGCCAATCATGATCGCGAGTTTGACGGCGCATTAGAGATCAATACGGCGACAGGCCTGATTGAGCACGTGGGGCCAATAACTGGCAAGAGTGATCTTGATCTTTCTGGTCAGATGATCTTCCCAGGTTTCGGCGATCTGCATATTCACGCGCGCGAAGATTCAAGCCAACTGCAGATTTATAAAGAGGATTTTTCGACGGCCTCTGCGGCATCGATCCATGGCGGAGTAACTCATGTCGCGGACATGCCGAATAATCCCAAAGCTCCGGTGGACGACGGGAGTTATTCAGATAAGGAGAAACTCTCGGCGAAATCAGCCGTCCATGTGACTCTCTACGCAGGCATTGGGCCACTGACCAGCCCACTTACCCGGCATGTACCGTACAAGGCGTTCATGGGCCCTTCCGTGGGTGATCTTTTCTTTGCCTCGCAAGAGCAACTTGAAAGCGTGATCGCGCGGTATCGCGGCAAGAATGTCAGCTTCCACTGCGAAGACTCTGAGATTTTGAGAGAGAGCAAGAGCGCTGCAACCCACGAACAGCGGCGCCCGGCCAGTGCAGAGGTCGCGGCAACCGAGTTTGCGCTCTACCTGATTGAGCGATACCAATTAATTGGCAAGCTTTGTCATTATTCGACGAAGGGTGGCCTCGAAAAGATTGCTGCAGCCAGGGCGCGTGGCGTTCGCGTTACGGCCGAAGCCGCGCCGCATCATCTTTTTTTTGACGACTCCATGCTCACCGAAGACAATCATAAGTGGTTGCAGACCAATCCTCCTTTGCGCGACAGAGAAGACAGGCTGGCGTTGATCGCAGCGCTGCGCAATGGGTTAGTGGATTATCTTGCAACGGATCATGCGCCACATACCATTGAAGAGAAAATGAGCGGCATGAGCGGCATGCCTCACCTTGACACGTACGGAGCGTTTGCAACGTGGCTAATGGCGGAGCAAGGATTCTCGGCGAGGGATATTGCGCGGGTCTGCGCCTATAACCCCGGTCTCTTTGTGAATGAGTTTCTGCCTCGGGAATTCGGCAAAGGATATGGCGTAGTCGAGCCGGGCTATGTAGGTTCACTCACAATTCTCAAACCCGATGCGCCGTTTGTAATTCGGCGCGATCAGATGAAGACAAAGTGCGCCTGGTCTCCGTTTGAAGGATATACGATGCCAGGCCGCGTGACTTATACCGTGCTCAAAGGCAAGGTTTACTCGGCAAGTCAAGAGGACCCACTATGGAGAAGCTCAAACACGTAATCAGCGCCAGGCAGTTCGACGATCCGGAGTTCCTGCTAGGACTTTTTGAGTCAGCTAATCGAATGGAGCGCGATGATGTCTTTCGCGCTTTGACAGGCCCATTGCGCGGCCGGATTCTCGCGACCTTGTTCTTCGAACCGAGTACGCGAACCCGGTTTTCGTTTGAGGCCGCGATGCAGAAACTGGGCGGCGGTGTACTGACCGCCGAAAATGCCCGCACCAATTCGTCGGCAACCAAGGGCGAAAGCATCGGCGATACCGTTCGTGTGGTGAGCGAGTATGCCAATGTCATTGCAATCCGGCACTATGAAGAGGGCGCGGCCTTGGCGGCATCGAAGATTTCTCCGGTGCCAATCATCAATGCAGGGGATGGCAGCGGAGAGCATCCAACCCAGGCGCTGGCGGATATATACACAATTAAGAAAGAGATTGGATGGCTGAATGGACTGCGTGTTGCGCTCGTCGGCGACCTGCTTTATGGCAGGACGATTCATTCCCTTTTGCCGATGCTTTCTTTATACCCCGGAGTGACGATTGACCTTATATCACCTTCGCAGTTGCGTCTGCCGCAGCGGTACCGCGAATACTTAGTCGAGAAAAATATTCCATTCCGCGAGGGCGAAAAGCTCGAAGGAGTTATTGAAGAGGCAGATGTAGCTTATATAACTCGCGTGCAAAGCGAGCGATTCGCCTCGCGGGAGGAGTATGATGCTGTCAAGGATATTTATGTAATCGATGCGGAGATGGCAAACAGGATGAGGCCGGAGGCGATAATTATGCATGCCCTGCCGCGCGTCAATGAGATCGCTCCGGAAGTGGACACTAACGTCAGAGCCGCTTACTTCCGGCAGGCGAAGAACGGTCTGTACATTCGCATGGCCTTGCTTAAGTATCTGCTGACCTAGGCGAAGAGCGGAATTGCATGAGCATCCTCGTGCATTTCCCAGGCTCGGTCATTACTTTGCAGAAACCCTGTCACTTTGCGAAGAAGTCCTTGGCCTTCTGAAGAAGAACGTCGCGGCCCACATCCGAGATGGCATTAGTCAGCGGAATGCGTTTAGGGCAGACTTCGACGCAATTCTGCGCAAAGCCGCACTCCTGAATGCCGCCGTCACCGGCGAGAGCGCGTAGCCGTTCTTCCATCAAGACCTTGCCGGTGGGATGGTTGTTGAACAGCTTCACCTGAGCGATGGTGGCCGCTCCCACGAAGTTTGTGTCCTCATTGAACTGGGGACAAACTTCCATGCAGCAAGTGCAGGAGATGCAGTTGGAGAGCGGGTAGTTGACCTCTTGCTCCTGCGGGTAGACGCGCGGGCCGGAACCGAGATCATACGTCCCGTCGATGGGAATCCAGGCCTTGACCGCCTTCAGGTTTTCAAAGAGAACCGACCGGTCCACTTGCAGGTCGCGCACCAGCGGAAACTTGCTGAGCGGCTCAACGCGGATGGGTTGTTCCAAATTATCGACCAGCGCAGAGCAAGCCATGCGGGCCTTGCCATTGATGCGCATGGCGCACGAGCCGCATATCTCTTCCAGACAATTGGAATCGTAAGTGACCGGGGTGGTTGGCTGGCCGTCGGCAGTCACCGGGTTGGCGGCGATATCCATCATCGCGGTGGTCACGTTCATGCCGGGACGCCACTCAAGCTCGAAGCGCTCCCACACCGCGGAAGCATCGGGGCTGGCCTGGCGCTTGATTTCGAATGCTACAGTCTTGTTTGCCATTGTCAGTCTCCCTTAGCTCGCCACGTCGTAACGGCGCGGGCGCGGCGTGATGAATTGCGTATCGACCTCTTCGTACTCGAAGCGCGGGCCGTCAGCCAGGCCGGTAAAGCTGGCCTTGGTGGTTTTCAGAAACTTCTCGTCGTTGCGCTCCGGGAAGTCAGGCTTGTAGTGTGCGCCGCGTGACTCATCGCGCAAGATCGCTCCCTGCACCACCACGCGGGAAAGCTCCAGCATGTTTTTCAATTGGCGGGCAAATGCGAAGCTGGTGTTAGCCCACTGGGTGCGGTCGGCCAGGCTCATGTTGTTATAGCGGTCGAGCAGCTCAACAATCTTCTCGTCGGCCTCCCTGAGCCCCTTGTTATAGCGGATTACTGTGGCGTGCTTCGTCATGGTATCGCCTAACTCACGCCATAACTTGAATGGGTTTTCCCTGCCCTCATTCGTTAGCAGCTTGTCATTGAGCTCGTCCTGACGAGTTAGTTCAGCCGCGTGACCTCCGTCGCCTTCTGCGGCGGGCAGGCTCCTGGCATAAGTCAGAACATTCGGGCCGGAGATAAATCCTGCGTAGATGCAACTTAGCAGCGAGTTAGCGCCCAGGCGATTGGCGCCGTGGTACTGGTACTCGCACTCGCCAACGGCAAAGATGCCGGGGACATTGGTCATCTGGTTGAAGTCCACCCACACGCCGCCCATTGTGTAATGCATGCCAGGGAAGATCTTCATGGGTTCTTCGTGCGGATCGACACCTACGAATTTCTCATAAATGTCCAGTATTCCGCCCAGCTTGCGATCCAAAGTGGCGCGGTCAATGTGCGTCAGGTCGAGATAGACCATTGGCTGGCCATCGATGCCCATGTGGTTCTCGTAAACCACCTTGTGAATAGCACGAGTTGCGATGTCGCGCGGCACGAGGTTGCCGTATTTTGGGTACCACTCCTCAAGGAAGTAGAAGCGCTCGGATTCAGGAATCTGCTTGACGGGGCGCTTGTCGCCGGGAGTGCGCGGCACCCACACGCGGCCACCCTCGCCGCGCGCCGACTCCGACATCAGGCGCAGCTTGTCTTCTCCGGGAATAGTGGTGGGGTGAACCTGGACCAATTCGCCGTTGGCGTAATAAACGCCCTGCTGAAAAACAGCCGATTGCGCCGAGCCGGTGCAGACCACGGAGTTGGTGCTCTTGCCGAAGATGGCTCCGATGCCGCCAGTCGCCAGAATCACAGCATCAGACGCAAAAGAGCGCAGCTCCATGGTGCGCAGGTCGAGGGCGCTGATGCCGCGCGCCACGCCTTTCGAGTCGATGACGGCGGAGAGAAACTCCCAGCCCTCGTACTTCTTTACCTTGCCTTCCGACTCGTAGCGCCTCACCTGCTCGTCGAGCGCATACAGCAACTGCTGCCCGGTGGTGGCGCCGGCAAAAGCGGTACGGTTGTATAGCGTGCCGCCAAAGCGGCGGAAGTCGAGCAGTCCCTCGGGAGTGCGGTTGAAGGGCACGCCCATGCGGTCCAGCAGGTCGATGATCGCCGGGGCGGCCTCGCACATCGCCTTCACCGGAGTCTGGTTGGCCAAAAAGTCGCCGCCGTAGACTGTGTCGTCGAAGTGTTTCCAGGTTGTGTCGCCCTCGCCCTTCAAGTTCTTGGCCGCGTTGATGCCGCCTTGCGCGCAAACCGAGTGGGACCGCTTGACCGGGACAATCGAGAACAGGTCGACCGAGCCGCCGGCCTCGGCGATCTTGATGACCGCCGCGAGTCCGGCCAGGCCTCCGCCAACCACGATGATTCTGGGTGCTGCCATATTGTTTCCTATCTTCCTACGAGATTCATTTGCTTCAATGCGATTTGTTGAGATGCGACATCGTGATGCCAAGAAGGAACTGTACCAACACAGCGATAAGGAAAATTGCCCATGAAGTCCAGAATAGTTTCCTTCTGCCGCTCTCTGGAAAGATGGATCGGTGAATACGGATCAACTTCCAGTAGTTGTACATTTCTTTTGATTCTTCAGGAGTCACTAGCCGATTGTGAATAACATCCAGCTTCATCTTGGCAATGAAAAACAAAAAGCCAAAAGCGCCAACAAACAATACGATAACGGAACACATTTGCAAGTAACTAAAGAAATTGCGGTTCATGTTATCCCTCGATTACAGGATGGCCAGGATGAAAGAAGGAAACAGCCGGAGCCGGGTCTTCGGGCGCGTTCCGGTAGTCAGGCCCAACAAAAGCCCAAATGCTGGCCAGTCCCATGATTGCCAGCGCCAGTCCCAGCGCCACGCAAACGTAGCCGAAACGCTTGCGGGCCGTCGTCCCGGTGGTGATGCCCCACTTGGCCGCGAAGAGCCAAACGCCATAAGCGAAATGCCAGCAGATGGCGATCATGGCCACAATATAGACGGCGACCATCCAGGGATTGGAAAGCTCCACCTGCACCTTATGGAAGGCCGCGTAGGGATGCTCGGGAAGCATAACGCCCATGAAACGCTGGCGAATGACGTGTTGCAAAATGTACGCGAAGGCGATCAGGCCCGTGTAGCGTTGGGAAACATACAGCCAGTTCCCCGCCCACGGGTAGTAAACGATGTTGGACTTGCCGCGCAGCCAGATCCAGACGCCGTAGCATGCGTGATAAAGGATGGGCAGAAAGATGAAGACCCACTCCAGTAGCCGCACCAGCGGAAGGCCGTTGAGAAATTTGACTTGAGCCCCGTAGGCGATGGGGCCTTTGAGCGCCTCGAAGTTCGACAGCAGATGCTCCAGCAGAAATGCGCCGATGGGGACTATGCCCAGCAGCGAATGTAGCTTGTGCCAGAGAAAGGACGAGCCTTCCCCGGCGCGCAACGGCTGGACGCCGCGACGAACGGTCGGCGCGGCAGGTTGTTGAGCGGTTGCCATAACGGTCTCAGCTCCTAAAAGCTCCAGGCTCACGGTCTGGGTTCAAGTTCCCGGGGGGAAAGCGGCTTCGGTTTGTGCAACTCGGAGGCGCCATTTGATTTTGATTCATTATTGGTGTCCCATATCACAATCGTCAAGGTGTTCCGCACCCTTGGTGTTTTGGATGAGAGAAGTGGAGGGTCATTCGCTCAGCATCGGCAACAGCGCCGCAATAGCGCGCCCCCGATGGCTGAGCGTGTGCTTGGTTTCCAAATCCAACTCTGCCATCGTGCGGTCCAGCGCGGGCAAATAGAACAGGGGATCGTAGCCAAACCCGCCTGTCCCTCGCGGAGCATCCAGGATCAGACCCTCGACCGCGCCTTCGGCAGTGTGCAGGACAACTCCGTCTCTGGCAGCCACAAGAACGCAGCGGTAGCGGGCGGTCCGTTGCGCCGAGGGAATACCGGCCAGTCGTTGCAAAAGCACCAGATTGTTCCACACATCAGTATTGTCGTTGGCATCGGGCGAGTCGGTCAGCCCGGAATCGGCGGCAAATCGAGCGGAACGCACTCCGGGCGCACCGTCGAGCGCGTCCACTTCGAGGCCCGAATCGTCCGCTAGCACCCATTCTCCAGGGGCAAAGCGGGAGTAGTAAACCGCCTTGATCGTGGCGTTTTCAGCGAAAGTCAGTCCATCCTCCTCCGGCGCTGGGATTTCTCCCAGTTCCGGAAGCGGCTCAATTAGGACTGAATGCGCGTCGGCAGCCGTGCGGAAATCCCGCAGCTTGCCCTGGCTGGTTGTGGCGACATAGAGATGAAGGGTCATGCGAAAAGTGTAACGGGCGAAGGGCAGGGATATTTATTGCGAGATGGAAAATGGCAAAAAAAGACGGAAAATAGTGCTGTTTCACCCGAACCAATTCGCAAAAAAGCACGAATTGGTTCGGGTTACGACACAACTCAACCTTGATTTCCGCCTACCAGTGACGGCGATCGTGATTTAGTCGATGCTTTGCCCCACACGCAGATCGCGCGACGAAGCGCCCACGCTCACCGTGCGTTTGCCGGTTGCGGTGACCCACTTCCCTTCCTTTGTTGACCAGTACTGCAACTGGCGCGGAGCCACGTGGAGGGTTACGGTCTTGGCTTCGCCGGCGGCCAGGTGAATGCGGTCGAAGGCTACCAGTGCCCGCACCGGGAACTGGACACCAGTCGGAATCTCGCTGGGCGCGCCAAGGTAAACCTGCGGGACTTCGTCCGAATCCACGCTGCCGGTGTTCTTGAGGTCCACGATGACGTCGAGTCCGCCATCTGAGGCTTTCTCAACCTTGAGGCCGGAATAGGCGAAAGTGGTGTAGGAAAGGCCGTACCCGAAGGGAAACAGCGGAGCGATCTTTTCTTTGTCGAACCAGCGGTAGCCCACGTTGACGCCTTCGCTGTAAGTCGTCTTGCCATTCACGCCCTTGTAAGAGCGCTCGGGATGCCTGGGATCGGTAGCGGCGTAATCCTCCAGCCGCTTGGCCCAGGTGACAGGCAGGCGACCGGCGGGACTGGCCTTGCCCAGTAGCAGGTTAGCCGCGGACCAGCCACCCTCATCACCGGGCCACCACATTTCGAGAATCGCCTTCACCTTATTTACCCAGGGCAGGGCGACGGGCTGGCTCGTGTTGAGCACGACAATTGTGTTGGGGTTCACGGCTGCGATCTCTTCGATAAGCTTGTCCTGGTCTCCTGGCAGGCCAAAGACCGGTTGAAGACGGGTCCAAACAAAGACAACCGCAACTTTGGCGCTTTTGGCCGCCGCGATGGCAGCCGCGTGGTCGGCCTCGCGCTGTTCCGGTGTGTACCAGTTGAGCCGGACCTGAACCGGCGAATTGGAGCTGTCCGGAGTGGTCTTGATTTCGATTTCGTGGGGTCCGGCAGTCAACTCCACTGCGCCGCGCACGTTATCGAGCTGGTCAGTGGTGGGAACGGCGTTGTCCTGGTTGGCTTGCAGGATGTCGCCGTGGACGCCGCCTTGGGAAGCGCCTGTCTTGCCAAGGTGTTTGCCATCAAGATCGATGCTGGCGTTGGTGCCCATGGCTTGAAGATAGAGCCAATACGTGCCGGCATGAGGCGCAGTAAGCGAACCCTTCCAGGTAACAGTGGAGTTGGGCGGTAGGGCGTCGAAGCCTGTGAAGTTGAGTTGGGCATCGACTTGCGGATTGCCACTGCCAGTGCGCAGCAGCCCAGGCTTGCCGTCGTGACTAAGCGTGGAAGCTGGAACCGGCGAACCGGTCATGTCGTCGGCCACGGCGAATCTGATTTTTGAATTGCCGGAGATTTCTTTGAGAGCCGCAAGAGGGCCAACCTGCAGTTGGGTCACGCCGACTGAGCGCTCGCCGTTAATGCCTATGGAATCCACCTGTCCGGCTGTCGGGCCAATGAGGACCACGGACTCCAGATCGGCAGCCTTGAGGGGCAATACGCCACCCTCGTTCTTTAGGAGAACCGCGGCAGCTTCGCCGGTCTTCTCGATAATCTTGGCGTTCTCAATAAAGGATTGTGCGGTGATGTCGTGCTTTGACTCACCGTCCAGGTAGCCGAAACGGACGATTTCATAAAGCACACGGCCGGCAGCGCGGGTAATGGCGGCCTCGTTCACGGTGCCGTCCTTGAGTGCCTCAGGCATCTTTTCAGGATCAAGCTTCAGGCCGAAGTCACTGCCGTGATCGGGGCCACGCGGCGGCTCTTCTGGAATGTGGCCGCCAAACATGTCGGCGACAATGTCCCCAGCGTGCATCGGCGCCGGAGGAGGCATAGGTTGAGAATCAAAGTAGGACGGAAGCGAAAAGCCGCCGATCTTCATCTCGCCGGGCATCTCCATATCCAATCCAGCGTTGATGAATTTTACGGCGTGGACCGCGCCCCAATCGGAGGTGACAAAACCCTTGAAGCCAATTTCTTCACGCAGGATTTTGGTCAAGGTACCCTGATTGCCGCAGGCGAAGGTTCCATTGAGGCGGTTGTATGAACACATGATGGAGGAGACGCCGGCCTTGACCGCCGCATCGAATGGCGCAACGTAGACCTCATGGAGCGTCTGATCGTCGATGTATGTGCTGGTCCCATCGGAGTCATAACCGACGAAGTGCTTTACCTGGGCCATGACGTGCTGCGACTGGATACCCTTGATCTCGGCCACGCCCATCTCGGCGGTCAGAAACGGGTCTTCGCCGAAGGTGTTATAGCCTCGGCCAAATTCCAGGTCGCGGTCGATATTCACAAACGGCTGAAGCGAGACGTCAATGCCGAGAGCGCGGTCTTCGCGGCCGATTACAAGGCCATTCTCCTCGGCTATCTTGCTGCTGAAGGTTGCCGCCACGCCCATGGTGGCAGTCTCGCCCTGCGAGGGATGGCGCACAAGAACACCGGGAGGCCCGTCGGCGAAACGCAGCCCTGGAATGCCCAGACGCGGAACGCCGGCTAGATATCCTGCCTGGCCCTGATAGACCTTGTCGTCCTCGTGCGTGCCATGGATCAGCGTCAGCTTCTCCTGAAGCGTCATCTGGCTCAACAGTTTATCTACTCTGGCGTCACCCGTAACCACAGGTACGCTTTGCGCCAATACAAAAGACGCGCTCAGCGTCAAAACACACCCTAGAACGGTTGAAGCGGTCGTGCGCATTGCCTTTGCTATTCGCATTGAATTCACCTTTTTAACGATCTGTCTCTAAACTTGACGCAGTACCGGTAATGGAGACGAAGGCGGCGCTGGGCCGCCTTGTGTAATCGCCAGTACTGCACTCATTAGTTTAGTCCCACCAGGAGAGCCGACTTCGTCTCAGACGGGCAGTGGGAGTTCGGCGGCAAGCCCGGCCGCGATCAGGTCCTCGCGCAGCCGTTCCACGGTGGAGAATTGGACGGCCTGAATGTTCAGCGCTCGAGCGGCTTCTATGTTGGGCAGCTTGTCATCAATAAAAAGGATCTCTTCGGGGGGCGTCCCCAACTCGGCCATCATGTGGCGATAGATGGCCGGATGAGGCTTGACGACGCCGACTTCGCAGCTCCACACCAGCAAATCGAAGCGGCGAATCCAGTCGAACTCGCGCTCCACGCTGACCAGCACCGCTTCGCCCATATTAGATAAGATGGCGGTAAGTAGGCCGCGCTGCTTGATTGCCAGTTGCCAGTCGATCATCGCGGGATTCTGGGTGGTCCACATGCGAATGTCCCACTGATTCAGTTCTTCCACCTTTTTCTGGTCCGCCGGCAATCCTGCTTCTCGCAGGAATTTCTGCCAATAGCCGATGCCGGTCAATTTGCCTTCATCGTAGGCGGGCCGGTCAGCCCAATAAAGGCTCTCAAAGCGGGCGAGCGGCAAGCCGGTGATATTCAATAGCTTCTCGTGCGCCGAAGAGTCCGGCTCCCCTGTTAGCACCATTCCGTAGTCGAAAACAACCGCTCTCAGCGCCAATATTCCTCCCGTGAACGCCCATGCAATACCTGGTAGGGCGCCTGCGTCTATTGTGCATGATCCCCGCGGGCTGGCGGGCCTATGAATATGGTTATAGGCTGAAGGATGTAGGCAGATGGAGACGCATGCGTTTATCTGAGAGAACCAACTGGAACACGGAAGAGAGCGAACTGGCGTGGGCGCACAGGCTGCGCACCGAGGCTGGCGACCCGATTGCCGACCTCACAGCCTCGAATCCGACCCGCTGCGGCTTTACCTACGATCCAAAGCTGCTTTCGGCGCTCACGGACCCCGATGCGCTCGTCTACGATCCGCAGCCGCGAGGCCTCTTGCGAGCCCGTCAGGCCGTCTGCGCTTACTATGCCAGTCGCCACATTTCGCTCAATCCCGAACAGATTACGCTGACCACGAGCACCAGCGAGGCCTATAGCTTCCTATTCCGGCTGCTCTGCGATGAAGGCAGCGAGGTCCTTGTTCCCCAGCCGAGCTACCCGCTCTTCGACTTTCTGGCTGAGCTGAACGATGTGCGCATCAAACCTGTGCCGTTCTTCTACGACCATGGCTGGCAGATTGATCCTGATAGTTTTCGCCTCGCTGTTTCGCCGCTGACACGGGCCATCATGCTGGTCCATCCCAATAATCCCACTGGTCACTTCACCAAGCCGTCCGAAGCCAAGGAGTTGGCGCAAATATGCCGGGAATTCGATCTCGCGCTGATTGTGGATGAAGTTTTTCTCGATTATCAATTCTCAAAAGGCTTTGGCGGCAAGCCGAGGAGCTTTGCGGCCGGCATCGAGGGCGTTCCGATCTTCGTGGTCAGCGGGCTGAGCAAGGTTGCCGGGCTGCCACAGATGAAGGCCGCCTGGATTGTGGCCGCGGGAACGGAGGCCGTTGCGGCGCTCGACCGGCTCGAGGTCGTCTCAGACACGTTTCTCTCGATGAACGCGCCCGTTCAGTGCGCGCTCCCCGCATGGCTTGAAGGCCGCGAGGCAATTCAGAAGCAGATTCGCGAGCGGGTGGAAGCCAACCTGGCCGAGCTTGACGGGCAACTCTCCCGCCTCTCCGAGGTGAGCCGTCTCGAGATGGAGGGCGGTTGGTACGCCATGCTGCGCATACCTGCGCTTCAATCCGACGAGAGAACGGTGTTGGCGCTGCTGGAACGCGGCGTCTGGGTCCATCCCGGATACTTCTTCGGAATGCCTTCCTCCGGCTATTTGGTGGTTAGCCTGCTGGGCCCGTCGGGGGAGTTCAAGCACGGGGTAAGCGAGTTGGCTGACTACCTCCGCGCCTGCAGAGCATCCTCCGCGACTACGTTGTGATCTGCCGTGGTCCGGATGTCCTTGTTCCAGGTTGCGTAAAGATACCAGGCAAGCCATGCGGGCGCAGTCCAAACATAGGAATCTGAAAATAGCTTGCAGCCGCTCATGAGTTCGGCCTCGATTACCACGCTGGCAAGAGCAAGAACTGCCAGCATAGGCCGGAACCGGGTGAGATAAGCGCCTTGCAACAGCGCTGGAATGGCGAGACTCTCATCGATAATCCAGCAGTATGGCGCCACCAGGATTGAGACAAGCATCAATAGATTGCCGTCTTTCATCCAGTCCCATGTGTGCCTGCGCGTGAAGAAGTAGCGCAGCGCCCAGGTGCACCCCAGGGCAGCGGGCAAAAACTGGAGCCACATTGCCTGCGGGCGTAGCCAGAGACGGAGAAGGATGCTCAAGCACGGAATCGGCTCTGTCTCAATTCCATAGCTGTGCATCATTTGTGCGTACTGGCTCCATGCTCCCGGGTCGATAAAATATACGGCCGCGCAACTGGCGGCCATCGCTACCGCCGCTCCCGCCAGTATCTTATAGCTCTTCGAAAGCACGATCCACGCCAGCAGCACAACACCAAAGACCAGAAAGAGGTGAGGCTTCAGCGAACAGAGCCATAGGGAGATCCCTGCCAAAAATTGATGCTGGCGGTGCAGTCGCAAAAAGAGGACATACCCCAGCAGCGCAAACAGTGAAGTCTGCCCCATCGACACGCAAAGCAGGGCTGGCGCAAAGGAAAACCCCAGCCAATGTACGTTCGTTTCGGGGCGTCCGTGCATCCGCCAGAGCATGAGGACTGAGCCTGCCAGGCAACCCAGCAGCACCAGGGACCACAACAACGCTCCGGCCCGCAAGCCGATGAATCCGAGGGGATACGCAAGAGCCATTGCCCAGGGCGGGTTCCGCATGAAGCCGACTTTGAACTTGGCGTCAAGCCCCGCAGCGCGTTCAATCCGCAGCATTGCTCCCGCATCATACGGACTGGCGTGGTGAACGAGCTGCTGGCCGGTAGCCCAATACACCACGAAATCGCGTCCGCCTGCCAGCTTGCCTATCATCGGCAATACACAAATGAACAAAACGGTATAAGCAAGCATCAGCCCCGTAACGCAGGCGATCGACAGGTCTGCGACGTCATACTTTGGCCGAGGGGAGGAAAGTTCCGCGGTGTTTGCCATGGAGGCTATTCTACTTCTGTTCCTGACAGTTGCGCCGTTCCCAGCGGGCTCAAGTTCTTCCACCTCGCCCCGTCGCTGAGTCTCCAGGAATAGGCCGAGCAGCTTCTTAAAGGTGCCCCTGCCCCTGTTGGCCAGGCAGCTTGGCGATCCGCAGTCCACCACAGAAACCAGCCAGCACAGTTCCACGTGCTACACAACCAAGCCATGTATACAAGGTCGATCTGCCCGATTCGCCCTGTATACAATAGTTTACACTGTGCCGTATTCCCCGGTTGGGAAGATTTATTTAAGTTGTTGATTTATTATGACAAATCCTCTGTTATTATGAATGGCACGATACTTGCTAATTAAGGGTCGTCCCCGCCTCAGGCTGGGAAAATCAACTTACGGAGAGAACAAAAATGAATACGATGCTTCTCAAGCTGTATGTGAAGTTCCAGGACCTGATGAGCCGCGAAGAAGGCCAGGACCTGGTCGAGTATGCCTTGGTCGTTGCTCTGATCGCTTTCGGCGCAATCGCTGGCATGAAAGTTCTGGCCAATGGCCTTAACAACGCTTTCATAACCATCAGCACAACACTCGCCAGCGATCTGTAAATCGCGGCAGTCAACCGTTAGTTAGCACGCGCACGCGGCTTGGAAGATCAGCCTGTGGAGGCGTAGGAATGTTCAATATCCTTCAACAGGTGTCGGTGAGATTCCGAGATCTGATGAGCCGCGAAGAGGGTCAGGATCTGGTCGAGTATTCTTTGGTCGTCGCTCTGATCGCTTTCGGCGCAATTGCTGACATGAAAGTTCTGGCCAATGGCCTCAACAACGCTTTCATAACCATCAGCACAACATTGGCACATGACATCTAACCCTTGGCAGTACATCGCCAAGACACAAAATCCAATGTTTCCTCGGGAGAGGTTTTTTGGGCCAGAACCAGTATAAGGGCGCCTCTTGCCGGAAATGATCACACTCCCTCACTGCAGAATGAGATAGCCTTATTCGGCCGGAGACTGAAACCTCACAGTAGTTCGCCGTGCTGGAGAATGTCAGATTCTGGTTGAATATGCTCTCATCGTTCCTCCGATTGCCTTCGGCGGCATTGTCGGCATGAAGGCTCCGGCAACGGGCACACGCACCGCGTCCATCAATATCGACACGGCGCTGAGGCCCGGTATTTACAGGACCCTGGACAAAACCGGGTCTACGCGCCAAAATTGGCCGCCTTAGTTGCTGCGGGGAGAGATACGCTTGGCAATGCCCTTGCCGTCGCGTTCTCTCCCTCGCTTTTTGGGCTGCGTCTTATTGCCGCAATCATCCTTCTCTTGGTCGTTGTGCTAGTCCCAGGCGGCCGAAAGCATTGAGAGTAAAGTTGAGCATGGATCTGAAGAGGACTCAACGGAATAGCCTGCTTTGGCTGTTGCTGTGCTGCGGAATCTCCGTTTTATGGGGGTATCTTCTGCAGCGCACATCCCATGATGCAATGATCGATTTTAAGGGGACCTTCTATGCCGCGCGAAGTGTGATTCAACACAGCGACCCTTACAACGACGGAGCACCACTTCGTGCTTATCTCGCTGAACAAAATGACCTCACGCCACCTTCTCACGTGCTTCAACAAGCTCTGTCGCAAAATATTTACCTGCCAACCACGTTTATCCTCATCGCTCCCTTCGCGATTCTCCCGTGGGGTCTTGCACACCTGCTCTGGATGATTCTCTCCGCCCTGAGCCTCCTCATCGGGGCTCTTCTGATGTGGAATCGTGGGGCCAGTTACGCACCGGCAATCACTGCCATGTTGATCTGCTTCCTCCTTGCCAACTGCGAAGCTGTTCTTGCAACCGGCAATCCCGCTGGGATCGTCGTAGGACTTTGCGCGGTGGCCGTCTGGTGTTTCTTAGAGGACAAGTTTGTTTGGGCCGGCGTCGTTTGCCTTGCGGTGAGCCTCGCCATAAAGCCCCATGACGCAGGTTTAGTCTGGCTCTATTTCGTGCTGGCGGGCGGAGTTTATAGGAAGCGCGCGTTGCAAACTCTGTTGGTCATCGCCGTACTCGCCTTGCCCGCCATTCTGTGGATTTCGCAAGTAGCGCCACACTGGCTTCCTGAACTGCACGACAATTTTCTGACGCAATCGGCCCCCGGCGGGCAAGCTTACCCAGGACCTAACTCCGCCAATACCGGAAGCGGCCCGAGCATGATCATCGACCTTCAATCCGCCATCTATATCTTCCGCGGAGATCCGCGCATCTACAATTTGGTCACGTATCTGGTCTGCGGAGCGCTCTTGCTTATCGGGTTGGTTTGCACTCTCCGATCCCGCTTCTCGCGGCAGGGGGCATGGCTCGCGCTCGCGGCAATTGTGCCTATTACCATCGTCGTAACCTACCATCGGTCCTACGATGCCAAGCTCCTGATGCTCGCGGTTCCAGCCTGCGCCATCCTCTGGGCCGAGGGCAGACCGATTCGTTGGCTTGCGCTCCTGGTAACCTCGGCTGGAATTGTGTTCACCGCGGATATTCCCTTGACCATTCTTACAGTTCTCTCCAGCGCCTTTCATATCTCCATTCTGGGGCTATCCGGAAAGATGCTGGCGGTTGTGTTCACGCGGCCCACCCCGCTTATTTTGTTGGCAATGGGCATTTTCTATTTGTGCGTGTATGTGCGACACACCAACCGAGATATAGAATGCACTCAGCAGGTAGGCGAATGATAAACGGTAAGCGCATTGCGGTAGTCATGCCAGCATACAATGCGGAAAAAACACTGGAACAAACTGTGCAGGCGCTGTCCGATTTGGTGGACATCAAGATTCTTGTGGATGACTCCAGCAAGGACCAGACCGCGGCTCTCTCGCGGAGTCTCGGCGTGGAGACTTTTGTTCACGACGCCAACTACGGCTATGGACGCAACCAGCAAACCTGCTACCGCGAGGCGCTTGCCGCGGGCGCTGACATCGTGGTGATGGTGCATCCCGATTACCAGTACACGCCGTCCCTGGTCCCGGCCATGGCGGGCATGGTGGCCAGCGGCGTCTATGACATGGTTCTGGGTTCGCGCATTCTTGGAGCGGGAGCGTTGAAAGGCGGAATGCCGCTCTATAAGTACGTCGCCAACCGCTTCCTCACGGCCATTCAGAATCTGTTTCTGGGCGTGAAGCTGTCGGAGTACCACACAGGATTCCGGGCCTTCTCGCGGGAGTTACTCGAGACTCTTCCGCTGCTGGAGAACTCCGATGATTTCGTCTTCGACAACCAGATGATCGCGCAGGCCGTAATGTTCAACTTCCGCATTGGAGAGATCTCCTGCCCGACAAAATACTTTAAGGAAGCCTCGTCCATCAACTTTAAGCGCAGCGTGGAGTATGGGCTCGGCGTTCTCAGCACCACAGCCAGCTTTGTAGCGCACAGGTGGGGCATCGCGCGCATTCCCCGCTTCAATGCAAACGGAAGAAAGATTACTCCGCAGTATTATTCCGAGATTTCTCACCGTCTCTAAAAGTCTGACAAAAGGAGATCCTGAAGATGACAAGGACGCGGTGGATCGCCCTGTTTGCCTGCTGTTGTCATGCTGCATTTCCGTCTCATTGGGATTCTGTTTGGACCGCGCCAAGCCTGACTTGATGATGGATTTCAAAGGAGTCCTCCTCAAGAGTCAACTTCATTTGTGATAGCGTCATACCATTGATCTTTCTCAGGAGCAGAAAGTGGTGAATTCGATACGCCATAATCCGGGAAGGGACAAATCCGCCGCCACACCACAACTCCGTGGGCATCTGGCGATTTGCAGATTCGATCACTGGGTTAAGAATCTATTCGTTGTTCCTGGAGCCATCGCGGCATTTGCGCTCAGCAGAACACCGCTGAATGGCGCAGTTCTTCTCAAACTGATTCTGGCTCTGCTCGCGGCCGGGTTGATCTCTTCAAGCAACTACGTGCTTAATGAAGTGCTTGACGCCCCGTTCGACCGCGCCCACCCGATCAAGAGCAAGCGTCCGGTACCGTCGGGGCTTGTGCACATCCGCCTGGCCTACGCTCAATGGATCGCGCTCTGCGCTGCAGGCCTGGCTCTCGGATATTTTCTTTCCTTCGCGCTGTTGTTGACTTTGCTTGGGTTCTGGTGCATGGGATGCGTCTATAACATCCCTCCTGTTCGTTCCAAGGACATACCAATAGTGGATGTTTTAACAGAGGCCATCAATAACCCGCTCCGGCTGCTTATCGGGTGGTTCGCCATAACGCAGTACACGGTCCCGCCAGTATCGCTTGTGGTGAGTTATTGGATGATCGGCTGCTACTTTATGGCCTTGAAGCGCTATTCGGAGCTGTTACGCCTTTCTGCCAGCGGCTGCGTGCACGAGTACCGCAAGTCGCTCGCATCCTTGACCCCAGAAGCCATTCTCATCAGCGTCATGTTCTACGCGTCGACATCAATGCTGCTCTTCGGAGCCTTCCTGATGCGCTATCGGATGGAGTTGGTTCTCTCATTTCCGCTGATCGCCTGGGTTATGGCCGTTTACCTTTCAATTGCCTTCAAAAAGGATGGAGCGGCCGAGAACCCCGAGAAGCTTTATCGCGAAAAGTGGCTAATGCTGTCGGTTTCCTTCTGTACTGTTGCTATGGCGCTGCTTCTGTTCGTCGATATCCCGGCGTTACAGCTCATCTTCACACCTACTGCGCCGATCGAGTCTATTCATGGTAGGGCAAGATGATCAAGACATACTCTCAGCGTCAAGATGAGATGTGTCGGTCGCGTTTGCGTCACGATGCAAACGATGCTGAGGAGCCAAACTGGATTTGCCTCCTCATTTTTATAGATGACTTCAACGCGGACCAGACAGCAGTTCTCTCCCGCAGTCTCGCCGTAGAAACATTTGTCCACTACGCCAACTACGGCCGCGGTATTATTCCGAGATTTCACATCGTCTCTGACAGAAGGAGAGCCAGAAGATGACTAGGACGCGGTGG
The DNA here is from genome assembly GCA_049517315.1 of Occallatibacter sp. Taxonomy (GTDB): domain Bacteria; phylum Acidobacteriota; class Terriglobia; order Terriglobales; family Acidobacteriaceae; genus Telmatobacter. Next base: position 89,896 of record JBEKSE010000003.1, on the reverse strand, counting down.
ATCACTCTGGCTTGCCTGCTATTGTCCTGCGGAGTTTCCGTCTCCTTGGGATTCTTCATGGAGCGCTCCAAACCTGACCTGATGTTGGATTTCAAAGGCGTCTATTACGAGGCACGATGCCTTCTTCAACACTCGGATCCTTATAAGCCAGGCGAGCCGCTGCGTGCATATCTGGCAGAAGCGGGGGAACGCGCGACGCCTCCGGTGGGACTCCGGCAGGCTTTAACGAGGGATCTGTACCTGCCAACCGCATTCATTTTCACTGCCCCGTTCGCGATGCTGCCGCTGGAATCTGCCCAAGTTTTGTGGATGATCCTCACCGCCATCAGCCTCGTCGTTGCCGGCTTCCTGACCTGGAATCTTGGAGCAAATTACGCACCGGTCATCTCCGGCGGCTTGATCTGCCTTGTCCTTGCCAACAGCGAAGCTCTCTTCGCAACCGGAAATCCCGCCGGAGTTGCCGTTGGTCTTTGCGTCGTGGCCGTCTGGTGCTTCCTCAAAAAACGGTTTGTTTGGGTCGGCGTCTTGTGCCTCGCGATCAGCCTGGCTATCAAGCCCCATGACGCGGGCCTCGTGTGGCTCTATTTCCTCATCGTCGATGGGGTTTATCGAAAGCGCGCGCTGCAATCCCTGGTTGTCGCCGCAGTCTTTGGCCTGGCAGCTATAGTCTGGGTAACGCCCATTTCGCCGCATTGGATGCAAGAACTACACTCCAATCTTCTGGCGGATTCGGTACCCGGCGGGCCCTGCGACTCAGGCCCCACCTCTTCGACCGGCCGTACTGTCAGCATGGTTATCGATCTGCAGTCGGTTGTGGCCGTCTTCCGAGACGATCCGCTCATATATAACTTGGTCAGCTATTTAGTTTGCGGAGCGCTATTGCTTGCGGGTGCGGTTCGCACTCTCCGGTCGCGCATTTCGCAGCGAAAAACATGGCTTGCGTTGGCGGCAATCGCGCCTCTAACCATGTTGGTAACCTATCATCGGCCTTTTGATGCCAAGCTCCTATTGCTCGCGGTTCCGGCCTGCGCCATGCTCTGGGCTGAGGGCGCTCGGATTGGGCGCATTGCGTTCCTCGTGACTACCACCGCAATTGTTGCCACCTCAGATCTCCCATTGATTATTTTCCTGGCCTTCACCAGAAATATCCCTCTCTCAACTGTGAGCTTGTCAGGGCAAATGCTGACTGTTGCGCTGATGCGGCCCGTTCCGCTCATTCTGCTGGCGATGGGCATATTCTATCTGTGGATTTACATGAGACGCGAGCCAGAGAGAGGCTGAACATGACAAGAACGCGGCGGAACGCTCTGGTTTGGATACTGCTGGCCAGTGGAATCGCCATTGCCTGGGGCTTCTCGATTGGTCAGACTGCGAATGGGTGGGTGGATTTCAGGGCTGTTTACTATGGCACGCGCTGCCTGCTCGAGCACCACAACCCATATAACGTGAGTGAACTGGAGCAGGTTTACCGGCTCGAGGGCGGGGAACGCAAGTCAGAGACCGTCGCGGCGCGCCAGGCCGTTATTTTGTATGTGAACATGCCCACGGCATTCATCTTCTTAGCTCCCTTTGCGATGCTGTCCTGGGGGCCGGCACATTTGTTATGGCTGGCGGTTACTGCAGGAGCCTTCACACTTGCCGCGTTTTTGATGTGGGATATAGGCTCGAGATATGCGCCGGATGTCTCCCTCTTCCTGATTTGTATTTTGCTTGTCGACTGTGAGTCGATCTTTGTCGCAGGCAATACGGCCGGGATTGTCGTAAGCCTGTGCGTGATAGCTGTGTGGTGTTTCGTTAAGGGACGGTTTGTGTGGGCCGGCATCGTTTGCCTTGCCGCCAGTCTTGCAATCAAACCACATGACTCGGGGTTGGTATGGCTTTTTTTCCTGCTGGCGGGCGCGCCTTACCGGAGGCGTGCTCTGCAAACCCTTCTTGTTACCGCTGTCCTCGGAGTGTCAGCCTTTCTCTGGCTTTCATTCGTTGCGCCGGGCTGGATGCACGATTGGAACTCAAATCTCTCGGCGATTTCAGTGCGCGGCGGCATCAATGAACCGGGCCCCGCTTCCCTCACCGGCCATTCTTCCGCGATGGTCATCGATTTGCAAGCGGCCCTCAGTGTCTTTGAGGACAACGCGAATTTCTACAATCCAGCCAGTTATTTGGTCTGCGGAACGCTTCTCCTGCTCGGTGCGGTGCGCACGCTAAGATCGCGCGTCTCACAGGAGAGAGCATGGTTTGCGCTTGCAGCCGTTGTGCCTCTTACTATGCTCGTCACCTATCATCGGCCATGGGATGCGAAGCTCGTAATGCTTGCGGTTCCCGCCTGCGCCATCTTATGGGCCGAAGGCGGCCGGATTCGCTGGCTCGCTCTCGTAATAACTACCGCGGGGTTTGTGTTCACAGGGGATGTTCCGTTGGTAGTTCTCACGGTTCTTGCGGAAAAGCTGCACGTGAATACGGCGGGGATATCAGGCCAGGTACTGACCGTTATCCTGAATAGGCCCGCCTCACTCATTCTACTGGTGATGAGCATTTTCTATCTTTGGGTGTTCCTGCGACGCGCTCCCGACTCCTTCGAGGCAAACTCCGGGGGTCCAGGCAAAGTGTCAGCTGCGTTCACGCGAGCTTGATCTGATTTCTTCCTCAGCGGTCGCTTTGCTTGCTATCAGTCACGATGTTCTCGGCGTAGTTGGCTCGCTGAATGCTTCCGGCTCCCCGGGCGGATTGCCCGCGCTGCGCTTACGCATCGGCCCGCCCCTCATTTTGAGCATTTGCACCGTCCCGCAGTTAGAACATCGCCACGGATAGAACCCGAACAAAGGAGCTAGTTTAATGCGAAAGAACCCTTCCCTCTTGATTCGGCGGACTCTATAACTCTTGCAATTCGTACAGATCATGCGTGTTTACTCCGCGAGTTTGCAGGCGGATGGAGAACTCACCATCGTTCAGCTAGGCCTTTGGTTAATCGTCTGAAAATTGTGTCTAGATCATAACATTCGCGGCTCAAGCAAATCGAAGGTAACTGATGTATTGTGAGGTTCGAAGCCTTCCTGGCCCTGCGCCTCTGTCTTGACGCGCACCTTGCATCTCTGCTCTACTGCAATCAAGGTCATGCACGCATTAACCTCCAACGCGAGCTTCTCACCCGTCCCGTGCATAGCCTTGCCAGTTTCCGACCCGCGAATTAGCAGATCCAATACGCACGCGGGAAGCGGAGCCTGACGAACCGGATTTAGCAATCGCGCATTATCCAGGCCACCCCCCGCAAACGCGGATGGTGGCTTTTCGCTTTTTGGCCTTCTTTTCAAACCCATCAATCAAGGAGTATCTTTTGGAATCCGTCTCCCTCAGCAGCGTTCAGGCGGCACGCGCGCGCATCGGTGAAGCAATTCATGTTTCGCCTTGCCATCTCTCGCATCACCTCTCCGAGTTGACCGGCCTGCCAATTCACCTGAAGCTGGAGAACCTGCAACGCACCGGCTCGTTCAAGGAGCGCGGCGCCTTGAACAAGTTGCTCACGCTGAGCGAAGCGGAGCGCTCGCGCGGCGTCATCGCTGCCAGCGCGGGAAACCACGCGCAGGGAGTCGCCTTCCACGCCTCAGCCCGCGGCATTCGTGCCCAGATTGTGATGCCGCTGGCCACACCCCAGGTTAAAGTCGCGGCCACGCGCAACTACGGAGCCGAGGTTATTTTGCACGGCGCCAGCTACGACGAGGCCTGCGAAGAAGCTCAACGCCGCCACGTCGAAGAGGGTCGCACCTTTATTCATCCCTTCGACGATCCGGAAGTTATCTCCGGCCAGGGCACAATCGGCCTGGAGCTGCTTGAACAGGTGCCCGGACTCGAAGCCGTCGTTGTGCCCATCGGCGGCGGCGGACTCATCGGCGGCATCGCTTGCGCGCTGAAGGAAACCAATTCTAAAATTCGCGTTATCGGCGTAGAGCCGGAGAAGCTGCCTTCAATGTTGCGCGCACGTGAGGCCGGCGTCCCGGTCACAATCAGTGCCGAGGCCACCATCGCCGACGGCATCGCTGTGCGCCGAGCCGGCGACCTGACCCTGCCGCTGGTCTCTCGCTACGTAGACGAGATCGTTTCCGTGGACGACGAGGAGATTGCCAGCGCCATCCTCATGTTGCTGGAACAGGAAAAGACCCTGGCCGAGGGCGCCGGAGCTGCCGCACTAGCCGCCATTGTTCAGGCCAAGATCAATCTGCGGCCTCGCCCCACTGTGGTGTTGGTCTCGGGCGGCAATATCGATGTCTCGTTGCTGGCAAAAATTATCGAGCGCGGCCTGGTCAAGGACGGACGTCTGCTGCGCGTCCGCGTTTACTTGCAGGACCGGCCGGGCGCCCTGCTCAACTTGACAAGAATCCTCGCCCGCGAGCGCGCCAACATCGTTGAAACCATCCACAATCGCGCATACTATGGCGTCAGCCTGGGCGAAACCGTGATCGATGTGACCATTGAGACGCGCGGCGCAACCCACATCACTGCCATCAGCCACGCCCTGCGCGAAGGCGGCTTTCGCTTCGAACGCATTCAATAGGAGCTGCAATGTACACGCCGAAATTTAACCAGATCACCGACCGCGACCTTCTAATCGAGTCCATGCGGGCTTACTCGTTTGCCATTCTCATTGGCCCGGCGCTTGCTCCACAATCGGATACTACGGCCAATGCGCCTCTGGTGGCCACGCACCTGCCGCTGGTGGTCAAGGATGCGAGCCCGCATGGACTGCTTGAAGGCCACTTCGCCCGTTCCAATAGCCATTGGGAAACCCTCGCCGGGCACGAGACGCTGGTCATTTTCTCCGGGCCCCATAGCTACATCTCGCCCGCGCAATATGGTGATCCGCTTTCGGTTCCCACATGGAACTACATCGCCGTCCACGCCTACGGCACTCTGGAATTGGTAGAGGACGAGGCCGGCAAGGAGGCCCTGCTTTCCGGTTTGATAAGCGCTCACGAGCCGGCCTACGCAGAAAAATGGCGTGCTATGCCCGCCGATTTCCGCCGGTCAATGTTGGCGGAAATCGTAGGCTTCCGCATCGCTATTCAACGGATCGAAGGCAAGTTCAAACTCAGCCAGAATCGCGACTCCGCAGATCGACGCAGCGTCCAGGCCGATTGCGCCGCCGGCACAGAAGACCAACTGGCCCTGGCCAGGTGGATGGCGCGGCTGGCCAAGTGACACAGCCGAGGGTCTGTTAACACTACTGAGGTAGCAGGCCCTTGAAACACGGTTTCTCGACACCTCTGACTTTTGCTATACTTGTTAAGTTCACCTCAGTGCGGAGGTGGCGAAATTGGCAGACGCACCAGCTTGAGGTGCTGGCGCCCAAAAGGCGTAGGGGTTCAAGTCCCCTCTTCCGCACCAAATTTTTCTCGTCCGGGCCAGCCGGACTGACCTGGAAAGTAGCTTCCAATATGAATATCCTTTTCGCTTTTATCGTCGGCCTGCACATTCTTGTGTGCCTCTTTCTGATCGGAGTAGTGCTTCTGCAGCAGGGCCGTTCCGCTGACCTCGCGGGCGCTTTCGGCGGACAGGGTTCGCAGACCGCCTTTGGCCCCCGCGCCGCAGCCAATGTGCTCACCCGGCTCACCACCTGGTCGGCGATTATCTTCATGCTTACCTCTATAAGCCTGACCATCCTTTACCAGCGCTCAACCGGCGGCTCGCACTCCGTGCTCGAGAACTCAAAGCCCGCGCCGGCCTCAGCGCCTGCCAAGTCAGGCAAGTAGACCACAAACTGTTCTTTCCATTAAGATTTACAAAAAACGGCGGGCCTTTTGGCCCGCCGTTTTTTGCTAATACACAGCACCTGCACCAGCGCCTCAAAGATCTATATTGACATTAATATCTTACAGATATATCTTGTAGATACATGCAACACAGCCGCACTGCCTACGTCATCCTCGGTATGCTCTCGATCCAGCCGAATCTCTCCGGCTATGAGATTCACAAAGCCATTGAAGATAACTTTGGCAGTTTCTGGGGCGAGAGCTACGGTCAAATCTACCCAGCCCTCAAGCGACTGGCAGCCGAGGGTCTCATCGAAGCACGCAAGCCAGTCTCCGCACCTAAAAAACGGCGGCAGGAATATGCGCCGACCGATGTCGGCCGCGCTTGCCTTCGCGAGTGGCTTGCTTTGCCCTTTCAAAACGATCCACCTCGCAATGAATTCATGCTTAAACTTTTCTTTGGCAGGGAGGCAGAGCCCGGCGTCTCGATCGCGCATGTCCGTGAGTTGCAAAAACGAAACCAGCGCTCGCTGGCCATGCTCGAAGGGATTGAGAAAATGGCAAACCAGCATCAATCCCAATACCCGCACAAACCCTACTGGATGCTCACGCTGAGCCTGGGAATAGCGCTGACCCGCGCTGCGCTCGATTGGGGAGAATCCGCCCTGGAAGAGCTTGCTTCCATTGAGGCTGGCGCTGTTCAAGATCCGCAAACGACAGAGGGCAACTCGCCGCCAACAGGACCTGAACCCATCCAGTAAGGCTAGCTAAGGTCAGTAGCTCAAGTCCAAAGCATTGCACCAAGAACGAAGGAGAACCGTAAGATGCCTACGCAAGTCCGTCCCAGCCGCAGTTCTCAGATCATTGCCTGGATTGTCGCAACCCTATTTGTCCTCGGTTTTTTCGTCTCTCGCGTTGGAGCCTGGACCGGCCCAATCACCGGTCTGTGGTTCGTCCTCACTCAAAAGCCCCGGCGCGGATTCCTGTGGATGATGGCCATTGGCGTCGTCCCCAGCCTGATCTTTGGCTGGCACAAGATTCCGCTGACTGGGCCGCAACAGGCGCTTAGTTATCTTGGCTGGATGGTTATCGCTGCGGTGCTCGGCCTTCTGCCATTCACCTTTCACCGGCTTGTCAGCCCGCGCCTTGCCGGATTCCTCTCGACACTTCCTTTTCCGCTCGCGGGGGTGGCGATTCCATTCCTCACATCGTCGCTGCACATCGGCCCGGCCTTCGCAACCGGAATACACAAATTCCTCATCTTTTGGTTTGCGTCGACGCTCGTCTGGTTGTGGAATCGTGAATCCCATGCGACCACCCTTGTCTTTGGCGCAGGTGTTGTTCTTGCGGCAGGCGTCGAGTTGTCTCGATCCTCTGGAATCGCCGTATTGCACGCGACACCCCTTTTCGGCACGATCTTTGGTTCAATCTGCCTTGGCGCGGCGCTGCTTCTGAGCATCTGGGCGCTCTTCCACCCGATCAAGGAAAAGACCTGGGCCGACCGCGCGCAGTCCATCGCCATGCTGCAAAGCCCCTTCACCGGAAACCCATTGCATGTGGTAACCGAACGAGGCAAAGAAGCCCTGATCAGCAGCTCGGGCGAGCGTTTTCCAGTGCGCAACGGAATTCCGACCTTCCTCAAACCGGAAGACCTTACCGGCGACAACGGCAAGTACAACCACCTTTACGAAACCATCGGCGGCTTCTACGACGACACCCAGCGCGTCTTTGGAGCCTTCCGAGGCGTGGAGCTCGACTCATATTTCGAAAACTATATGAGTTTGCTCGATGTCAAACCCGGCGACTCTGTGCTGGAGACCTGTGTCGGCACCGGCCTTAATTTCAAGTATCTGCCTCATGGAACAAAACTATCCGGCCTTGATCTCTCGCCCGAGATGCTGGCCAACGGCCAGAACAATCTGCGCCGCTGGCAAATGGATGCCGACCTTTATCTGGGCAACGCCGAATCCCTTCCCTTTGCCGACTCCAGTTTCGACGTGGTCTACACCGCCGGCGGCTTCAACTTTTTCAGCGACCGCGCCAAGGCCATCAGCGAGATGATCCGCGTAGCCAAGCCGGGCGGCCACCTGATGATCGAGGATGAAACCGAAGAGTACGTGAAGAGTACCTACGAAAACATTCCATTCACCAGCAGTTTTTACGCGAACCGCAAACAAGCTGTCACGGTACCCATTGACCTGGTGCCGCCGGAGATGGAAAACATCCACGTTGAAATGCTGAAGGACGGCAAATTCTACGCGCTCACCTTCCGCAAACCCGCCCTCGTGTAAAGCGCCGGGCGCAATACAATGGAAGAATGATTTTGGAAACCTTCCCCGTTGGCCCATTGGCCTGCAACTGCACCATTCTCGGCGACCGTGAGGCCGGCGAGGCCATCGTCATCGATCCCGGCGATGAGGTTGGCCGGATTTATCGTCGGCTCGTCGCACTCGGCCTCGAGCTCAAGCAGATCCTCGTCACTCACGCCCACATCGACCATGTGGGCGGAGCGCTCAAGCTCAAGGGGCTCACAGGCGCACCTATTCTGTTGAACGAAAATGACCTGCCACTGCTCAAGATGATGGATCAACAAGCCGGTTGGCTGGGCGTAGCAACGCCCGAAACAGCTCCGCCTGACGAGAACCTGACCGACGGCCAGCGCGTGGGTTTGGAAAACTACCCCGCCCAGGTCATCTACACTCCCGGCCACACGCAAGGTTCGGTCTGTCTTCACTTTGCCGCGCTCAAGCTTCTGGTCGCAGGCGATACGCTCTTTGAAGGCAGCATTGGCCGCACAGATCTGCCCGGAGGCAACTACGGCCAGATCATCGACTCCATTCAAGCTCGCCTGCTCTCCTTGCCCGACGAGACTCGCGTCCTCGCCGGCCACGGCCCCGCCACCACCATCGGAGCGGAGCGCAGAAGTAATCCTTTCCTGCGCGGTCAGTGATTCGCGGCCGCCTTCTCAAGGTAACTCGCAGACAATCTTCAGCGTTCTCACCACGCCGCGCGCATATCTAAAGCGGGTTAACCGAAGGGGAACGCCCTTTTGACCTGATGCCGCTGTCCTCGCCCATCGTTATGCAAATCCGTACATTCTACTTTGGGTGTAGGTGCTATACTGTCTCCGCTAAAGCAGCCATGGCGCAAAATGTGGAACAGGTGTAGCGTCGTTTGCGCTGACGCAAGCATAAGTACCTTGCACTTTTGAAATACTAACTCACCTGTATGATTCCCGGGGGCTTGCGCCGGATTCGTCAGAGAGAGAAGCGGACCATGGTTAGGACGCGGTGGATTGCGGTAGCGTGGATATTACTTGCCACCGGAATTTCAATTGTGTGGGGTTACTCAATTCAGCATTCCGCGTATGGGTGTGTGGATTTCAAGCAAGTCTACTACGGCACGCGCTGCGTGCTACAAGGCCACAGCCCGTACAAGGTGAGCGCGCCGAATAGTGTTTACCAGTCTACAGGCGGGGAATGTCCGCTGGAGAGCGCTGAAGCCCGCAGCGCGGTAGTGACTTATATACACCTTCCAACCACATTTATCTTCATAGCTCCCTTTGCGATACTCCCGTGGGGACCTGCACATCTGCTGTGGCTGGCGTTCACCGCCGGAGTTTTGACTCTTGCCGGCTTACTTATGTGGATTCTTGGCGCAAGATATGCGCCGAAAGTCTCCATTTTCCTTATATGTATCTTGCTTGCAAACTGCGAGATGATCTTTGGCGGCGGTAACACGGCTGGTGTCGTTGTAGGACTTTGCGTAGTGGCTGTCTGGTGCTTCCTTGAGAAGCGGTTCGAGCTGGTCGGCGTCTTATGTCTGGTGGTCAGTCTCGCTATCAAGCCGCATGATGCAGGGCTAATTTGGCTTTATTTCCTGTTGGCTGGCGGGGTCTGCCGAAAACGCGCAATGCAAACTCTCCTCATTACCGCCGTCCTGGGTTTTTCGGCCCTTCTTTGGCACTCGCACCTTTCGCCTACCTGGATGCAGGACTGGAGTTACAATCTGTCGGTGGATTCGGCGCCTGGTGCCGCGGGCGCTCCTGGACCAGCTTCCTACGCTGGCCACAAGGCGTCGATGGTCATTGATTTGCAGGGGCCCATCAGCGTCTTCCGGAATGACCCGCGCATCTACAACCCAGTGAGCTATCTGGTTTGCGGTGCGCTCCTGCTGGTTTGGTCAGTTCGCACTCTCACATTGCGCTTTTCTCAGAGCGGCGCTTGGTTCGCGCTCGCAGCGGTCGTGCCCCTTTCGATGCTGGTGACTTATCACCACACATGGGATGCGAAACTTTTGATGCTCGCCATTCCAGCTTGCGCCATCCTGTGGGCTGAAGGCGGACGGACTGGCTGGCTTGCGCTGCTGGTGACTTCCGCGGGAGTTGTTTTAACAGCAGATATTCCGCTGACAATTCTCCTGACTCTTATCAATAACTTGCACGTTTTCGCAGCCGGGCTATCAGGGCAGATATTGGCGGCCCTCCTGATGCAGCCCGTTCAGCCTATCTTGCTTGCAATGGGCATATTCTATCTATGGGTGTATGTGCGATACGATCCCGACCGCGACATCATCCCCTACCAGAGAATCCAAACGCTGATCACAGGCCTCTAAACGGTACCCGAAAAGTAGTCAGAAAGAAGGGTAAAATGACAAAGGCACGGCTCGATGGTCTGTATTTTGTGTTGCTCGGAAGCTTCGCATTTGTTTTCCTGGGTATTCTCGCAGAAAACGTCAATGCTGCTTCAATGGTGGATTTCAGAGCAATTTACTACCCTACCAGATGCCTTATTCAGCATTGTGACCCGTACAACGAAGTTGAAGTACAGCGCCTGACCCATGCGGAAGGGGGAGAACGCTCACAGGATACCGAGAAAATTCGCCAAATAGTGACGCGCTATATTTATTTGCCGTCCGCATTTTCTTTCACGGTTCCCTTTGCGATGCTGCCGTGGGGGCCTGCACACTTGCTGTGGCTGACGCTCACCGTTGGGAGCCTTATCCTTGCCTCGCTTTTGATTTGGGAGATCAGTGCAGACTTCGCGCCGATTCTCTCGGGTGCGCTCATCGGCCTCCTCCTGATCAACAGCGAAGTGCTCATTATGATTAGCAACGCGGCTGGAATTGCAATAAGCCTGTGTGCGGCGGCTGTCTGGTGCTTTGTTCGGGGACGATATGTTACGGTCGGCATCCTCTGTCTTGCGATCAGTCTCGCAATCAAACCACAAGATGCGGGCCTGATCTGGCTCTATTTTTTATTGGCGGGCGGAGTTTACTGCAAACGTGCATTACAGGCCCTCGTCGCGACAATTGTTCTGAGTCTGCCCGGCGTTCTGTGGGTTTGGCATGTGGCGCCGCATTGGATGCAGGAATGGCATTCCAATATCCTGGCGTTTTCAGCTCGCGGCGGCCTCTCCGATCCGAGTCTGGCCTCAAAGGGAGGTCATGCCCTCGGCATGATGGTCAACCTGCAAACGGTCATCAGCGTCTTCTGGGATGATCCGCGCATCTACAATGCAACAAGCTACATCGCATGTGGGGCACTCTTGCTTGCATGGGTGTTTGTCACTGTGCGATTCCGCTTCTCTCCCGCCAGAACCTGGCTGGCGCTCGCGGCAATTGCGGCTCTTTCCCTGCTGCCTATTTATCATCGCCAGCAGGATACCAAACTTCTTCTGCTCACAATCCCGGCTTGTGTCGTCCTTTGGACTGAGGGTGGCCTGGTTGGTTGGTTCGCAGTCGTAGTGAATACAATCGGGTTGGTGCTGACCGGTGACCTTGTGTGGATCTTGCTGTTCAGCCTTTTCGCCAATCTTCATGTGTCAACGGTGGGGATGCCTGAGAGGCTGTTGACGGCCGCGCAGGTCCTCGCCATGCCGACGATTTTGTTAGTGATGGCCATCTTCTATCTGTGGGTGTATGTGCGATACGATTCTGCCGTCGTCATCGTTCGCGACTAGAAATCTCACGCACTGATCGCCGGCTTCAAAACGGTACTCAACGAGAATTCAGAATGAAAAGTAATATGACGAAGGCGCAGCTTGATGGCCTGTATTTGGTACTGCTGGGGAGCGTGGTGTTCCTGTTGTTCGGAGTTGCTCTGGAGCGGAGCGCCCCTGCTCCGTTCGTAGATTTCAGGGTCGTTTACTACCAGACACGATGCCTTCTTCAACATTCTGACCCGTATAAGGAAAGCGATGTACTGCGCGTATATCGGGCAGAGCGAGGTGACTTGCCACCGGATACTGCGATAGTTCGCCAAATTATAACGAAGAGTATTTATCTGCCGACGGCATTCCCGATCACGGTACCTTTTGCTCTGCTCCCGTGGCATTCCGCGCACATACTTTGGCTGGCGCTTATCGCGGGGAGTTTCATTCTGGCTTCGCTTCTGATATGGAATCTCGGGGCCGATTACGCGCCAGTTGTTTCCGGCATTCTGGTTGGCTTTCTTTTGGCCAACAGCGAAACGCTCCTGATAACAGGCAATGCGGCCGGAATTGCTATCAGCTTGTGCGCCGTGGCCATCTGGTGTTTTATTCGCGAGAGGTTTGTGCCGGTTGGAATCTTGTGCCTTGCGGTCAGTCTGGCGCTCAAGCCGCACGACTCGGGCATGGTCTGGCTCTATTTGCTGCTGGCTGGCAGCGTTCTCCGCAAGCGAGCACTGCAAACCCTGGCTGTGACCGCGGTGATCAGTTTGCTCGCGGTTTGGTGGGTGGGACATGAGGCGCCGCAGTGGGTGCAGGAATGGCACTCAAATTTAGCGGCTTTTTCGGTTCACGGCGGTATCAGCGACTTCGGGCCTGCTTCGACGGGCGGTCACGGCCTTGATATGTTGATTAACCTGCAAACGGCTCTGAGCGCCCTGCACGACGAACCGCGCTTCTACAATCTGGCAAGCTATCTGATCTGTGCGCCGCTGATTCTTGCATGGGGATTGGTCACATTGCGAACCCGCCCCACTCCCGAGAGAACGTGGCTGGCGCTGGCCTCCGTTGCGGCTCTAACCATGCTGCCCGTCTACCATCGGCAGATTGACGCAAGGCTTGTGCTGCTTGCGGTTCCGGCCTGCGCCATGCTCTGGGCCGAAGGAGGGCGCATTGGTCGGCTGGCGTTGGCGTTGACCACAGGGGGTGTTGTGCTGACCGGGGATATTCCGTGGGCAGTTTTCTTTGGACTCCTCAGCAAGCTGAATTTTCACGCAAACGCGCTAACCGGCAAGATGCTGGTGGCCGTGCAGATCTTTCCCGTTCCGCTCATCTTGCTGTTGATGGGCATATTCTATCTGTGGATTTATGTGAGGCGCAATCCTCATCGCGCTGCAACATCGACGCCCGAAGAGCCCGATTAAGTGCCGTTTACGCTCACTCCTTCAAAATCTGATTCACGGCGCGTTAGGTCAAAAAATCCGAATCGTCATTAATTTAGTTCATCAGATTAGCAGTCAAGAATTCCAGGATGTCTCCCGGCTGTGTCTGTGTGGCGCGAATCGTGCCTGACGGGAGTTCGATTACGGAGTGAGCCCGGAAACAGCCCGACAGCCGCCATGGGCGCACGTCGCTCGTAAGTTTCCTGATTCGATTCTTGCGGTCAAGATAGACCAAGTCGATGGGAAATCGCATCCAAAAGGTATGCACAGCTTCACAGGGGCAGAGCCACAAACCCTCTCCGGAAGAAAGACCCTCGCGTCCCAGCAGGCCTTTCCTGCGTTTTGAATCGGTGTTCGCCACCTCCATTGAAGTGGCGAGTACCGTATTGCGTGTCAGGTTTGAGACCCGCAGGCGAACGTCCTGGGGGGTATTGCGATGTAACGAGAAACAATTCCGCAGCCCCGATGCGATCCAGCCGAACGGATTCATCCGGTTCTCCCCGATCCTTTCGCCTGCATGTCGCGGCGTTCTCCGCGATCTCTTCTAAAGCGATCCGGCTGCCCCAAAAAGGGTAGCCGGACACCTCATTGCTACGGTTGTGAGGAGGAAGCTGCGGAGCTGCCCGTTGGCAACGCCCCTCCACCCGAGCCAAAGCCTCCCGAGCCCCCTTCAATCATCAGTGGAGTCTCCGGCTTCATGCTGTCAATCAACTTTTCGACTGGCATAGTCGGCGGAGCAGGGGCTTGTGTGTTGGCTGCTGTCTTCGCATCCGGAGTATTCATCGGGATTCCAGAGTTGGGCGGCAGGAACTTGGCAGGGAACTTCAGCGCAGGCAACGGATCCCCGGCTGGAATAGGCGCCACAATCTCCGGCGTCACAATCACAATCAGCTCGGTGTTAGCCTTGGTCTTTTGCATTGACTGGAAGAACTTGCCTAAAATTGGAATGTCTCCCAGAAAAGGAATCTTCATGAAAGTAGCGGATTCCGTGTTGTCCAGCAACCCACCAATGACGAAACTTTGACCCTCGCCCAGCTCGACTTCGGTATTCACTTTCCTTTCAGTAATGGCGGGCACCACAAATCCCGAGATTTCTATCTCATCTGAGAAGTCGAGAGCGCTGACTTCCGGGGCCACCTGAAGACGGATCGTTCCACGGGGAGTAATGGTGGGAATGAAATTCAAGCGAACTCCATACTCCTTGAACATGATGGTAACCGCAGGCGCAGAGCCGGCAGTGCCACCCTGAACCATGGGGTAAGGATATTCGCCTCCAGCCAGAAAGCTGGCCTCCTTGCCGTTGGCAGCCAGAAGGTTGGGTTCAGCCAGAACCTGCGACCCGGTATTCGTTTCCTCAGCCATAATGGTTGCACCCAGGCCAAGGCCAGGATAGTACCCGGAAAGATTCAACCCGCTCCCGCTGGTCACCCCGGCAGGCGATCCCGCAACGGGAAGAATGACCCCTGCTGGCGAGAACTGTGTTGTTGAAACCCCTCCAACAAAGTTTCCCGCGCCCAGGTTGAACAGGTTTATGCCCAGCTGTAATTCCTTGCTCCGATCTACGCTGATGAACTTCACCTTGAGCAGAATCTGCGGCTCGGAGGCAGGCACATCGACGTTGAGCAGGTTGACGACCTTACCGCCAATAGAGGCGATCTTCACTGCGCGAGCGGAACCCGTCAGATCCTTGACCGTACCGCGAAGGAAAATGGAACCATTCTCCGCGCTGACTTTCAGGTTATCGCCGGGAAGCTCTGCCCTCAGTTCGCGTCGGATCGCGTCGAGGCTGTCATTCAATCCAGTCGTACTGGCGCGCACCGTCACGTTGAAAAACTGCCGGCCGCCATGGGTATCCCAGATAATCAGGCTCGTTTCTCCAAGAGCCTTGCCTTCCACCATGATCTCGTTAGGGCTGGTCGCATGGACCTCGGCAATTTCGCCCAGACCAATGGAAACCCGCGCTACTGGCCACTGACAATCCACCAGCACTGTCTTGCCCACCGCAACTGACAGATCATTCGTCGAATCCTGAATCGAAGGGCCGGCGGATTGAGAAGGAGACGGCAACGTTTGAGCCTGTAGCCCTGCCCCGGCGTACAGGAGTAGAAACAACACGCTGCAACATGCGATGGTAATACGACTCTTCGCTCTCACTGGCGTCCCCCCGGAGAAGCAAATTTTTCCTGAGACTGTTTTGATCCGTTGAACACCTCGACGACAAAGGCCTGAGGTGCAACGCGTTTTGTGACCGTAACCTTCTTTGGCTGCGCAGCCGTAGTCGGACCCGCAAAAAGGTTGACAGTAGCCGTGCCGGGAACCGGTGCAACTTTGGTATCCAATGGGTTACGCAGTACCAGCCGGATTGTGACCTGATTGCTTGCCAGGCTTAGTGTCTCAGCTTGTTCGGGAGTGACAAGCAGGTTAACCACCTGCACCTGCTTCGGCTTGCCCTGGTTGTCCTTCTGAATATCAGTGCCCGCCGACAAAACCTGAATGTTTTGCAGAAGCGTTCTCGCCTCTGTGCCTTGGTTGTTGTTTTGTTGGCCTGGAGGCGTGCCAGAGATTAGAACGTCCACGCGCATACCGGGAGTCACAAATCCCGATACGTTCACAACATCATCGACCTTGACAGCGCAGGCTCTCATGCCCGGCGGAATGGTGGCTGCCAATCCCCCGCCTGAGCCGATTGCGGCCAGGCGGCTTTCGATAATAGGCTCGCCCTCATAAAGGTCCGCCACAACACCGCGCCCGATGACACTCTTCATGTCTTTCTCGAGAATGGCCTCCTTGGGCGGCGTTCCCGTAATTCCCAGAGTCGTGATGTTATCGGCCGTAAGAATGTTTCCGAGTTTAACGTCCGTCTTCGCCGCCACCACGAGCGTAGTGACCGGCAGTCGTGCCGTTGACTGATTACGAACTAAGTGCGCGATCAGTAATGTACACACAGCGGCAATGGTGAATGCGATCAGAAGAATCGTGAGGAGTCTTCGGTTCATGTAGAGGCCTGTCTGAACTGGCTACCCGGCCAGATTCGCCTTTCTGTTTCTTGTGGCCAGCGCCACGCCTTGGGAAACTTGTATCAATTTTACGCCTAATCGGGAGTTGAGCAAGCATAATATCGTCCAAGTTTTACCGTCTATACAGTGTATTCTTTTCAAATCTCATGAAAGTCAAAATAAAGACAGTAGCAGGGTACGAATGTACCAAGAGAGTTATAGTTCAAAGCAGCACAGTAAGTGATTTTGGAAGAGAATATAATAAAGCTCTTGAGAGGGGCTTCAAGGCTTTTCTCTCTGCTCGACCAAGCCAGGAATGTCCGAGACGTAACCTCCATTGCAAGAGGGCCCAGACAGCGCGAGGGAGGAATTTCGTAAGGTCAAGAGGTCTTCCCTATGATTTCGCTGTTTTCTGAGCAACCTGAACAGGTTCAAAAGCCCTATACCTTCGCCGCGTCGGTTGTACTGCATATCATTGGAATCATATTGCTGGCTTTTGGACTCCTGAATGCGCCCAAGGTAAGGACCCTATCCGCCTCTGATCGTTTGGCCGTGCGCCATCTCGACTTGCACTCTCTGGAGGCCCAGATCCAGCGGGCCAAACTGGATATTGAGTATCCGCAGATTCATCCCAAAGAGCACAAGCTTTTGCCAAACGGTAGCGCAGCGGCGCAGCCTGTCATGCGACAGATGGTACAAGCTCCGCCGGGGCCTCAAACGCTGCTCCAACCGGATATCCTCAAGCCTGTCACGCTCTTCGAGAAAATCCCCGTGCCCACAGTCGTAGTTTGGAGTGGGAAAAATTCTCCTGAGAAAACCATCGTTCCGCCTGTTCCGTTGAAGCCGTCAGTTGCAATAATCAAACCTTCCGTTCAGTTACCCAACGACGAGCCGAACCTGGCGGACATCGCCATTGCAGCCGCCGAAATGCCCGTGCGGCCTCAGCCGATTCTTGCCAGCACAACTACTCCCGTAGTTGTCTCGGGACCAAAGCCGACGCCGCCCGCAGCTGTAACTACAGCGGCAGGCGCAGCGAAGCCCACTCCCACCTCGGTGATGTCGCTCTCCGATTCTCATATGGCGAACGGAGCTGTCACGCTGCCGCCCGTCAACCAATCGGCCTCCTCTAATTCTCCTGGCGGATTGACGCCCGGCCAAGTCAAGGGTACCGCGCAGGCAGGTCAGGCGTCTGACAAACAAAATGGAACTGCCGGAGACCCGGCAGGCGACGCCCGAGCTGAAAAAGGAAATGGAACGGGCAACGGAAAAGATGTTTCTGGGCAACCTGACTTCGGACAAGCCAACCGGCTTTCGGCTACACATATTTCGCGGTCCATCACCGGCCAGTTCGGAGCAGTGGTCGTGGGTTCCTCGCTTGAAGATCAGTTCCCGGATATGCCCCCGGTGTGGAGTGGCAGGTTGTCGTATACGGCTTATCTTCCCGTGGGACTTGCCAAAAGTTGGATTCTCCAATACTCGCTTCCGCGCTCTGCCGAAGCTACGGCGGCCGGTAACATCATACATATCGAGGCGCCCTGGCCTTATAACATCGTGCGGCCCAACATCGCTCCCAATTCCATCGATGCCGACGCCATTATGATTCGCGGATTTGTAAATCAGGCCGGCCGCTTCGAGGCCCTGGCTCTTGTCTTCCCGCCGCAGCTCGCGCAGGCGCAGTTTGTGTTGAGTTCGCTGGCCCAGTGGCAATGGAGGCCGGCGACGCAGAATGGCCAGAAGATCAAAGTCGAAGTGCTGCTGATTATTCCCGAAGAGCAGGACTAAAGAGATTATTCAATTCATGTTTTCCTACCAACCCCGTGCGAGGCGGCTTTTACTTCCACCCCAGCTACCAAGACCTGCCGCTGGGAACCCCGGTTAACGAAGAAGCCACTGAGCGGATGTGCTTTCGAGTTATAGCAATCAGAGAAGCTTTGTTAAACTCGAATCCCGGTCGAGTCCAATAAACAGACCCGGCCGGGATGCGAATTTGTTCGTCTTTCAGTTGGCTATGACGCGTGGACTGGAAGCAAGCGCGGACTCGTGAATGTCGTCGTAATCGCACCGAATACTGAGTTCAGATTCGTGGACGTATGTGACGTATCCGTGCAGCCGTTGGCAGCGCTCGATCCGTCGGTGTAGAAGTACCAATTTTCAAGGGCAGTGGCTCCCTGTGATGCCATGTTTTCCATCACTACGCAAGGAATCACCTGCGTCGCCGAAGTGATGGGAATATTGATAGGAACATTCGGAGTGACGCTATTGGCAGGAACATACGGAGTGGTAGTAACGACGACTTGGGCAGAACCAAGTGTGCCGTCATCAGTGACGCATCCGTTAGACTCAGACCCATAGGCCACTGCGTAAAATCTGGTTCCTAGTGACTTCGCATACTGGGCCGCCATGATCGCCTGCTGGCAACCCGCGTTGAAATCCGGGTATTGACCCCATGTGCCCTTAGTACCAGTCAGATTCGTGGCAGTCGCTGAGTACGTCGTGGTCCCGGCAGACTTAACCGAGTCGCCGCCGGTGCCAGCCGTGCTTGTCTTCTGTGGGAACCCGTCATAACGCATATTTGCCTGACCATCACTGACGAATATGATCGCGTTTTGGGTTGTGAGTCCAAGAGTGGCCGTATAGGCCTGTTCGGCCTGAAGCGCAGTCTGCGCCGCATAGATCGCGCCCGCAAAGGAGGTCTCATATGTGTCAGGCCAGTTACTCGTATTCGGGGGCTTTATGCAGCCGTTGGTGCTGCCATCTCCGATTTCCTTCACGAGGATGGAACTGGAATTCAATGTTTGGTTACCAGCGTAATAATCACTCGTGAAACCATTCGCATCAATGTTTGTGGGGTCGTCGCTGTTCTGCAAGACCTGGTAAGTCGCGGCAGCAAGCGTCGTACCACCCGACGAGCCTGTATATGCGAATGGCGTATAGGCGGACGTTGATGTTGAGGCGGGAACCGCTGGGAGCGTGTAAATCTGCGCCGTCGGGGTTCGGCATTTGTAGTAATCACTGGCTTGGGTCTGCAGGACATTTGGGAACACGAACATGCTTACGCGAAAATTCGTGGTCGCATCTGTGGCCTTGCAGCCCACACCCGTAGCACAGGGATTAATGCCTTTCAGCAATGTCTGAATGCCCGTCATTGCGCACTGCTCCGCCGTGGAGTTTGCCTGCAAACAGAAGGAGTCCTTATTGCCCATCGACCCTGTCGTGTCCAGGATAATGGCCACATTCCATAGCTTTGCTACGCCTTGCATGGACGCGACCGCGGTAGCTCCTACCTGAAGGTTATGGATGCCCATGATTGCGATAACTGACGTGGGCACCTGGACATATGCCTTCACTTTGATAGCGTTGGCTGGCGTTTGGTTAGTGCCCGAGGTGACACACGTCTGCCCGGACGGCATTAGAATGTTCAGGCATACTGGAGTCGCTTGCGGAAAACCTGAAACCGCGGTCAGTCCAGTGTTGTTGTTCTGATTCAGGTATTGGAGCGCAATTGAGGACGGACTGTTGGTGCCGTTCGGGTTGTTGTACACGTAAGCCGATCCAGCCAAAGCCGCCGCATTCACTGCGCTCTGCAGTTGATTGCGAACGGCATAGGCCTTGCCTACGTCCACTGATATCCCGGCCATTCCCAGCAAGCCGAGCATTCCGATCACTACCCAAGGCAGCACTTGCCCGCGCTCGTTGCGGAGTGCTCTGAGGACAAAGGACTTACAATTGATTTTCATTGCATTAGCTCCTGAACTGAGGCTGACATCTTACAGCCGGATGTGAAGAAATTCAAAGGCCCGGAAGCGAAGAAAGAGACACCGAAAGAAGTGCAGGGGTAAGTGCCCGTCACCGTTGCCACTGCGCCCTGCTGCACATAAGTCATTTGGCTCCCACATGAGAAACCTGTGGCGGACGAGGGACCATACGCCGCATTGCTGCCAATCTGGATCTGCAATTGGACACCATTCACGCCCGTCGTTTGCAGGTTTCCCGCCGATCCTAGGACTGCTGAGGAAACCCAAGCACAGGGATCAGACCCCGACCCGCTAGTCGGGCTCTGGCCTGCCTGAAGCGCCATCCCTCCCTGATTAACGGCCTGTGTTAGCGTCTGATAGTTGAGAAGAAAGATCCCAACCTCATAGATCACCAAAAGGACCGCCATCAGACAAGGCAAGACTATAGCAAACTCCACGATCGATTGTCCTTTGTCGCAGAAGTCATGCCAGGCGCGAAGCCAGTTACCAGGGGACAGGGATTGGGCGCCCGCAGCGTGCGACACAGCGGCCTGTCCGCGCAGATTATTCACGTTCGTCATGGTGTACCCCTCCATTCTCCATCGCAATTGCCCTGCGAGGTGACAAATCTTTCACCGTAGTACCTTTTTTGCCACACCAAAGTAACGCAAGAATTGAACGGCACATCCCAACAGCAACTAACCCTTCACCTTGCGAAGTTGCGACAGAAACTCGTCTAATTCCCTTTGATCCGCCCCGGCCACCACGGGATTCGGTCCCGTTTGCCCGGCCGAAGTATTATGCGGGATAAACTGGAGCCCAACGCCGTCGTTGCCCCAGCGAACCGCCCTTGAGTGCACTGCAATCGAATGTCCGGTGCGTTCTTGGCCGTCAGTCTCTTGCAGCGTCATCAGAATCAGTGTGCCCGGATACCAACGCTCTTCCGTCACCACATACAATCCTGTTGAACTGATGTCCTTGATGGTATGCGCCTTTGGAGAAGCTCCCGTCCAGTAATACGCAGCCAGGCCAGGCACCCCTCCCCTTGGAGCTTTCCTCAATTCGGGAGCTTTTCTCGGGTCCGGAGACCACCAGCGCTCCAGCCAGCTCTTCGGCGGCTTGAAATCCCTCATCCCCGGCTCAATAAGGTCCATTTCATAGGTCAGCTCAGACCCTGACCCATCACTCCTTGAGCGGTCTTCCAATTCCACCACGCCAGGACCACCACTCCAAAGCGGTTGGCCTCTCAAAAGTACGGCGTTTTGGACTTTGCCGGAACCCCCTGAGTTAGAAAAACGTTCCAGGCGTCCCTGCATCTCTTCAGCCAGGCAGAGCACAAGTTGATCTCCCCGTTGGCTCTGCGACGAATAGATCGAGTGAATTGGCAGCGCCAACACGCTTGATGCACGCGCGCTTGTTGGGCTGACATGAAATGTGGGAAATGACTCAACCACATCATTCACACGGCACTCCTCGTCCAGATAAATGAGATCCAGTGGGGCCACCATTTCCGTGTCCGGTATTCCCCGAAACGGTGCCATCCAGAGACCCTCACCCGACTTCAAAGTCAGTTTCTTGAACAGAGCCTTAAGGTCCGCTTGCGCCAGATCGGTGGCAACCACCTCCAGACCGAGGAAACATTCGCGGGTCTGGTTATATGCGCATAGTTTTCGTAATTCCATGGAACCTCCGGCCCTCGGCGGGATCCCGGCAACCTGGTGCTAGCCCAGAGTCTCCGCCGTTAACTCAAACTCACCACCTGAAACACTCATGCAAGTCCTTTCTCGTTGGTCATCGAACCATGCACGAACCCTGCTTCGCCTCGCGCTGGGAAGGCGTCGAATCAACCTGGGAACTTAGCGAGGACATACCCCCGCTTGCCCCCTGCCGGGTTGCGAATCGGAGACACTCAGCGCCTAGACAACCATGTCTCCAGCCAGAGAAATCAATCGAGTTGGCCAGCGATTCACGCGGTTCCATCGCGCCGCCGGCCCACTCGCAAAACCTCTGATATTACTTGGTCCGCGTACGACGACGCTGAATCAAGACAATCAGGATGATGACAGCCAGCACAGCGGAAACAATCTGAATTGTTGAGACACTGCCCATAACAATTCCTCCTTTCTTCATTGACTGAAAATTTTGAACGACTCCATTATGGAGATCATTGCGGGGCCAAGAACCACCACAAAAAGCGAAGGGAAGATAAAAAATACAAGCGGGAAAATCAGCTTGATGGTCGTCTTCGCCGCCGCCTCTTCACAAGCCTGCACTCGCTGCGTTCTGAGAGTGTCGCTGTGAATTCGCAATGTTTTGGCAACGCTGGTTCCAAACGCTTCCGCCTGGACGAGCATGGAAACAAGATTGCGCACGCAGTCAACGCCTGTGCGCTCTGCCAGATGTTTCCACGCGTCGCCGCGGGGGCGTCCGGCGCGTTGCTCCAGTACCACGATGCTCAACTCGTCGCATAACTCAGGCTGGGCATATTTCAATTCCACTGAGGTGCGCGCCGTCGCCTGGTCCAGGCTCAGCCCAGCCTCGATGCAGATCACCAACAGATCAAGCACATCAGGGAGGCCGCGCCGAATCTTAGCCTGGCGCGAGTTGATTCGCCTTCCCAGCCAGAAATCCGGCACTAGAAAACCCAGGCCCAGACACAACGTAATCACGAAAAACGGGCTGTAACGGAAAAACCCTGTAACTAGCGCCAAAACGCAAAGCAAAAGTGGAACTAATACTTTAGAGCCATAGAAGACCTTGATCGCTGACGAATCACGGAAGCCGGCGCGCTGCAGACGCGTGGTGACGACGGAAACCTCCGCCTGGCTCTTCGGCAATACGTTCTCGAAGTGCTCAACCACGCCGCCGATCGAAAGGCCTGTCTGCTGAATAGTGCTCATCAGGGACTTCGACTTCTTCTTCTCCTGCGGGTTGATCGCCTCGGAAATCCGCTGAAGCATCTCTTCGCGATAGAACAAGAGCAGCCCACCGCTCACAATAAGCAGAAAAATCACGGAAAATGTAAAAATCTCAAATCCCATAAATCCCCCCTCAAACGTCCATGTTAACGATATGCCGAATGATCAAACCGCCAACCACAATCATGATGCCGGCCGACCAGAGCATTTTGATGCCGAGTGGATTCGTCCACAGGACGCTCATCATTACAGGGTTTACGAAATACAGCGCTATGCCCAGTACTATCGGGAGACAGGTGAGTACGATACCCGTCATGCGCCCCTGGGCTGTATGGACTCCGACTTGACGCTTGAGGCGAAAACGCTCCCGGATGACGTGAGCGGTCTTGTCCAGAACCTCGGCAAGGTTTCCACCGCTCTCCTTCTGAATCATGATTGCCGTTGCAAAAATGCGAAGGTCCTGGAGTGGGACGCGGTTGATCAGGTTGTCCAGAGCGGTCTTCAGTTCAAGGCCGTAGTTCTGCTCGTCGAAACAAGCCCTGAATTCGCAGCCGATCGGGTCGGCGCATTCACGAGCCACCGAACCAACCGCGGCGACCAGACTGTGCCCGGCGCGAAGTGCGCTCACCATCAAATCCAGCGCCTCCGGCATCCCTTTCTGGAACGCGTCAAGACGCTTGGTGCGCTTGAACATCACAAATAAGAGAGGAATGGAGCCCGTCCCCACGCCAATCGGCAAGGCCATCAGAAATGAATCCAGGCGCAAGTAAGCTAGATAACCCGGAACCAGAAAGAATAAGCCGCAACCGGCAAGGAATCCTCCCGTGCTCCATTTCAGATCGGCCTGATAAAGCAGGGACTGGATCCGGGGCGCCAGTTCGATCTGATCAAGCTTCTTGTTGAGCCACGGGATCGCGCTGAACTGTTCGTTCTTGCGAAGATTGATAAGCGCATCGCGATCTTCCGGTCTTTCCGTGGCCAAGGCCGAGTCCAGTGTGGCGTGCACCTGTTTGGCTTGCTCAGAGGCCTTGCTCCCAATGGCGACCAACACCAAAGAGACGACCCCGAACACACCCAGGAATGTCAATCCTATGATCAATCCCATAACCGTTGCCCTCCTTTCCGCTTAATTGACCTGAGTTTCGCGCTCGAACAGGACTGGCGGCAGAACGATTCCTGAAAGGCGAAGCCGTTCAAGGAACCGTGGACGAATGCGAGTCGGCTGGAATACACCGATGACCTTGCCGTCAGGTCCAATCCCCTTCTTATCGAAGTTAAAAATCTCCTGCATGCTGATGACGCTTTCTTCCATGCCGGTGATCTCGGCTACGCTGGTTACCTTGCGCGTCCCATCGCTCATGCGCGTGGCCTGCACGACGATCGTAATGGCCGACGCGATTTGCTGACGAACTGATTTCTCGGGCAGATTCATATTGCTCATTGCGACCATCGATTCAAGCCTGGAAATGGCATCGCGAGTAGTGTTGGCGTGAATCGTCGTCATCGAACCTTCGTGGCCGGTATTCATGGCCTGCAACATATCAAAGGCCTCTTCTCCGCGGACCTCGCCCATAATAATGCGGTCAGGGCGCATACGCAGGCAGTTGATCAGCAGTTGGCGCTGGCGAATCGCCCCCTGTCCCTCAATGTTCGGCGGGCGGGTTTCCAGGCGCACGATGTCTTCCTGGGCTAACCGCAGTTCGGCGGCGTCTTCGATGGTGACAATGCGCTCGTTGCGTGGAATGTACTGCGAAAGGATATTCAGAAAGGTAGTCTTGCCGGCGCCGGTGCCGCCCGAGATGAGGATGCTGATCCTGGCTTTCACCGCGGAGGAAAGCACCTCCATCATCTCCGCCGAAACGCTCTTCAACTGAACCAGTTGATTGGCCGCAAGCGGGCCTGTACCGAAACGGCGGATGGATAGAGAAGGTCCGTCCAGCGCAAGTGGCGGAATGATGGCATTCACACGGGAGCCGTCGGGCAATCGCGCATCGACCATCGGCGAGGACTCATCCACGCGGCGTCCCACACGCGACACAATGCGGTCGATGATCTGCAGCAGGTGATGGTCATCGCGAAAAGTAGTATCCACCCGTTGCAGCAGCCCGCCCTTCTCAATGAACACATGATCCTTGTCATTGACCAGGATGTCCGAGATCTTTGCATCTCTCAGCAGGGGCTCCAGCGGGCCAAGGCCGAATACCTCATCGAGCAGATCCGCCTGTATCTTTTCCTGCTCGTCGAAATTCAGGGGCACCCGCTGGTCGGCAATAATCTCTTTTACAATGCCGGCCACAGCTTGGCGCGCCTGACTCGAGTTGACGCGCGACAGCTTCTCCAGATCCAGCTTGGAGATCAGGGTCCTGTGTATTTCCGCCTTGTACTTTTCCAGATTCAGAAGTTCCACGTTCCTCCTTAGTATTGCGACAGAACGCTCTTCCGCTCAGCCATTACTGCAAACAGATGCTCGTGACCAAAAGACGGGAAGGAGCCCGAAGGCTCATCACCCGCCCAAAGTAAAGGTCACGCTCACTGTGGTTTCGACTTCCACCGGCTCCCCATCGAGCATGTAGGGCCTGTAACGCCAGGTCCTCACGGCATCCATAGCAGGCTGCCGCAGCATAGTCGGTCCATTGACGACGTGAAGGTTCTCGATCAAGCCGGCCTTCGAAATCGTGGCTTGAATCACCACCGTCCCTGATACTCTGGCTTCCTTGGCAATCTGCGGATAAACTGGCGCGGTCTTCTGGATCAGCAAACCGCCGGCGACGCCCGCCGAAATGTTCATTACCCTGGGAGCTGCGACTTTCACGTTGAGCCCGTTGTGGCCGTTGAAAACTCCGCTCCCCTCGCCGCCCAAGCCTTCTGTGCCCGTCCCAAAACCCGAAGATGGGGGCGGTTCCTTCCCGGCCAGCATCTTCAGGTCATTAGGAATCCGCGAAGGCGCGCTGAGCTGACTGTTCATTACATCCGACCGTGAGCGCAGCTTTTGGTCTGCGCCCATGGCCGCCGTAGGCTGCGCTGTCTGTGTTGGAGCCGCTGGTAAACTCGTGGGCGGCGGCAACACCACATTCGTCGTCGCCGGTTGCGCAACGACTGCAGGCTTCGGCACAGCCTGCCCAGGCCTAAACCGGGCATAACCGAGAAAACCGCCAGCGAGCACAACCGCAACAGAACCAATGGCGGCATACATCACCATCCCCTTGCGCTTGCCAGTGCCGCTGTCCTCGCGCTCGGCCTTCTGCTTGCGAACTGCCACCTTCACGCCATCGGACTTGCGTGGTTGAAAAAGCTTCTCAACATCTTCGTTTGCCGCTGCCGGTCTGTTAGACCCAGCGTTACGCGGTCGATCCATCACTGGTGACACGGCAACTTTCGCCGTCGCTTGCCTCGCTGGGTGAACTGCGGAAGCTTCTCCGCTATCCCACTCGCTGAAATCCGCGGGAAGCGTTGCGGGTTGCGCTTTCTCTATTTCTTCTGGAGGTACCATTGTCCATCGGCTCCCTTCACATAGGTAGCGCCTTTGTAAGAACGCGTTTCAAGTTCGCCCTGCTCGGCGGGTGTGTCGCCCGGTTGAGCCCCCTGCTTTGCGTCGGCGTGGTTAGTGCTATCTTGGTTTGACTCAGCCATTGCAGGCATCAGCGATGCGATGTTTGGCAGCCCTTCCACCAGCAGCGAAACAAAACCTTGCGCCGTGGTATAGTCCGCGACGTCTGTTGGAGTGAAGGTTACAGAGAGTATATGCGTTCCCGCGGCAATTACGGTACCTGCGGCGGGAGTATATGAGAAGGCCCCTGGAATCAATGACGTGGCATTGAGCTGAGCGGCGCTGAGTGGCGAGCCGTAGGAAATTGGCTCCGGGGTCGGCCAGGTGACGATGGGCGTGGCCTTGTTGACTGTGAGCGATGTCGTGGCCTCCGCTGGCGTGTTGTCCGCGCTGTCTTTCGGCGTGAAAGCAACAGAAAGCTTATGCGTTCCCGCCGAGAGCGTTTCTCCCAGGCCGGGAGTGTAGACAAAGCTTCCCGCAACCGATGAAGTGGCATTCAGTTGGGTCGCGCTAAGCGCCGTGCCGTAGGAAATGGCCGTGGGCGTCACCCATGTGATAGCAGGCGTTGCCTTTGTGACAGTGAGCGACACCGAAGCCTCCGCCGCGGGGAAATTAGCGTCCGCCGGCGTAAAGGTTACCGAGAGCGTATGCGTTCCCGTTGCCAGCACCTCTGACGCGGCAGGCGCGTAGACGAATTTTCCCGGAAGCGAAGCCGTCGCATTCAATTGGGCGGCGCTGAGCGCCACGCCATGCGCGATGGGGGCCGGTGCAGCCCACGAAATCATGGTCGGCTTTGCCTTGGAGACCGTAAGCGATACGCTAGCCTGCACTGGGGCATAGTCTGTGCTATCGGTCGGAGTGAAGGTTGCCGTAAGCGTATGCGTCCCTGCCGACAGAACCTCGCCCGAAGCGGGAGCATAATCGAATTTCCCTGAAACCGACGCGCTGGCGTTGAGCTGAGTCGCGCTGAGCGGAGTACCGTAGGCGATAGGAGCTGGCGCCGACCATGTCACTACAGGCGTCGCCTTGGCCACCGTGAGCGACACTGCAGCCTGCGCCACGGTGTAGTTTACGGCGTCCGCCGGGGTAAAGGTCAGCGAAGGCGTATGCGTCCCTGCCGACAGCACAGCCCCTGCTGCGGGAATATAAACGAACTTTCCCGGAACCGATGCCGTGGCATTCAGCTGACTGGAGCCCAGCGGGGTGCCGTAAATAATCGCGGCAGGAGCAGGCCACGTGACGGCAGGCGTCACCTTGGTGACACTGAGCGATACCTCGGCCTGAGCCGAAGCATAGTTCGTTGCCTCCGTCGGAGTGAAGGTGACTGAAAGCGTGTGCGTCCCGGATGCCAGAACTGTGGCTGCGCCCGGCGTGTAGACGAACTTTCCCGGAACCGATGCCGTGGCGTTCAGTTGATCAGTGCCCAGCGAAATGCCGTAGGAAATTGAGGCAGGCGCCGGCCAACTGATACTTGTCTCTGCCTTCTCGACGGTAAACCGCACGGCCGCCGGCGCCGCGGAGTAGCCTGCCCCGTCTATCGGCGTGAAAACGGCTGTCAGCGTATTGATTCCTGCCGCCAGAACTTCGCCTTCTGCGGGGGTGTAAACGAAGCTTCCCGGAACCGATGCGACGGCGTTCAACTGGGTTGAGTCAAGCGCAGCGCCGTAAGTAACCGAAGCGGGTGTCGGCCACGTGATGGCTGGCGTGGCCTTGGTCACTGTGAGCTTCACCGAGGCCTGCGCCGTGGTGTAGGCCGTCGTGTCAGTCGGCGTAAAGATAACCGAAAGCGTATGCTCCCCAGCGGCGAGCATCTCGCCAGCCCCGGGGGTGTAAACAAAGCTGCCCGGAGCCGATGACATGGCGCAGAGCTCGCTCACGCTGAGAGCGCGACCATAAGCAATTGGAGCGGGGGTCGACCATGCGATGGCGGGCGTGGCTTGAATCACCCTAACTTCCGGCTTTACTTCTGGCGCTCTTTCTGCCGGCGCACTCTCTGGCTGCGTTTTATCCAGCCGCCATTCCCCATCAGCGCCCTTTACATAAGTGGCGCCTTTGTATACGCGAGTTTCAGGCCCGGCCTGAGGCTTGGCGACACTGATGGTCTGCGTTTCCTTCAGGTGCCATTCACCGTCAGGGCCCTTTACGTAAGTGGCGCCCTTATAAGTGCGTGTTTCAGGCTCAGCCTGATGGCCTGGGGTCCTGGCGATTTGCTGCGCCTCCTGCTTCGGCTCCGTACGAGCCGCGCGGTCCGGCTTGCCGATCGGAGTGACGGTCTTCTGCGTTTCCGCCGTTAACACGCGACTGGCTGGAGCGACAGGGGCAATCTTTTCAGGCGTCTTCACCCTGGTCTCAGGCTCTGCGACGTCCGGGCCGGAGCCCAGCCCCAGCCGCGTCAGTGACCCCTCGTCCCTCGGTTCAATTGTCTTCGATGAGAAGCCTCTGCTGAAGCTCTTGAGACTGAAGCCTCTCTTCTTTTCCTGGACCGGCGGCAAGCCGCAAGCGGTACGGGCCATCTGTCGAATCAGCTGGGATATGGGTGAATCTTCCAGCGCCAGCGGAATCGCGGTAGTTTGCATGTGTCGCACGGCGTCGAAGTCGTTGGGAATCTTCCACTGCGCCGGCCGGGTGAGCGCCTTCGTAATCTGGTCTTCGGCAACGCCCAGGGTGCGGGGCTCATACCGGTTCAGAATGATTTCCAGCCTCGGGACTCCGGTCGAGAAAAACTGTGAGATCAGGCGATTCGCATTGCGCAGTCCGGCGATGCCGGCCTGGATCACCAGGAAGACCGTCGAGTTGTCCTTGAACAGGCTCGTCCCCATCAGATCCAGCCTGGATCCCATATCGACGACCACATTTTCAAAGTCCTGTCGCGCTACTGATACCAGCCTGTCAATGGCGTCCGTCGAGGCATCATACGTGGGAAACTTGCCTGGCGCAGCCAGCACGGAGACTCCAGAACTATGCTTGACCAGCAGTTTCGACAGAAAACTCGTGTCCAACCGCGCGGAATTCTGAAGCGCATTGATAGTCGAATACTCAGCAACCACTCCCAGACTGAGCCCAGCGTCACCCAGCGGGAGATCTAGATCAATCAGCAAAGTGCTTTGACCCGACTCCTTGGCTATCGCCACCGCAAAATTGCACGCCAGCGTTGTCGCGCCGTCGCCGCCCTTGGCGCCGAGAAATACCAGCAATCTTCCGCTCGCCTTCTTCGGAGCCCGCGTTGCCGGACGCCGAGCAGAAGCCCGCACCAGAGCCTCCGCCATGGTGCTCTGAGAGAAGGGTAAGGTCAAAAACTCTCTGGCGCCCGCCCTCATGCAGTGCACCAGCAGCTCCGAATCGGCCTTCATCGAATAGACCATCACCGTAGCAGCGCCTTTGGCGCAGATGCTCTCTACAAGTTCAAGGGCATATTCAGGGTGGCTGTCCAAGTCAATGATGATGACGTCGTAATGCTGCTCCAGCAGCTTTGGCACGTCGTCAAGGCTCGGAGGATACGAAGAGAACTCACGGATTTCGCCCCCCTGGCAGCCGGCCAGCGCGGTAGCCGCAGCCTTGCGGCGCTCCTCGTCCGGGCCGATCAGCGCAATGGACAGCACATCGCCGCCCAGTGAGTCCGGGTACTGATCATCGAGATAGCGAGAAGAATCTGAATTCACGGGATTGTTACCCCTTTCCGCTTGAGAACTTCCTCGCGGGTTTGACGAAAACTCGTAAGACGACTGCCAGTTGGACATGCTACTTGCTCCAAATCCTCAACGCGCAAAAAAGGACAATAGCGTTCCGATGGCGATTGCTGGGGCGTAGGGCATCCTGCGCTTCAGCGGGTTAGCCAGGGTCAGTTCCGGATCACGCATCGTTCCGCGCTCCTTCAAGCCAAATACAAGATCACTGGCCCCGGTGAACAACTCCTTGAAAAAACCCCCAAAACCGGCCCAGCACAGCACCATGATTCCTCCTGCCATGCCGGTGTACACCATTGCGATAAACAATTGCATCGGACCTATCCAAGCCCCCAGCGCGGCGCAAAGCTTAAGGTCCCCCCCTCCCATGCCGCCTAGCCAGAAAAGAAAACCGAATATCAAAATGCCAAGGCCCATGCCCGCTAAGCTCTGGCCCAGATCTGCGAAACCTTGTCCAAAGCCGTGCCAGCCGAAGCCGCGGCCGTTTCCCTGCCAGTCAGGACGAAAAGGGGAGATCAAAATCCCTGCCAGCAGAAATGGAATCACAAGCCAGTTGGGGATGCGCCTGCTGCGAAGGTCCGTAAACGTCGCTACAAGTAGCACGAACAGCGTTGGCCACCAGGCAATCGAGTGCATTTCCCCATATTCCTTCCCCCCAACTCCGGGAAACCGCATTATAGCAATTCCATTACCATACATTGCAATTGGCGCGCCAAACTCAAAAACCTCCAAAACCACCCGAATTCATAGAGTTGACAGCATCTCTCCAAGCCGGTGTACACGGATGTTTACGGAAAGGCGCAGCCGAGTGCAGCGAGGCGTATACACCCTCTAGGCGGCCAGCCCTACCACCGCCAAACCCTCATCCTGAAGGCCAAAGCAAGCACAAAGAACCCAAAACGATGTCGCCAGACGAACTTTCTAGTAAATTCTCGAACATTAAGTAATCAAACATATGTTACTAGCGATGTCTAAATGATACACTAAAGTGACACGAGAGTGGCTCGGCTAAATACGCAAGCAATTGCACAGGTT
Organism: Occallatibacter sp.; assembly: GCA_049517315.1. GTDB lineage: Bacteria > Acidobacteriota > Terriglobia > Terriglobales > Acidobacteriaceae > Telmatobacter. The sequence continues at coordinate 58,873 of JBEKSE010000003.1, read as the reverse complement.
TCCTATCGATTAATGTGCAAACGCGACATGGCTGAGCTAACTGGTTGAAAATGAATGACATGATCCATTGGTCGTACCAGACTCATTCTTCAAGCCACCTAGACAAATGAGCTGGACGGCCGATAGTGATAGGATCTCTCGCTCGGTGAGGTACCTAAGATGGTGCGCTTTGGACAATGGAGTACCAAATTGCTCTCGACATGGACATCACCCGGCGATAAGATTGGTGGCAATCTCGGTAATTGTCTAACAAAGGTTCTATGGCTTTGTCGTCGGCTGGAAAGTTCTGATGGGGACAAGGTCCCAGAGCTGAACACCCTTTTACGGCGTTGCCGTGCATTGAAAGGAACGATCGCAACTCCTCTGCTTCTCCCCTGGAGCCGATTAAATGGCCGGCGATTTGCAGTCGGCGATATCGCAACTGGCAGCTCGACCGCCGGTGTTTTGACAGCTAATTGTTGAGAACGGGCCCAGTGATGATCAAGATCGGTTTGTATTCGGAAGACCGCACGCTTCATACGCTGCTTTCTTCAGCCCTAGGCAAAGAATTCGAGATACTGCTCGAGCCGGATGAGGACGGGATGAATCTCCTCCGCGCGGCCGGCGATTGCGATGTCATGGTTCTGGATCTGAATTCAAATCATGACTCGCTGCAGGAGAGAATTGGCTGCACGCAGCGCTTGATTGCAACTAAGGTTCCGGCCGTAGTAATGGCCGACGATGGTCTTCGTTCCACCGCGTTTGAATTGGTCCGGTCGGGGGCCTTCGGCTACTGTCGCAGACCGCCATCCATTCGCGACCTCAAGACAATGCTCAGCCGGGCGTTCGAGAACTCCACGCTCAGGCAGCAACTGCAGACCGTGCAACAGCAGTTGGAAGTACCCGGAACTTGCGACCGGATGATCGGTTCCAGTCCCCGGATGCAGCGGGTTTATCAACTGGTGCATCGCGTTACCAACCTCAACGCCTCTGTGCTGGTGACCGGCGAAAGCGGAACCGGCAAAGAGTTGATCGCGCGCGCCATTCACAATCTAGGCTCCCGCGCCAACCGGCCTTTTGTCGCCGTCTCCTGCGGCGCCATCCCTGAAACCCTCATCGAAGCCGAGTTGTTCGGCCATGAAAAAGGCGCCTTCACCGGTACAGTGGGCTCGCGCGAGGGCTACTTCGAGCAGGCAGCCGACGGCACGCTCTTCCTCGATGAGATAGGCGATCTAAGCCTGTTCACGCAGGTCAAGCTGCTCCGCGTTCTGCAGCAGATGGAATTCTGCCGACTGGGAAGCAACAAGCTCATCCCCTTGCGCGCGCGCCTCATCTTTGCCACGCACCAGGACCTGGGGAAATTGGTGGCCGATGGAAGATTCCGCCAGGATCTTTTCTACCGCATTAACGTCATGCGGATCGATGCGCCGCCGCTTCAGGAGCGCACGGAAGACATCCCATGGATTGCCCGCCATTTTCTCCGCCAGTATGGGCAGCTGTTCCAAAAGCCGATGGATGATATCGACCGCGATGCGGTGATGATGCTTCAGAGTTACCAGTGGCCCGGCAATGTGCGCGAACTGGAAAACGTGATGCAGAGAGCCATCATCCTCGCGCCAGGCAATACAGTTCGCGTCGAAGATCTGAGTTTGAACACCGAGGAAGCAGACGTTGACTCGGGCGAAAACGGCGATATCAGCGACATCGTCGATATAGGCGATTATCATCCCGCCGGCTCCTTCGAGCGACAGCTCCGCGACTATAAGATCAAGCTGGCCGAAACCGCTGTTCGTGAGAACAATGGGAACAAGACGCTGGCAGCCCGCAGCTTGTGCATCTCCAGAGCCTATTTGCATCGCTTGATCAGGCTCAGCGAACCCGATGCTCCCTTTGAGCAGAACCTTCGGGATGTGGAGTCTGCTTGAGCTCGATATCTCCGGTTCCAGGCCGCGAGGCTCACTCCAATCTCCGTCGAATTCTGAATAAGAGCTTTTCATTCCCTGTCATGCTGGCAGGCCTCCTCGCCGTGCTCGCCGTGCTGACTGTTCGGGCGCGCTTTGGCGACTCGGATATGTGGTGGCACCTCAAGATGGGTGAAATCATATGGACGACACACACCATCCCTCTTGCAGATGTTTTTTCTTACACCACTAACCATCAATCCTCGATACCACAGGAATGGCTCTCGCAAGTAGCCATTTACGCGGCTTGGAAATGGGCTGGATTTTCAGGCCTGATGTTCTGGGTCTCGTTCCTCACCGCCGCCGTACTCATCGCAGGGTATGGGTTTTGTTCGCTTTATTCCAGGAATGCCAAAGTGGCTTTCATCGGGGCCATGATCATCTGGCTCTTTGCCACAGTCGGCTTTTCCGTTCGACCGCAAATGATTGGCTACCTGTTGCTGATCGCGGAACTTGTGTTCATCCACCTTGGACGCACTCGCGATCCGCGCTGGTTCTTCTCGCTGCCGATCCTTTTCGCGCTTTGGATCAACTGCCATGCGTCTTTCATGCTTGGAATCATCCTGGCGACCGTCATTCTCTTCACCTCCCTTTTCAGCTTTCAGGCAGGCTGCCTGACAGCACAACGCTGGAATCCGCGCGCCCGGCGCATGATGGCGTTTTCACTGCTGCTTTCATTGGCGGCGTTGTTTGTAAATCCGGTTGGCATCAGGCTGATTCTCTACCCCTTCAACGCCATGCTGAATCTACACCTCAATCTCAGCAGCGTGCAGGAGTGGGCGCCCCTCAATATGACCGAGGAACGCGGCGTAGCCTTGCTGGCTCTTCTGCTGTGCATCTTTCTTCTGGTGGCCATCCGCAGATCCGAGTTGTTCTTCGATGAGCTCCTCTTGCTGGCAATTGGCACATGGATGGCCGTCAGCCATTTGCGGATGTGTTTTTTATTCGGCATATTGGCCGCGCCAATTCTCTCGCGTATGCTCTCGACTTCATGGGAGGGATACGACGCGGAAACTGATCGCATCTGGCCCAACGCCGTCATGATCGGCTTTTCCCTGCTCGCGATTTTCCTCGCCTTCCCGGACAGCCGGAATCTGCAAGAGCAGGTCGATAATCAGTGCCCCAAAAAGGCAGTGGATTTCATTAAAGCCAATCACCTCTCAGGGCCCATGTTGAACGACTACGGCTTTGGAGGCTACTTGATCTGGGCGGCGCCCGAGCACCCGGTTTTCGTGGACGGCCGCGGCGATGTCTTCGAATGGACGGGAGTCCTTAGCGAGTTCGGAAAATGGGCAACCCTGCAAAGCGACCCGAATGTGCTGCTGCAAAAGTACAATATCAGCTTCTGCCTCTTGACCCGCCAATCCCCGATGGTCCACGTCCTGCCGTACTTGCACGGATGGAAGATGGTCTATTCCGATAACAACTCCGTGATCTTTGTTCGTGCCGCAACCGAGCAATAGAAGAACGGTCTGTATAGTCTATCTACTGTTTCTCTGCCGCAGGAATCCTGTTCGCATTAGTCAATCTCTTCATTATTTCTCGCATCTTGTTTCGAATCGCCTGGAAAGTCTACACGCTCTTTTCGATGATGAATCGAGGCCTGGCCTTTGCTTCTGAGTAAATCTTCGCGAGGTACTGACCGATTACTCCAAGACAGAGCAACTGAATGCCCCCCAGCATATAGAGAGGGATTACGATCGAAGCCCAACCTGGAACGGCTGCCGGGTTGAAAAACTTGGTAACCAATGCCCATGCTGCCATGCCAAAGCTCAAAAATGAAACAAGCACTCCGAGGATGGTGATTGCCTTCAATGGAATTTCGGTAAATGAAGTAACGCCATTCACAGCCAAGGCAATCATTTTCGAGAGTGGGTACTTGGATTCACCGGCGCAACGGGCATTCCGATCGTAATAGACAAGAGCGGAATGAAAGCCGAGTTGCGGAATCAATCCCCTTAGTAACAGGTTCGTCTCCTTGCAGTTGCGCAGTTCTTCCACCACGCGCCGGCTCAAAAGACGGAAATCAGCATGGTTGAACACCAGTTGCACACCCATCATCTGAAGCAGCCGGTAGTACCCCTCCGCAGTGGTGCGTTTGAAGAAGCTGTCCTGTTGCCGGTTGCGCCGAACGCCGTACACGATCTCGGCGCCGCCAGCGTAAGCTCGCATCATTTCGCCTATCGTCGCGGGATTGTCCTGGAGATCAGCGTCAAGCGTGATCAGCACTTCGCCGGGAACTGTAAGCAAACCCGCGAGGATTGCACCCTGTTGACCGAAGTTCCGGGACAGCTTTAATCCGTGAATGCCGGTGTTCTCGACTGAGAGTCGTTCAATAACGCTCCAGGTATTATCCGTCGAGCCATCATCGATGAAATAAATGGACGCCTCTCGAATTACCGCGTCCCGGCTAAGCTCATCAAGCAAGGCGTCCAGGCGAATACAAGTTTCCGGTAGCGCCTGCTCTTCGTTGTGACAAGGGATTACAAGGGCAAGCGTGGGGCGGAAAGCACGTGGATAAGGTTGGTTCACAGGAGCAACATCTTGCTGCGCTTCTCCGGCCGCCAATTTGGAAGTCATTTAATTACCCCTCAGCGAACGATATGCGATAGTGACCCCATGCTTCGCGAGCGCGATCTTTGACACGCACCACACCGGCAGTAAAGAAATCACGTACGATCTAATCCTGAAAACCAGGGATGCCATGGCCGGTATTGCCTGGTCATCACGCAAAGCGGAGCGCAATAGGCCAGCAGATAGCGCTGGAACGGTCGTCTCCGCAATAAAGAGAACTATGTTGTAGCGGTACCAGGATTCCACTTCCGCAACCCCCTTGATCATCGGGCGAAACAGGTCAAAGGGTTTATAACCATGCCTGGCAAACAGAAGACGCCAGTATTCATGTGTCTGTTCATTGATGTGGTTTTCGCCTCCTTGTCCTGGGGTAGCTGCGGAAAACAGAACCATATCCCCGTGCCTGGTTAGATTTCCAATCAATGTATCGGAAGAGGACTCGGGCAGGTGTTCTCCCACTTCCAGGCATTGGATAATGTCGAATCGACGTCCTAGTTCGAATGGCTGCGCTATGTCCTGGCTTTGGAAATGTTCGGCTGAGATCAGGAGCGAATTTCGCTGAACATACGCGCCATCCACTCCCATATAGTCGGCAATACCGTGATTTCGATACTCCGCCAGCCAGGCCCCAGCGCCGCATCCCACGTCCAGAACACTGGATGGCGACAGTTCCCTTAGCACGAGCGGAACTACGACGCGAGCCGAGCGAAGAGATCCCGTTTCTATATATCGAAAGAAGGACTCACTATAGCGATAGCCTCTCACATCAGAAGGCTCCGCGAGCTCGGGGCTCGCGCCTGATGGAGCAGTTCTCGCTTTGGGATTCAACGGGCTCAATGGATGCTTTCGCCACTCTAAGTGTGAGAGTTATACTCGGGCGGCCCGGCGATCACTAGTCCGCTGTTCTGCCGTCCGTGAATATACCAGCAGCACCAGTTTGTTTCATGCAATTGACTCTCGGCTGGCGCAATCAAATCCCTGTAGGTCACCTTCCCGTAGAGAAAGACTTTTTCTTCCCAGGTCTCGATGCGCCTGAACCTCTCCTCCGAGTCGCAAAGACCTCTCACATCGGCCCGTGAGAAAGGCTCGATGGCCGTGGATTCACCAGAGAGCAAAATGATTGGGCTGAGCGGAGTATCGGATTTCTGATTCTTATACTCTGGGGTGCTGGGAAGATGCTTCTCGTCAACGACAACCTTGTTGCCATTCGTGGTTGCGATGATCCTGGCGGGAGTGCGTCCACGGTTCGTAGCCATCACGGTAAAACTGTTTTCCGCGGTCCTCGATGGCTCCACAGTAATCAGAACCCAGGGCCTTTCTGAATGGACGAGCGCCTGAGCATTTAATAAGGCAGCTTGTGCGCTTGCCGCGGCAGCCTCGGCAGCGGTTTCCGCATAGCTCGTTTGACGATCAATCTTTTTCAGCAGGGAGAGAGCCAGCAGGATGCCGCCCCACCCCAGGACAGCCAGAACCACTGTTGCCGCCCATGCGATTTTGTCGTGCAAGGCCCATTCCAGCGGGGTGGGCGGCGGATTGGCAACCGTGATGCGCGGTGTCGGCTCACTGCGTGCGCCGCTTTCGGGTTCAATGCCTGGCGCTGGGCTCGCAGTCACTGGCTCAGTGGTAGCGGAAGGGGGCGAAACAGGCGGAGTCTGCTTATTCGCTCCGGCGTGTCCGTTTGTCTGAGCAACCGCCGCCGTGGGCGCATGCAGGAGTGTCAGCAGCACCGCTGTGATCGCCAAGCCCTTGAGGTTCATGGGGCAAATGTATCACATACCACTCTGGAATTTCTGCGCCCGCCGGATCCATCCACGCTCGCGGCATCCGCTATGGCAACACATCCACGCCCCGCCAGAAGGCCACGTATCCCTTGACCTTGCGTGCGGTTGGCTTGGGGTCGGGGTAGTACCACGCCGCGTCCAGGTTTTCCTCCCCGTCTACCACCACCGTCATGTAGCGTGCCTGTCCCTTTACGGGGTCGAGAGAGGTCGTCGTGCTGGGGCGAAGATACTCCCTCTTCAGGCTGGGTTCAGGAAAGTACACGTTGCCATCGACGGTCACCGTCTTCTCACTCTCGGCGACGACTTTGCCGTTCCAGATTGCTCGTGGCATAGGTTCTTCCGGTCACATCCGTTTCTACCCTCTATCGGCGCCAAAACCGGCTCCGGCGAGAGTAACGGATACGACAATAGCAGAGATAGCCCGCCATGGCGAGTCCCCGCGTTCGGAAAACCAGGAAAGCCCTATTTGGCCTCGGCGATCGTATCGATGTGGACGCTCTTCTTGCCCGCATCCGTCGTGGCCGTGACGGTCACGTGGTCACCATAGAATGCCTTCACCGCATCGGGGTTGTCGATGGTCCAGACTGCCTTTTTGGCCTCGTCCACAAACACGGGGGCCGCACCGCCTTCAATGCACTTCTTCACGCACTCTTTTCCTGTCCCGGTGTGCTTGGCGCCGCACATCGAGTCGGAGACCCAGCCGTTGATTTTCATGGAGTGGCCGGCGCCGACCGCAATCCCGGTCAGGCCAAAGACAACTATCAGCAGGGGGACAACACGATTCATAGAAACCTCCAGGGGAATTGGGCTTCTCGAACAATTATTATCTTGCTCCGCTAACCTGAATTCCGCAAGGGCCCTCTATCAGGGCTTCGGAGGGTAAGAATACTGCCCGTGCGCCTCTTGCCGCGCCGGCAAACTGTTGCGCCGGGCTTCCACGTTCTTGAGCACCGCCTCATAGCGTTGGGCTGCGGCCGAAAACCGGTTCACCAGTTCGGCCGTCTTCATCAGGAACCCCGGATTCTTCTCCCGAATGCCATCCAGAATGGGCGCAAACTTGGCCAGCATGAAGAATCCCTCGGCGTTGCAGTCGACAAACAACTCTGCCGAAACCGCCCCGTGCAGAACCATCGCCGCCGCCATCTCCCAATAAGTGAGCACCTGGCGCAGCCACGCATTGTGCGGGTCCGCGGGGTTTTCCGCCACGGCAAAGAACTCCTCGGCGGTGGCCGGCCAGAAATCGCCCGTCATCCACGCACGTGCCTGGCGCATCACCGTTTCCGTGCGTAGTTCATAGAGCCTGAGAATGATTTCGGCATCCGCCGGGGTTGCAAGCATCCGTTCCATTTATGAGTTTCTCCGCTGCTTCATAGTATCGGATTCTGGCGGAGAAGGCAGCGAGCTGGCGAGTCAGCAGGCCAGCGAGCCGGCAAGTCAAAGGAAAACGAAGTCTTTTCGGCGATTCTCAAAGGTCAAATCTCACGATGCAGGAGAGATTTGACTTTGCACTTTTCAGGTGGTATTGATTTCAAACGGGTTAAAAATACTCTTCAAGGTTTAACGTTCTCGAAATAGCAACTTCTGGTTAGCCGGTCATCCGCCCGCAACTTGTGAAATGAAAATTGCTCCGTCGTCATTGGACTGGTCACTAACGAATCCGAACTGGTATTTCATCAGTTCCGAGACGATCAGCTCACACGTTTTTGGATTCCCCGCAATAGCAGTCCGAAAACGGGGGGCAGTTCCCTTCGAAAGCTCATCGAATGGGCAGTTTTGACCAGCCGCTCGCATCTTGAACTATTTGGGTAGAACTGTCGATGATTGTCTATGAAGTTGGCGCATATTGCTCGCTGCTCCAGCAAACCAAGAGGTTTAGAAAGATGTCCGATCCTCCCCGTGTCAATGAACCAAAGAGCTTGTATGAACTGAATTGGGCTCATGCTCAGGACGGCAAGTTGGCGATCGACGCGGAAACGGGGATGTTGATTGATGCAAACCCGGCAGCAGAAGCTTTAACAGGGTACTCCCGCGCAGAACTCATCGGGATTCATGTGGCTATGCTTCATCCGGAGGCCGAGCGCGCGCGTGTCGGGGTTGAAGTCCAGAAAGCAATGCGCCAGCGCACTCCTCATTTTGATTTTCATGATTTTCATGTCCAGCGTAAAGATGGGCGTTGCGTGCCTGTCGCGATCTGGTCGACGAAGAAGTTGGAATTGGCTGGACGAGCGTTGGTCATCGGCCAGTTCCGCGATGTTACTGAAGAAAAGGAAAGAGAACATCGCCTTGCAACCCAGAACTGGGCGTTGTCGGCCTATTCCATTGCCGCTCTGGCGCTTGGCCGCGCGCAATCAGCTGAAGGCTTGATGCAGTCGATTTGCGAGGCCATTGCACGGGAATCCCTCTATGTGTTGGCCTGGATTGGAATTGCTGAGGACGGTCAGGATAAAAAGATCCAGGTCGCCGCGCAGGCCGGGACAGCTGTGGGTTATCTGGACGGACTACATCTAAGCTGGGATGAGAATGACCAGTGGGGAAATGGCCCGGCGGGTGTCTGCGTTCGCACCGACGCGCTTCAGCTCGCGGACGACATCGAGACATCGCTGGCCTTCAACCCGTGGCGCGAGCGAGCGAGGCGTTTCGGAATACGATCATCGGCGTTTGTTCCACTTCATTTCCCGGGTGGTCGCCAGGGCTTGCTGTGTGTCTATGCCACACGCCTCAATGCATTTGGAACCGCGCCGATCGAAATATTTCGGCGCCTTGCCGAGCAGATTGCCCACGGCATCCAGGCGCTCCAGCAGAAGCAGCTTCTTGAAGCCGAGCGGCAAACCCGCGAAGAGACTCAAAAACGACTTGCAGGAGCTTTGGCCGCATCAGTGGCGGCCATCGTCACCGCGATGGAAATGCGAGATCCCTACACCGCTGGCCACGAAAGCAGAGTTGCGGAGATCGCGGTCGCTATTGGCAAGGAGATGGGCTGGCCAGAGGATCGATTGGACGGGCTGCGAATAGCGGCTACGTTACACGATATCGGGAAGATTTCTATACCTGCTGAGATTCTAACCAAGCCGGGCCGGCTAAGTCCGGAAGAATGGGCACTGGTCAAGGAGCACCCGGACAGCAGCTATGCCATTCTGAAAGACATTCCCTTTAGCTGGCCCATTGCCGATATGGTGCGCCAACATCACGAAAAGCTCGACGGCTCGGGCTATCCACTGGGTCTCAAAGAGAATGCAATTCTCCCCGAATCCAAGATTCTCGCAGTGGCGGACATTGTGGAAGCGATGGCCACCGACCGGCCGTACCGAGCGACACTCGGATTGGATTTTGCTCTTAAAGAGATTGAAAGACTTGCAGGAACGCTATTGGATGCAGAAGTTGTGCGCGTATGCACAACCCTGTTCCGCGAGAAGCGCCTGATATTGAATGGCACAAATTGCAGTTGATTTTGCATTAACCTGCACACAAACCATTGATGGAGCCGGGATTGACCGAGCAAGTGTGGCGTCTGCCGCGCTCCGCTCCGCTGAAAATGACAGGGTCCGATTTTCCGCCATGGAAGACGAAATATCTGCAAGCGGTTCCGGCGCCTGATGACAAGCGCCGGTACATGTGTCACACGCTCTGCAACACCTTCTTGCCGCTCTTCTTCGCGGCCTTCTTTGCCACAGGTTCCGCGCCTGCCTTCTCTACCACCGGCCCATGTGTCTCAGCCGTCGGCAGAGGCGGCGCGTCCCCAATCCTCTTGGAATAGCTGCACACCACGGCGCTTTCCACCGGCGCGGCACCCTTCTTCGCCCGCTTCTTCGACACAACCTCTTCCTCGGCAGCCTTCTTCTTGTTCGGACATTCGAGGAAAATCCCCGACCGCAGCGTCTTCTCCATCAGGTACGGGCTGCCGCACTCCGGACACTTCTGCGCAACCGGCTTATTATTCGAAGTAAAGTCGCACTTGGGATAATTCGTGCAGCCCCAGAAAATATTTCCCCTTCGCGCCTTGCGTTCGGCTAGGTCGCCGTCTCCGCACTTGGGGCACTTCATCCCTTCAATCAAATTCTGCTTTACGTACTTGCACTTGGGATATCCGGAGCAGGAAACAAACTCCCCATAACTTCCCTGGCGCAGCACCAGCGGCTTGCCGCACTGCGGGCAATCCTCGCCCGTAGGCTTGGGCGCGGCCACCTTCTGCTGCTGCTTGCTGCTCAGCTTGCGAAATGTCTTGCAAGGCGGATCTTCGTTGAAACCCGGACACGACATGAACATTCCGAATGGCCCGCGCCTGAGAACCATCACGCGCCCGCAGTTATCGCAATACTCCTCCTGCTCGACGGCCTCTTGACCCTCGGGCGTATTCATGTCCGGTTTGTCCGCAGTATTTTCCTTGGTAAATGTGCAGCTCGACTTGTCCTTTTTGTTATATGCCGAACAAGCATAGAAGCTGCCGAACTTGCCCCACTTCAATAGCAGCGGCGAACCGCATAAGTCGCACTTCTCGTCTGTCTTCTTCTCCATGCGCTTGATGTCGCGCATATTCTTGCCGGCATCCTTGAGTTCATCTTCAAAGTAGCCATAGAAGCCGTTGAGCAGGGTGGTCCACTTTTCCGTGCCCTCTTCTATCTCGTCCAATTCGGTTTCGAGTTTGGCCGTGTAAGCAATGTCGAAGATATACGGAAAGCTCTCTACCAGAAGATCGCAGACCACCATTCCAATCTCGGTGGGATAAAAACGCCCGCTGATCTTGGTCGCGTACTCGCGGTCCTGAATAGTGTTGATAATCGACGCATAAGTTGACGGGCGCCCAATGCCGCGCTCTTCAAGCTCCTTCACCAGTGAAGCTTCGTTGTAGCGCGGAGGCGGCTGCGTGAAGTGCTGCTCGGTGTCCAGCTTTTCCAGCTCCAACCGCTTTACGTTGTCCAGGTTGGGCAGTTTGTTGGCCGATTCGTCGTCATCGTCCTTTTTGTCTTCCAAAACTTCGTAGACCTTCAGGAATCCGTCAAAGCGCACCACCGAGCCGCTCAGCCGGAAGTCATACGTCTTTCCTGTTGTCGCGCTGACCGCTGCAATCTTCGCCGTGGTCACGTCAAAGACGGCCGGCGTCATCTGCGAAGCCACAAATCGCTGCCAGATGAGCCGGTAAAGCTTCAGTTGCTCCTCAGTAAGATAACGCGCAATCGACTCCGGCGTCCTCGACGCATCGGTGGGCCGAATCGCTTCGTGCGCATCCTGCGCGGCTTTCTTGCCCTTGTAAACATTCGGTGTCGCGGGCAGATACCTGGCTCCCAACTGCTTGCCGATCCACTCGCGCGCCCCCTCGACTGCCTCCGGAGCCACACGCGGCGAGTCCGTTCTCATGTAAGTGATAAGGCCGGTTGCGCCCTCGGCGCCCACATCTATGCCTTCATAAAGCCGCTGCGCCACGCCCATCGTTCGGCGTACATTGAAACCCAGCTTGCTGGCCGCATCCCTTTGCAACTGGCTGGTGATGAACGGCGCCTGAGGCCGCCTTTGCTTCTCCGTGGACTGCACTGAAGCAAGCGACCACTCTGCCTTGTCGAGCGCATCAACCACCGCCTTCATTGACTTCTCATCCGGAAGCGCGTTGGCAACAAACTGATCTTTTCCTTCTTTGTCCTTGCCCGTGGCCACTCTCGACGGCTCGCCGTCAATCCCAACAAAGCGCGCCCTGAACTTTTTCTCCGCTTGCTTTTCCGGATGTAAATCCGCATCAAGTGTCCAATACTCCACCGGGCCAAACGCGCCAATCTCCCGCTCCCGCTCCACGATCAGCCGCACGGCCACAGTCTGCACGCGCCCAGCCGACAAGCCACGCCGCACTTTATCCCACAGCAGCGGAGAAATCTGGTAGCCCACCAATCTGTCCAGCACGCGACGAGTCTGCTGCGAGTCCACAAGGTTCTGGTCCAGGTCGCGCGCGTGCTTGAATGCCTCCTGCACGGCCTTCTTCGTAATCTCGTTGAAGGTCACGCGCCGGATCTTCTTCCGCTCCTTGGCCGTAGTTCCCAATTGCAGTGCCAGGTGATACGCAATCGCCTCGCCCTCGCGATCAGGATCGGGCGCAAGAAAGATTTCGTCTGCCTTGGCCGCGGCCTTCTTCAACTGCGCGACAACCTTCTCCTTGCCCGGAGACACAATCAGCGTCGGCTCGAAGGTGCGATTCTCCAACTCCACGCCCAATTCGTTCTTGGGCAGGTCCATGATGTGCCCCACCGAAGCCAGTACTTCAAAGCCCGCGCCAAGATATTTCTCAATCGTCTTGGCCTTGGCGGGCGACTCGACGATCACCAGTGATTTGCTCATTCCCATCCTTGATTCCAACCCCACTCTATCCTGTCTGGCCTCTTTGACTTCGTGCGGACCAGTTCTTTTGCCGTCGCAAACAGTACAAATTCCGTCAACGCCGCCGCCCGTTCATCCCGTCAAGGAAAAACCGCCCGCAAATGTTGGACACTACCACGGAACACCGCATCATTTCCACTCGCAATAAACTTTTCCATCGCCTTTTGCCCCATTTCCGGTGCGCGCAGAAGACCTTCCGCGGACGAGAAAAATCTCCGCAAAGCCTTACTTTCTATTGGAATGGAAGAATATTTGCGCCAACTTTTCGCCCGCGCCCGAGATCTCAATTCTGAGTTCTGGAAATTTCCTGCCCTCGGCCCTTCACCTATTCCCTAGTCCCTGGTCCCTGTCTTTATCACATCGTCCGCACGTAATTCTTTCCCGGCAGGCAGCGCACCCGGCCCGTGATCTCTAGTTCGAAGAGAGCCGTAAAAACCTCTGAAGAAGTCAGTTGCGTCTCCACCATCTCAAGAATTTCATCGATCTGCAGGCTCTCATCGGTGCGCAGAACCTCCAGTACCATCGCCTCTTCAGGCCGCAGAACCTGCTCAGGCAAGAGAGATGCGGTTGTCTCGGATTTGGATGCAGCCGGTGCTTCGGCCTCCAGTTCCAGCCGCACCGGCGAGGTCAGATCTTCCCACACGTCTTCCCACGTGGCCACCAGCTTTGCTCCCTGCTTAATCAACGTGTTGGGAGTCCATGAACCCTTGCTGGTCACGTTTCCCGGCACCGCAAAAAGATCGCGATTCTGCTCCGACGCGCAACGCGCCGTCACGCGCGTCCCTGAGTTCTCCGCCGCCTCCACCACCAGCACGGCCACGCTCAATCCGCTCAGAATCCTGTTGCGGCGAGGAAAATTTTGCGGAGCGGGAAACGTCCCCATCGGCAGCTCGCTCACAATCGCTCCGCCAAACGCCAGAATCTCTTCGGCCAGTTTCTTGTTTTCCTTGGGGTAAACCACGTCGATACCTGTGCCCCAAACAGCCACGGTGGGCATGCGCGCCGCTAGAGCTCCCTTGTGTGCGCAACTGTCCACGCCCCGCGCCATTCCGCTGATAATCAGCAGCCGCCTCACAGCCAGGTCCCGCGCCAATATTTCCGCCATCCCCGAACCGTACGGAGACGGATGCCGCGTACCCACGATCGCAATTCCCGGCCTGCTCAGCAAGGTGGCCGCTCCACGCACCCACAGCACCGGCGGCGGATCGTAAATCTCCTTCAGCCGCTCCGGATACTCCGCGCAACCGTAGGTGACCACTGTCGCCCCTTGCGCAGCTACCCGCGCCCACTCTTCTTCAGCCGCCTGCCGCGCCTTGCCGTCAAAGATGAACTGCGCCGCCTGGGCGGGAAATCTCAACCCTTCCAGCGAAGTCAGAGGCAAGGTGAATATCTGGCTGGCCGAGTCAAGAGTTTCTACCGCATCCAGAATCCGCTTCGGACCCAGCCCCGGCGCCAACACCAGCGCGAGCCACGCCAGCCGCTCCTCATCGAGCGCTGGAGTCGTTGTGCATATCGCGTCTTGCGGCAACGTGCTCATCGTCTAATCCGTCTGTCCAATAACGGCACAGAACGTTTTTCCTCACAGGAAAGCAAAGTCTGCACTTTTTGGTGATTTTGCCCACATTACCCAACTTCATTAGAAAAAGTCAAGCCAGAGAGCCGCCCCGCCCATTGACGCCCCTGATTCATCCCCCACACGCCCGACGCATTATTTCCCTCATGGCGGTACTCTAGAAGTACATGAATTCTCAATCCCCAACCCGTCTGCGAGTCGCAGGCATCGGCTTTCTCAACCCCGCGCCCCTCATGTGGGACTTCGAGCATCCGCCTCTCGATGCGCAGCTCGCCCTCCGCTATCAGATTGATCGTATGTCGCCTTCCGAGTGCGCCACGCGTCTCGCTTCGGGCACAGCCGATATCGGCCTCATCCCCACCGCAGCTCTGGCCACCACCCCCGGCCTGCGCATTCTGCCCGGCTGCACCATCGCATCAAAAGGCAAAGTGCGGTCCCTGTTGTTGGTTCGCCGCGCCAGCCAGCGGCTCCATGAATTGCGCTCTGTAGCCGCCGATATGGCCAGCCGCACCACCCTGGCCCACGCCCGCATCCTCTTTCGCCAATGGGGCAATCCCGATGTACCTTTTCTGCCGGCTGTCGCTGATCTCGACTCCATGCTCGAACGCGCCGACGCCGCCATCCTTATCGGCGACCCCGCTCTGATGGCACTCGAAGAGCGCGCCAACCGCTTCGAGCGCACCGGCGAAGAATTGATTTACCACGACCTTGCCGAGGAGTGGTTCACCCTCACCGGCCTTCCATTTGTCTCCGCCGTCTGGGCAGTTGCGCCGGGCAGCCTTTTGGACGAGAGCATTGCTGGAGACTTCATCCAGTCTCGCGACCACGGCCTCGCGAACATGGACGCACTGGTGGCCGAGTGGTCCCACCGCATGGCTCTCTCCGAGCAAACCATCCGCGCTTACCTCACCACCAACATCCACTACATCCTCGACGACGAATGTCTTGAAGCCATGAAGGTCTTCTTCCGCATGGCCGCCCAGGCCGGCGCCCTGCCCGAGTACAGTTTCTCGATCAGCGAGTTGGCCAGCTGTTCTAATGCAAAAGGGTAGCGAAGACCACGAAGGCGACGTGGGGACATCCCACGCTCTAGGGTCTGTCATCTAATTCCCCGCCGCGAGGATTTAGATGACAGACCCTGGGCTACTGGTGGTAGATTGGTTCGCAGCCTAGAGGCAGGACGGAAACCTTGGGTCAATAGGGAGGCGAACATGAAAAGGATCAAGAAGGTTGTGTTGGTCATCCTGGCGCTGGGAGTCGCGTTCACGTCGGGGTGTGGCGGCAGGCACTCGAAAAAAGAGGTTTACTACCTGATTTCGGCAAATACGGCTTTGCCTTACTGGCAGACCGCGGCGGCCGGCTTCAAACAGGCAGCAGCGCAATACGAGGTGAAAGCCCGGGTGGTGGGCCCTGAGGGTTACGATCCGCAGGCCGAGCTGGCTGAACTGCACAAGGCGATTGCGGTCCATCCGTCAGGCATATTGATTTCAGTAGCCGACGTTTCGGTGCTACAGCCGGAGATCGATGCGGCCGTAAACGCAGGGATTCCCGTGATTACCATGGATTCCGATGCAGTGGGCAGCCACAGGCTTTACTTCATCGGGACCAACAACCTGGAGGCCGGACGGCTGGGTGGCCGGCGGGTAATTGAGAAACTGGGCGGCAGAGGCAATGTGGTCTTCTTCACCATCGCCGGCCAGCCCAACACGGAGGAGCGGCTGAAGGGATTCAAGGACATCTTCATCAGCCGGCCGGAGATCAAGATCGTGGATGTGGTGGACATCAAAGGCGATGTGAGCACCGCGTTCGACAAGACCAGGGAATTTTTGGCGCTGACCGGAGCAAAGAAGATCGATGCCTTTGTCTGCCTGGAATCAGCATCGGGCAAGGTGGTCGCAGACGCGATCAACCGGTCCAAGATAACCGACCGGTTGCTGGTGGCCTGGGACGTGAATCAGGATACGCTGGACGGGATCAAGGCCGGCACGATCGACGCGACGATCGCTCAAAAACCCTTCACCATGGCTTACATTGGGCTAAAAGGCCTGGACGAAGTCTTCCACGCGCCGCCCAAGCAGCTCAGCAAGGACTACGAGACCGACTCTTTCTCGCCATACCCGGTGTTTGTGGATACTGGCACCACGCTCGTAGACAAGAAGAATGTGGATATCTACATCGCCTCGGCGGCGAAGGAAATGCAGTAGGGGGCACTCGGGATTGTTGCTATTCCGGCGCAGTCAAGTTGGCAGTTGGCGCCAACACCTCGAAGTGTGCGTTGCTAAGCGGTCACTGGGCTGGAGAAGTTGCCGGGCCGCTGGCTCTCGCTAACTCCGCTAGCTTTTACTAACTCCGCTAACCCCGCTGCCTTTATATCTCCCACCGCAACAGCGCCGCGCCCACCGAGAATCCCGCGCCCACGGCAGCCAGCAGCACCAGGTCGCCCTTCTTCAGCTTGCCTTCCTCAACGGCCGTCTCAATCGCCAGGGGAATGCTTCCGCCTGAGCAATTGCCGTATTTCTCGATATTGATGATCACCCGCTTCGGGTCCATGCCCAGCCGGTCCGCGGTCGCCATAATAATCCGCAAATTCGCCTGGTGCGGAATGAAGCAGCCCAGGTCCGCGCCCGTCACTCCGTTGCGCTCCAATACCTTAGCCGTAGCCTCGGACATTTTGCGCACCGCAAACTTGTACACCGCCGGTCCGTCCTGGTGAATGTAGTGCATCTTCTTGTCCACTGTCTCGTGGGTTGAAGGATTCAGGCTGCCGCCGCCCGGCATATTCAGCGAGACGCCGCCCGAACCGTCAATCTCATGCACGTAGTCGATAAAGCCAATCTCGCCCTCCGCGGCCGGCTCCAGCAGCACACAGCCGCCTCCGTCGCCAAACAGCACGCACGTCGTCCGGTCGGTGTAGTCGGTCATGCGGGTGTTGGCGTCCGCGCCGCAAACCAGAACCTTTTTATGCGCGCCGCTCTCAATCAGCTTCACGCCCGCCTGCAGCGCAAAAACAAATCCCGAGCACCCCCCTGAAACGTCAAATCCCCACGCTCCCTTGGCTCCAATCTTGTCTTGCACCAGGCAGGCCGTCGAGGGATACATCATGTCCGGCGTCACCGTGCCCACCAGGATCACCTCGACCTCCTTGGCCGATATGCCCCGCATCGCCAGGCATTTCTTGGCCGCCTCCGTGCAAATGTCGCTCACGCCCAGGCCCTTAGCCAGCACATGCCGCTCGCGGATTCCCGTACGCTCCATAATCCACTGGTCGCTGGTATCCACCAATTTTTCAAGGTCTTTGTTGGTCAGAACTTGAGGAGGGACGTAAGCTCCGAAAGCCGTAATCTTTGCGCGGCAGCCCACGATCGGGCGAACACTAAGCGTCAATGTATTTCTCCTTGCTGCTATCTACGATTGTCATCTTGAGCGGACCGCCACAAAACGCTTGTCATTCTGAGCGACCCTGATCCTGAGCCTTGCGAAGGGTCAGGGGTGTCGAAGAACCTGCGGTTGCTTTTGCCGCTTCAATTTCAATCGAATCAAAAAGCGCCGGGTGACCCACTGCACACGCATGAGCCCGTTACCGTTGCTTCCTTCCGGACCTGGCGGGGTTGGCGGGATTACGTCGCGTAGGACCCGGCACTGTTGATTTTAGCACCCGCGGGGGAGATTCAGGGACCGGAAATCGGGGACCATTAGCCGTGTTCCCGGCCATCCTGAAACTGGCCAATCCTGAAGAGAATGTGCAGCATTCCACGTATGCCTCGTCCGACGCAATTTCCCGTTTGCGGCAAATGAGATTGAGTGTCTGGATCACCGCTATTTCCATCGCCAGCTTCCCCTTAGCAGTTTTTCTAACGTCAACTCCGACCAGAGCAGAACAGACCAGATCGTGGCGCAAATATCTGCAACGATAAATACTGACATTTTTTCAGATATCCAGCGAGGAACTCCTTTGACTCCCTGAAGGCAAAGGGCAAGTGCTTTCGCCGAAAAGTCAATCTTGTGAGCGTCTTTCGGAGAAAACGATCGCGCCGAAACGACTCTCGACTTCTTCATAACATTGTTTTTCAGGAAAGGTAGGTAGCATGCCTTTTAGCCTTGACCATCACATGGAGGGCCTGAACCATAAAAGACATGAGGCTTTGAAACGGCTCGCCATCATTGCCGGGTTCGTGATTTTACTGATCCTGCTCTTTGCAGCAACCTTGATTGTGAGGCATCAACTGCTGGTTGAGAATGCCAAACAGGATTGGATTTCACACACGCGGCTGGTTATCTCCGAGTTGAACCAGACGGAATCGCTCCTCAAGGACGCCGAAACCGGCCAGCGCGGCGTTTTGTACACCGGCGACGTGAAATACCTCGAACCCTACAACCTCGCCATTGTCCAGGTCGAACAGCACATCAATAACCTCGCGCGGTTGACCGCTGACAATCCTCGCGAACAGGCCAGGATTCCTGAGTTGCGCACCTTGACCGAGGCAAAGTTGGCTGAACTCGGTCAGACCATCTCCCTTCATTTTTCAAACCGTCCTGACGAGGCCAAGGCACTCGTTCTGTCGGATGAGGGATTTGTGGCGATGAACAAAATCCACGACCTCATCGCCCAGATGGAGCAGGAAGAGACCTCCCTGGAGTCCTTCCGAACCCTCACATTGCGAAGGAACATTCGTGTAACGATCGCTTTCATTTATCTGGCCTGCGTTCTCGGCAGCCTGAGTCTGATCGTTCTGGCGTATTTCATTCTTCTCGATTTGAATCTTCGCGAGAGGCATCTCCATGAGATATGGAGACGTGAGGAGTGGTTCAGAGTGACTGTAGACTCCATTGGCGATGCCATTATTTGCACGGACTCACAGGGCAACATCACCCTGCTCAATCGGGTCGCGGAAAGATTGACTGGTTGGTCGCAGCCGGAAGCCGATGGCAATCCCATGGATCAGGTGTTCAGGATCGTCGATCCTGCGACGCGCGAAGTTATCGCCAATCCGATAGAGGAGGCCGTCAAACTGAACCGGACCAGCCATCTGCCTCCAAACTGCGTCCTCATCAATCGGGACGGTCATGAAATCTTTATCGAAGACTCCGCCTCCCCCATTCACAATCGCAAGGGCGAAATTACCGGATCGGTCATTGTTTTCCGTGACGTAACTACCGCAAGAGCGCTGACGGAACAGATCCGTCATGCCTCCGAGCACGATTCTCTTACCGGTTTGCCCAACCGATTGCTCCTCAATGACCGTCTTGGCCAGGCAATCGCGTTGGCACAACGTCACAAGGGCCATATTGCGGTTCTGTTCCTGGATCTCGATGGCTTCAAGCACATAAACGATTCCCTGGGACACCTGGTCGGCGACAAGCTGCTTCAATCCGTCGCGGGACGCTTGCGGCAGCATGTACGCAACCCAGACACCGTAAGCCGGCAGGGAGGGGATGAATTCGTTCTCCTGCTTCAAGAGGTGCGAGGACCGGAGGACGTGGCCGTAACCGCGAGGAGAGTGTTAAAGGCGGTGTCGGAGGCGCATTCCATCGACCAGCACGATCTTTTCGTCACTGCGAGCATCGGCGTGAGCATGTATCCCGACGACGGGCTGGATGCAAATACGCTCATGAAGAACGCCGACACAGCGATGTACCAGGCAAAAGAGAATGGGCGTCAGTGCTACAAATTTTTCAAACCTGCCATGAATATTCAGGCAGTGGAGCGGCAATCCATTGAAGAGGACCTTCGTTATGCCCTGGAAAGACGCGAGTTCACGCTGTACTACCAGCCAAAGATCGATATCGGAACGGGAATCATTACTGGGGTTGAAGCGCTGCTCCGCTGGATGCATCCCGCCCGAGGATGCATCCCTCCGCTCAAGTTCATTCAAATCGCTGAAGACTCTGGTCTCATTCTCCCCATCGGTGCCTGGGCTCTGCGCGAAGCTTGTGCGCAAGCCCGCGCCTGGATCGATCAGGGACTGCCTTTTACGACCATGGCTGTGAATGTTTCGGCGGTCCAGTTTCGAAACGAGAGCTTTCTAGAGGGCATCGTTGCAGCGCTTGCCGAAACCGGTTTGGCTCCGGGATCCCTTGAGTTGGAGTTGACCGAGAGCGTACTGATGCAGCAACCCGATCTTGCGGCTTCCATTCTAAAAAAGCTCAGGGATAAGGGAGTAACAGTGTCCGTCGATGACTTTGGCACAGGTTACTCCAGCTTGAGTTATCTCAAAAAACTTCCGCTCGATACCTTGAAGATTGATCAGACCTTCATCCACAACCTCAACGAGAATCCTGACGACGCGGCCATCGCGATTGCAATCATCAGCATGGGCCAAAGCCTCAACCTGCGGGTCATCGCCGAGGGCGTCGAATCGGTTGAAGATCTGGGATTTCTGAAGGCGCATGGTTGTGACGAGGCGCAAGGGTTCTATTTCAGCCACCCGGTCCCTGCCAAGGAATTTGCCCTCTTGCTCAGCCAGCGACCGTTCCATCCGACTCTTTATCTAATGTGATCTGCACCGCATGAGTCGTGCAGAATGCAATCAATCTTGCCACCCATTGCAACCAGTCGAACCTCAATTAGGATTTCCTTTGATTCGTTCCCGGGTAAGCGCGACTTATTCACACCGTGCGGGTATTATCAGTTAAGTTCGCACCATCAATCCATCCCTTGGAGGGTAGAAGACATGCACAAGATTTTCCGCGGAGTTTTTTTGGCAGTTGGGATTTTGACGTTTTTGGTGCCCACAACCATGAAGGCACAGGAAGTTCCCGGGCCACATCCACACTATCTGCACGCATTAAGCGATCTGCGCGCCGCACGGCACTACCTCAACGATGGTTGGGCGTGGGATGCGGTGAGGCACGAGGATAATGAAGCGATTCGCGAGATCGATGCCGCCATAGGCGAGATCAAGCGCGCAGCCATCGACGACGGCAAATCGCTGAACGATCCATTCCCCATCGACACCCACTTGAGCCCGCATGACCGCTTCCGCAAGGCCATCGAACTCCTCTGGTCTGCGCACAATGATCTTGCCAAGGCGGAAGACGTACCCCAATCGCGCGGACTGCGGGATCGTGCAATCATGCACATCGATGAAGCGCATCGCATTGTGGACGCCGCGGAACGAACGGCACGCTGGCAGTAAGCAACGGTCTTAAAGCGCGGCAAATCTTTTGCCCGCGAAAGGATAGGGCTCCGGGTCGATCCTCGGGGCCCTTTTCCTTGTCTTGAGGCAGCCAAACAAGCAACTACGATTCCAGAAAGCAACTTTGGTTCTAGGTGCGGCGACGGCCGCGTTGGCGGCGATATCTCTCCCGTCTCCCTGGCACGCGTTGGGACATGGCGCGATTTGATCAGTTTATCGAGAGCCATCGCGCTGCTAAGGGCTGCGTTCACTTCAAGACGGACTGTTACTAGGTGCGCAGGACCTCCATGGGGTTCACGGATGCGGCGCGCCAGGCGGGGAGAAAGCAGGCTATTACAGCTGCGGCCAACAGGATGACTCCGACTGCGCCGAAGGCGGCGAAATCGAGGGACTCGACTCCGAAGAGGAGGCTCTTCATGGCGCGGCCGACGAAGTAGGCGCCGATGAAGCCCACTGCGAGACCGATGCCGGCCAGGATTACCCCATCGCCGACGATGAGCGCGACGACACGTTTGCGGGTCGCGCCGAGAGCCATGCGGAGAGCGATCTCGTGCGAGCGCTGGGCCACAGAGAACGACATGACTCCGTAAATTCCGATCGCGGCAAGAAGCAAAGCCACGACCGCGAAGCTTGTAAATAGAACAAGGGTGAAGCGCTGATCGGCCATGCTCTCGTTCACCACCTGGTCCATGGTTTTTGGCTCGGCCAGCGAGACGCCCGAATCGACCGAGTGCACGGCGGCGGAGATGCTGCGAATCATGGTGGCGGGATTCTCCGCAGTGCGCACGCCGAAGCCCGCCTGCGGCCAGGGAATCTGCCAGAAGGGGATAAGCATCTGGGGGTTTTCCTCGCGCTGGTCGGCGGTGTGAACGTTGTGGTAGATTCCCACGATTTGCCACGCGATGGGTGGGCCGAGCTTGGTGACGCCCGGAATCAGTTCCTCAACCAGGACGCGCTGGCGAAACGGGTCCTTGCCTTTGAGGTATTTGTTAACGAAATCCTGGTTGACCATAGCCACCTTGATTGTGTTCGCAGTGTCTTGATCGGTGAAGGCGCGGCCGGAGAGTACCTGGATGCCGAAGGTATCGAAATAGGCGGGGGTGACCATCCCGAACCCGGTGTTCGGGCGTTTGGAGGGATCGGCGAAGGTGGGTCCGTTTTCGAGGGTAAAGGGCATGCCGAATCCGGAGCCGTAGATGGGCATCCCGGTCATTACGGTGGCGTGGCCGACGCCGGGAACCACGGCGATGTGGGCGAGGATGTTGCGGTAATAGGCGGTCATCTGAGCCGGGTCTTTTGAGCGCGAGTCGGGGACGGGGAGATAGAAGGTGAGGACGTGATCGGCCTTGATGCCGAGATCGACATGAGCGAGGTTCCAGAAGCTGTGAACGGTGAGGCCTGCCCCGGCCAGCAGGGCGAGGGCGAGGGCGAACTCGCCAATGACGAGGATGCGGCGAAGGCGGTGCTTGCCGGCGCCGGTTCCGCTTCGACCGCCTTCCTTGAGGGTTTCAGCGGGATCTACTCGCGACGCGTACCAGGCGGGCGCTGAACCGGCGAGGAGACCGGCGAGTGTGGTTGCGAGCAGTGTGAAGAGCAGGATCGGGATGTTGAGGCGAAGGTCGGCCTCGCTGGGCAAAGTTTCGCGGGGCATGGCGGCAATGAGGCCCCGGAGCATGGCGTAGCCGCCGCCCACGCCCAGAGCGCCGCCGGCCAGGGCGAGGAGCAGGCTCTCAGTGAGCAACTGGCCGAAGATGACGGCACGGCTGGCGCCGAGGGCGCTGCGTACGGCCAATTCTTTCTGGCGCACCATGCCGCGGGCGAGAAGCAGGTTGGCCACGTTGACGCAGGCGATCAGCAGCACGAAACCGACGGCGCCAAGAAGCAGCCAGAGCATCGTGATGCGCTCCTTGGGGATGAAATTATTCTTGAGCGGCTCCACGTAGGCGCCCCACCCCTCGTCGCTCTTGGGATACATCTGGGCAATGTGCGCGGTAACGGCGTCCATGTTCTGCTGCGCCTGCTGGATCGTTACTCCGGGCTTCAGGCGGGCCATGACCAGCAGCCAATGGAAGTCGTGATTGATTTGCTCGGGTTTGAAGGCGAGGGGAACCATCATCTGGGCTTCCTGGCGGTCGTAGATACCAGGCTGCTGGACGCCTACGACGGTGTACGGCTCGTCGTTGAGGCGCAGGGTACTTCCCAGAATGTGGGGATTGGCTCCGAGTTTAAGCCAGAGCTTGTGGGTGAGAATAACCTCGTGGTTGCGGCCGACCGTCCCTTCTTCAGGGAGGAAGTAGCGGCCCATCATGAGCGGCAGGCCACGTATGCGAAGCATGCAAGGGTCTTCTACGGCGGCTGCGATGTACTCGGGTTGGTCTTTGGTGGCCAGGTTGTAGCTTCCCCCGGACCAGGCGCAGATGTCCTGGAAAACGGTGTTCTGGTGCTTCCAGTCGAGGAAGTCACCGGCGGCCACGCCATTGTGAAAATTCTGGATCTTTGACCAGACCATGACGACCTGATCGGGCTCTGGGTAAGGCAACGGAGCGAGAAGCGTGGCGTAATCGACGGTGAAAATGGCGGTATTGGCGCCAATGCCGAGAGCCAGCGTGAGCAGCACGGTAATGGTCATGCCTGGGTTGCGTGCGAGCATGCGCAGGCTGAAGCGTAGGTTCTGAAACAGAGTCTGCATGGCTCCCCCGTTATGGTGTCTGGTCCTGCCCTGAAATTGCCCCGTGGGTGAAAAAGGAACGGCGTTTGCATGGAATACGCAATACCAGTGTTGGACGTTCCGAGAACAAGAATAGATCAGATTTGAAAGCGGGTCGTTCATTGGTTCCGGCTAAACCTGCCGTCATTTCAGCCTGGCTGGACGATTCCCGGTCAGTGGTCGGCAATCCGGACAGAACCCCTCCTTTTGCGAGTTCTGTCTGGATTGCCGGAGATTCAGGCGAAAGGATCAGAACCGGACGGTCACGCGACCGGTTTTCCGTTGGGCCAGCGCAGCACCACGAAGGAAGGTCGGTGATGGTAAACTGCCCGCGAGGAAGTGATCGAGAATCGGTGAAGACAATGCAATACAGATGGAACCAAGTTGATCCGTATTCTGAAAGGATCTCTATGGATCGCCGAACATTTCTGGCTACCGCTGCTGCTACCGCATTTGCAAGTGGAATTCATCCACTTCCCTCATTTGCCGATCCTGAAAAGCCAAAGTTGAAACCCATGGCCCTGGGTCTTCTTATCAGCCCTTATAGCGCGCCTGAAGCTACCATCAAGCGCGTTCGCGACATGGGGTTTTCGAACTGCTTCCTGTCGCTCGATGGCTACATCGGCAACTTCACGCCCGATGCCGCGAAGCATATCGGCGATCTGCTGGAAAAATACGACCTGGTGGCAACGACAGTTGAAATTGTGGGCCCGGGGCCGCTTGTGTGGAACTTTCTTCAGGGTCCTTCCACCATCGGTCTGGTGCCGCCCAAAACGCGCTCTGTCCGCATCGATGCCCTCAGGCAGGTCTCGGATTTTGCCAAACTGCTGGGCATCGGGCAGGTCCAGACGCACTGCGGTTTTATCCCGGAGAACCCAGCCGACGCGCTATATCCCAGTGCGGTTGAGGCCATCCGCACTGTTGCCGAACACTGCCAGGGCAATGGCCAGAACTTCTTGATGGAGACCGGGCAGGAGACTCCCACCACGATGTCGCGCGCAATTCGAGACGTGAACATGCCCAATCTCGGCGTCGGCCTCGACACCGCCAACCTTATCCTCTACGGCAAGGCAAATCCAGTCGATGCTGCTGACATCCTTGGGCCGCACGTGCGAAGCGTGCATGCTAAGGATGGCAAGTGGCCGACAGATCCGAACAATCTCGGCGAAGAGGTGCTCATCGGGCAGGGACTGGTCGACTTCAAGAGAGTATTTACGAAACTGCACAACGCCGGGTATACCGGCGCCATCACAATTGAACGCGAAACGTCGGGTCCGCAGCAGATTGAAGATGTGAAGAACGAAAAGCTCTATCTGCAGCGGATCCTGGATGAAGTCTTGTCCTGATCTCAGAGCTCACGCCCAGGCTCTCACGGAAGGACGACTTACAGGTTGTTTACGTACTCTTGGGAATGCGAGGTCACATGAATCGTCGGCAGTTTCTGCAAACAGGATCAGGCGTGGTTTCGAGCTTTTTGCTGCTCAATCCGCGCTCAGTATTCGGCTACGAGGCAAATTCGGCAGTGCGGCATGGACTGCTCGGCTGCGGCAATCGAGGCTCGTCGGTCGCCGAGTCGTTCGCGCGAAATACATCGGCGCGGATTGTCGCTCTTGCGGATCTCTTTGCCGGCAATCTAGCAGCCGGCCAGGATCGCTTCAACAAGGTAAATGCGAGCCTTGGCCGGCCGCCGATCGACAGCGAGCTTCTCTTTCGCGGTCCGCATGCCTATGAACAGTTGGCCAACTCCAAAGACGTTGACCTGATCCAGATTTCGACACCGCCATACTTCCACGTTCAGCACCTTGAAGCGGCTGTAGCCGCTGGAAAGCACGTGTACTGCGAGAAGCCGGTGGGAATCGACATTGCGCAGACAAGACATGCTCTCGAAATCGCCAACCGCGTAAAGCCGAACCAGAGCATCGATGTCGGTTTCCAATGCCGCAATGCCCCACCCATCGCCGCTCTCGCTGAGCGAATCAAGGCGGGCGCGCTGGGCAAGATTGCCACCGTATCCGGTAATTACAACGCACCGGCTTCTGCCGAAAAGAAGCGCGAAGGCGAGGGACCGGACGAATATCGACTGCGCAACTGGCTTTGGGACCGCGTCCTTTCCGGCGACATCCTCGTTGAGCAGAACATCCACATCATCGATCTCGCAAACTGGATGCTCGGAGCGCATCCGCTGAAGGCCACGGCTACTGGCGGCCGCAATATCCTTGCTCACTACGGAGATATCTGGGATAACTACCAGGTCGACTTTACCTATCCCAACGACGTGCACTTCACGTTTGCCTCCACGCAATTCGGCACAGACGACATCTTCGACGCGGGCCTCAAGCTCTTCGGCGCCAGCGGGTCCGCGGCTTGTCCCTATGCTGGACCCATCGCAATTACAGGCTCCAACGCCTGGTCTTGGAAGGATTCAGAAGCTACGGCGGCAGGCTCCGGCAAGTTTGACGCCAGCGGCGCGTTTCTCGATAACCTGAAGTTCGCCGATCACGACAAGGAGCGGACATTCATCGACAGCATCATCTCGGGTCCGCCCCATAACCAAATCCGCGAGGGAGTGGACACTGCATTGAGCTGCATTCTGGGGCGGATGGCCGGTTATCAGAAGCGCGAAGTAACCTGGGATCAGATGCTGGCTCAAAAGGAGAATTGGCAACTCGGGTTCAGTCTCGAGCAGTTTGCGTAAGAACGGTTCCTCGCTCCTGAAATGGTTTTCCGCACAAGACGGGCAATGCAGTGGTGCAGGATGTCTATTCATTCCACCGTTTTCATCGCTCATCTCGCCCCGGTACCTTGACGTCTGCGGCCTATCTTTAGGTCGACCAGATGCTCACATGCCAGCTCAATCGTGGAATTCGCTCAATTGGCTTCGACGATGACTGTCGTGTCTTCCCCGGCCGACTGCCTGGTACTGGGTGTGTTGTCGCCCATTCGTCAATTGCTCCTGAGAAATCAGAAGTACGGCTGATGGACTTCCGTACCCGGCGGCAGCTTAGCATGTTTCCTGGACCGACCCAGGCCGCAACATAACACTGTATCCAGCACCAAAAACCTCGTCTATACCGAGTTCATGTCAGGCCCGCTCAACCTCGCCGGCCATCTTGAATCCATCTTGGAGACGGCTCTAAGGAACCTCTGATTAACTCGCGTTTTGAAAGAGCACGACTTTCGAGCCTATTCGCAAATAGTAGCGCCGGCCTCCCGGCCGGCTGTACTGGCGGCTTCCCAGCCGCCAGATCCGATCTACACAGCTCTGCTGACCCGCTTCCATGAAATCAACCGCGGACTATTGCAGATAGTTTCATCAAGATTGCTTACACTGAGTCCACACAGTTCAAACGGGCATCCGCAACCGACGCCTCTTCTTCGGTCCGGATTCGCCCCAGATCTCCCGCAGCGCGCAGAATTCACCACTAACCTCCTTTAGAATGACTATTTTGCGAATAACTCCTTTGTTTAGAGGATTTTGCAGCGAAACACCTTTCGCATCTCATTGAAAACAAGGATTTTGTTTGCAAAATATGGGTGGGGGTACCCCCAATGTGCCGTGACCTTCCAGCTACACAGGTCGCCGGATGCACCATCCAAACGCCTTACCGGGGTCCCCGGCGACAGGTCTTTGTCGCTGGGGTGGTTACCGGGGTCCCCGGCGACAGGTCTTTGTCGCTGGGGTGGTTACCGGGGTCCCCGGCGACAGGTCTTTGTCGCTGGGGTGGTCAGGCGCATGGGTGGGAAACCACGTATCCCAATTCACCACCATATTTTGCCGCCCGGTACAATGGAAGTGTGACCAAACTCTCCCCACCCGCGGCCCCGACCGTGGGCTTTATTTCCTTAGGCTGTCCCAAAAACCTCGTCGATTCCGAGGTGATGATGGGCCTGCTCGACCGCGCCGGCGCGCGCCTGACCTCTCATCCCGAAGAGGCCGAGATCCTCATCGTCAACACGTGCAGCTTCATCGATACAGCCAAGCAGGAGTCGGTCGATACCATCCTCGAAATGGCTCGTCACAAAACCTCCGGCTCGGCGAAAAAGCTCATCGTCGCCGGCTGTCTGGTGGAGCGCTACCGCGACGAAATTCGCAAAAGCATTCCGGAAGTGGACGCCGTAATCGGCACCGGCGAACTCGAATCTATCCTCGAAGCCGCGGGCCTAACACCTTCGCCAGCCGCGCCGTCACTCTTCAACATTCTCACCAGCAGCGCGGCTGTCGTAGCGCACCCCGGCAAAGAATCACTTTCCGGCACGCACAAAGCGACTAAGAGAAAAATCAATTCGGAGGGAGGCGGGGGTTTCAACCCCCGCATAGAACCAGAAATAGCGACGAGGGCTTTAGCCCCGGAGATAACCTTCCGCCCCGAAGGCGACCACCGCGAACAGCAAGGCCGCTTCCGCCGCGACGACTGGCAAGGCGCGACTCACCTGCTACCTACGTATCTCTACGACGAAACCACGCCGCGCTTTTTGACAACTCCCAAATCTTCGGCCTACATCAAAATCGCCGAGGGCTGCGACCACCCGTGCAGCTTCTGCGTCATCCCCAACCTGCGCGGAAAATTCCGCTCGCGCCGCTTTGAGTCCGTCGTCGCCGAGGCTGAGCAGCTCGTCGCTCGCGGCGTCAGCGAGATCACGCTCATCGGCCAGGACACCACCTGCTACGGCGAAGACCTCGGCCTCAAGGACGGCCTCGCCCAGCTACTCGACGCGCTCGCACGCATCCCCAATCTGCGCTGGCTCCGCTTCCTCTACGCTTACCCCAATCGCATCACGGGCAAGCTGCTTGAAACCATCGCCAAGCACGACAACATCTGCAAGTATCTCGACCTGCCCCTCCAGCACGCTGCGCCCGCAGTACTCAAACGCATGAAGCGCGGCGGCAGCCCTGAAATCTTTCTCAAGACGCTCGAAAAAGTCCGCACCGCCGTTCCGGGCATCGTCTTGCGCACTACATTCATCACCGGTTTTCCCGGCGAGTCGGTCGGCGATTTTGATATTTTGTCCGGGTTCATCAAGGAGGCAAAGTTCGACTGGCTCGGCGTCTTCAACTATTCCGATGAAGAAGGTTCGGGAGCGATTTCGCTCGACCAGAAAGTTCCGCGCCGCACCATCGAATCGCGCAAGCGCCGCCTGATGAAGCTCCAGCAATCCATCAGCAAGCGCGCCAAGCAGCAATGGGTTGGCCGCGAATTGGTTCTGCTGGCTGAAGGCGAAAGCGAAGAGACGCCGCTTCTCTGGGAAGCTCGCACCCAGTTCCACGCACCCGAGATCGACGGCAAAGTCTACATCAACGACTTCGGCGCGCTTGAAGCCCTCGAACCCGGCAGCTTTTACAAGGCGGCAATCACCGAAGCTCACGACTACGACTTAATCGCCCGCGTTGTCTCCGGCCCTCTGTAGGCTGCAACCCGCGCTATCTGCCCACTGACGCTTGTATCGTCGCAAGCTGCTGCTGGAGGCTCTTCACGCTGGCCGAGAAATAATGCCGCTTGATGATCACTGTCTTTCCGGTTTCAAGCTCAATGCGCAGCTCTCGCGACACGGGAATGAGATTGATGCTGTTCGTAAAGTGGACCAGTTGCTTGATCTCGCTCCACCGGAAGTTGTACTCGGTAAGCCGGAACCGCCCGAACCAGCCCTGTACAGGAAGCCGAATCGCCAGGCCGTCCGGTCCTGAGCGGAAATAGCAGTCCTGAGCAAATGCACTTATCAGGCGTCCCACGCCGCCGGAAGCAATAGCAAAACCGCCAAGGCCCAGCGCCAGGCCAACGAGGGCCATCCACCACGACGGCATGTCGCCCGGTTGCCGGGGAGCGCTGTCTCCGGAGGCCGTAGCCCAAACGGCAACCACCCCCATCAATGCCACTAGCAACCCGAAGATTGCCCGCACGATGCCCAGCAGGGCAATCCGCACCGGCGCGTAGGTAGTCACATCCTGCATATTGCTTTGCCTTGCATCGAACACGATTGCACGCTCCTCTGGAATTCTCCGAAGCCTACACGAGCGCCTGCCACTGGAGCAAGCCGCACTTCGACCGCCTCGCGCTGTAACATATTCATGAATCGCTTTCCCAGCGCAGGAATTTGCAAATGCCCTCAAAGAAAAAATCCGTAAAGCTCCTCCACTGCCCCACATGCGGTATGCTCGTGCAAATGAAAGACGAGGACTTCCCATTTTGCAGTGACCGCTGCCGCAAGATCGATCTCGGCAAATGGGCCATGGGCGTCTATAAGATCAGCTCCCCCATCCTCGACCCGGAAGTCCTCGAAGACCTGGGGCGCGGCCAAGAGGAAGACACCTTTGAAGACTGACTCTTCCACAAATCCCGCCCAAAGCGGAAACCGCACGAAGTGGGCCTGGACCGTCGCAACATTCTTCGGCGCGGGCTTTGGCAAGCCCGGTCCCGGCACGTGGGGGTCGGTGGCCGCCGTGCTGTTCTGGGCAGCTTTTTCCTGGGGCTTGCATCCCACTCCGCAAACGCTGTTCTTCGCCCTGCTCGCCGGCATTGCCCTGACGCTGATCTTCGGAATCCCCGCCGCGTCGATTGTTGCGAGGGAATCCAGCCGACACGACCCGCAATTTGTGGTCATCGACGAGGTCGCTGGCCAGTGGATCGCTCTCCTTGGCAGCCACGCCAACTGGCGTCACGCAATCATCGCGCTCGTGCTCTTCCGTCTCTTCGACATTACAAAGCCATTCCCCGTTCGCCAGCTCGAAGCTCTCCCTGAAGGTTGGGGCATCGTACTCGATGATGTTGGCGCGGGGTTGTATGCTTTGGGTGTAGCATCTTTGCTGCACCTTTGGATTTAGGCCATGCCCCGAGCCACCAGTCAATCCGCCGCCGAAGCCTTTGCCGCGCCACGCATTGACGATGTTGTGCCTGCCGCGGCGCTGCCCTCGGGCGAGATCGAGTTGACCGGCGCAAATCTTGGTCCGCTCGGCCCTGCTCTGCCCGCCGTTCTGGTGGATGGCCTGCCTGCACATGTGCTCATGAGCCGTCCTTCGCGCCTGGCATTTCGCGTCCCCGAGGAGGCCACCACCGGCATGGTCACGGTGACCAACTCCGCCGGCTCAGGCAACGCCGCGCCACTTCGCATAGCACGCCAGCTCTCCGACGGCCTTCACCCCGTCACCAATCCGGTCGTGAGCCGCTCGGGTATGATCTACGCCACCATCTCCGGCCAGCGCGGCAAGCAGACCCCGGTTTCCATCGTGCGCGTCAGCCCCGACGGCCGCGGAACACCCTTCGTCACCGGCATCCTTAACGCCACCGGCATGGCTTTCTCGCCCGACGGAGACCTCTATGTCACTTCGCGCGCCGAGGGCAACGTCTACCGCATCGACGACGCCGGCGAGCCTACTGTCTACGCCGAAGGCATGGGCGTGGCCACTGGAGCGGCCTTTGACGCCTACGGCAACCTCTTTGTCGGCGATCGCAGCGGCACCATCTTCAAGATCAATCCCGAGCGCCAGATTTTTGTCTACGCCACGCTCGAGCCCAGTGTCGCGGCTTATCACCTGGCTTTCGATGCCGCCGGGACGCTCTACGTCTGCGGTCCCACGCTCTCCTCCAACGACGCCATCTGGGCCATCGATACACACGGCGAAGCACGCCCCTGGTTCCGCGGCATCGGCCGTCCGCAAGGCCTGGCGCTCGACCGGGATGGTAACGTCTACCTGTCCGCCTGCCTCCACGGCCAACGCGGCCTGGTACGCATCACCCCGCATGGCGAAGCAACCCTCGCGCTCACCGGGGCAAACCTCGTCGGCCTCGCTTTCTCTCCGCTCGGAACCACCATCCTCGCCACCAGCGAAGCAGTTTATGATGTGGACCTGGGAGTCGAAGGACTGAACTTGTTTTGACAGTAGGAGTGCGAAGATGAGCGAAATGTACAACCCAGCGCACCCTGGCGAACTATTACAGGAATGGCTTGAAGGATTGAATGTAACTGTAACCGGCTTCGCCAAGCACATCGGAGTATCGCGCGTCACGCTCTCTCGTATAGCGAATGGCAAAGCGTCCATTACCGCGGATATGGCATTGCGATTTTCAGCGGCATTCGGTGATCGTCCTGCAATATGGATGGCCCTGCAGACGCAATATGATTTATGGCAAGCAAGCCGCAAAGAAATGCCCAAGATCAAGAAATATCCCATCGCTGCATAGTTGAGGTTCATCGTCTCCCAGGTCTTAAGAACGAGACCTGGGGCACCTGATTCAAAGATGAAATCTGGATCCAGATTTTATGGCCAGACCTGCACCACCCACCCCAAAACCTCAAAATGGTTACGCTGATTCCGAGATACCGTACGGACACACGATCATTTAGCGCAGTTTTACTCTGTTGTTCAACCATATGCTCAAATCCCTCCACTGAGAATATGATCGAGTAGTTCGCGGACGCTGACCATCTGGTCAAACGACAATTTTGCGCAATTCGCCTGACGTTAACGTCTGGTGATTAGCTTCAAGTAGTTAGGCGGATTGGGGATGGTTTGTCTGACTTGACTCCTGACGAAACTCCATTGTCTGAATATGAATTAAATCTTTGTTTTCGGAGCGCCATTGCAGGAGGGCATGGGCGTCACAAGGCTTACTCGTTACCGCCTCAATCAGGGCCGACAACTCTTCATCGTGCCAGTCACCGGTCGTTACCCAGACATAAGCTACTAGAATAGCCTTCGGCTCAGCCGAGAAGGGATGTTTTTTCGGGCCAGTTTCACTAATGACTTGGCTCCAGGTATCCGCGTAAAACTCTAAGTAGTGCGACCAAAGGACAACTTGAGAACACGGAGAATGTGAGGAGCGCGTATAAACCATCAGTTCCCATAGCTTCGTGCTCTCAAGCCTTTTTATTTCAGCCGCGCATTCCCGTATCTGTTTGATGCTGGCTTTCGCTTTCTTTCTAAAATCGCCACAGAAGCCCGGCCAGGCTTGTCCAAGTAGACCCTCCCATGAGTCCCAAGATGGCTGACTATAGTCCTGCAGCATGGAAAGTGCGCCTATGAGCATACTTTCCTCGCATCCGGCAGTGACTAACTTGCAGAGCGCACCATTAGCGCAATGATCTTTGATTGCTTGTTCTGTTTCAGGATTTTTGCTTGCCATATTACCCTTCCGGGACCTACCTATTTGAGGTTGCAGGAAAGCGGGATGGGAAGGCTTCCCGCCTTATCGCCGCTGGTGATCGGCCAACAGCTATTCGGCTGTGAAGATTTTACCGCTAATCCCGCTGCCGTCAGCTTCAGTGCGGACCCTCTTTTACCGCGGGCGTCTGCTTGTTATCCAGAGCCTTTGGCTTGCTAGCCGGACTCATAGGGGGAAAGTCGGGGACGAACCCGGAAGTGGGCTTGCTGGCCGGAGCCTTTGGCTTGCTAGCGTCAGACTTCTTAATCGCCGGATGAGGCGTAGTAGCTGGAGTGTCAGGGATAAAACCGGAGGGCCTGTTAGCGGTAGCCTTCCTGTTCGCCGGATGAAGCGGTATCCGGGAGTCGAACTTTAGCTCTTGGATCTCATCTTCCGCTGTCGTAAGACGGTTTTCCAGGGTTTCAATCTTTGTTTCGGCGGTATGGAGATCGTCTTTGGTTTGCTTAAGTTCGTCCAACAGGTCTTTGAACTCGTCGGTGTTCCATCCCACCGCGGTATCAAGCCACTTAACCTTATCCTTTAGCTCCATCACGTCGATGTTAAGACAGTTTTGTCCGTCCTCCAGATACCCGACTATCTGTGGGCTTACCAGTCCGTGCCCGTCTGTCGTGTAAATCTCCAGGGCGGGCGCAAACCCGCAATCACGGAAAAACTTAAAATCCTGGGCACAGACGACGGCGGGCAAGAAGACAAAAACACTGAACAAAAGAAACTTCGATAAGATTTTCATGAGCTATTCCTCCTTCGTGCTGGTACTCAAAGTATCTTAACCGCCGTCACCGGCCCGGTCCAGGCAAGTGGCCCGAGCATCAACCTCGAAGAATCGCTATGAGTTTTTAAATGCTGTGCCCTGTTCATCGCAGTCTTATCGCGATTACGATACACTGACGATGATGAGCTATAAGCTTTTAACTGAGAACTGAGAACTGTGAACTGTGAACTGACAACTGCCCTATGAAATCCGAAATCATCGCCGTCGGCTCCGAAATGCTCACCCCTTTCCGCCAGGACACCAACTCCCTCTACCTGACGGAAAAGTTCAACGAACTGGGCGTCACCGTCGCCTTCAAGACCATCGTCGGCGACCGCAAAAAAGACCTGGTCAACGCCATCGGCGCAGCCCTCACCCGCGCTGACATTGTGGTGCTCATGGGCGGCCTCGGACCCACCGAAGACGACCTCACCCGCGAAGCCGTCGCTGAGACGCTCTCGCTCACCCTGCACCGCAACGCCTCGCAGGTGGCCGCTCTGGCCGCCCGCGCCGCCACCTGGCGCATCCCCATGCCCGAGAACAACCTCAAGCAGGCCGACCTGCTCGAAGGCGCAACCCTGTTGCCCAACCCCAACGGCAGCGCCCCCGGACAGTGGCTCGACATCACATGGCAAAGTTATCGCAAGCTGCTCATGCTCGTTCCCGGTCCGCCCCACGAGTGCCGCGCGCTCTTCGACGCCGAGTGCATCCCGCGCCTGCGCGAAATCCTACCCGCCCGCCACATCGCCAAGCGCACCTTGCGCGCCGCCATGATCCCCGAGTCCCAGGCCGACAAGCTGCTCGCGCCTATCTACACCGAATACAAGGACGTGGAAACCACCATCCTCGCCCACGCAGGCGATATTCAGCTCACCTTGCTCTGCGCCAAGTCCAACGCCGCCGTTGCTCAGGCTCGTATCGACGAGCTGGCCGGCCGCTTGGAAGCAGCTCTTGAAGACTGGCTCTACTCCTCCAGCGATGAATCTTCCGCGTCTTCCGGGTCTTCCGAATCTCTGGAGCAGATCGTCCTCTACTATCTCGGCCTGCGCCAAGCCACGCTGGCCGTAGCCGAAAGCTGCACTGGCGGCCTCATCGCGCAGCGGATCACCAGCGTCCCCGGCAGCTCCCGCTCTTTTCTGGGCGGGGCAATTGTCTATTCAAATGGATTGAAAACTTCCTTCGCCGGCGTTCCCTCGGAGTTGATCGCCGAATACGGCGCCGTCTCCAGAGAAGTGGCCGAAGCCCTTGCCGATGGCATTCGCCGCCACACCGGAGCGACCCTTGGACTCGGAGTTACCGGCATCGCCGGACCCACAGGCGGCACCGAAGCCAAGCCGGTAGGCCTGGTCTACATCGCCATCAGCGACGCACAGAAAACCGATTCGATCGAGAAAAACTTCCGCGGCGACCGCGACCGCATCCGCCAGTGGGCAGCCCAGCAAGCCCTCGACCTCGTTCGGCGAAAGCTCCGGTAGGAATCAATAGGCTCCTAACCGATCGTGGCCCTAACCCTGCATTCATAACTGCACTGTGTCAGGGCACCACTTCAGTCGCACCGTCAAAGCCACAAATAAATGCCCGCGCTTTAGCCCCTGAGACGCTGCTGGCATAGGCGAAGCCCTATTCATAGATTTCATATCGCATTTTCGTCGCGTGAATGATAGAGTTCTCGCAATATCCTGCGATGGGCTTGAGCGGTTTGCGGCTCATCGCCGTCTCTTTGCTAATCAAGGAGTTGCAGAACGGCTATGTCAAGGTCTAGCCTCACGCTCGCCGCAATTCTCATTCTCGCTTCATCCGTACCCGTTCACGCACAGGACAATCCCGCTCCGATTGAGCCATTGGTAAGGAATGATGACCCTCGTCTTGTTGCACTGGGCGCATGGGAGATGGCCAGAAGAGGCGATGATACCGAGATAGCCATCCTACAGGAGAAGGTGGAGAGCTGGGATTCGTTTCAGCGGCATCGCAACCAGAACGAGGACCGTTATGATGCGATGACCGTGATTCTGGACACGCTGATTCAGCGAGACAAGGTCGTCTCACCGGCCGGTCTGACCGCGATTGCGTACGCCTTTCCCAATCAGGCGTTGATTCTGGCTTCGCGGCTGCCCTTCGAAGATGCAGAGCCGCTTCTCCTCTCCTGGTACGAGAACGGCGAAGGTGTCAGCCGCGCAGATCCTGATCGGGACAGCGCAAATCGCCTGATGTCTGCGCGAGTGTCCGCGATGATACTGGCAATCAAACATCCTCAAGAGATCGCTGCTAGCGTTTTGGCCGATTCGGTAGAACGGCTCGTCGTTTCCGTTCCCAGCGATGGATTTGCCGGTATGGAAAGATGCTTGGTTGGATGTGTAACCACGCCTCCATGGGATACGTGTGTAAATGAAATTGCCGGTCCTCAACAGGCGGGCTGGCCACCTATCTTCCAGTACATCCTGAGCGAGTACAGGCCGTATGAGAGCAATCCTAATCCCAATTTGAACGATCCGCTCCTGATA
This sequence comes from Occallatibacter sp., assembly GCA_049517315.1. GTDB lineage: Bacteria > Acidobacteriota > Terriglobia > Terriglobales > Acidobacteriaceae > Telmatobacter. The sequence goes on along the minus strand of JBEKSE010000003.1, from coordinate 22,398 downwards.
AAGGCTGGCGGCGACATCATCACCTATCGTCGCGTCAAGGCAGGAAGGGATTTGCATTACTGCCATTCTCCCTCACCGCTCTCAGCCGAGACGCGGCACCACCTGCTGGCACAGTTGCTCGGCGTTGGCGATAGGCAAATGCAGTGGGGTGCGCAGGTAAACGTCACTCTTCCCTGGGTCAGCGATGGGCAATACCTGCGCTACTTGTCCAGTCAGGTCGAAGCGGAAGTGGCAAAGCTGCAAGCAACCGCAAGGGCGCTCCATGCGAAGGGACTGCTCACCAAAAACGAAATGGAGTCAACCCGCCCAAAGCTGTCTGTGATCGTTTTCGATGATCGGCAACCAGCTCAGCCAGCAAATCTGTCGCTGCCGCCACTGCCCGTTCAGGATTCGCGCACCACATATCGGATTAGCCCGTGGCGCTGATGCAGCCGTTCCAAGCAACTGGAGAGCTCGATGATCTTTGCCCGGATAGGATCCTCTTGATTGGGAGGATTCTTCATAGCCATGGCGCTTCTCCCTCTTTTCTGAATGGCAATCCGGCAAAATCCACGCGAGATTTCTCTTCCCCCTAAATTCCTCTTGACAAAGCCTATATCGCAAGGCAAACTGACATTCCCGACTGGGAGCGCACGGGATCCCCGGCGGCCTGAAAGGCGCCAGCATTGCGAGCTCAAAGGAATTTCCTTGGTTTAGCTTCCATTTTCACGGGTGTTGCCGCCCTGCTGGGGCAGGCAAGCCTGTGCGCGGGACAAATCACAATTCAAGTCCCCTCGCTGCTGCCCACAGCCACCAGCAGCGTCAACTTCACAGTCCAGGATTGGGGCTCTGTAACTGGCAGTGACCTGCAGCATTTGTCCCCTCAAACCTTTCAGTCTGACCAGCAGTACTTCACCATTAACGTGGATACAGGATCGTTCACCCGTGATAAGGTCAATCGCTTTCAATTTGATTTATATGTACAGAAAACCAGCGATTCCAGCGCACAACATTTTCATGTTTACGAAGATCCGGTAGGAGTCTTCGTTGACTACATTGCGCCAGTCGTAATGAGCATCAAGTCCGCGGGAATTGTCGACAGCGCCACCCTTACTGATATTCCCATTCATGCGCAATACGAAGGCGATATCTTTTCACGCACCGGCAGCGGAAATCCGATCCCCGTGGAATTAGGAATCAGCTCTCAAATCAATATTCCGATAGTCAGCAATCTCACCAACCTTCAGGCCAGTATTAATGCTGTTTCGATTTCTTCGATCACATGTACAAAATGCTGGCAAGGGCAGCTTACCGCGACTTATGACTCCACCGTGCAGCCGAGCGGGGCATCCGCCTTGATTCTCACGGTGCAGCCTAATACCTTGTACGCGCTGTACGCCTCTGCGTTCGCCGTGGATCCGCACAAGTCGCAAGACACGCTTGCCGTGTACTTAACTAGCACGCCGAGCCAGGGTGGGCTTCCGAGCCTTCCTCAGAAGATCGAGGTCCCCGTTCGATTTTCTCCGTCTTTTCTTTATCTGGCATCGGCGGTCATCCTTGGATCGTTGATTGGATTTGGAGTCAGGCGGCTTATTCCTGTTACGCCTTCAGACGCAGGAGCTGCCCCCGCGCCTGTCACGGGGCGATTCCCGCGATGGGCTCGTGATTTGCTCCTCAGTGTCGCGACAGCTGTTATTGTCGAGCTTTTTGGTTTGGTGCTTTTCAACAACACCAATACTAATGTTGTCGTTTTCGGATTTTCCCTGGATCCGTCGCAGGTGGCGCCCGCGTTTCTGGTCGCCATTCTTGTCGCCGGCGGGCCGCCGGTAGTTACCAAGATTTCTGAAGCAATCAAATTCTGAGGTTCGCTATGCAAAAAAGATTGGCGCAATTTTTCCTGTCGGCATTACTCATCGCAAGCGCGCAACTTACCATTGCGCAGAAAGCAGAACTGGGACGGCCTGTAGCTATCGACAAATTGCCCTCAGGCTCTCTCTTCGTCCTCGGTGCGCAGGGAGTGGTGCGCGCCGTGGATTTTCAGAACGGAAAGCCCGCCATAACAGGCACATTTCGTCTGCCTTCCGGTTGGGCCGGCTCGGATATTGTCAGCGCGCAGGTCGGCGGCCAGAACAACTTGTTCGTTGCTATCAATTACGGGCTCACCGGCCAGGTAAGCCTGTACTCCACTACTGGGAATCTAATCCGTTCATGGACCCTGCGCAGCGGCGTTGCAGGAATTGACTTTGACGCCGCCGACTCGACCCTTTATGTTGCCAGCGGCCGCACTCCCGAAATCTTTCGCATAACGATGGCAAACGGCAGCCAGCCGGAGTTTGTTGCCCAGGCCTCGGGCAGTCAGCGTCTGGGGCCAATCCTCTACGACGCACGCGAAAAAGCGCTGTTGGTGGGCGATCTCGTGATGGGCGCGATTCACAAAGTGGATATAGCCAATCACAAATCTTCCCTGCTTTTCACCGGATTGACCAGCCCTCAGGCGCTCAAGTTGTCCCCCGATGGATCGACACTCTATGTCGCCGACGCCGGAGCGCGAAGCATAATGACTTACTCGATTGCCCAACCGAAGGCCGGTCCCAAAGTCTTCGCGAAACTTCCCGAATTCCGCAGCCCATCGGGACTCGCGTGGGTGGACGAAGGTCTTGCCGTTTCTGACGATGGCGCGAAGAAGCTTTTCTTTCTTTCGAAGACCGGAAGCCTTCAGGAAGCGCTGCCTCCGGAAAACTGAATCCCTTTTCGGTGAGATCTTTTCTCTTAAGGCAACCTCTCTTTTCTCGCATTTTTCCCAGGAACCGCTCCACCACGGCTAGCATAACCAGCAATATGTGACGCACATCACCTCAAACGGGCCTCCTACGGTGGCACCATAAGTGAACGGGGCATCAGAAGCACTGCTGCTCCTTCACTCGCCACTGTCACAGGGAAGGCCCAAAATGAAGCTGGACCCGTCTGCATTCGTCGCCGACCCGGAGTTGATCCAGGCACTCGAAAAACGTTCCACCGCAATCACCTGCGGCGGCGATCGAGTCCTGTTCACGCAGGGCGATAACCCTCAGGGACTTTACATTATTGATCAAGGCGAGACCACCCTCACCATGAAGTCGCCCACAGGAGAGGAGTTGGTTTCCATCCAGGCCTCCGCCGGCTCGTTGCTTGGCCTGCCGGGACTGATCGGCAACGAGCCTTATTCGCTCACGGCCGTCGCCCGCAATGGCGCGCGGCTCAGCTTCATCCCCCGTGAAGAGGTCACCAGCCTCATGCGCTCCGCCCCGTCACTTGCGCTGAAGATGTTGCAAGTACTGGCCGCCGAGGTCCGCTCCGCCCGCCACGCCATGTCCAACCTTTAGGCGGCGTCGGGCTCGCGCTTTCGCGACAGAAACACGCGTCTCCGAAAACCTCCGCCGAATCCAGTTTTTTCTGAGAGAATAGTCCTTGCGTTGGGGCCCCACAAGGTCACTGCGCAACGTCGCGTCTGCGCGCCGCTTTTTTCTCAATTCCCCTGAACTCAACGCCAAGGAGATCGTTCATGAGCAATCCCGCGCTGCACAACAAAGTCACCTACATCGAATTCACTACCACCAGCATTGAATGGACCAAGAAGTTTTACTCCACCGTCTTCGGCTGGAGCTTCCAGGACTGGGGTCCCGAGTACATCAGCTTTGCAGGCGTCGGCATCGATGGCGGCTTTGCCAAGGGCGATCCGCAAGCGAAACCAGCTAAATCCGCTCCGCTGGTTGTGCTTTACTCCAAAGACCTGAAAGCCACCGAGGCCGCCATTGTGGCCGCCGGCGGCAGCATCGTTGTGCCCACATTCGAATTTCCCGGCGGACGCCGCTTCCACTTCTCCGATGGCGCAGGCAACCTGCTCGCCGTCTGGTCTGAATAGAGCGGCAACAGTAACTCGCTGTCATCCTGTACCCTCGCCCGAACTGTCATCCTGAGCAACCCGAAGCGCAGCGAAGGCGAGTCGAAGGACCTGCATTTCAAACACTTTCTATCGATACCGCCGGGTGCCGGGTGCCCCATCCTTGTGACGTTTTTGTCGCAAGGGTGGGATATCACATCAACTAATTGGCCCGCCGCTGCAACTTCGACGCGGTTGGCTAGACTGACCGAAACGCCGCAGCCAGCACTTCTTCCGGCTCGGCCCGCACACGAAAATCAGCGTGCGTCTCGGCGAAGATCACACGTCCTGCGGAACTGACTACATATGTGGCGGGCAGTGGCAGCCGCCAACTCTCGTCGCCATTCACAAACGGCACGTTGATCAGGATCGATTGATAGTACTCGCGCAGGTACTCAGGTACGGTGTAAGCCACGCCAAACTTCTCCGCCAGTGCGCAGCCGGGATCAGAGAGCACGGCGAATGGAAGCCGGTGCTGACTTACCATAAAGTCGTTCTGCCGTTCGCTCTGCGGCCCTATGGACACCATCAGCGCCCCACGCTCCCGCAGTTGCCCGTAGAGTCCGCTCCACGTTTCCAACTCCGTCACGCAATAAGGGCACCACCGCCCGCGAAAAAATTTGACCACCAGTGGACCCAGCGCAAGCATATCCGCCGAACGAACCAACCGGCCTCGCGAATCATGCAACTCAAACTCCGGCGCCAGCGCGCCCACTGACAAAATCCGCTCCTCGATCCCGGAAGCGAACAACTCCTCAATCGCCCGCTCGCCCACAGCCAGCCGCTCCGCCTGCACCAGCTCCCGCGTGCGCGCCGTAATCTCGTCGAGTTGGTCCTGAAGAGTGGTCATCGTTGTCGCATCACTTTTTGTAAAGAGCAATAAATGCGATCAATGCCTGAACGGCCGCGAATAATACCAGTCCACAGGTCGCAATGGTCAACCATTTAGTTGAGTTTGCCAGTTGTTGCGTTGCTTTATTCATCGACTCAGCATTCATTTCGTTCTGCTTGCTCGCTTGCTCGTTGCTGAGCAGAAGTTTTTCGGTCAGCTCGTTTGTTCTGCTGCTAATTTTGATTTGTTCTTCTGTTAGTTCTTGTGTGCGCTTTACGAGCTGATTGCTTTCAATTCCAATCTTAACGTTCGCCATTCCAATGTATCTTGGGGCTAATTTGAAAGTGTCGAGATCATCTGTGGCTGCCGCCATCCGGAGCAGCGCATCGATCGGAAGTTTGTCGTCATCCCTTGCCATCACAGACCTCCAGCCTTTGGTTCTATCTTCCAAACCTCTGCTTCCCGCCCATGCCCATGGCGCCCATGCCGCCGCGCATCATTTTGCCGGCCAACCCGCCTTTGCCCATCTGCTTGAACATCTTGGCCATCTGCGCGTATTGCCGCAACAGATGATTCACGTCCTGCACCGTCGTTCCTGAGCCAGCCGCGATGCGCTTGCGTCGCGTGCCCGAAATAATCTCGTGGTTGCGCCGCTCTTTGGGCGTCATCGAATTGATGATCGCTTCCAGCCGCACAAACTGCTTTTCGTCCACGTTCTTCGCAGCCTGTTGCATCCCGGCAAAGGGGCCGACCGACGGCATCATCTTGAGGATTGATTCCATCGAGCCCATCTTCTTGATCTGCCGCAACTGCTCGCGGAAATCATCCAGTGAGAAACCGTCGCCGAGCAGCGCCTTCTTGGCCAGGTCTTCGGATTTCTTGCGGTCGAGCGTGTCAACTTTTTCGATCAGCGAGAGCATGTCGCCCATGCCGAGAATGCGGCCAACGATGCGGTCCGGATGGAACGGCTCGAATGCATCCGGCTTTTCGCCCACGCCGATGAACTTGATGGGCTGGCCCGTCACGTGCCGAATCGACAGCGCCGCGCCGCCGCGCGCATCTCCGTCCATCTTGGTGAGCACCACGCCGGTCAGGCCGAGGCGCTTATGAAAATCCGCAGCTGAGTTTACCGCGTCCTGGCCGGTCATGGCATCGGCGATAAACAAGATCTCGCTCGGGTTGAGCAGCTTTTTCAGCCGCTCCATCTCCGTCATCAACTCTTCGTCAATGTGCAGCCGGCCGGCGGTGTCCACAATCAGCGTGTCGCAGCCCAGGTTGCGGGCCTCGCGGCGCGCCTCCAGCGCCAAACGCTCCACTAGTGCCGATCCGGCAGCCTCGCCCTTCTCATCGCCCTCGTAAAGTTTGGCTTCGATGGATTTGGCGACGACCTTGAGCTGCTCGCGCGCGGCTGGGCGATAAACGTCCACCGAGACCAGCATGGGCCGATGGCCGCCCTTCTTGAGCCATGCGGCCAGCTTGCCAGCGGTGGTGGTTTTGCCCGAGCCTTGCAGCCCCGCCATCAAAATTACGCTCGGCGGCTGCGAGGCAAATTTGAAACGCGCCGTGTCCTTGCCCAGCAGCGTAATCAACTCGTCGCGGACAATCTTGATTACCTGCTCGGAGGGCGAGAGCGCGGTCAGCACTTCAGTGCCCACAGCCTTCACGCGGATCTGCTCGATCAGGTCTTGCGCCACGTTGAGGTTGACATCGGCCTCGAGCAGCGCCACGCGAATCTCGCGCAGAGCGTCGGTGATGTTCTCTTCGGTAAGCGTGCCCTGCCCGCGAAGGGTCTTGAAAGCGCGCTGCAATTTGTCAGTAAGGTTTTCAAACATAGTCAACTACTAGTGTATCGTGGCACCTGCTGTGCGGCAGCCACCTGCTGTGCGGCAGCCACCTGCGGTGCGGCAGCCACCTTCGGTGAGGCAGACAGCGCCTGCGCGCCATGAGATTGGCAGTATCCCAGGTCCTCAAATGCGAGGGACCGGGGCACCCAGTGTTTGTGAGCAACGGATAGAGGTTATTCCGTCGGCGCGATCAAATACTGTTCCAGCTTGCCGTCGGGATAGGCATAGGTAGTCAACCGGAGTTGCTTGCCGGGGTAGTCAATCTGAAAGCTGCGGAAGGTCATGCCGCCGCGCTGATTGGTATTGACCTCGTGGAAGGTGAGCGGTTCGCCCAGCGGCGCCAGGCTCTCGCGATAGTCGGTGAGCGCCTCGGCGGTGAAGTAATCGCTTAAATTCGGCGCCAGAAGGCTCCGGTCGATATGCCCCTTTTGCAAATCATGGAAGATCGCAATGGCCTGTTTTTCCGCGTCTGTCGGCGGAAACTCCGCCACCACAGGCGTGGCCAGCCGCGCGATGATCGCGGCTGCGCCCACGGCGTCCTGGTTGGTCAGTACCACCACGGCCACGCCATCATCCACCAGCACCTCGCTGTCAGAAACAAAGCCGGAAACCTCGCCGCTGTGTTCTATTTCCAGGTGGCCGTTGAGATCCAGCACATCCACGCCCAGCCCGTAGTGCGTTCCCTTGCCGTCCTTCAATTTCACTTCAGTGAACATCTGCTTGTAGCTCTCGGGCTTGAGTACCGTTCGCGCAATCAAGCTCTCGTCCCACAGCGCCAGATCATGCGGCGTCATGGCCAGCTCGCCTGCCGCGAACATCCAGCCGAGCCCCTCCTTCGGCGCCACACGAAGTGGCCCGAGTGCGTGGCGATAATACGGTGTCGCGTCCACCTGGGTCAGCTTTGCTTCGTCAGAATTCCATACCGACTGCATCCCCAGCGGGCGAAAGATGTGCTGCGTAAGAAACTCCATATACGGCCGGCCGGTGACCTTTTCCACGATTGCGCCGGCTATGACGAAGTTGGTGTTCGAATACTGCCACTCGGTACCCGGCTCAAAGTCCAGCGCCTTCTTGCCCCAGGTGTCGATGATCTGTTGCGCGGTCTCCGGATGCAGCATTGTGGTCATCACGTAGTCCTCGGGCCAGTAATCTTGATAGCCGGAGGTGTGCGAGAGAATCTGCCGGATGGTCACTTCGTCGCCGCGCGTGAGGCCGGGTACATATTTGCCCACCGCGTCGTCCAGCGAGAGCTTGCCCTGCTCCTGCAACAGCAAAATCGCCGTGGCGGTGAATTGCTTCGAGATCGAGCCGATGGAGTAGCGCATCTCCGGAGTGGCGTCCGCGGAGGGCGTATCTCCGCTGGCCAGGCGCGCCTTGCCGTATGCGTGCGTGTACACCAGCTTGCCGCCCTTCACCACTGCCACTGAAGCCGAAGGAACGCCGGTCTGCTCCAGCACTTGCCGCGCGATGCGGTCAACTCTCTCTCGAATGGCCGGATCGAGCGCATTGATTGTCTGCGCCCGCGCGGCAACCGAGGCCAGCACCATCACCGTCACGCCCATGCAAACCAGAACCCTCTTCAGCTTTTTCATCGTCACAAATCTCCTCCGCCCGCGGCTCTATGCCGATTGAACCGACAACGATTAAGGTATCAGAGGTGGCTTCTCAAATGGATTCCGACCAGAGACAGGTTGGTGCTGGCGAACAGGCGACAACGACGGAGTTCAACGGAGGATAGATGGAGCGGTTGATCAAGGGGCACAAGCATTTTTTGGCCGAGGTGTTTCCGGGCCGGAGGAGCGAGTTTCAATTGCTGGCCGAGCGGCAGGCGCCGCAGTGGCTGTTTATCACCTGTTCGGACTCGCGTGTGGTGCCGGATCTGATTCTGGGCACAGGGCCCGGCGATCTGTTCATCACGCGGAACGCCGGCAACGTGGTGCCTATTACCGCCATGGACGTGGACGGAGTAACTGCCACCATCGAGTACGCCGTCGAAGTGCTGCACGTCAAGGAGGCCATCTTGTGTGGCCACTCGGACTGCGGAGCGATAACGGCAGCGCTCAAAGGCCAGGACCTGGAAAACCTGCCCAAGGCCAGCCGCTGGCTGAGCCACGTGCAGGCGGCTTTCCACCATCGCCAGCCGTTGAACCCGGCCGACGGGACGAGCGCGGAGCTGGCCTCGCTGATTCGCGGCAACGTGGTGGCGCAGTTGGCGAATCTGCGCGCCCAGCCGTCGGTGTCGCGGGCGATCGAGGAAGGCCGTCTTACAGTGCACGGTTGGTATTACGACATTCTTACCGGCAGCATTGAGCAGTATGACGAGGAGACAGGGCGATTCTTGCCGCTGGTAGATTGAGCCGATAAAGAAATCAGCGGGAAGTCGGAATGGAGGGTATGTGTCCTGCGAAATCACGAGGGAGGAGTTGGGAGCGCGGTATTTCGAGATCATGAAGCGCGTCTGCCAGGGCGAGAATTTCACCATCACCGTCGATGGAAGGCAAGTGGCGGAGATTCAGCCTTCTCATTGTGGTGTTGAAGACGTTGAGGCAGTTAAAGTTTTCGAGAAATTATGCTCGTCTAGGTTTGAGGGCGCGTCAGACGAGGCGATAAGGGAAAGGCTGGAAGAAGGGCCGTGATAAAGCCTGAGGCCTGAGTCAAGGCTAACGCATTGAGCTATCATCGGCTTGAAGGGAAGATTGGGTATCACAATGAGTGAAGCGGCAATCAACATTCACGTACTCGATGCAGCCTACAAGCCATTTCCCACGTTTGCGGAATGGGCTTCCCGGACCTCAGTCGATACCGTCCGCTGGGATCGCTATAACGCATCGCTCAACAGCCATTCCGATCTTTCTCCTGAAATCTTGAAGCGGGCGCGCGAGATTGCGAAGCGCGCTGCGGCCCTCGATACAGGAGCGATCGAGGGCCTGTATGAGGTAGATCGCGGCTTTACCTACACTGTGGCATTTGAGACAGCCGCATGGGAAGTGGGGCTGGCGAAAAAGGGCGAGAATGTCCGGCCGTTATTTGAGGCGCAATTGCACGCTTACGACTACATGCTTGATCTTGCCACAAAATCCGAACCGATTTCTGAAGCCGCAATTCGCATATTGCATGAAGAGGTCTGCCGGGCGCAGTCAACTTATCGAGTAATGACGGCAGTTGGACCGCAGGAGCAAGCGCTAACAAAAGGGCGCTATAAGGTGCTACCTAATCATGTCCACACGAGGGACGGGTCAGACCACTCCTACGCGCCTGTGGACGTAACGCCTGCGGAGATGGCTCGGCTTGTTGCTGAATTGAGGAGTGGAGCTTTCCTGACTGCGCATCCCGTTCTTCAGGCTGCCTATGCGCACTACGGGCTGGTTGTGATTCACCCATTCGCGGACGGGAACGGACGTGTGGCCCGCGCCTTAGCGTCTGCCTTCACATATAGGGCAATTTCCATGCCGATTGTGATTCTCTCCGAGCATAAAGAGGCTTATCTTGATTCCCTGGAATCCGCTGACCAAGGCGATTACCAGTCATTTGTGGATTTTATGTTGACACGGTCGCTCGATACGATTCAGCTTGTGGAAGAGAGCTTGCGTGGCGCGTCTGCGCCAACTCCAGAAGAGGGTGCCGCAGCAATCAATAGCTTGTATATAACTAGGGGTGGGTACACACAGGAACAGGTTGACACTGCTGGAGGGCAACTACTTCAACTTGTCCAAAGTGAGTTGACTAAAGCGATCTCCGGTAGCGCTGGACCCAACCTGAAGGGGTCTGTGGGGCAAGTTATTGGATTCCAAAGTCTTCCGGATTCTTCACATCGTTTGCCAGTTGGTAATGAAAGAGCTTTGCGGATTGAACTCAGTTCCTCGGCGCCAGCCTCCGCAGAGATCTTTACACAACTCGCTCTTTGGTTACCGAAGGATGCGGGTGGCGATGACGATCTGCTGCTTGTGCAGGTAGGCGGAAGCAACGTAGTTCTAATAGATAACGAGCGAAAGATTGAGTTCTCCGCGCGAATGGTTGAAATTGTTCCATCTATTTCCGGCGTCTTGCAGATGCGTGTCAGATCGTTTGCCGAACGCATCGTTGGTGAAATGCTCAAAGAACTGAGGCCGCTTGCAGAGAAAGCTCTACAGGGGCAACGCTGAACCTGCGCCCCTCAATGCACGCCCGGCGGGAGCACTGCGTGTTTGGCGGGTTTCTTGAAAAGCCACGCCGCCGCCGCGCAGAAGAAAGCCAACAGCGCCGTCCAGCGGAAGACATCCACATAAGCCATCAGCGCGGATTGCTGCTCCATCAAGCCGTAGATGAAACCCATAGAGCCGGGCAGGCCCGTGCGCGGGCCGATGTGATGACCGAGATAACCGGCGATGGCAGCCGATTTCTGCTGCAAGACCATATTCGACGTGCCAAGATGCGAGCCGATCTCCGTCTGGTGCACAGCGGCGCGGCGAATCAGCGCCGTGGTGGCCATCGAAATCCCCACCGAGCCGCCAATATTGCGCAGCATATTGAATACGCCCGTAGCGTTGCCCATCTCCTCGCGAGGAATGGTCGAGGTGGCCATCGTGGCCAGCGGCACAAAAACAAAGCTCAACGCAAAGCCGGTCAGAGTGATGGGGATCAGCAGCGTATACGGGCCGATGTCCAGATTCACCATGCCGAAGAACAAGGCGCAGATGCCAAAGCCCAGAAAGCCCGCGCAAAGCAGTTTACGGTTGTCGATGCGTGAGCCGAGAATGCCAACCACCGGCGAGCCGACAAATGAGCCGACGCCCCGCGGAAAAACCACCAGCCCGGCCGTAAATGCCGTGTAGCCCATCACTTCCTGGAAGTAAAGCGGCAAAATGGCGATGGTGATGTAAATGGCCATCCCCAGCATGGCGATCAAAAAACATCCCGTGCGGAAGTTGCGGTCCTTCATTACATGCAGATCCACCAGTCCCTTGGGATTGGCCCACGAGCGCCAGATCCACAGGATGAGCGCGACCACCAGCGCCGTCACGGCCCAGCGCACCCACGTTGCGCCGAACCAGTCGTCTTCCTGACCCTTATCCAGCACAATCTGTAAGGCCCCGGTCCACACCATCAGCAGGCCAAAGCCGATATTGTCAAACGCGCCCACTTTCGCGTTCTTGATGTAAGGCGGATCGTGCACGAACCGCGTGATCATGATGAACGCCAGAAGGCCCACCGGAATATTGATGTAGAAGGCATAACGCCAACTGAAGGTATCGGTAAGCCAGCCGCCCAGCGTTGGACCAATCACCGGAGCAACCACAATGCCCAGACCGTAGGCCGCCATGGACATCGAGCGCTTCTCGATGGGAAAGCTCTCCAGCAGAATGGACTGCGACAGCGGCTGCAGCGCACCGCCGCCCGCTCCCTGCATCACCCTGGCCAGCAGAATCACCCCCAGCGAGGGCGCCGCGCCGCAGAAAAAGGAGGCCACGGTAAAGATGGTCACGCAGATCAGCAGAAACCGCTTGCGGCCCCAGCGCCGGGCAAACCAGTTCGAGGCCGGCAAAATCACCGCATTCGCCACCAGGTAGCTGGTCAGCACCCATGTGGCTTCGGAATTCGACGCCGACAGGCTCCCCGCAATATAGGGCAATGCCACCGACGCAATCGCCGTGTCCAACACCTCCATAAACGTCGGCAGCATCACCGAGAGCGTCACCAGCCACGGGTTCACGCCCTGTGTCAGCGGGTAGCGGGCTTGAGCAGCGGTGTTAGGCATAGTGGTGGAATATTTGAGATTAAATGATGAGGGTGCAGACTGCCAGTGAACAGGAGCAGGCAGGCTGTCTTACTGGCTGCAAGACACGCAAGACGTCTGAAAGTGCTGTAAGACATTTTGTGAGACAAGTCGTAAGACCACCCCTCGCCCTGGCAATCCTCTCCCTGCCCAAGCCCTTTTCCCAACCCTTTATTGATTTCAGACTGAATAGGTCGTATATTAAATGAGGACTGAATTCGTCGGATATTAGGCTCTGTTTGCTCGTGTTAAGCGCTGAGTTCTCTCTACCCAAACCGGTTCGCACGCAAATTTTACGGAATTCCGGGGTACGTTTCTTGAAGCTCGTCTTACTTCCTTTCTTCTTGATTTTCAATGCACTTGTACCGCTCTTCGCCGTTCCGGTTCCGGCCGCTCCGGCTTTTACCATCTCCGGCGTCGTGCATGACACAAGAGGCAATCGCATCCCTCATGGCTATGTCTCCGTGCGCAGCACAGATTCTACTGCCCCTATCGAGACCAACACCAACGATCAAGGCGAGTTTCTGGTCCAAACGCCGGGTCCGGGTAGCTATCAAATCGAAATCATCGCGGAAGGGTTTGCTCCTCTGACAGTCAAAGCCAACTTGGGCCAATCCCAACCTTCGGCCGCAAATCTGGACCTGACGCTCGTGGTCGCAGAGCATACCGAAACCGTCGAGGTAACCGCCGACACCCTTTCCGCCGAGACCACTAGCACACAGCTAGGCGAAACTCTGGACACGAAAAAGATGGAAAGCGTGCCTCTGAATGGGCGCAGCTTTACTGACCTGATGGCGGTACAGCCGGGCATTGTTCCTGTGAACACAGCGCAGCCTGGATCGGTAATCATGACCGGCGTGGCCTCGACGCCGCCTTCGGGCAATGCCAACCCCGGCAACCTCTCCATCAGCGGACAACGCGAGGCCTCCAACGGATTCAGGGTCAACGGCAGCGACGCGGAAGAAGACGTGAACATGGGCACCTCCATCGTGCCCAACCTGGATTCCATCGACAGCTTTCGCGTGCTCACCAGCAACTTCGACGCCGAGTACGGCAACTCCAGTGGCGGCCAGGTGCTCGTAATCACAAAGTCGGGCACAACTGATTTGCACGGCTCCGCCTTCGAATTTCTGCGCAACACCTCTCTCGATGCGCGCAACTATTTTTCGCTCGATCGCGCCGCCTATCGCCAAAACCAGTTCGGCGGCACAGCAGGTGGAACGCCTTTTCACAAGAGTGTGGCCGTCTTTGCCGACTATCAGGGAACAAGGCTCACCGAGGGCATTGACACCGGAGAGATTGCGGTTCCCTCCGCCGCCGAACGAGGCGGCGACTTCAGCCAGAACCCGCTTACAGGCAGCGTGAACGGCAACGCCTGGGCAGCTCAGCTCTCCACGTTGCTGGATCAGACCGTCGCACCAGGCGAGCCATATTCCACCGTCTTTCCGACCGGCCAGATTCCCTCGTCGATATGGTCCGCACCGGCAAAGTACCTGCTCTCGTCCATCCCTCAGCCCAATATTGGAGCTGCGCTCTTCGCCACGGCGAAAGAGGCTGAAACCCTCCAGGACGACAAGGGCGCGCTCCGCGTGGACTGGACCCACGGCAAGGGAACCGTGACCGGCTACTACTTCCTCGACGGCTACTCGCTGGACAATCCCTACCCCACAGGCACGGGCGGAGCCAGCGTTCCCGGCTTCGACGCAACCTCCAACGGCTTTGCGCAACTCGCCAGTCTCGGCCATACCATCACCTTCGGCCAGTCGACGCTCAATGAGTTTCATTTGAGTTTTATGCGCAACGCCAACTCAGTCGGCCAACCCAAGGGCGGCGTCGGCCCCTCCCTCGCCTCGCAGGGATTTGTCACCTGCACCAGCGCCAACACTAGCACCTGCAGCGGTATCGACGCGCTCAAGCCCTCCACCGAAGGTATCGAAAACATTGCTTTCAACGATTTCACCCTCGGTGTAGACACCACAGCCATCGTGCAGGCTGAGAATATCTTCGAAGTCAGCGACGCCTTCAGCCGCATCGTCGGTAAGCACGGCTTCAAAGTCGGCGGCGAAATCCATGCCAACCAGATCAACACCCACCCCGACGTGATCTTCAACGGCAGCTTCGCATTCAACGGATCGGAGACCGGCCTCGACTTTGCCGACTTCCTGCTTGGCGTGCCGTCCAGCTACACGCAAGGTCAAGCGCGCAGCTTTTACAATCGCAACCTTTATATGGCCGCTTTCGCGCAGGACAGTTGGAAGGCTTCCAGCAGTTTGACCGTGAACTATGGCCTCCGCTGGGATAGAATCCGCCCGTGGAGCGAGAAATTCAACCAGCTTCAAACGCTGGTCAAAGGCGAGCAATCCCAGGTCTTTCCCGGCGCGCCCCTGGGATTGGTTTTTCCCGGCGACCCCGGCGTGCAGCGCTCCCTTGCTCCTGCGCGCAACGACGTATCCCCGCGTCTCGGCATAGCATGGACGCCCGCCTTCGCCGCGCCGCTTCTGCGCAAGCTCACCGGGCCCGAGGGTCAAACCAGCATCCGCGCTGGCTATGGGATCTTCTACACAGCCTACGAAGGGCTATCGGCCGGCATCATGAGCGCGAATCCGCCCTACGGCTACACCTACACCTCTGCCGCACCGCCCCTCTTTACCTCACCCTTCACCGTTGCCGCCACCGGCATCAGTGCAGGCCAGCGCTTCCCGCTGCAAAATGTGGCCTATGGCGCCAGCCGCTCCAATTCCAACGCGACCGTCAATTGGAGCCAGTTCGAACCGCTGGTCGGCATTCCCGCCGTGGACCCGCGTGACGTGACCCCCTACGCCGAACACTGGATGCTCAGCATCGAACGCCAGTTAAGCGCGTCCACCCTCGCTTCCATCGCCTACATCGGCGCGGCATCGCACCACTTGCTTGCGCTGGAAGAAGCGAACCCCGCCAATTCCACCCTTTGTCTCAGCCTTGGCTCGGCCGCCTGCGGCCCCTTTAACGAGCAGGCCGCCCGCACTCAATTCGGTCCCGCCTTCGGCAGCGTCGAGTTGCAGCGCACCATCGCCAATGCCGGCTACAACGCTCTCGAAGCCACGCTCAACCACCTCGCTCATAACCTGAGTCTTCTTGTCAGTTACACCTTCTCTAAGTCCATCGATCAATCCGCCGGTCTGCCTGA
This sequence comes from Occallatibacter sp., assembly GCA_049517315.1. Lineage (GTDB taxonomy): Bacteria > Acidobacteriota > Terriglobia > Terriglobales > Acidobacteriaceae > Telmatobacter. Next base: position 6,906 of record JBEKSE010000003.1, on the reverse strand, counting down.
GCCAGTCAACCCGGTCAACCCTTCGCTCAGCCGCGGGCTCTCGGCTTTCGATCTGCGCCAAAACTTCGTCGCCAGCTTTCAATATCAATTGCCCACGCCAAAGACATTCAGACCGCTCCGCGGCGCGATGGAAGACTGGTCCGTAGCCGGAATCGCGCGCTTTACCTCCGGCTTGCCGGTCACCCTGCTCAACAACAACGACACCTCGCTGCTCGGCACCATCCCCAACGGCATCAACAACAACGGCGTAGATACCCCGGATTGGAGCGGCCAACCCCTCAATCTCAATCTGAACCCACGAGGCGGCAAACCGGTCTTCGATGCCTCCCAGTTCACTCTGCCTCCGATGGGAACAATCGGCAACGCGCGCCGCCGCTTCTTCTCCGGTCCCGGCCTGGAGAATCTGGACGCCACGCTCGCACGGACAATTCCTATCAAGAGGTCCCAATCACTGGAATTCCGCGCCGAAGCCTTCAACCTCTTCAACCACGCCCAGTTTTTCGGCCCCGCCTCTGTCGAAGGCAATATCTCCAGCGGCAGCTTTGGCACGGCCGTCAACGCCATGCCCCCAAGGCTGATGCAACTGGCGCTGCGCTATCGGTTTTGAAGAATGGACCACAATATCACGTAACGATGGGACCCGGAAGCGGCTGGCGAGAAGAGAAAATATCCGCCGAGACCATCCCGGCAAAGCAAGGCAAAAGCTGAAGGATCCTCGTCCCCTCATTCGCCTTCAACTGGCGACTCGGAGCAGGCGGTCCAGGAGAAGCGATTCCTCCCCGCCTGTTTTGCGTCGTAGAGCGCCTTATCGGCATGGAGCATCAGGTGGCTGGTGTTTCCCTTCTTTGCCGGCCACGCAGTGGAAACACCCTGGCTGACGGTCATTCTTGCAGAGACGGGCGATCCGGGATTGGAGAGATTGAGCCGATCTGCCGCCATCTGAACCTGTTTCGCGATACACATTGCGCCGTCGGCATCTGTTTCAGGAAGCACCAGAACGAACTCGTCGCCTCCATAGCGGGCGCACAGGTCGCCGGGACGCCGGGCAATCTGCTTCAACTCGCCGGCAAAGGCGACGAGCGCGCTGTCTGCGGTCCCGTGGCCAAGGGTGTCGTTCAACTCTTTGAAGTGATCGATGTCGATGATCAGGAGCGAGAGAGGCTTCTTGGAGCGCACCGCGCGGTCCCACTCCAGCCCCATCTGCTCGTCAAGGCGGCGGCGATTGGCAACATCGGTGAGCGCATCGGTCATGGAGAGCTTCTCAAGCGCTGTGGTTCGCTCTATGACGCGCTGCTCGAGCATCTCGATCATTTCGTCCCGCTGTGCTTTGACTCGCATTCGAGGTGCGATGTCTTCAATCACCGCGATAAAGTAGTCGGGTCTTCCGTCGCTCTTGCGCACCAGTGAAACCGTCAGATTGGCCCAGACCAGGAGCTTGCTCTTGGTGTGGTACCGCTTCTCTATGGAGTAATTCGAACGATCTCCGGACAGCAACTCTTGAATCAACTCCCGGTCCGAGTCCAGATCGGCTCTATGTGTTAGCTGAGAGACAGTCAGCTTGAGCAGCTCTTCTTTGCTATATCCCAGGATCTCGCAGCATCGGCTGTTCACACTCAGCCACGCCCCATCGAGGTCGATATGGGCGATCCCAACGGCCGCCTGCTCGAAGGTTGCGCTGAATTTGGCCTCGCTTGCTGCCAGCTTTTCAACCCAATCCGTGACCTCTATATTCATACCCGACACGCGCACCGATTGGTCAGGCAACTGGACGAGCTGTCCATAGCCAAGGATCCAAAGGGTTTTCCTGTCTTTGGTGAATACGCGGAAGTGCTCGCGAAAAGTCGGCGTGGATTCAAGCGCCCATTTCATCGCCAGCCGAACCCTCATCCGGTCATCAGGATGCACGATCGCAAGCCATGCGGCCGACGAGTTGATCTCGCTTTCGGAATAGTCATAAATTTCCGTCTGTCGAGAGGTCCAGCGCAGTTCGTCCGTGGTGGGATTCCATTCCCACGCCACAAGTTGCGAGTACGCATAGGCCGGCGGAGCAATCTGGGAACCCAAAATGGACATTATGACTCCAATACTTCGCCGCAAGACGGAGTACCGAAGCCTCCCTTGCCTTGTGACCTTAGTAGACGATGATTTCCGAGACAAAGCAAGCTGGCCGCACGATTCCCAGGGCCTGATAACACTACTTAAGTGCCCCAATAGTGGTGTCAACAGGTCCTAAAGCCTTGATTGCAATAAGGCGGGCCGAAAGAAGACAGATCGAGAGACTTGAGCTGTCTACTGAATTGACCTCAGATAAGCGATAACTTGCCAGCGTTGCGCCTCAGGAAGACTCGACCACGAAGGCATGCCATGTCCCAGATCGCCCTGGCGCAGAAACCATTCGATGTCGCCATCGCTTGCCGAGCGCAATCGTTCACTCCGAAGCGATGGCCGCTTGTGCCCGTCGCCCCGCGCGTCGGCCTTGTGGCACTCCTGGCAGTGCTCACGATAGACCAGCGCCCCGGCCATGGCCGCCTCGGGTTGGCCGGTCAGTGGATTGGCTCGCACGTGATCCTTGGCCGGTACTCGCTCCCAGCGAGAACTGGAAACAGCGCCCACTGCGACCGCGGCACAAAGCCAAATCAAAAGAATTGCCAGGCTCCGTCGCATCATTCCGCACCTCCGTGGGAGCCGTGAAACCAGTTGCCAATCTGATTGAATTCATAGGCAAGGCCTACGCGGTAAACCCGCGTGAGGCTTGTGCTCGTCAACCCGAAGCCCGGGGAAAAGCTGAACCGCACGCCCTTGGGCAGTTGCCAGCCGATGAGCGGCGCGACGTAATGCGATGTATCGCGCATGGTCAGAGCAAACGTGTCTCCGAGCCCGCCGTAGCCCTCAAAGCCCGCGATAAACTTCTCAGCGCAAAAGGTACACTCCCGGCTGCTGGCAGCGCTGCGCAGCGGACGCGTTGCCCCTACCGCGTAGCCGAACTCCCACGGCGCGTGACTCAAATCCTTCTCCGAGATGAAGTTCTCGCTGATGTTCCAATCCCTGACGTTAGAAGAGAGAATCAGCTTCAGTTCCGCCTCATGCTGATACACCCTCCGGGATTCGCCATTAGGCACCGCAAGGTCGGCCTGCCCGTCGTGTCCCGTCACCTCCAGAATCGTCTTGTCGGCGTCGGAAGTGTTTTCATACTCGATGTAGAACACCGGGTTAATCGCGTGATCCCGCATCAGCGGCCGGATACGGTTCTCCAGCCGCCAGCCGGTAAACACCGTCGAGTCCTGCGCCGTGGCCTGCCCGTCGAGATAAAGCTCGGTTGTCCACCATGCGCGCGTCCCATACTCCAACTCCATGGCCGTCGCCCCATAGTGGTTGCCGTCGTACGGCCTGGCCAGCGCCGTTTTGGTTTCGATCTCCAGGTTACCCGGCTCCTCCAAATCATGTGAATACGTCACAAAGTACGGCTTGTCCTGCGCCCTGCCAATTGAGGTAATCAGAATCAAGATCCAAAAAGCCGGCAAACAGCCGTATCCGTGAACCTCTCTGAACAATTTCGACAACAAGATTGAATCCTCCAGAGGAATTACGACTGAATCAGTCGTATACTTAAACCAGACTAAATCAGTCCTATATCGTTTGCAAGATTCCCCACCGCCAAAGGCGGCATAGCAGTCCCCTTATGCAAATACAATCAAATAAGGTTGACAATAAGTCACTCAATCTGGCATTCTGGAAGAGTCAGAATCTAACTTCCCAAGGCAGGATCTCAAACATGGCAAAGATTATCGGCATCGATCTAGGCACCACCAACTCGTGCGTCGCGGTCCTCGAGGGCGGCGAGCCTAAAGTCATTGCGAATGAAGAGGGTGCGCGCACCACCCCCTCTGTGGTCGGCTTCTCCAAAAGCGGTGAGCGGCTAGTGGGCCAGGTGGCCAAGCGTCAAGCCATCACCAATCCGGAAAACACCATCTTCTCCATCAAGCGCTTCATGGGCCGCCGCTACGACGAAGTCAGCGACGAGATGAAGATGGTGCCCTTCAAGGTGATCCAGCAGAGCGACCATGTGGGCGTCCTTGCCCAGGGCAAGGAGTACACCCCGCCTGAAATTTCCGCGATGATCCTGCAAAAGCTCAAGAAGTCCGCCGAAGCATACCTCGGCGAGACAATCACCGAGGCGGTCATCACCGTTCCGGCCTACTTCAACGACGCCCAGCGCCAGGCCACCAAGGATGCCGGCAAGATCGCAGGCCTTGACGTGAAGCGCATCGTCAACGAGCCTACCGCGGCCGCTCTGGCTTACGGCCTCGACAAAAAGAAGGACGAAACCATCGCCGTTTACGACTTTGGCGGCGGCACATTCGACATTTCCATTCTTGAAGTCGGCGAAGGCGTAATCGAGGTCAAGTCCACCAATGGCGACACCCACCTGGGCGGCGACAATCTCGACCAGCGCGTTGTTGACTGGTTGATTGCCGAGTTCAAGCAGGAGCAGGGGCTGGACCTCACCTCCAAGGGCAACGAGATGGCCCTCCAGCGTCTCCGCGACGCCGCCGAGAAGGCAAAAATCGAACTGTCCACAACTATCGAAACCGAAATCAATCTGCCCTTTGTCACCGCTGACGCCACCGGACCCAAGCACCTGGTCCGCAAGTTGACGCGCGCCAAACTCGAGCAGTTGGTCGAGGACCTGCTCGACCGCTCCCTTGAGCCTTGCAAGAAGGCCATCGCCGACGCCGGTGTCGCCATCAAAGACATCGACGAAGTGGTCCTCGTGGGCGGCCAGACGCGCATGCCCAAAATTCAGGAGATGGTCAAGAAGCTCTTCGGCCGTGAGCCGCATCGCGGAGTCAACCCCGACGAGGTGGTGGCCATTGGCGCGGCGGTCCAGGCCGGCGTGCTCGGCGGCGAGGTCAAGGACCTGCTGCTGCTCGATGTCACCCCCCTCACTCTCTCCATCGAAACGCTGGGCGGCGTGGCTACGTCCATGATTCCCCGCAACACTACCATTCCTACCAAGAAGACCGAGACCTTCTCCACGGCTGCCGATTCGCAAACCGAGGTCGAGGTTCACGTGCTTCAGGGCGAACGGCCGATGGCCGCGCTGAACCGCACCCTGGGCAAATTCAAGCTGGGCGGCATCCCTCCTGCGCCGCGAGGCGTTCCGCAGGTCGAGGTGACCTTTGACATCGACGCCAACGGCATCCTCAACGTCACCGCCAAGGACAACGCCACCGGCAAGGACACGCGCATCACCATCACTTCCAGCTCCGGTTTGAGCAAGGAAGAGATTGAGCGCATGGCCAAGGACGCCGACGCTCACGCCGCCGAGGACAAGGAAAAGCGCGAGGAGATTGACGCGCGTAACTCCCTCGACAGCATGGTCTATAACATCGACAAGATGCTGAAGGATTCCGGCGACAAGATGCAGGGCGCTGACGCCGCTCCGGTCAAGGCCGAGGTCGAGTCTGTGCTTGCCGATTCCAAAAAGCTGCTCGAAGGCACGCCAACCTCGAAGGAACTCAAAGCCCAGCACGAGAAGCTGGTCCAGGCCAGCCATAAACTTGCCGAGATCCTCTACAAAGTGAACGCGGCAAGCGCAGCTTCCGGCGCACCTCCCGCGGACGGCTCAGGTGCCGAGCCTCACGCCGAACAGAAGAAAGACGAAGGCGTAATCGACGCCGAGTATGTGGACGTGGAAGAGAAGAAGTAGGACTTGCCGTCCAGGCGTACCCGCCTTCGGCGGAAACACATTGGGGTGGGCGGCGATATGTCGCTCACCCCGATTTATTACCCCAAATACGCTGTCATCCTGAGCGAAGCGCAGCGAAGTCGAAGGACCTGCGTCTACCGGTTGCTCCGAGTACTTCGAAGGAAGAGGTTGTAGATGGGACAGTTCGACACAGAAACCGATGCTGCATTGATGCAGTTGAATTACGAAGCAAATTCCGAAGCCCCCGGCGGAGAATTTGCTGAAATTATCGGCGACCTTCTGATGCTCGTTGGCACAGGCGGGCTTTGGGCCGTTACTGGTGGAATTTCAAACCTCGCTCTGAAGGTGCGGAAACTTGCCGGCGCGAGCTACGGAAGCAACCTGATCTACGCCATCACTGCAGTGCGAAATGACCTAAGGACTCTTTTCGAGAGGCATGAAGAACTTCGGGAAAGCATCAAATCTCTCCCCGCCAATCCAACGTTCGCCGAGGCTATCTCTGCGCTCGCTCTTCGAGCAATGCACACCTCAGTGAAGGACCGGCTCAAGCGGCTCGCGCGCATTGTCGTGAATGGCGTGAAAGAAGACGATCTCGAGCCCGAGAGTCTTGACGACATGATGAGGGCCGCTACCGAGCTGAAGGATCGAGACATCTCTGTCCTGAAGGCCCTTTCAGAAAAGCAATGTACCACGGGCACGTTCTATCCGTTGACCTCGCACGACGGAACTCTTAATAGACCGCGCGAAGTGTGGCAGGCGCTAGAGCTGGACAGATTCATTACGCTCGCAAATCAAATGGAGATTCGCAGTTCATTGGAGCGTCTCAAGGGGGTGGGCTTTTGCGCGGAGATACATACAACAGACTCCAATTGGCTCCCGCGCGTTCTCGTTACGCCCTTAGGAGAGAAATTTCTCTTACGCCTGAAAGAAATTGCAGTGCAGCCATGATGAATATTTTCATCTATTAGACATGCAGTTCGTTGCGCGATACGCCAACCCTGCCTACGCCGGGTGCCCCATCCATCCGCGCTCCTTGCGGATGGGTGGGAACCACGAACCTGAATCGGCCGCCATGTGTCAGGGCACGACTTCAGTCGTGCCGCAAGGACAGGGTACGAACCGGGCAGATACTTTACAGAACAGACCGGGGAGATGGTTTACAGGTGTGGTTCCGTTTGCGAAGGCGTGTAGAAGTG
>JBEKSE010000002.1:0-170108 GCA_049517315.1 Occallatibacter sp. | reverse complement strand
CTCGGCCCCGAATCTTACGCTGAATACAGGCGCGGATCTCACGCTGACTCAGAACCTGGTTTCCACAACGCGCTTTGGCTACTACTTTGAGAACTACCACGACTTCGGTTACCCGACCACCGGCGTGGTCGATCAGTGGGAGATCGACGGCAGCTCAGCCGACGATACGACCGGAACTCCGCTGACCACTTCCGCTCCCGCACTGGCCCAGCTTACTGGTACCCTGAGCCAGCCGTTAGCCGGCACCTTCACTCACTACAACTCGAACAAGGCCATCCAGTTTGACCAGGACATCTCCTGGGTTCATGCGGGCAAAGGCGGTACCCACGACATCAAGTTCGGCTACCAATTGCACCGCAACACCAACCTCATTCTGCAGGGTTACAACGCGCCTTTGGTCGAGGTTTACCCCGGCGCCAACTCGAGTGCCGCCTATTCGCCTATCGGGCCTGTGGGTGCTGGGAATTGCGCAGCCATCGAGATGGTTACTGGTTTCCCGTTGTGCGTGGGCACGTACGGCGTGATCAACATCAACGACTACGGAACGGCCGGCACGGCAACCGGCGTGAATCACAGCTTCTATGTTCAGGATGCCTGGACAATAGGCAAGGGCGTCACCGTGAACGCCGGCGTGCGCTTCGAGCGCGAGTATCTGCCCGGCGAGAATCAGCCCGTCACGCAGAAGATCACGCAGCCCATCAACTTCGGTTGGGGAGCCAAGATTGCACCCCGCCTCGGAGCGGCCTGGGATGTCTTCCAGAATGGGAAGATGAAGCTCTTCGGCGGTTACGGCGAGTTCTACGACCAGATGAAACTCAATGTGGCCATCAGCTCGTACGGCGGCCAGAACTGGGAAGAGTGCTGGTTTGGATTGATGGAACCCACTCTCACAGACATCACCCCGGCGTACAACAGCGGCGGTCGGTACTGCATCGGCACGGGCAGCAGCCCCGTGGTGAACTGGAGCACGGCGCAGCCCTCGGGCGTGACATTCCTCGAAGGCCAAAACAACCGCGCCAACCCGACGACCTGCTCCACTTGCTCTGTTACGGAAGAAGGAACAGCGCCGGGCCTGAAGCCCTACTCGCAGCACGACTCCAACTTTGGCGTGGACTATCAGATCAAACCCACCGTGGCGTTTGAGGCACGTTGGGATCGCAGGCGCCTGGATAGCGCTATCGAGGACTCGGCCATCTTCAACCCGTCGATTGGCGAGACCTTCGTAATCGTGAACCCCGGCAAAGGCGTGAACAGCACATTCAACGGTTTCTGGAACTTCCTTTATGGCGTTCCGCCGGATTGCGTGGATAACACCTGTCCGGCTAACCAGAAAGTTATTCCCGCAGCCCGCAGCTACGATGGTCTCGAACTCCGCATTACCAAGGCGGAATCGAACCACTGGAGCGGCATGGCCTCCTATACATGGAGCAACTTCCGCGGCAACTACGCCGGCCTGACCAGCTCCGACCTTGGCGACGGCGGCGGCGGCCGCAACTCTCCGAACAACAGCCGCGCCTTTGACGAGCCCTACTTCTCGTGGGACGCCGATGGCAAATCTTCCAGCGGAAAGCTGGCCACCGACCGCCCGAACACGGTCAAGGGTTTTATTTACTACGACCTGAAGTGGCTGAAGTATTTTGCGACAGACTTCGGCATCTTCCAGACGATTTACCAAGGTACGCCGCTGACCAGCGAACTGGACGTAGGTTACTCTTATGCAGGCCAGCCCGCTTTCCCGACCCTCATTGTGGATCGCGGCAAGTGGATTGACGTTAGCCAGAATCCAACGACCGGTGTGATCACCACCAGCGCGCCCTATGTGAAGCGCACGCCGACGTACACACAGTCCGACTTCAACATCAAACAGGTTGTGAAGCTGGGCGGTGTGAAGACTATCGCTTTCGACGCGACATTCACCAATGTGATGAACCAACACACCGTGGTGGCATATTGGGAGAATATCGACTCCGACTATAGCGGGAACAATTACATTGCTCCTGGCGGTCTTCAACTTCCCAATGGACTGGACTTCTATTCAGCGGCGTTGAGCAAGTACGACTACACCGCGGCTATGAACACCGGCGCGGACAACGGCACCGTTTACGGCGGCCCGATCGTGATCGACAGCATGTACGGCAAGCCGTACTTCTATCAGCAGCCGAGGAACATTCGCTTCGCACTGCACTTCACCTTCTAACCAACAACCACGAACAAGGAGAAAGGGCGCCCTTCGGGGCGCCCTTTCTTGTTGATGGAAGGTTCAGAGGGACGCGGAGTTAGCGGGGCTGGCGGTGTTAGCGGAGCTAGCAAAAGCCCGGCTGCGTTGCGAGAGATGGCCGGGTCAGGATTTCTTGCGGACCGGCTTCTTTGCGGCAGCTTTCTTTGCAGCGGGCTTTTTGGCTGCGGCCTTCTTTACGGGCGCAGGCTTGACCGGCGCGGTCTTCTTTGCCGGCTTTTTGGGTGCGGCTTTGCTGACCGGCGCGGCTTTCTTCGCGACAGATTTCTCTGCCGGTTTCGTCTTTGGTTTCGATGGAGCCTTGGCGGCTGCGGGCCTGGGCTTTGCAGCGGCCGGTTCAGGTTTTGCGGCGGCCTTCTTGCGCACCGCGACGATTTTGGCGGCTAGAGCGGCTTTCAGCTCGGCGTCGAATTCGGCGGGAGTGAGCGGGCGGGCGGATTTACGCAGCCGTTCGATGTCATAAAAAGCGCGGCGCTCGACGAGGAAGACGTGGACCACAAAATCCACGTAGTCGAGGAGAATCCACTCGCCGTGGCGGCGGCCTTCGACGGAGTTGGGAACAACGCCAAACTCTGTCTTGAGGCGATGCTCGATCTCGTCGGCGATGGCGATGGCCTGGCGGTCGTTGGTGGCGGAAGTGACCAGGAAGAAGTCGGATAGGCCCGCGTCGATGGGGTCAAGCTCGAGGATGCGGGTGTCCAGGCCCTTCTTGTCTTCACAGACCGCAGCGGCGGCCTGAACGAGTATGCGAGTTTGCTGGTGGTGTTGCGAGCTGGATGCCATTCTTTGCGATCGGTCTCCGAGCTTCATCGTATCTCTTTGAATGGGGAGGGGCAAGTCAACTATAGAGGCGATGGACACGAATGTACTCGGAAACGGCAGCGGGGAGCTCGGCGGACAGCGGCGCGCGATCGCGGATGCGGTCTCGGATATCGGAGGCGCTGATGTCGATGTCGAGGCCGGGAAGCAGGTAGAAGGGGGATTGTTGGCCGGAGGGGTTGCGGAGGGTGTAGCGGCGGAGGTCGAATTGCGACGCGGACTTATCCGACTCGCGCAGAGGCTCAAGAATCAAACCTTCAGGGAACAAAACCTTCAGATCGTTCAGTTGGCTCAGAGACTCGGATGAGCGAGAGGCAACGATCAAGGGCGCGACAAAGGGAATCTCGGCGGCGCGATGCCAGCGCCTGAGGAGGGCAAAGGCGTCGGCGCCCATGAGGCAAAAAAGAACGCCATCGGAAGGGAGTTGCTCGCGAAGGGCGAGAAGAGTGTCGAAAGTGTAGTTGGGGGCGCCGGAGGACTTAGGCTCATCGGCAAGCGAGACGGCAAAACTGGGATCGTTTGCAATGGCGAGACGAGTCATGGCGAGGCGGTGGGCGAAGGCGGCGGTGGAACCCTGCGGCTTGAGCGGCTGTTCCCCGACTGGCGCAAAGAGGACGGTGTCGAGGCCGAGCGCAGCCTGGGCGGCACGAGCAACCTCGAGATGGCCGAGGTGAGGCGGATCAAAACTGCCTCCAAAGAAAGCCACGCGCAGACGGCGGTGGGGCTGGCGGCCTTCGGCGTTGGATAGCAAGCTCATGTATTTATGGTAGCTTGCGTGGGAGGCTGAGGCATCAGCAGCGGAGTATGTGGTTTCCCACCCATTTGGCAAAGAACGCGAAATGGATGGGGCACAGAGCAATTTATAAGACTCCATATTTGCCGCAGTAAACGCGGCAGATCTGGGGCATCTGCCCGGCTCGGGTACTCGCGTGCATGACCCCTGATAAAATTGAAGGAACCAATGTTTAAGAAGAAATATGCAGAATGGATGTACGAGTGGGAGACGCGGCTGACGACGCGCGACGAGAATCGCGTGGTGCGGCCGCTGGAGTGGGGCTTCGAGTGGGTTGAACCGTTCCTTCGCGAGCACGGTTTTGAAGAGGCGCTGCCGAGCGTGGAGATGGCGGGCGATCCTGCACGAGCCGAGGCCGCAATGGTGCGCGTGAATCAATTTCTTATTCGGCACAGCGACGAATACTTCAGTTACAAACGGCCCACTGACTTCCGGCTGGAAGAACGGCATCCGGAGTTGTTTCCGACCAACGTGCGCCCGGAGACGCTGGCGCAGGATGCGGCAATCAAGCAGCAGGCAGCCGAGGGAAAGATCCCGACGGCACAATTTTTGCGCTTCACTTCGCCAGAGCGGACGCCGTTTCCTGAAAACGATCTGGTGAATGCGCGCTGGTATCCCGCACCGGCACACAAGGATCCGAAGCGTCCCAAGCAGGCAATCGTGGTGATGCCGCAGTGGAATGCCGACGCCTTCAGCCACAACTCACTTTGCACGATCTTCAACAAGATGGGGATTTCGGCGCTGAGGCTCTCGAAGCCTTATCACGATATTCGGCGACCCGCGGAACTGGAGCGGTCGGACTACGCCGTGAGCGCCAATATAGGCAGGTCGATCTCGGCGTGCCGGCAGGCGGTGGTGGACATACGGTGCTGCCTGGATTGGCTGGAGGAGCAGGGGTATGAACATTTCGGCGTTCTGGGGACCAGCCTGGGCTCGTGCTACGCCTTTCTGGCCAGTGCGCACGATGCGCGGTTGAGGGTGAATGCATTCAATCATGCTTCCACGGCTTTTGGCGATGTGACCTGGGCGGGGCAGAGCACTCGCCACGTAAAGCAAGCGCTGGAGGAGGCCGGCCTTAATCAGGATCGGGTGCGGGCTTTGTGGTCAGCGGTCAGCCCGTGCTTCTATTACGACAAAATCGTGCGGCCAGAAGTGGACGGAGGAGGCAAGAGGGTTTTGATGATTTACGGCAACTACGACTTGACCTTCCCGAAAGAATACTCGCTGGAGGTGGTAAAGGCATTTACGCGCATCGGCCTCAAGTTTGAGAAGCGCGTGTTGCCCTGCGGCCACTATACGACGGGCGAGACGCCCTATAAGTACATTGACGGGTGGTACATGGGATCGTTTGTTTACCGGGCGTTCAAGGCGCTACGCGAGGAAAAGGCCGCGGGCGGGAGCGCGGTTGCCGTTGATTCGACGACGGCGCATTTGGAAGAAGAAGCAGTTACGCGCTAGCGTACTCCGTTCAGGCGCGATTCACTGAAACAGCCACCAGCGCTCGTGAATCAGGTGGGTTGCAGAAGCCGTGTTTCTTCGCACCAGAAGAAACTTGCAACCCGAATTTCGCCCGGCACATCCTATACGCCTATGGCTTCCCACAATTTCACCACAAGATCCTTTGTTCGCATGGCATTGGCCATCAGCCTTTTGACTGGAGTGCTTGCCGATCTCGCGTCAGGCCAGCCATCGCAGGAGTCAAACGTGGCCGCGTCACCTGGAGCGAGCCAGCCTGTTCTTGTGGAGCTGTTTACATCGGAGGGGTGCTCCGACTGTCCCCCAGCCGACGAGCTTCTGGGATGGCTTGACGCTACGCAGCCCGTTCCCGGCGCACAGGCTATCGTGCTGAGCGAGCACGTTACCTATTGGAACCACCTTGGCTGGCGCGACCCGTTTTCTTTGGACGCTATAGACGAAAGGCAACAGCAATACGTGGCGCGTTTCAGGCTTGATTCGAGCTATACACCGCAAATGGTGGTGGATGGCGCCGTGCAGTTTGTGGGCAACAACCCTACCAAGCTCGGCGCCGCCGTTGCCAGCGCCGCCGCGACACCGAAGGCAAAGATTGAGATCGAAGATGCGCACCTGATTGGCGGCGCTCTCAGCTTTTCAGTGCGCGGAGATAACAACTCCGGAGCAACACTTTTCGCAGCTGTGGCGCAGAATGCTACCCGGTCTGAGGTTGACCGCGGGGAAAACGCCGGCCGGACATTGCACCACGTCGCCGTTGTGCGCACGATGAAGGATTTTGGCTCCAAGGCTACCGACGGGAGACTGCTTCGCCTGTCGGGTTTCACTCCTTCCGGCGCGGGCAAGACAGAAGGCCCCCTCAGGCTGGTTGTCTTTCTCGCTGACCGGAAGACTGGACATGTGCTGGCCATCGCGGAGCAGACGTTTAGCCTATAGGTTCTGCAGCCGAGAGCGTCAGCGCGGGTGGACGGCCAGCCATTTCGCTACGCGCTCCTCGACCTCGGCCAACTCATCGACGGTAAGGTGTGTGCCTATCAGTTGGCGGTTGGCGGCGAACTTTTGCTGATTTGGTCCCTTCATCGCAGCTGCCAGGTCAAGCCAATAGTAAGCGTCCACATCGCTTTGCGGAACGCCCTGACCGATGGAGTAAAGCACACCGAGAGTCGCTTGCGCAGTAACGTCTCCCTGCTCGGCTGCCTTGCGATACCACTGCGCTGCCTGCAACATATCGCGGGGGAAGTTTTTGCCGCCGTCGCGAAAAAGCGCTGCCAGATGAACCTCGCCGTCGATGTCGCCCTTGTCCGCTGCTTTTCGATACCACTCCGCAGCCTGCTTCAAATCGCGCGTGACGGCTTGGCCTGACGCATAGCATTCGCCGACCTGCACTTGCGAGGCGGCGTCGCCCGAGTTGGCTTTGGCGAGGAGTGCCGGGTCTATGGCGCTGGTCTGCGCGGCCATCGCGGGAAAAAAGATGGTCGCAAGCAAAGTGAGTTTCCAACTCATTCTCATAGTCAATCCTGTTGAACAGCCAGGCAGAAACATGGCCGCTATTAATGAAAAAAACAGCAGGTTAGCGCCGCTCAAGCGGAGGTAGCAAACGGGCGAGTTTGCGGATTGGATGCACCTCCTAAACCGCCGACTTCCATTTCTTCCATTAGACGCGATTCAGCGGAACGCCGGGAATAGAAATTGCGAAATGGCGGGGATTCAACGCAAAGCTATAAGCCGAAAACGCGACTAGCCTGTCGGGACCGACGGTGAAGGCGTTAAAATTCGAATATGACCGATCGCATTTCTCTATCCCTCGCGCAAGCCGACCCTGAAGTTGCAGCAGCAGTTGACCATGAAACCCTCCGCCAGCACGAAGGGCTGGAGATGATAGCCAGCGAAAACTTTGTCTCCGAGGCCGTTCTGGAAGCGGCCGGCTCCGTCTTCACCAACAAGTACGCCGAAGGCTACCCCGGACGGCGTTACTACGGGGGCTGCGAGTATGCCGATGTGGTGGAGAATCTGGCGCGCGACCGCGCCAAGCAGATTTTCGGCGCCGAACACGCCAATGTGCAGCCGCACTCCGGCTCGCAGGCCAATGCTTCAGCTTACATGGCGGTTTTGCAGCCGGGCGATACCATTCTCGGGCTCGACCTTGCGCACGGTGGCCACCTGACTCATGGGCACAAGTTGAGTTTCAGCGGCAAACTTTACAAGCCCACGTTTTATACGGTGCGACGCGACACAGAGATGATCGACTATGACGAACTGGAGTCGATTGCCGAGCGGGAAAAGCCGAAGGTCATCATGGGCGGCGGCAGCGCATACCCAAGAATGTGGGATTTTGCGCGCATGCGTCAGATCGCCGACAAGGTGGGCGCAACGTATATCTTCGACATGGCGCACGTTGCCGGCCTTGTGGCGGGCGGCGTGCATCCATCGCCGGTGCCGCACGCGCACATTACCACCACTACCACGCACAAGACGCTTCGAGGACCGCGCGCGGGCCTGATTCTCTGCGGACAAGCGCTGGCGGCCGCCGTGGACAGAGCGGTTTTCCCTGGCCAGCAGGGCGGTCCGCTGGTGCATATTGTGGCGGCCAAGGCGGTAGCGTTCGGCGAGGCGCTGCGGCCGGAGTTCAAGACTTATACCGCGCAGATTGTAGCCAACGCACAGGCGCTGGCGGCGGCGCTGAAAGAAGCCGGATACCGCATCGTCTCAGGCGGGACGGATAATCATTTGATGCTGGTGGATGTCTTCGAGAAAGGCATTCTCGGCTCGGAGGCCGAATTGGCGCTAGGCAAAGCGGGCATCACGGTGAACAAGAATGCGATTCCCTATGATGTGAATCCGCCGCTCAAACCGTCGGGCATTCGTGTCGGCACACCGGCGCTGACCACACGCGGCATGAAGGAAGCGGAGATGCGGCAGATCGCCACATGGATCACCAAGGCCCTGGAACAGCGCAACGACGATGCGGCTCTGGAGCGGATTCGGAAGGAAGTGGCCGAGCTGGCCAACCGCTTCCCGCTTTATGCGTGGCGGCGGTTGAAGTAGATCGGGGGAGTTATCGGTCCGGTTCTTGAGGGATGTTTCGTGGTTTCCCACCCATTTCGCAAAGAACGCGAAATGGGTGGGGTACGGGACATCTGTAAGTGGTCGAGCTTTTTGAAAAGCTATAAAGGTCTATAGATAGGTAGAAATATCCCACCTTAGACACAAAAGCAAAAACGTGCTGAACGTGGGCACCGGACGGAGAGGATTTAACTGCGAACTGTGCAACTTGTCTGAATGTAGAGGGTTGTATTGAATGTAGTTGGAGATGGCCCCGCAGGGAGATTGGGCCGGCAGAGCCTGGCTGTTTTCCTTGAGGGCATCAGGAGGAACCGATGAAAACCATTCAGCTAGCCTTGGCGACGTTGCTGGTTCTTTCAGTCCCAGCGTTTGCTCAGAATCACGGCGGCGGTTCGCATCCTGCGAGTGGCGGGCATCAGGCGATTCCGGCACAAGGGCCTAGCGCGTTCCATGGCACGCCTCATGCAGCCCAGCCCGGGCGCAACTACAGCGACAAGGCCGGATACTCCAATGTTCCGCATGTGGATGGCAAGACGTGGGTAGGTCACGACACCGGGCGGGGCGATGTGAATTACCATCTCGACCATCCGTTTGCGCATGGCCGCTTTAGCGGCGGCTTTGGCCCCGGTCACGTTTGGCATCTTGGCGGCGGCGGTCCGGGCCGCTTCTGGTTCAACGGCTGGTTCTGGGATGTGGCGGCGTTTGATGTGGACTTCTGCGACGGCTGGCTATGGGACTCGGACGACATTGTGATCTATACTGACCCGGACCATGACGGCTGGTATCTTGCTTACAACGTGCGTCTCGGCACTTATGTGCATGTGGAGTATCTGGGCTCGTAGGGAAGCAATAGAGATGGAAGTGGATTTCTAAGAATGGGGATCGGCAGCGATGCTTATCCCCATTCTTATTTGTGTGCCAAATATCCGGCGCTGCAAGCAAGGGAGGATTAGATGCCACCGAACTGTCCCAAAGCAAGAAACGAGAGCATTCGGCCGCTCTGTGCAAAGAGGGACTGGTGAGTTATGCTTGACAGATGTCCATTGATTCCATTCTTGCACTAATTGATGCCGAAATTGCGAGCCTCACACAGGTTCGCTCCCTGCTGGGCAGCGCCGGAAAAGTTGACGCCAAGGTAGCTGACTTGAAAACCAAAAAGACGGTGAAGGCCGCAAAGACACTGAGGAAGAAGCGTCGCGCGATGAGCCCCGAGGCGCGCAAGCGGATTGCCGATGCGCAGCGCAAACGCTGGGCCGCAGTGAAGTCCAAGGCCAAGTAACAGTTATAAATAATCAGCCAGCTCCTGATTTCCGCAATCGTGCGTGCTGCCGCAGTTCTTTGCGCGGCGCGGATGCGGAATTCCTATGTCATCGACACCGCGAAAAAGCCGCTTGCATTCAGCGCGACCGGGGCCTATTGTCTAGCCATCCGTAAATCCGTCTTGTGAATGGAGGCAGTTCATGCGACGTTCTTTCGCGCTCCTCGCGCTTCTTTCGTTAGTTGTGGCGGCATACTCGACCGCGCAAGATCCAGCCGCGCCGAAGGCTCCTGAATCGCTTACGGCCGCATACAACCAGGCGATGCAAGCAAGGGAGTGGTCTCAGGCCGTGGCAGCGGCGCAGCAACTGGTCGGGCTGAAAGCAACGTCTCTGAGTCTGAAACTCCTTGCCAATGCACAGCTTTACTCCGGCTCGACAGATGGGGCGCTGGTGACTTATGGCCAGGCCATCGCCGCGGCGGAAAAGGAAAAGCCCGCAGCCGGTCCGGCGCTGGCTGGCTGGAAAGACAGTCTGTCGCAGATCTACATTGGCAAGGGCAATGCGCTGCTCAAGCTCAAACGCAACGATGAGGCGATTGAAGCGTATAACCAATCCGCAGTACTCGCGGCCAATCAGGGGCTGGCTTACTTTAATGTTTGCGCCGTGCTTTATAACATCGGCAATACGAAAGACTCGGCGGCGGCCTGCCGCAAGTGCGTGCAGGCAGATCCCACCAAGGCCAATGCATGGTTCGTTCTTGGGTCAGATCTTTTTGCTGGTTTGCCTCTAGCAGCACAAGGCAAGGTCCAAGCCTCGCCCGAGACGCGAGAAGCGCTGGAGAAGTATCTGGCGCTCGCCCCGGACGGCCCGCACGCCGCCGATGTGAAGGCCATGCTGGAGATGCTCGCCAAATAGTGTGGTGAGTCAGAAGTATGCCGCAAGATTAAAGGCATGATGTTCCGAACAAATCGCCAAAAATGCAGGTTCTTCGACTCGCTGCGCTCGCTCAGAATGACAACGATTCATGTGATAAATCTCTGACTCACCACACTGGCTAGAGCCCTGCGATTACCAGCATGCGCGGTTCGGTCATCTCCTCAATGGCCGAGCGAATGCCTTCGCGTCCCAGGCCCGAATCCTTGACACCGCCAAAAGGCATGGGGTCAAGGCGCCAGCTTGGCGTGTCTCCCACGATCAGTGCACCCACTTCAAGCTCGCGATAAGCGGTGAGAATACGGCCGGCATCGCGGGTGAGCAAACCAGCTTGCAGGCCATACTTAGAGTGGTTAACGTCAGCCAAAGCCTGCTCGAAATCGTCGAATGGCTCGATAGCGACGACCGGTCCGAAGACCTCCTCGTCACGCACCTTCATGCCAGGCTTGGTTCCGGTCAGGATGGCCGGCGTTACCATTGAACCGCGACGCTCGCCGCCGGCCACCAGCTTTGCGCCGCCCTCGACCGCTTCTTTGATCCAGGATTCGACGCGCTCGGCCTCGCTGAGGCGCACCAGCGGTCCAACGTCGGTGGCCTCGTCGGCGGGATTGCCTGACACAAGCTTGGCGCTTGCTTCGACCACTCTCCACAAAAAAGTCTGAAAGACGCCGCGCTCGACAAAGACCCGCTGCACGCTTACGCAGGACTGGCCAGCAAAACCAAAAGCGGCACGAGCGGTGCGAGCGGCGGCTTCATCCAGGTCACGCCAATCGGCGCAGACGATGAGCGCTGCATTTCCGCCCAACTCCAGCAGCACGCGCTTGCGCCCGGAGTGAGCCTGCAGCTCCCAGCCCACTTTGGCCGATCCAGTAAAGCTGACCAGCTTGATGCTCTCTTCCTTTTCGGCGAGCCAGGCGGTGTCTGCGTTGCTGAGCGGGAGTACGGCCAGAGCTTCCGCGGGCCAGCCAGCCTTGAGAATCACCTCGCCCAGCGCCAACGCGGTAAACGGGGTTTGAGAAGCGGGCTTCAGAATGACGGGACAGCCGGCGGCCAGCGCGGGCGCCACCTTGTGCGCCACCAAGTTCAGCGGAAAATTAAACGGGGAGATCGCCAGCAGAGGACCGATGGGGAAGCGCTGCAGGAGCCCCCAGCGGCCCTCGTTGCCCTCGGTCAAGTCCAGCGGAATGCTTTCGCCGCCCAACCGCGCGGCCTCTTCGGCAGCGGTCTTGAAGGTGAGCACGGCGCGATCGACCTCAGCCCGCGCGAGGCGAAGAGGCTTGCCCGCTTCGGCGACAATGAGCTGGGCGAATCGCTCCTTTTGCTCGATGAGGGCAGCGGCCACATCCTCAAGAATCTCGCGGCGCTTCCAACGTGGCAGTGCGCGGGCGCGGCGTAAGCTGGCCACGGCGTGATGCACGGCTTGGCGCGCGTCGGCGCGGGTGGCTACGGTTACTCGGCCCACCAGCCCTTGGTCCCACGGCGAGCGCACCTCGAGCGATTCGCCTTCGGTCCACTCCTTGCCGCACAACAGAAAACCAGTTTGCGTTCCTGGCCGCATCTTCATGGCGTTGCACCCCTCGTCGGTCCCTGCCATGGATTCTACAAGGGGAAGGGGCTCGAGGACAGCATTACCAGGGCAATCGGATCAGCGCATCTTGTTCTCGCGATGGAAGTGCGCAGCTAGTGCACCAGCGGTGATTGGAAACCGCTCCTGTCATAAACCGCGCCAAGTGCGTCTCGAGTCATCAGATCCGCGGAGGCGATACCGCAACGGTTAGGTAAAACTCCTGTACGCCTATTTTTATTTCTTCCCTTTTCTTAAGTAGATTGGGACTCAGACCGTAAACATTGCGACAAAAGATCGCAGTTGGCCGAGGATATTGTTCAGCTCTTTGATTGCGGAGTCGGTTTGCATGGCAGCCGTGCTGGTGTTGCGGGCGGCCTCGGCGAGCCCGCCTATCTCTTTTGCGATCGTGGAGGCGGTTTCGGCAGCGTCGGAGATGTGGCGACTCATTTCATTCGTAGTAGCAGTTTGTTGCTCGACCGCCGCGGCAATGCTTTGCGATATCTCGCTCACTTTGTTGGTAGCGGTGGCTATGTCAGCGATGCCGAGGACGCTCTCCCGTGTATTACTTTGAATGGTTGCAATGCGTAGGCTAATGTCTTCGGTCGCCTTCGCCGTGCCCTTGGACAACTCCTTGACCTCTGTGGCCACTACAGCGAAGCCCTTGCCCGCTTCGCCAGCGCGTGCCGCTTCAATAGTGGCGTTCAACGCAAGCAGATTGGTTTGCTGTGCGATGCCGTTGATGACCTTGATTACCTTGCTGATCTGTGCCGAAGACTCGTCCAGGTTGGAGATTCTCTTCGTGGTGATTTCGGTTACGCTGACAGCGGACTGAACCGCTGTGGATGCTCTGCTGGCGCTTTGAGAGATCTCCCGAATCGAGTTCAACATCTCTACAGACCCGGCCGACACGGCGCTCAGGCCAGCGGAGACTTTCTCGCTGGACTTCGCCGCCGAAGTAGCCAGGCTACTGTTTTCGATTGCGCCCTGAGCCAATTCTTTCGTGATCGTGGTCAGCTCTTGTGAGGCCGATGCCATGGTCATCGTGTGCTGGCTGATTTGCTGGACCTCAGCGGCTAGTTTCGACGAAACCGTGTTCAGCAATGTCGCAATACGGTCGTAATCGCCCTGGTAGTGGCCTTCGACGCGCACTGTCAGATCCATCTTCGCGAGCGCTGTCAGCACGCGCTCAATCTCTCCGACTGGAGCGAGCCAGGCGTCGAACATCGAGTTGAATCCTTCAAAGATGCGCCGGTTTGAACCAGTGAACTCTTCGACATTCGTGCGAATGCGCAGGTCACCGAGCGCAGCGGCTTCCGTCAACAGTCCAATTTGAGTGTTTCGGCGATTGATTACGTCGATAAAGTGATTGCAAACATTCTTGGCGCGAGCGAAGTCGCCCGGAAACCCATCCTTAAATGGTTCGGGGATGCGTCCGATGGACATATTATCGACGGACGTCACTGCCTGTTCATATGTCTGGATGATTGTGTCCAGAATCTCGTTGAGTGCGCTGCAAGCTGCGGCCGCTTCGACAACACGGTTCTCGGTAGTCAGGCGGCGTTTCAGGTCTCCAGCGGCGACGGCATCGCGTAACTGTTCCACCTCAGCCAGAAACGAATTCCAATCCGCGCTATCTCTCTCAGTCTCTATGATCTTCGGCATACTTCACCTACAGGCATCATGGAGCGAGGAATCGCGCGGGTAATGAGAGACGATAATTTCACGATGAACTTATCGGCCATCTGGGTCAAAAATTTCAATAGGAGTCCCGTTCGCGTTCCTGGCCGAATCTTTATGGTTCTGCACCGCTTGAGGACGATTGTCGCTCCGGACCACAATTTCCAAGCTCGGCGCGGAAAGCCTGCGGAGAGATACTGTATTCAACGCGATGCCTGGATGGGAATTTTCGCAAGGCAGTTCCCGGCTGAGAAGACGCCCCGCCGGAAGCGGGGCGTCTTTCTTATCGTTCCCTGTAGTGGCAATGTGTTTAGAACCTGTAATTAACGGCCAGACGGGCAATATTGCTGGTCAGGGTTGCTGTGTGAGTCATGGGGGCATCAGGGTCGTATTGGTTAGCGATGCCGATGTACATTACCGTGCCTGCATAGAATCCAGTCCAGTTGGCTGTGTCCTTCTTGTTCTGGCCAGCTGTCTGTGCCAGGGCCGAGACAGAAATCAGCGCAGCAGCCGCAAATACTACAAGAAACTTCCTCATTCTTCCTCCGGATAGTCTTGTTCAATTACGTGAAGTCATCGTCACTCATTGGTAAATGAAACCAAATGTGGGAGTGCCTCTCATTATGAGTCGGCAATTTGCGGATATATCTCAATATTTGTTGTGTCTCATTTGTATATTTGGTGATGCTGCTCACCTGATTCTTTTTCGAGTTACACTGTCTTCCTATGATTCATGACGGCCGGAGTCTGAAACTTCCGTTTGACGCTGCTGAGGCGTTGGCGCATTTGCGCGCGAGCGACGCGAAGCTGGGTGCGCTGATCGATCGGGCGGGCGCGTTCGCACTCAAGCTTGATCCATCGCCATCGCCTTTCGAGTCGTTGGTGGAGTCGATTCTCTATCAGCAGTTGCATGGCAAGGCCGCGGCCACGATTCATCGTCGCGTGCGCGAGCACTTTGGCGGCGATCCGGCTCCGCGGCTGCTGCTGGAGACGCCCGATGAGATTCTGCGTGCGGCGGGGGTTTCATTCAACAAGATCAAAGCGCTCAAGGATCTGGCCGCGCGAACTCTGGACGGGACGGTGCCCACCCACGCGGCAATCAAGAAGATGACGGACGCGGAGATTGTGGAGAGGCTGACTGAAGTGCGCGGAATTGGGCCCTGGACGGTGGAAATGCTGCTGATTTTTCGCCTGGGCCGGCCCGATGTGCTGCCGGTGAGCGATTACGGTGTGCGCAAAGGGTTTGCGCTGACCTTTCAGCGCGTTCCGAAGACACGCGCGCTGGAAGCGGCAGATTTGCCCAAGCCGGAGGTGATGCTCAAAAGGGGAAAACGCTGGGCGCCGTTCCGTTCGGTGGCCAGCTGGTACCTTTGGCGGGCGTGCGATCTGGCCAAGAGTACAGCGCCTACAGGGCGGTCGAGCTTAGAATAATCAAACACAGCCGGCGAGAATAGAGAGACGCCGTCGCGAACTTAGGAAACTTCATGCCCGCCAGTAAACGATTTGTGTGCATTCACGGTCACTTTTACCAACCGCCGCGCGAGAATCCCTGGCTGGAGACGGTGGAGACGCAGGACTCGGCCGCGCCCTACCACGACTGGAACGAGCGCGTCTGCGCGGAGTGCTACGCACCGAACGGGGCGGCGCGCATCGTGAACAGCAAGAACCAAATCACGCGCATCGTGAATAATTACGCGCGCATCAGCTTCAATTTCGGACCAACCCTGTTGAGCTGGCTGAAGGAGAACGCGCAGCGCACCTATCGCATGATTCAGGACGGCGAGCGGCGCAGCCGGAAGAGCTTCAAGGGGCACAGTTCGGCGATGGCGCAGGTTTATAACCACGTGATCCTGCCGCTGGCCAGCCGCCGCGACCGCATCACACAGATTCGCTGGGGCATTGCCGACTACCAGCGCCATTATGGCGAGCCCCCCGAAGGGATGTGGCTGGCGGAGACGGCGGCGGATACGGAATCGCTGGAATTGCTGGCTCAGCACGGCATCAAGTTTACGGTGCTGGCGCCGCACCAATGCCGGCACATCAGAAGTTTGAAGGACGGCGGGAGCTGGACGGAGACTCCCAACGCGAGCGTGGACACAACGCACCCTTACCTGGTGCGTTTCAACTCGGGCGTCTCGATTGCAATCTTTTTCTACGATGGCGCCGCCTCGCGGGCCATTGCGTTTGAGGGGCTGTTGAACTCCGGCGAGAGCTTTGCGGCGCGACTCAAAGGCGGCTTCAAAGACAACGCGCAGCCGCAACTGGTTCATGTGGCTACAGATGGTGAATCGTACGGCCACCACCACAGATACGGCGAGATGGCACTGTCATATGCGCTTCGACTGCTGGAGGGTGACCGGAACGTAAAGCTGACCAACTATGGCTGCTTTCTGTCGCAGTTTCCGCCTGAGTACGAAGCGGAGATTGTGGACAACACGTCGTGGAGCTGCGAGCACGGGGTGGAACGCTGGCGGTCAAACTGCGGCTGCAACGGAGGCAAGCAGGGCTGGAACCAAAACTGGCGCGGACCTTTGCGCCAGGCGCTGGACGAGGTACGCGATGCCATGATCCCACTGACCGATCAGGAGGGCGGTAAGCTCTTCCGCGATGTATGGGCAGCTCGGGACAACTACATCCATGTGGTTCTCGACCGCGGAGCGGAGACGCTGGATCGGTTCTTTGCCGAGAATCAGAGCCACGCGCTTACCGAGACGGAGCGCGTGCGCGCTCTTGAACTAATGGAACTGCAACGCAATGCGCAGCTTATGTACACCAGTTGCGGATGGTTTTTCGACGACATATCGGGCATCGAGACGGTGCAGATAATTGCCTATGCCGCACGTGTGCTGCAACTGGCACAGGAACTGTTTGGAGAGCAAGCGGAAGGGCTGGAACTCGACTTTCTTGTGGCGCTGGCAGATGCGCGCTCGAACGTGGCCAGAGCGGGCGACGGCGCACGCATCTATAAAGAACAGGTTAGACCCATGGAGCTTGGGCTGGAACAGGTGGCTGCACACTACGCCATTAGCAGCGTCTTCTCTTCGTTTGCCGAGGAGACTGAGCTGTTCTGCTACCGTGTTCGACGCCAGGCTTATGACATTTACACCTCCGGTCGCGGACGGCTTGCTCTGGGCCGCGCATCCATTGCCAACGCCATTACCAGCAAGCAGCAGAGCTTCTCGTTCGCGGTTCTGCACTTCGGCGACCAGAACATTACCGCCGCGGTGAAACCCTGCGAAGAGTCGGATGTGGCCGAGTTCGAGGCGTTTGCCAGCCAGACAGCGGAACAGCTGGAGCGCGCCAAATTTCCCGAGGTGATTCGCCAGTTGGACCGCTACTACGGCCACGTAGATTACTCGCTCACTTCGCTTTTCCGCGACGAACAGCGGCGAATTGTGCAGATGATTCTAAACTCGACTCTTACGAACATCGAAAGCTCGCTGATTACCATTTACGAGGACCACGCCAGTCTGTTGCACTTTCTATCGCAGGCGGGGCTGCCCAAGCCGCCGGCGCTTACGCTGGCCGCGGAATTTGCCCTGAACGCCGGCCTGCGCAAGGCGCTTGAGGGCGACCCTGTCGATCAGGCGCTGATGCGCTCGTTTCTCGCGCTGGCAAAGGCGGACCAGATTCGGCTGGAGACGGCAACGCTCTCTTACGTCGCCGACCAGCGCATGAAGCGCGCCATGGTGGAGCTGCAAATCTCTTCCGGATCGCTGGAGATGCTGGACCGGGCGCTGGCGCTCGGGCGCACGCTGGCGGAATTGCCTTTTGATCTGAATCTATGGCAGGCGCAGAACATCTGGTACGAGATTATGCGCGTATCCAGCTATGGTCTGACCGCGCTCAGGGCGGAAGACCGGCCGCGCTGGGAGAAGGAATTCTGCGAACTGGGCGGTTGTCTGTCGATTGATTACGAGGCAATCAGCGCTCAGGACCTGACGGCGGCGACTACGGGGGATTAGAGCGCGCCTAGTTTATGCAGCTTTCCACCCTTGAGCGTGAAGCTCTCGCCGCGCCAGACAATTGTGTGGCCGGCAAAACCGGCAACCCAGACTCCCATGGCGACGAGATCGCGCAATGGCAGCAGCCACAGGTTGGGCAACACCTGGTGGTCGGCCAGAACTTCAGCGCCCACCGTCATGGCGAGTGCAAGGCGGAGAAAGAAGCTCAACCCCAGCAGCCACAGGCTTAGTGGGCTTAGTCCAGTGGCGAGCATGTTGAGCAGAGCCCAGCCCAGACCGTGGGTGAAGATGAGGCCGGCGTAGCCCCAGGGACGGGCGTCCCGGACCGTGCGCACCCATCGCAACTGGTGATCGATGTAGCCGCGCCAGGCGTAGGCTGGGACACTGGTTTCAACAACTTCGGGACTCAGCGCCACGCGGTAGCCCGCCTGCGCCACGCGCACGCCCAGTTCGTAATCGTCGGCCAGATGATCGACCAGGACCTGCAGGCCGCCGATTTTTTCGAGTGCTTCACGGCGGACGGCGAGCGTGGAACCGAGTCCGTAATGAAGGCCACCCTCAATCCACCTGGAGAGGAGTACGCCGGCCTGAAAATCTGCGGCGATGCCGATGGATTCGAGGCGGGACGGGAGGGTTCCGTGGGCGCGGCCGCGATAGATGGCGGTGACGAGGCCGACTTGCGCCTGGACATTGCCACACGACTCTGTTGGTGCAAAGCAGGCCATGACACGTTCCAGGTAGCGTGGGCCGACGGTGATGTCAGAGTCGTTGATGAGCAAGAAATCGTGGCGGGTGTGGATGGCGAGTTGAATCAATGAGCTGACTTTGCCGTTGGTTCCCAGACGCTGTGGGCACTCGATGAGACGGATGGGGCGATCAGGGAATTCGGCTTGCAGTTGCTCGACGGCTGCCACGGCAGAGTCGGAAAGCGCGGAGACGCCGAAGAGCAGTTCATAGTCTCCCGAATAGGACTGGCGGCAGTGGCTGCGGAAGGCGTCGATCATGCCGGGGTCAAGTCCCTTGAGTGACTTGAGGATGCTTACGCCGGGAGCAAAGGCGGGCAACAGGGCGCGCCGTGACGCAAGAAAGAGCCGCGCCGCAATCAGAGCAGCGAGGAAATAACCCATACCGGCCACGGCGAGAATCGTGGTGAGTGCTTCTATGGATTGCGCTAAAGCGTGCGGCATCACAGGGGTAAGAATACAGCTTTCAGCTGCTAGCCTCTAGCTTTCAGCTTCCGCATCGCGTTCGATTCAGTGGGTGCGGCGCCTTCGAAACGCCAAAGCCAATAGACCTCTGAGCATGATCTTGTCACGAGCTCAGCTATCCCTCAGGGGCTAAATCCCTCTTCATTCTGCAACATTTGCGGCACGGCTAAAGCCGTGCCCTTTCAAAACATCGACCTATCCATAGGCTCTCTAGAAGCAGATTTACTCGTACCTTAGCGCCTCAATGGGGTCCATGTTGGCGGCTTTCCAGGCGGGGTAGATGCCAAAGACAAGGCCGATGGCGCAGGAGACAGCAAAGCCGATCAGTACCCACATTGTGGACAGTGTGGCAGGCAGGCCGATGGGCAAGAGGTAGACGATCCAAGTGAGCACGGCACCCACCAGAACGCCGACCACTCCGCCGACAGCGCACAGAGTCACGGCCTCGGTTGTGAATTGGATCAGAATGGTGCGCCTGGTGGCGCCGATGGCCTTGCGCACGCCGATCTCGCGGGTGCGCTCGGTGACCGAGACCAGCATGATGTTCATCACTCCCACGCCGCCCACCATCAATCCCACGCTGGAGACGGCGATCATGAACAGCACCAGTCCGCCGGTAATCTGGCCCCACAGCTTTGTGAGCGAATCGGGGCCGAAGATCTCGAAGTTATCGTTGGCTTGCACGTTGACCTTGCGGCGGATTCGCAGCAGGTCGCGCACCTCTTCCTCGACCAGCGACTTGTTCTTAGGATCGTCGTACTTCACCGCGATCCACGTCTCCTTGTCTTCCGGATGCAGGTTGTGGAAGGTTCCCATGGGGAAGTAGACCATGTTATCTCGCGGGCTTTTGCCGCTGCCGAAGGGCTGCTTCTGCTTGTCAACCACTCCGATTACCGTATAGAGGCCGCCTTCGATGCTGACTTCCTTGCCCACCGCTGGGTCCGAGTCGAACAGTTGTTCCCAGGTATCATGGCCCAGCATGCAGACATGGGCGGCGCGCTGGTCTTCAGCATCGGTAAACAGGCGGCCTTCCAGAAATACGAGATCACGGGTTTCGCCCAATTGCGCGGTCGAGCCAATCAGAATCGTTCCGGTCACCTTCTTGCCGTTGTATTTGACATCCGCGTCACCTACCCGGAAGACCGGTTTGACGTGCTGCCGGCTGCCGTCGGCGGCCACGACGTGGGGCAGCGAGCGCAGGGCGATGGCGTCCTCCACGGTGAGCTTTTTGCGCGACAACTGCTCCATGGTGGGCTTGCCGAGGGCGAGCGGCAGATGGAAGACCCAGAGAACATTGGAGCCCAGGGAGTCGGCGAAGTCGGAAATGCGGTTGTTCAGCCCGTTGATTACCGAGGAGATGGTGATCACGGTAGTGACGCCGATGACGATGCCCAGCACTGTCAGCCCGGAGCGCAGCTTGTTTGCTCGAAGCGTGTTAAGCGCCATCTTTACGGATTCGCGGGTTTGTCCTTGAGACATGAAAGACTGCTCCTGGATGCTTTTACAGCTCTGCTCTAAGCGCCACCACCGGATCAAGCTTGGCGGCCTTGCTAGCCGGATAGACGCCGAAGAAGACGCCGACCGCGGTGGCCGTGAACAGGCCCACGAGCACGCTCCACATCTGCACGCTGGTGGGGAAGCCGATGACGAGGGTAATCAGCTTGGCCACGGCCACGCCGCACATCACGCCGATGGCGCCTCCCACCAGAGCCATGGTTGCGCTTTCAATGAGGAATTGCAGGAGCACGTCGCGCTGGCGGGCGCCTAATGCCTTACGCACGCCGATCTCGCGGGTGCGCTCGGTAACGCTGACCAGCATGATGTTCATGATCACGATGCCGCCGACCACCAGCGAGATGGAGGCAATGCCAATCACCACGGTGAAAAAGAGCGTGGAAATCTGCTTCCAGATGTCAAGAAATGTATCATTGGTTTCGATCTCGAAATCGTCCTCGGCGCCCACCGCGTTGTGGCGCCGGACGCGCATCAGCACGCGCACCTGGTCCTTGACCCGTTCCATCACCTCGGCATTGCCGTTGGCGCGGGCATAGATATCCACCGAGTCGTTGTAGCCGTAGGTCTGCTGAAATGTGGTGATGGGGACGGCCACCCAGTTATCCTGCGACTCGCCTAGAGTCTTTCCCTGGCGGCTGCCGACGCCGACGATGGTGTAGGGGATGCCGTCGACACGAATCTCCTTACCAAGTGGCTGGCCCTCGCCGAGCACATTGTCCACGATATCGTAGCCAACAATCGCGCTATGCGTTCCGTGGTCGTCATCGGCGGGAGTAAACCCTCGCCCTTCTTCGATGTCCATGTTGTTGAGCGAGACCATGGCCCAACTGATGCCGCGTATGTCGGTATCAGTAGTGGAGTGCCCGCCATAGGAAACCTTCGTGGTCCGGTCGAGACGAGCGCCCACCTCGGCGCATTCCGTGCATTCGTCGCGGATGGCTTGAAAGTCATCGAAGCGGAGCACCTTGCGCTTCTGATAGCGGAAGTAGTCGTTGGCGGAAAAAATCACGCCGGGCATGCGCGTGACGGTCAGTACATCGGCACCATGGTCAAGCAGCTTGGTGCTGACATAGGTATTGGTCCCGTTCACCAGGGTGACGACCATGATCACCGAGGCCACGCCCATCACCACGCCAAGCAGCGTGAGGACAGTGCGCATCTTATTGGCCCACAGGGACTGCAGCGCGAGTTTGAATGCCTCACTGAAGGGCATGGTTCCGCTTTCTGTTCAAGAGCCGGCCTGAGCGCGGATCCTCGAGAGCGAAACAATCTCCGTTTCGCGAACTGTGGAGCCATGCTTCTGCCTAGTCTCTCCAGTGTATGCAATTTCAGTCAATTCCATGGACGCAAAGGCTTCTTCCAAACCGCTTCTGACTGACGGAAGACTGCCGTGGCAGGATTGTTTCTCCCATTCTCTGGTACGCAATTGGCCGCAGAGAGGTTCCTGCATCCCTGCAAAGGCCAGGGAAAAGGCCGATTGTAGGAAGTGGATTCGGTCTACTCCAATTGAAAAAATCAGATTATTTGTCAGTCTAAAGAACTCTTCCGCAAGGCCAAATTCCTGTTGCCTGTTTCATTCATACCTTAGCGCCTCGATGGGGTCCATGTTGGCGGCTTTCCAGGCGGGGTAGATGCCGAAGATCAGGCCGATGGCGCAGGAGACAACAAAGGCAATTACAACCCACATCATCGAGAGAGCGGCGTGAAGGAATGAAACGGCAAAATGCAGAATCAGAGTAAGCAAGGCTCCAACGGAGATGCCGAGCAAGCCACCCACGACACAGAGAGTGACCGCCTCCAGCGTGAACTGTAGCAGGATGTTCTTTCTGGTGGCGCCGATGGCCTTGCGGACGCCGATCTCGCGAGTGCGCTCGGTGACCGAGACCAGCATGATGTTCATTACGCCTACCCCTCCGACCATGAGGCTGACCGAAGAGACGGCGACCATGAAGAGAAACAGTCCGCCGGTAAGCGTGTTCCACAGACGGGTGAGCGAGTCGGTGCTGAAGATGGCGAAGTTGTCGTCCTGTTCCAGCCGGACCTTGCGCTGGACACGGAGAACCTCGCGAATCTCCTCCGCCACCAGCGCCCTGTTGGCCGGATCGTCATACTTCACAGTGATCCAGTAATCGTTGAGTTCGGGATGGAGTTGATGGAAGGTCTCCAAGGAAAAATAAGCGGAGTTATCGTTCCTGTTCCGGCCACTGCCGAAGACCTCCGGTTGCAGATCGAAGACACCGATTACCGTGAAGATGCTGCCTTCACATTCAATGTCCTTGCCGATGGGAGACTCGCCGGGAAAAAGATCCTCTGCGGCATCGTGGCCCAGAACCACCACTCTGGCGCTACGCTCCTCCTCGGAGTCGGTCCAGATGCGGCCCTCCAGAAGGTCAAAGTTGCCGGCCTCCATGATTGCCGTAGTCGATCCGTTCAGGATCGTGTTCTGAATCTTGTGGCCGCCACGCCTGATAGAAACATTACCGACGCCGAGCTGAAAATTCATGTAGCTGATCCAGGTATCGACGGCCACAATATGCGGCAGTCCGCGCAGGGCCAAGCCGTCCGCATAGGTAATCTTCTTGCGATTCAGTTCCTCGGTGGTCGGACGCCTCCCCCACGGCTCAAAGCGGTAAACCAGCAGATCGTTGGTGCCCAGAGATTTGACGAATTGATCGATATTGCTATTGAGTCCGTTAATAGCGGAAGAGATGAGAATGACCGTGGAGATGCCGATGGTGATGCCGAGAATGGTGAGCCCGGAGCGCAGTTTATTTTTGCGCAGTGTGTCGAGGGCCATTCGCACGGATTCTTTGGAGTCACGGATGCGCATGGCTAAAGCTCCGCTCTCAGGGCAACGATGGGATCAAGCTGAGCGGCTTTGTGTGCGGGGTAGACGCCGAAAAACACGCCGACGGCAGTGGCTACAAACAAACCGACGAGGACCGACCAGAGTTGCACGTCGGAGGGGAATGAGACAGCAAGGGTAATCACTTTGGCGACACTAATGCCCAGGATGACGCCAATGACGCCACCGAGGAGGGCCATGGTTGCGGACTCGATAAGAAACTGAAGCAGGATGTCATTGCGGCGCGCGCCAAGCGCCTTGCGGACGCCGATTTCGCGGGTACGCTCTGTGACCGAAACCAGCATGATGTTCATGATGACGATGCCTCCCACCACAAGTGATACGCCAGCGATGGCTACCACCACGGCACCAAAGTCATTGAGGATATTGCCTAACAGATTCTGGAAAGTGGCGCTTGTATCGACAGAGAAAACGTCTGGGCTACCCGGCGCCAGGTGGCGGCGCGCGCGCATCAGGACGCGCAACTCATCGGAAGTCGCATCCATCACCTCGCCTCCTCCCCCGGCATCGGCATAGACAGTCATGCTGGCGTTCGACCCGTGTGTATGCAGAAAAGTTGTAAGGGGGATAGCGACCCAGTTGTCCATGCTTTGGCCCATGATTTTGCCCTGACATTCGCCAGTTCCTATCACCGTGTAAGGCGCGCCATCGACGCGAATCTCCTTGCCCAGCGGGTCGCCCAGTCCGAGCATATTGTTTACGATGTCGCAGCCGATGATGGCGACGCGGGCACTATGCTCGTCCTCAATTTCAGTAAAGGAACGCCCGGCTTCGATGTTGAGATTGGAGAGAGCGGGCATGGTCCAGGTCCAGCCGCGAACATCGGTGTCCGTGGTGGATTTGGTTCCGTAGACAACTTTGCCGGTGCTGTTGCGCGAAGCACCCACCGAGACGCAGGACTTGCAACGGTCAAGAATGGCTTTGTAGTCGTCGAATGAGATATCTTTTCGCTTTTGGAACTCGAGATACTCGGCGATGGTGATGAAGGTTTCCGGCATCTTGCTGACGGTGACCACACTCGCGCCGTAGGTGTTTATTTTGTCAGTCACAAATCGCTTGGCGCCGTTGGTCAGCGTGACGACCGTAATGACGGACGCAACTCCGATGACCACGCCGAGCAGCGTGAGAACAGTGCGCATCTTGTTTGTCCACAAGGACTGAAGCGCGAGTTTGAATGCCTCACCGAGGAGCATGGTTCTGCTTTCTGTTCAAGATCCAGCCCGGCCGCGGTTTCGCGAGGGGCGAAACGAGGGTTCAGCCCGGTTGTCTCCAGTGTACGCAATTTCAGAGATTCGTATGGACGCTAAAGCACCTGCCAAGCCATTTCAGAATGATGGAAAACAGCTAAGGCGGGATGTTTTCTCCCACTTGCTGATACGCAATGGGCCGCGAGATGGTTCCTGAGCACCGGCGGGAGACGAGGAAAAGGATTAGAACGGCCAGATTAGCGGAACCATTTGGTAACTGTTTGACGTAGCATGGATTGGCGCGGAGTTTTGCGCTCGATCTTGAACTAAATCTACACCCCTATCTGAATAGGAGGCTCGATGAATCGCGTCATTTCCCACTTTGCGCCAATTGCGCTGGTTTTGGGTGCACTGCTCCCCGTTTCCGCTTTTGCCCAGGCCGCATCCGTAGCTGCTCCCGCGCCGCTGCTGCTGCGCCACCCCTCCCTGAGCCAGGACAGGATAGCCTTCCTCTACGCCGACGACATCTGGACAGTGAGCCGCCAGGGCGGCGAGGCGGAGCGGCTTACCTCGGACGGTAAAGTGGTCGCGGGGCCGATCTACTCGCCTGACGGAGCGTGGATTGCTTACTCGGCTCACTTGAACGGCAATACCGATGCGTATGTTATTCCCGCCGCAGGCGGCGTCCCCCGCCGCATCACCTGGCATCCGACTGGAAGTGGTGTTGTGGGCTGGTCACCGGACGGCAAGGATGTGCTGATCACCAGCATGGCGGCAAGCTACCGGCATTTCCTTCGCCTGTTCCTCGTCCATGCGGACGGATCGGGCGTTCCCGAGCCTTTGCCACTGCCTTCCGGTTTCGAAGGGTCGTTTTCGCCCGAGGGCCAGTCGCTCGCATATGAACCCTTTACCAAGTGGCAGCCAGCATGGAAGCGCTATGTGGGCGGCCAGACTAGCCCCATCTGGATCGTCAACCTGAAGACTTTGGATCTGGTAAAGGTGCCGCGCGAGAACTCGAACGACTCAAACCCAGTGTGGGTTGGCGACCAGGTTTACTTCCTCTCTGATCGCGACAACACAGGAAAGAACAACGGCCCGGTCGCGCTTTATCGGTATGACACAAAAAGCAAGCAGGTTTCTCAGGTGATGCAGAACGACGGGCTGGATATCAAATCTTTCCAGGCCGGGCCAGCGACGGACGTCAGCGGGGCGAGCAGGACTGCCCTGGTTGTGGAGCAGTTTGGCCGCATTTTACTGGTCGATCCGGCGACGGGCATGAATATGCCGGTCCTGATCTCGATTCACGGCGAACTGGCCAACTTAGCGCCCCACCGAGTGAATCTGGGTCCGGAGGAGATTCAGAGCGCCAACCTTTCGCCTAGCGGCGCACGGGCAGTTTTTGAGGCACATGGGGAGATCTTTACCGTGCCGGCCGAGAAGGGCGACACGCGCAACCTGACCCAGACCTCAGGCGTGGCCGAACGCGACCCGTCATGGAGCCCAGACGGAAAAACCATCGCTTACTTCAGCGACGCATCCGGCGAATACCAGCTTTATCTGCACGACCAGACCGGCTTCAAGACACCGACGGTTATCGACCTCGGCCCGGAGCCCAGCTTCTTCTATAGCCCTACGTGGTCGCCCGACTCGAAGCACATCGTTTACACCGACAAGCACTTGCGGCTGTGGTACGTGGATTTGCCAACGGGCAAGCCGGTGCTGGTGGATACAGGCACCTATGGCAGCTTTGGCCCGGACTTTGGCGCCGTGTGGTCGCCGGACTCGAAGTGGATTGCGTACCATCGCGATCTGGACAACCAGCAGAATGCGATTTTTCTCTATTCAATGGAGACCCACAAACCTACCCAGGTGACTGATGGGATGAGTGACGCGTTCAGTCCGTCGTTTGACCACAACGGCAAGTACTTATACTTTTTGGCATCCACCGATGACGGACCTTCAAAGGCGGGCATCGATCTCTCCTCTCTGGATCGCGCGCAAACTACGGCTGCCTATGTAGTGGTATTGGCGAAGGATGGCGCCTCGCCGGTTCCGCCGGAGAGCGACGACGAGAAGATCAAGGACGAAGCAAAGAAGGACGACAAGAAGGATGCCGCCGACGCCGACAAGAAAGATGAAGGGAAGAAGGACGCGGACAAGGACAAGAAGGATGCTGAAAAGCCGGTCGAGGTGAAGGTGGACCTGGAGAAGATCGGCGACCGCATTCTGGCGCTTCCGATTCCGGCGCGCAACTATAGCGCAATCGCAGCGGGCAAGACCGGCGTGGTTTATCTCAGCGAAAATTCGCCCTTTGGCCGGTCGAGCGCTCGCGACGGGGAGCCGGAGATTCGCGCGATCTGGCGGTTCACGCTGGAGAAGCGCAAGCCCGAAGCGGTGCTCAGCGATGTGGATGCGTTTATGGTTTCGGCGGACGGTTCGAAGGCGCTCTACGGGCGCAAGGGCGCTTGGACCATAGCCTCTGTGGAAGATCTGAAACCAGGCGAGGCTGCTCCCGGTAAGCCTCTGAACCTGGGTGGGCTTGTAACGGTAGTAGATCCTCGCGCCGAGTGGCGGCAGATGTTTCACGAGACTTGGCGCATTGAGCGCGACTTTCTCTACGATCCGCACACCCACGGGCTGAGTATTCCCAAGATCGAGATCAGGTACAAGCCCTACCTCGACAGCCTCGCTTCCCGGTCTGAATTCACCTATCTGTCAACCGAGATGCTGGGCGAGATCACCATCGGCCACATGTTCGTCGGCGGGCCGCGCCAGCCGGACAAAGAGCCAAAGACCGGTTTGCTGGGCGCTGATTACAAGACGGAGAATGGCCGCTACCGCATCGCCAAAATCCTCGGCGGGCAGAACTGGACACCCGGCTTGGCGTCACCTTTGACCCTGCCCGGCGTCTCCGTGAAAGAGGGCGAATACCTGTTGGCAGTGAATGGCCGCGAGCTGAAGGCAGGCGATAACCTCTACCAGTTCTTCGATGGGACGGCGGGGCAGCAGACCGTTCTTCATGTTGGCGCGAATGCCGACGGCAAGGATGCCCGCGACGTGACGGTGGTTCCCATCGGCGACGAGGACGGCCTGCGCAACCTGGACTGGATAGAAGGCAACCGGCGCAAGGTGGGAGAGCTTAGCGGGGGCAAGCTGGCCTATGTCTATATGCCCAACACCGGCGGCCCTGGTTACACCAATTTCAACCGGTACTTCTACTCCCAGCTCGACAAACAGGCTCTGGTGTTGGACGAACGCTACAACGAAGGTGGCTTGGTAGCGGATTATGTCGTCGATGTATTGAAGCGCTTCCCGCTTTCTGGGGCAATCGAGCGCGACGGCAAGCCGATTCACGATCCGGTAGGCGCGATCTTTGGGCCCAAGGTTATGCTCATCAACCAGAACTCCGGTTCCGGCGGTGACGCAATGCCCTGGTACTTCAAGAAAGCCGGCATAGGCAAACTGGTGGGCACGCGGACATGGGGCGGGCTGGTGGGTATCGGAGGTTATCCGGTTCTGCTGGACGGCGGACACGTGACTGCGCCGCGGTATGCAATTTATGGCATCAACGGCGAGTGGGAGGTAGAAAACCACGGCATTGCGCCTGATGTGCCGGTCGAGGAGCTGCCTAAAGATGTGGCCGCCGGACATGATCGCCAACTTGAAACTGGAGTGCAACTGGTGCTGGACGAGCTGAAGGCACATCCTGTGCCGGAGATTCCGGTTCCGCCTTATCCGAATTACCACAAGAACGACGGGCTGGGGAATCAGTAGGGAGCGAGCGAGTCAGCGAGTCAGCCGAGAGTTACATCCTCGATTGGGTTCCCAGGTCTTGCTTTTGAGACCTGGGAATGCCCAAACTTCTAGCGTCCCGAGCTGCCAAAGCCCTTTTCGGCGCGGGCCGACACTTCCAGTGTCTCTACTTCTTCCACATTGCCTGTGAGGATAGGAACGGGAATCATCTGGGCAATCTTCTCACCGGCCTTCAATTCGACGGGAGTGTCGCCGAGGTTGGTCATGAGCACCAGGATCTCGCCGCGATATCCGGAGTCGATGACCCCGGCGGTAGTGGCGACGCCGCGCGCCGCCATGGACGAGCGGTCGCGCACCAGCAGGCCCAGCGGCGCGCCGGTGTGAGGGTGACGCGCTTCGACTGCAATGCCAGTGCGCACCTTGACCGTGGAGCGCGGGACGAGCGCTACGCTCTCAAGGGCAAAGAGATCATAGCCGAGGTCTTCGCCGGGATGGGCGACAACGGGCGCGCGGGCGCCGGGATCCAATAATTTCACTCGCAGCATGATTTGATGGTAGCAGCGGAACTCCGGGGCTAAAGCCCGCGTTGATTCTGTTGGCCTTATACGGGGGTTGAAACCCCCGTCTCCCTCCGGATCTACGCCCCATCAGGGGCTGAAGCCCTGCTCCTCTTAGGGCAATTTACGGCATGACTGAAGTCATGCCCTGACACTTCATGCAGCAATGTAAGAGCCTTTTGTAGCGTGAAATGCCCTGCAGAAATGGCCAGCCCCGGCAGGGAAGGCTTCCCGGGCCGGGGCTGTCGTTTGGTGCTGCAAATTCGGCACGAGGACCTGTAAGCCGAATTCTGTCGTGTGCGGTCATTCCTCTAGGCGCCGCGTTGCCGCGGACACTCATCAGCGACCTACCCGGAGGTTTCGGCAAAAACTGCGAGCCGCCTGGGCGCATCGGGCAGATGCGCAGCGCTGCATGGCTCGATGCAAACGCTTCCCTCCCTATTTGGTCTTGCTCCGTGTGGGGTTTACCCTGCCCCCGGCGTTACCGCCGGAGCGGTGCGCTCTTACCGCACCATTTCACCCTTACCGGACTGGCCGTCCAGGCTTACGCCCTTCGGGCCAGTTGCGCGTGCCGAAGCACGAGCACCCGGCGGTATCTTTTCTGTGGCACTGGCCGTCCACGGGCCTTGAAGCCCGCGTCCCGGACGTTATCCGGCACACTGCCCTGCGGAGTTCGGACTTTCCTCCCCCGGCGGACTTCAGGCTTGCGCCCGAGCCTCCGGCAGCGACCGCCCGGTCCTCCTGCCAAGGTCTAGTGTAGCGCAGTAAGATTTCCCGGGGAGAGTTTAAGGCTTTAGGAAGAGGGATAGGGATGGAATCAGGGGAGTTGCGGGCGGCGGAGGGGATCCGCACCTTCGCGGAGTTGAGGGAACGGGCGCGTGAGGTGGGGCCGAAGCGGGTGGGGGTGGTTCTGGCCGATGATGAAGTGGCGCTGACGGCCGCGGCGGATGCCTTGCACATTGGGATCGCGCTTCCTGTGTTGATAGGCGATGTGCAGCGGATTCGCGCGCGGGCCGAAAAGCTGGGATTGGCGGAGTTGGCGGCCAGAGCTGAGTTTGTATCGGCGACGGAGGACGCCGCTGAGATCGCGGTGAAGATGGCGCGGGAAGGCAGGATAGACATTTTACTTAAGGGCCATTTGCGCACCGATCAGTTGTTCCATCCAGTGCTGGACAAGGAAAAGGGGCTGCGCACAGGACGCCTGCTCAGCGACATGGCGTTTTTTGAACAGCGCAGCGAAGGCGGACCAAGATTGACTGGGCTGACGGACGGAGGGCTGAATCCCGCTCCGACGCTGGGGCAAAAGAAACAGATTGTGCTGAACGCTATTGAAATGTTGCACTGCCTGGGATTTCGTCGCCCGACGATCGCGGTGGTGAGCGCGACGGAGGTGGTGACCGAAGCGATGGTCTCGACGATGGATGCGAGGGCGCTGACGGAGATGTGCGCGGCGGGTGAGTTTGGAGAGGCGGAGGTTTTCGGTCCGCTGGCGCTGGACAATGCGCTGCTGGAATGGGCAGCGAAGGCCAAGGGCATCAGCAATCCTGTGGCGGGACACGCCGATTGCCTGCTGGTTCCCTCGGTTGAAGCGGGGAATCTGCTAGCAAAGTCGATTATTTTTCTGGCTGGATGGGAGTTTGGCCATGCGGTGGTGGGCGCGAAGGTTCCTATTCTGATTCCGTCGCGGGTGGAAAGCGCGCAGGACAAGGTAAACGCCATGGCGCTGGGGGTGTTGTATGCAAGCCGGTGAATGGAGGGTGCTGGCGATCAATCCCGGCTCAACATCGACGAAAATTGCCGTCTACGCCAATGACCGGGCCGAGTTCGAGCGGAACCTGGACCACTCGGAGAGCGAGATGGAGCAATTTCGCGGACGGCCGATTCTGGATCAACTGGAGTTTCGCCAGTCGTGCATCGAGAGGGAGTTAAGCGAAGCGGGCTACCTGCTGGAGCAGTTTGATGCCGTTGTGGGACGTGGCGGATTGATGCGTCCAGTGGCGAGCGGAACCTACAAGGTGAATGAGGCGATGCTGGATGATCTGCGCTCGACGCGGTATGGGGAACATGCGTCGAATCTGGGCGCGTTTCTGGCGCAGGTAATTGGCAGGAAGGCGGGAGCGGAGGCGTTCATCGTCGATCCGGTGAGTGTGGATGAGTTTACGGAGACGGCGCGGATCTCCGGCTCGGCGCTGGCGGGCCGGCAATGCCTGTCGCATGCGCTGAACACCAAGGCTGTGGTGAAACGATATGCGCGCGAGCAGGGACGGAGCTACGCGGAGTTGCGGCTGGTGGTGGCGCATCTGGGCAGCGGGATTTCGGTCTCGGCGCACGAGGGCGACAAGATGATCGACGTGAATGTTGCGGGCCAGGAAGGCACCTTTGCGATGGATCGCTCGGGCGGCTTGCAGATACAGAAGGTGATTCAGCTTTGTTTCAGCGGGAAGTATACGGAGAAGGGATTGTGGAACCTGCTGAACCGAGAGGGGGGAGTTTACTCCTATCTTGGGACGAAGGATTTGCGGGAGGTGGAGCGGAGAATCGAGGCTGGAGACAGACAGGCCGCGCTGATCTTTGACGCGATGGTTTATCAGACGGCGAAAGACATTGGGGCGATGGCGACGGTGCTCAACGGGCGCGCGGATGCGGTGCTGCTGACAGGCGGAATGGCCCGCTCGGAAAAGCTGGTTGATCAGTTGCGCAAAGCGATTCAGTGGATCGCGGCAGTGACTGTCTATCCGGGAGAAGATGAACTGCAGGCGCTGGCGGAGGGTGCAATGCGCGTGCAGTGTGGCGAGGAACAGGCGCGCGAATTGGAGCAGGATGTATGATCTAGAGCGAAGCCAAGGTTGCCTCGTCCTGTTGAGTTTTGTGCAAGGTTGCCGCTCCCTGATGGTCGCGTCAGCTTGACGAACGTGCATTCGGGGCACACCATCCCTGGCTTCGCTATAATCGCATGGCGCAGTTTGACCATCGATTTTCTGCGGAGAAGGACAGGTAGTTCTCCGTATAATGGATTCCGGCTCTCAGTTTGATTCCCTGGATCAACTTAATTCAAGGAGAACTCAATGAAGTTAGCTGCCACGATGAAGGTTGTTGCCACGATCGCCCGCCTGCTGCTGGGTGCGATATTTGTTGTCTTCGGCTTGAACCTGTATCTGCATTTCATTCCGATGGGCCCGATGCCTACCGGGGTGGCCGGGCAATATTTCGGGGTGATGGCAAGCACCCACTACCTTTATGTTGTAGCCGTGTTTCAGGTCATTCCTGGACTGTTTCTGCTCTTCAACCGGTATGTGCCACTGGGGCTGGCTGTACTGGCTCCGGTTATCTTCAACATCCTTGTAGTGCATGTACTGATAGGTCCCAGTGGTGTGAATCTGCTGCTGGCTGTGATCGTGGCACTGCTGTGGGTGCTGGTGTATCATCGGCACCGCTCAGCATTCAGAGGCTTGTTTCAGAAGCGCTTAGTGGACTGAGAGCGGCGCGCCCGCCTCGGGCTTGCTAACACTATTGGGGCGAGCCGCCTCAGTAGCGTTAGCAGGCCCTAGCTACAATCAAGAGGACGATGATTCCGTACCTCTATCTCGGGCGGGTGAACTACGACGAAGGGCTGAGGCTGCAGGCAGAGATTGCTGGGCTGGTTATAGAGGGGCGCGCCCAGAAAGTGCTGCTGCTGCTTGAGCATCCGCCAGTGCTGACGCTGGGGCGCAACGCCAACCGGGCGAACATTCTGGCGTCGGACGAGATGCTCAAGCGGCGTGGAGTTACCGTTCACGAGATTAACCGCGGCGGCGATGTGACCTATCACGGGCCAGGGCAGTTGGTGGGCTATCCCATCTTTGACCTGCGCACCCTGCGCGGCCCGAGCGGCGGACGGATGGGACCGGTGGACTTTGTGCGCGGGATGGAAGAGGCGCTGATCCGGCTCTGCGGCGAGTTTGGGGTGAGAGCCGGACGGATTGCGGGGCTGACGGGGGTTTGGTGCGGCGGGCCTGCGGATGGCAGGCTTCCTGGCCCGAGCGGCGGAACAGAACGCAAGATCGGCGCTATTGGGATTCACGTCGCACGCGGCATTACTTCGCACGGCTTCGCTTTCAATGTGACAACCGAGTTGAAGGATTTTGCGCTGATCGTTCCGTGCGGAATCCCTGACCATGCGGTTACCAGCCTGGCTTTGGAAGCGCAGAAGCCGGAGGAATTGCCCGCTCTGGAAGCGATTGCACACGCAGCGGCGCGGCAGTTTGGACAGGTATTCGGCGAGCAGACGGTAGATGTGGAGAGTTTGGAAGCGCTGCGCGCAGAGGCCGCGGCTGTCCAATTTCCTGCAGAGGACACGCCGCTCCAAGTCCCAGTTGAGGTTGAGCGGGTGCGCGGCGGGAGCGAACGGCCGATCCGCGCGTGAGTGATGGGACCAATTTAGGTTTTTGGTATCCCACCCATTTCGCAAAGAATGCGGAATGGATGGGCATTTTTTGGAGCGCACCACAGTTCGGCGGAGGTATGCGCGGCAATTTATAATCCGGCCAGAATCGGGTGCGCCCCTTGTATCCCGCATCACGGAGAGACCCACATGCCAACCGACGTGATCATGCCCCAGATGGGCGAGTCGATCTTTGAGGGAACCATTACCAAGTGGCTCAAGAAGGCCGGCGACAGAATCGAAAAGGACGAGCCGCTGTTTGAGATTTCTACTGATAAAGTGGACGCGGAGATTCCCTCGCCGGTGGCAGGTGTGCTGACGGAGATCAAGACGCCAGCGGGAGCGACCGTGGAAGTCAATACGGTGGTCGCGGTGATTTCTGGCGCCTCCGGCGGAGATGTTTCTGCGCCTGTCGCGGCAGCTCCGCCAGTTTCCGTTCCGGCTCCCGCGCCATTCGTTCTCGCTCCGCAGGTGCGTTCCATGGCTACCGCACAGACCGCCGCGCCGCCGTCGGTGGGCGAACGGCAGCGCTCTTCGCCGCTGGTGCGGCGGATTGCAAAGGAGAACAACCTCGATCTTAGCCAGGTGGCGGGGACCGGCTCGGAGGGGCGCATCACGAAGGACGATGTCTTGCGGCACGTGAACGGCACGGGCGGCGTGGCCAGCACTTCATCGACTGCGCCGATTTCGCAGCAAGTGGCGCCGCTGACAAAGATGCGCGCCATCATCGCCCAGCGCATGGTGGAGAGCAAGCGGATCAGCCCCCACGTGCACAGCGTTTACAAGGTGGATATGACCCGGATTGTGCGCTTGCGCGAGCGCGAGAAGATGCGCTTCGAGCAACAGCACGGCGTCAAGCTGACTTATATGCCGTTCATTGCGGCAGCGGCCGTGCAAGCGCTGACCAAGTTTCCCGTTGTGAACTCCTCGCTCGTGGACGGCTCGATTCATTACCACTCCAATATCAACCTGGGCATTGCCGTGGCTTTGGAGTGGGGATTGATTGTGCCGGTTGTGAAGCAGGCCGAGGAACGCAACTTTCTGGGTCTGGCGAGGGCCATCGCCGATCTCGCCGCTCGCGCACGCGCCAAAAAACTTCTGCCCGATGAGGCGTCGGGATCAACCTTCACGTTGACCAACTCCGGCATTCTCGGCGAGGAGTTTGGGACGCCGATTATCAATCAGCCGGAATCGGCGATTCTGGCCATCGGCGGCCTGCGCAAGGAGCCAGTGGTGCTGACCGACGGCGAGGGCAACGACACGATTGCGATTCGGTCGGTGCAATACTTCTGCCTGGGCTTCGACCATCGCACGATTGATGGCGCGGACGCTGGAAAGTTCATGAGCGAGTTCAAGCGGGCGCTGGAGGGTTGGGACCGACAGATAGGGTAAAGCCTTCGCGGTAGGCGAACGCTCGGAGCCGCCTTTTGGGCGGGTCGCCATATTACGAGATCAAACAGGCGGCCGTGGTTCTAATTGTGCTTTCCCCAGGGGTCGTAGGTGCCAACGAGCCAGGAGTTGCCTTCGGGGTCTTTCACGGTGAAGTCGCGGCTGCCATAGTCGGTGTCGTGGAGCGGAGTGGAGATGACGGCTCCGGCGGCTACGGCGCGGGCATGGACGGCGTCGGCGTCGGGGACGACGATATAGACACTGCATGTTTCGACGCCGCCAAGCTCATCTGGCGATTTCAAGCTACGGCCAACCTCGTCGTTTTTGCCTGAGCCAAGCATAATCATGCCGCCGCCGAGGGTCAGCTCGGCGTGAGCTATGGAGCCGTTTTCGCCCTCATAAACGGCGTGACGCTCGAATCCAAAGACGTTACAGAGCCAATCGATGGCGGCGGGAGCGTTGCGGTAACGATGACCGGGGATAACAGAGCTGCGAAATCCAGCCATGGGAATCCTCCGCGCTAAGAGATAGTGGGATCAGTTTGAACAATCAATCTGTAAGCGGCTAAAGCCCAGACGATTCTGAGGCATTTATTTTCAGGCTAAACAGGCTGTGAAAAACCTCGGATTCTCGTGCAAGATTGGAGGAAGACGCTCCTCCAGGGCTGAAGCCCGCGTTGAAACAGTTGGCCTTGTGCGGGGGTTGAAACCCCCGCCTCCCCCCGTGTTGAGTTTTTCCGCAGCCTGTAAAGACCGTACGCTCCAAACTTAACCACTCCGGGGCAATATTAGCGCTTACATATCGGGAGGGCAATCGGTTATTCTTGCCGTTATGCGTTTGCCCACAGGGGATTCTCTACTGGTGCAAATTATGAGCGCTGCGTTCGCCGATTCGGCCGCACGCGCGGGTAAGCACCTGGTATGCCGGCAAGGGTGTACCCAGTGCTGCCACGGCGCATTTGGCCTGAATCCGCTGGATACGCTGCGCCTGCGCGCAGGGATGGATATTTTGAGGGCTACGGAGCCGGCGCTTGCGACTCAGCTTGAGGTTCGGGCGAAGGGGTGGGTTGCCGAATATGGGCCGGAGTTTCCCGGTGATGCGGAGACGGGCCTTCTGGGCGACTCGAAATTGGACCATGAGCGCTTTGAGGATTTCGCCAACGAGGCGGCTTGCCCGGCGCTGGACCCGGCTACGGGACGCTGTGACGTTTACGAATGGAGACCAATGACCTGCCGCGCTTTTGGCCCGCCGGTTCGCGTGGGAGACGGCGAAGCGATGGCCCATTGCGAGCTGTGCTTTACCGGGGCTGGGGCAGCCGAGGTTTTGGCTTGCGAAATGACGATTCCGCATGATCTTGAAGCGGAACTGCTCGACGAGATACCTATGAAAGAAGAGACCGTGGTGGCGTACGCGCTGCTGGGGTGAGTGCGGCGTCGGGCAGAGTTAAACTTAGACTTGGGAACCCTGATGACAATACGCCCTTGCTGGGTTGAGATTTGCACCAGCACACTAGAAAACAACTTCCGATTTTTGAAGACACTGGCCGCGCCCTACGCGGAGCTGATGGCCGTGCTGAAAGCCGACGCGTATGGCCATTCGATGGCGCTTTGCGCTCCGGCAGTGGTTCGCGCCGGGGCACGATGGCTGGGAGCTGCCTACGTGGAAGACGGGGTGGCAGCGAGAGAGATGTGCCCGGAGGCCAGAGTGCTGGTGTTTTGCGGGGCATTTCCCGGGCAGGGAGCGGCTTTCGTGCGTCACGGGCTGACAGCCGTGGTGTGGCAGCAGTGGCAGTTAGACGAGTTGGAAACTGCTGCGCGAGCGGCGGGTCTGGGAGCAGGTTCAGTTCCAGTGCATCTGGAGATTGACACTGGCATGAGCCGCCTAGGGGTGTCGCCTGAGGAACTTGGTCCAGAGTGCGCAGGAACGCTTTTGGCGCGTTTCACTTCAGAGTCGCCGTTGCGGCTGGAAGGCGTGATGACCCACCTGTTTGCCGCTGACGAGGCGGACGGCAGAGTCACCGAGGCGCAACTGGGCTTGATGGACGAGGCGGTGGGTAGGGTGAAAGCTGCAGGGCTCGATCCAGAATGGCTCAACGTGGGCAACTCCGCCGCGCTTCTGGCCGGCGAGGCAGAGAGGATTGCCGCACTGGGCGCCCGTTATGAGATGAAGACGCTGATGCGGCCGGGCCTGGCGCTCCATGGCGTAATTCCGGATTTCGATCCGCGGTTTGAGCCGCAGGAACCTCTGTCCATGACCGCTGCGCGAAGCCAATTGCATCCGGTGATGCAGTGGAAGGCACTGGTGGCGGGGGTACGCTCGGTTCCAACAGGCGCGGTGGTGGGGTACAACGGGACCTTTGTCGCCACAGAGCCGATGCGGCTGGCGCTGGTGGCAGCGGGCTACGCCGATGGCCTCGACCGGCGGCTCGGCAACCGCTTCAGCCTGCTCGTGCACGGGGTGCGAGCTCCCCTTGTGGGCCGCATCAACATGGATATGGCCGCGGTGGATGTAACCGAAATTGAGGGCGTGGAGCCGGGTGACGAGGTGGTCATTCTGGGGACGCAGGGCGAAGAGACTATTACTGCTTTCGACCACGCAGAGGCAACGGGGACGATTCCGTGGGAGGTTTTCACGCGCATCGGGGCGCGAGTACCGAGGGTTGCGGTCTGAGCCTGAATCTGAAAAGCCGGCAAAAAGAACAGGCGCGGGAGGGTTGATACCTCC
This sequence comes from Occallatibacter sp., assembly GCA_049517315.1. Lineage (GTDB taxonomy): Bacteria > Acidobacteriota > Terriglobia > Terriglobales > Acidobacteriaceae > Telmatobacter. The sequence continues at coordinate 132,707 of JBEKSE010000002.1, read as the reverse complement.
TGCGCCTGTTTGGATTCCCAGGGTTCGCGGACAGCGTTATTGAGTGCTTGGTGGGGCGGGCGGAACCTTGGGCGCCTTCAAGTGGGGCGCCTGGGAGACGTCCGGAACCCGGTGGTAGGGCGGAACATTGAGCGTCGGAAGCTTGTGATTAGGCGGAACGACATTTGACGGTGTCGGCGGCTCGGGCGGGAAGCCAGAGCCTTTCTTGATGTGGACGTCACCGTCTTCCGCGCTGAGTACGACCCTCGCTGTTCCCGCGCCAATCTTGCCGTTGAGCGACTTGCTCTCGTCACCGCTGATGGGAAGATCGAAGTCCGTGACAATGTCTCCATTGTGGGTGCGAGCGTTTATCGAGGCCGACGGGTTGGGAGGCAGTGTCAGCTCCACATCGCCCTTGTCGTTCTTGGCTTCCACCGCATATGCTCCGGCGGGCTCAATTGCGATGCGGCCGTTGCGAGTTTCGACGTAGCTGTCGCCGTAGATCTGATTGAGGTCAATGTCCTTGGAGCGGGTGGTGATATGCACCGAGCCTTTTGCCTCGTTGACGCGCAGATCGTCGGAATCGAGGGTCAGATCGCCGGGCAGTTCCGCCACTTCCAGATCGGTGACCGAAGTGTGGAGATGCACCGGCCCATGAATGGTTTCCAGGTGAACATCGCCAAGAATTTCGCCATTCTGCGTGACTTTGCCCTTGATCTCTGAGAAGGTGATGTCGTTCAAGTCGCCATCGGTGGTCAGGTCACCCTGGATGTCGTGGGCGGAAAAGTCGGGATGGCCGCTGCTGAAGCGCGCCACGACCGGGCCGGCGATGGAGCTGAGGTGAACATCGCCGTGCGCATTGATGTCGATTCCCGCGCCCAGCCCGGCAGCGGTCACGTCGCCCTTGCCGGAGTTGATGGTGACGCGCGCAGACTTGGGCACAGTAATGGTCAGATTCAGCCGTCCGCTGGCGCCGTGTTCTGACTTGACCAGCACGGCCGTGCCGCTCACCGTCAGATGCGGCGTTTCCTCGTCAAAGATCTTTTTGGCGTCGGCGTCGGAGCTGGCGTAGGCCATTTCGTGGCCCTGCACCTCGATGGTCGAGCTGTCGTTGGCCGTCACGCTTACATCGCCGCGGGGATTGTCGATCTCGATGGCAGAGTTGGCGGGAATCTGCGCGCTCTGCGCCTGCAGGTCGAGGTCATGCGCGGGGAGGCCGAAGGCATTGAAGAAGTTGCCATTCGGCTCCCAATCGTTGTCCCAATGGGAAAACCAGGGCTGCGAATGGTTCCATGCTGCCGCGCCGAGGCCCAACAGGCCTAGCAGAACGAGAATGCCCACAAAGCTGCCGCCGCGACGGACGGGGGTCTTGCGGCGCATATCCATTGCCCACTCCGCGAGCAAGGCCAGGCCGGCGCCGATCAAAAGCAGAGGCCACCAGTGGCCGTACCAGGTCCAGAAGGCGCCGGCATTGACGTGCCCGGTGAGCAAGAGCAGAGCAATGACGCCCACACCGATGAGGATGATGGGGCCGACTACCGAGGGAACGCGTGGACCGTACGCGCCCACGTAGCTTGACTTCATAGCGTAGCGCTGAGCCTTCCATGCATCGCGCTGCGCGCGCCATGCGGCTTTCTGCTGTTCCCGGTAGATGCGGTACTGGGTCCGGGCATCGTAAGGCGGATATGGAGGCGGCGCGCCTCCGGGAGGCGTGGATGGAGGTGTGGTGCTCATGATTGCCCTCCCTCGGGATTGTTCCCGGAGTCTTGCCACTGAGTGGAACGGTGGGCCTCCGGCTGCTCAGGTTGAGGTGGAACGCCGGTGGCCGCTTGAGGGTCAATCGTGCCTGCGCCGGGTTGGCCTGGGTATGGTCCCTGCGGATAGCCACCTCCGGTTGTCAGCACCATGCGTTCGGCGAGCATAAGGACGCCTAGGAGAATCAACAGCAGAGGGACAAACCAACGACAGGGGTGGTCAATCACGCCCGTCGAATGGAGTAACCACACTCCCCCGATCAATAGCAGAATTGCGGGACCGCGCAGGCGGCGAATCATCATGTAGTGGTTCATTTAGAGCCTCCTTGTGAATCTCCCATGCGGCGAACGAATAGCCAGATACCGAGTGCGATGAGCAGTACCGGCCACGCGAACTCAAAAAACCGGCCGTGGAAGACATCCAACTGCCCAAGCAGGAACATTAAGCCCAGAGCAATCAGAACGATGGCACCGATGGGCTCCTTGCGCCGCCAGCAAATGGGCGGAGGGGGCGCGGCGGGATCGAAATAGCCAGGCGGCGGAGGAGGGGGCGGAGGGAACGGAGCCTGGTACTGCTCCGCATACGGGGGGTGATAACCCTCTGTCGCAGGTCCAGCCGGAGGCTGCGCTGCGCCGGGTTGGACAGGATTGCGCGCTCGTGAGCCCAGGTTCAGCCAGTTGCCCACTTCGTTCAATCCAAAGGGATCGGGCACCGGTTGGCCATCGCGCAGAGCCTTGGCGGTGTGGAAGGCTTCAAACGACTGATAGAAGATCCATGCGGCGATGAACAAGCCAAAGATCGGGTAGTGGTCGGTGATGCTGATGAGCACCGCGAAGACGATCACGTGGATGAACCCTTTGAAGAACTGGCCGTTGTACATGGCGCCGACGCCGGGAATCAATCCCAGCACGGCGGCAGCCGAAGGGTTGGGGCCGGTTGCCGGAGGCGGCGGAATGAAAGGCTGTTGAAAGCTCTGCCACGCCGACGCGCAGGGTTCGCAGAGAAGTTGTCCTCCGGGCGTCGACCGCACGCAACTGGCGCAGAGTGCCTTGCCGCAGTTCTGGCAATAGGCCGTCGCGTTGATTCCACTATGATTTACGCAGTCCATACTGTGCTCCTTTCCCGTAATTCCCTTGGAGAACCGCCAGAATGCGCGGGCCGGTGAAGAAATGCCAGGGAACCTTCTAAAAAGTCAGAATCGTTGAGAGTTGGCTCAGCCGCCGGACTGCCAGGCTGCTGCGATGGGTCCGCCAGAGAGCCTCCGTCTTTGTGCGCAGGGGCCTGATTGGATTCGCCAGCCGGCGCGTCCTGCGGCTTCTGCCGCAGGTCTCCGCTTTGACCCTCGCCTGAACCCTGAGTAGTCCGGCGCAACTCGCGCATTCTCGTTTGCACCTCGTAAACCAGCCGCGAGTGATCGTAGTAGCGGATGATGGGGGTAGAAGCCATGGTGAATCTGCGCTCGAGGAATGAACGAGCTTCGCTGGGAAATGAACCGGGGCGCAGGTCAGAAAGCCGCAAACCGCTAAAGCGGACGCCTGTGAGGCCGAGGGTCATTGCAATTGAAAAGAAGGCCATTGCGGCCGTCAGCATCAAGCGGGGTTCGGCAAAACGCCGCAAGTGCGCAATCATGCCTTGACGCTGCCAAGCCGGGGCGGGAATAGAGGCGGGGCGAAACGGCAAAACATTACCGCCAGCGGTTGCCAAGCCATAACCCGGCGCCTGTCCCGGACCGGTGACCGCGAGAATTCTGGCCAGCAGCCCGGCCGGCACTTCCGGCTCGGGCGAAAGGAACTCCAGCCATTCGCGGCCTTTGCGCGCCTCCTCGTAGAGTGTGGAACAGGCTGGGCAGATGGCTTTGTGCGCATTAAACGTAACCTCGTCCTCGGGCTTCAACAGACCGTCAAGCGCGTCCGCCAAAAGTGTCTCCCATTGCCCGCAGGCCGGAGAATTCGGAATGAAAGTGCGCTCTGCCATCACATCACCTCCCGTCTATTACGTTCCAGGAGCCTCGCAAGTTCCGCGCGGCCCCTGCTGATACGTGACTTGACGGTTCCTTCAGGAATATCGAGTACGCAAGCGATCTCCTTGTAGTCCAAGTCCTGCAAATCGCGGAGGATGACGGCCTCGCGCAGCTCGACTGAGACACGCGCCAGAGCATCCTGCACTATTTTTGCCAGTTCCTTCTTGGCCGCCGACTCGTGGGGCGAGATGCCGCGGGCCGTAAGCCGGTCAATCGGCTTCAGTTCTTCCGCAGACTCCCAACCATCATCCAAAGAAGAGGTCGCACGAAGGTTTTTAGTCCGCCGGAAGTTGTCCACGAGCAGGTTGCGGGTCATAGCGGCGATCCATACGTGCAGGCTGCCGCGGCCAGTGTCGAAGCTGGCCAAGTTGGAGTAGATCTTCAAAAAAACGTCTTGGGTGAGGTCTTCTGCGTCAGTGGGGTTGCCGGTGAAGCGGTAACAGAGCCCGTAGACGCGCCGGTGCTGGGCACGGACCAACTCAGCCCAGGCGTTGGAATCGCCGTCAAGACAGCGGCGGACGATTTGGGACCAATCGATCTCCAGAAAAGCTGCCTCCCCGTTCTTCGGAAGGGTCGCGGGAGCGAAGTCAGAACCAGCCTGAGCGCGGCCTTTCGCAATGGCATTGCCGCCCGGGATCAGCTGCGGACTCGGAGCGCTTGTGTCCGCTTGCATGACTTCCATGTCGCGCCGCTGTGCTCTGGGCGCGGTCCCTGGCGACGGGCTTTGGTCGCGGCGGTGCTTGTTTGGCCCCGCCAGCCCTATCCCGCTCCAGCTTAATGTACCCACGCATTGCATATTGGGCTATTACGAAGGATTTTCGAGATAAGTTCCATGGGCTGTAACTGAGCCGGGCAGAAATTTAGTTTAAATCGGACGGACGGCGGTCCTGGCCGGCAACTCGGGGGAATGCTTTTCGAGCCAGGCGCCGACAATGCGAGCCGCTTCTTCAAGGAAAATGCGGTCGGTGGCGGTGAAGGCGGCCGGGGTATGGCTGTCGATGTCAATTTCGCCAACGACTTTGCCCTTCGCGTAGATGGGGACAACGATTTCGGATTTGGTTTTGATGGAGCAGGAAAGATAGCGCGGGTCGGCGCTCACGTCGTCCACGACAACTGTCTGGCCCAAAGCAACCGCAGCGCCGCAGATGCCTTGAGCGACAGGAATACGCATATGGGGGGTTGGCTCACCGGCGAAGTAGCCAAGAACCAGGGTCTGGGGATCGCAAGGGTCGAGCATGTAAAAGCCGGTCCAGTTGCAGAAAGGGAGTTGACCGGCTATAGCCTCGACGATGCCTTTCTCAAGGGCTTCGAGTGACGGCGCAGCGGAGGCCAGCTCGTTCATGCGGGCAAGCAGGGAGGACATCTGAGGGGTGAGGCTGAGAGCGGGCATATTCAAAGTGTAGCTGGAGGGCGCTGCGCGGGGTGTTCACCTGGAACCATGATGGCAAGCCGGATTTAGGGGTGCGCGGCGAACGGGAATTGGCGCAAGGGGCGCAACGGACGCAGGGCTTGCCGGGCAAGAAAATTCATTAAGTAGCTCAGGAAATGGGTTATCGATGTGGAAAAACCGTGTTAAGATAACTGTCCAAATAGCTCCTTTCGGAGATCTCGGCTTTATAGAAGGGGGTTTCATGAGCAGCAAGAGCAAGACAATTCTTTCCCTGTTTTTGTTTGTCATGTTGTACGCAGCCGGTTGTGGAGGAGGAGGAGGAGGCAGCACGCCACCCCCACCCCCACCAACCATTACGTCAGTCAGCGCATCGTGTAACCCTCTCAGTGTGGAGGCTAATACAACCCAGACCAGCCAATGCTCTGCCACAGTGACGGGAACCGGGAGCTACAGTTCCGGCGTGACTTGGTCGGCGAAGTATGGGACGATCACGAGCGCTGGTGTTTATTCAGCGCCCGCAACTCGGCCAGCGTCTGGCACGGACACGATCACAGCGACCTCGACGGAAGACACGACCAAATCTGGCCCGACGAGTGTCGCGATAACGCCGGCCCCAACGATTACGTCAGTGAGCGTCGTGTGCAACCAGACCAGCCTGCAGGCACACCAGACGACCACAACCAGCCAATGCACTCCCACTGTGACGGGAACGGGGAGCTACAGTTCCGCTGTGACCTGGTCGGCGAACTACGGGACAATCACAACCGCAGGTGTTTATACAGCGCCTGCCACTGTTCCAACACCTCCCACGGCAATCATTACAGCGACCTCGACGGAAGATGGAACTGAATCCGGTCCGGCGGACATCACGATAACGGCAGCGCGCGTCATCACGCTCACTCCGAAGTATCCTGTTGCATCGCAGGCGGAAGCAATTCCAGGTAATACTTTCTCGGTGGTGATCAATGCGACGGGGATTCAAGCGGGCGATGTTATCGATACAACCGAACTGGGGACGACGACACCCTACACCATCGTTGCGGCCGATGTCACCAACGGCGATATCACGCTCCATATCGGCATAGATGAAATTCCGTCCTTTGTGCAGTTCACCTGCCCGACGAGCACAAATGCTGTGTGCAACCCGGCGTGGGTGGCGATAACCACCGATCAGCAGCAACTGGCGGAAAGTAAGGACGGCACGACTGCGTACTTTAACCCAGGGTACGGCTTCGAAATCCAAGAGTTTTCACTTTCAAGCGGGGCGAGTGAGGGAAACGTTTCGCCTCCGCTGCAAACTTCATTGCCATCGTTATTGTCAAACGACAATTACGCTGTCGCGGTTGACAGCGGGAGCGGCGGAACCGGAACAGTTCTTTCGGATGTAGCGGTTCAAGCCGTTAACTCAAATGCCGGAAGTGGGACGACTGGCGTTATTCAGCCGGGCAGCAAGGGTTTGCCGACTGACGCAATGACGAGCATTGTGGCAAGAAACGGTTTCGGCTACGTGACCGAACCGAATGTGAATGCGCCAAACCCGGGGGACCTCGCGCAGTTCCCCATCTCAACAACCTCAGGGCTGGGAACCATCTCTACCGTTGCAGCAGGCGCCGGCCCTTATGCGGTAGATGCTGCGACGGTGAACAGCGCGGATGCCATTGTCGTTTTTTCCGCAGACACGACAGTGCGTCAATTCAGCAATGCGCTAACGCTGAAAAGCACCCTCACCGCGGGCCTGACCAACATAACCCCGCTTGGGACGGTTGCAACGACAAACACGAGCCAAGGATCCGCAATCGGCGGATGGCCGCTGCGTATCATTGGAGGGACAGGCACCGCGGCGGGAACGGTTGGGTTGCTGTCGCCTTACGATAACGCGCTTGATTTTCTAACCATCAATTCTTCAAACGTGATCTCGTGGGCGGGGGCGACAAACGGTGCTGTGACGTTTAGTGGAAGTCCGTATCCATACATGATTGCGCCGGACCCGACACATGGGGCGTTTATTTTGGCATCGGCGGACACGACAAACGGTGTGACAACGCTGCAATCGATCAGCGCGACATCACCTTACACCTCGACCACGATTACATCAGCATCGGCGTTGCCTGTTGGGTTTCTCGCTTCGGGCATTCTGGTCTCTGACGACGGGAGCAAGATTTATTTGGCGGGATTCAATGCTTCGTCTGCCCCTGACCCGGCAAATATATTGTTCATTGACATCGCGAATCACTAGATTTTCTCCGCCGCGTCGGTTGGGTGCGAATGCGGCGGAGGCCCGGGCCTTGACGAATTTCCGTGGTATCCCATCCATCTCGCAAAGAACGCGAAATGGATGGGGCACCCCGGCAGATTCTTCCGGCACTGCCTAAGGACGCGCGGCCTCAAAACACAGGACCATTCAGAGATTCACTAGTAGCGCAACTGGAAGTCGGGATCGACGGGATTCTCGAATAGCGAGGCGTCGCGAGTGACGATGGTCAGGCCGGATGGAGTGACAAAGTAGCGCCGCTTATCCTCTACCGGGTCGTAGCCGATGACCGTACCCTCGGGAATGTGTACATGTCGGTCGATGATGGCGCGGCGTATGCGGCAGTGGCGGCCGATATTGACGTGCGAGAAGACAATGCTGGCGTCCACGGTGGAGTAGGAGTTGACACGGACATCCTGGGAGACCACGGAGTTGGAGACCGTGGCGCCGGAGATGATGACGCCGGCGGTAATCACGGAATTGACCGCCATGCCGGAGCGGCCCGGCTCCCCGAAGACAAACTTGGCGGGCGGATACTGGCGGACGCGGGTTCGCATGGGCCAGTTCTTGTCGTAGAGGTTGAAGACGGGCGAAACCGCGCAGAGGTCCATATTGGCGTCGTAGTAAGCGTCGAGCGTGCCGACGTCGCGCCAGTAGAGCGCCTGCTGCTTGTTCTCATCCACAAAGCTGTAAGCCATCATCTTCTTCTTGCCAAGCATATTGGGCAGAATGTTATGGCCGAAGTCGTGTTTTGAGTCAGGGTCTTCGGCGTCGGCGATGAGCGCCTTCAGCAAAACCTCGGTGTTGAAGATGTAGATGCCCATGGAAGCGTCCACTGCGTTGGGGTTGAACGGCGAGCGGAAGCTGGTGGACGCAGGTTTCTCCTGGAAGCCCTTGATCTCAGCGTTCTGGCCAACCTCGACTACGCCGAATTGCTTGACTTCATCGGGCGGAACGGGCAAAGTGGCCAGCGTCACCTCGGCCCTGGTTTCTTTGTGGTACTCCAACATGCGGCTGTAGTCCATTTTGTAGATGTGGTCGCCGCTGAGGATGATGATGTACTTGGGCTGTTCGCTGCCGATGGAGTAGATGTTCTGGTAGACGGCATCAGCGGTTCCCATGTACCAGTTGGAACCGGTGCGCTGCATGGGCGGCATCAGCTCGAAAAACTCACCCAATTCCTGGGCGACAATGCCGGTCCAGCCTTCGCGAATGTGCCGGTTGAGGGAGAGAGCTTTGTACTGCGTGAGAATGAAGACCTTGCGCAAACCGGAGTTGATGCAATTGGAGAGGGTGATGTCGATGATGCGATAGTGACCGCCGAAGGGCACGGCAGGTTTGGCGCGATCGCGCGTGAGGGGAAAGAGGCGTTCTCCAGCGCCGCCCGCAAGCAATACTCCAAGCGTATCTCTCATGTCCATAAAAGCCAACCTTTGTTGCCATCCGCGCCCGAAGAGCTATCGACCGGGGCAGGAAGCGCCGCCATCCAGTACAGCATATCGCCCGGGGGTAGTTTGTCTGCAAGGGTCGCCTGGGGATAGCGCAATTCCCACTTTATAGAAGTTGACCGGCCCAAAGACAAGAGCGACGCCGCCTTTTAGGGAAGGCGGCGCCATTTTGGGACGAAAAGCGCAGGCGCTGCGGTTGCCGGCATCATCGATGCTCGGCTGATTTACCGCTTCTTCTTGAATTTGTACTCGATGCCGACCGAGATAGCGAAGTTGACATCGGTCTGAGTAACGTTCGGCGTGGCGTTGGTGCTATAGCGGGTGATAACCGCGTCGGGCGTCACGCGGAAGACCCAGTGGGCCGAGCGGTTCAGGTCCATGTGGCCGCCGATGATGGCAGCGGGTGCAACCTGATTGGTGTAGAAATTAACCTGTTGCGCCGTGTCTGGATAGGTATGTGAATCAAAATGCGAACCACCGAGAAGGGCGTGGGCGCTGAGCGCGCCGTGCTTATTGTGCGGGCCAAGCCACTCCGGGCCCGCGACGAAGAACTGCTCGCTGACGAATGGGCCGTGGACAGTGGTGCCGGCCAGGCCCACACCGCTGGTGCCCAGGTAGTAACGGCCCGAACCTTCGACGCCCCAGTGCTTGAAGAGCCAATAGGAAGCGGAGAGATCGAGACCGCCGAGGTTGGCGCCCTGAAGGACGTTCGCGCCGGCCTTCATGTGGTCATAGGCCATGCCGAGAGAGACATCGTAGCGGTTGTCGTAGCGGACGCTGGCCAGCGGATCGCTGGCGATGTATGTGCCATTGCCGGCCGTGGGTGAGGCGGTGCTTTGCGCCTGGGTGGGGGGTGCGAAAGACAAAGCCAGTACGGCTACGACGGCAAGAGCGGCGGAAAATCTTACTGAGAAAGGCATCGTATTTCAGCTTACAGGACAATACCGGCAGGGGACAACGCGGACAGGGCCACAATTCCGCCTTTAAGGAACGCAAGGCTCTCGCCAGCGCGCCCAGAGCAGGTGGCGCACGGTCAGCACGGTTTCAGCATAGGCGGAGGCCCATGGGTAAACGGACGGCTCGGGTTCAAGGGACGGCGCGGCGTGACTGCGCCACAAGAGCGGCATCTCGTTGAAGATATAACCGGCGCGCGGCAGGTGACTGGGGCTGGAAACCACCTCGGCCGACCGCCAGCCGTGGGCTTTCATGATCCGCTCGGCATAGCAGGCGTTCTGGATTGTGTCCCTGGCTTGCGGCTCAACAAAGATGGCGGATTCCGGAATGCCCTGGGCGTGAGCGGTGCGCGCCATGACGCGCGCTTCGACAAATCCGTTGTGCGCCGCTCCACCAGTCATAATCAGTCGGGGCGCAATGCCGCGCTCATATTCGCGCACCCCTTCAGTTACGCGATCCAACTGCTTGGGTGTTGGGTTGCCATCGCTGTCAGCCGGCGTGCCCAGCACGACGATGGCGTCAAAGCGTGTGAGCGAAGTGTTGGAGGTGGGCGCCAGCAGCCGGGCAACCACTCCGTAGCCGAGGAGAGCAAAAATCAACAAGATAGAGGAGAGAAGCAACCGGCCGCGCCAGCCAAGACGTCTGGACCGCGACGGGGTGGCGCGATGGCTGACGCGGCGGATGGGCTGCTTGCGGGATGAACGTGCGCTGGTCAAAGTGATTCCCCCGGCTTTCACTTTAACAGTTTGCCGACGACATGATCAGTCGAGGTTGGCGGGCGTCCCCCAGGACGATAAGACAAATTCACTCAATGGTTTACGCGTGCGAGGGGCGACTTCCTGAGCGATCATGTCCGGGTGGGGCAGGGTGGATGGTTCGCCCTGGTAACCAAGAGCGATGACGGCACCCAGGGTGTAATCTTGTGGGATTTCAAAGGCCTGGCGGGCTGCAACCGAGTCGAAGCCGGCCATCTGGTGAGTGGCGAGTCCGAGAGCGGCGGCCTGCAGCGTGAGATAAGAGGCGGCTGCTCCCAAGTCATAGAGAGCAACGCGGTTGTCTGTGCCATTGTGACTGAAGTTGGTATTGGCTGCGCCAAGAATCAGGACTGGCGCCGCACCCGCCCAGCCCTGATTGAAGCCGATGAGGGTGGAGAATATCTTCTTGTAGGTCAGTGAGTTACGCAAGCCGACAATAAAGCGCCAAGGCTGTTCGTTGTAAGAAGAAGCGGCCCAGCGGGCGGCCTCGAAGACTGTGCGCAGGTCGGCGGGCGCGACATCGCGGTCGGCAAAGGAGCGCGGGCTCCAGCGGGCAAGCAAGGCAGGCAACATGCCGTCGATCACAGGCGCTTGTTTCAAGTGATTGACTTCAATAGCAGATAAGGTCATGGAGAGCTCCGTAAGCGGGGATGAATTGCACCTTCTTGGATTCGAGGCGCGGGCGAAGGATTCCTGTTGCGAGAAAAAAGCTGTTTGAACAGATATTTTTTGGACAGGCTTTGGTTGGGGTAAACGGCACCGGTAGTATTTCAGTAGCGCGAACCGGGAACCCCACACATTCACAAAAACCGCGAATGTGTGGGGTCGGAGACTTCTGGACCTTACTCCAACACAAAAATGTTGTTTTCGGCGCACATCTGTTTGAGTATTTTCGGCCACACCGTGACGCTAACCTCTCCGAGATGAGCTTTGCGGAGCAGCAGCATCAAGGTGCGCGATTGGCCGATTCCTCCGCCGATGGAAAGCGGGATCTGCTCGTTCAAGACCGCCTTGTGATAAGGCAGTTGCATGAAATCCAACTGTTTGGACATAGTGAGCTGCTCTTTCAGGGTCTCGGCCGTGACACGGATGCCCATGGAAGTAAGTTCGTGGCGGCGTTTGGTGACAGGGTTCCATACGAGGATGTCGCCATTGAGGCCGTGCGTGTCCTTGCCTGTTTCCGAGTGAGTGTCGGTGACCCAGTCGTCATAATCGGCGGCGCGCATCTCGTGCGGATAGCCGTCCTTCAAAGGCCAGCCGATGCCGATGATGAAGACTGCGGGATACTTTTGCAGAATTGCGGTCTCGCGCTGCTTGCGCGGCAGCGTGGGGAACATGTCGAGAATCTCCTCGGCGTGGAGGAAGGTGAGTTTCTCGGGCAGTTCAGGATAGCGCGGGTCTTTCAATTGCGGGAACAGCGATAGAGCAAACGTTTCCGCTCCGACGATCACTTTCCAAATCTTGCCGACAACGCCTTTGAGGAATTCGAGATTGCGCTGATCGACGGTCATGACGCGCTCCCAATCCCACTGATCGACATAGGCGGAATGGTCGTGGTCGAGGAAATAGTCTTTGCGAACGGCGCGCATGTCGGTGCAGATGCCCTCGCCGACCTTGCAACTGAATTCCTTGAGCGCGGGGCGTTTCCATTTGGTGGCGGCCTGCACGACCTGCGCGTCGATGGGATGAAGATTGCGATCATTTGAAATATGGAACTGGACGGGTGTGCGCGATCCATCGCGATCGAGCATGTCGTTCACGCCGCTCTCGACATCCACAATGAGCGGCACCTCGACCATCATCAGATTGAGCTCCTTGCAGAGGTTGTCTTCGATATAGCGTTTGACTTGGAAGATAGCCTGCTGAGTTTCTTTCGGAGTCAGCAGGGAACGGTAATCATGCGGGAGGATTTTTTCCAATTCGCTGTAATCGCCGATTCCAGGCCCAGCCAGATCGGCTTTCTTATCGAGAACGGTAGACATGAAGAATCTCCTTTGCGGACGGATTCCGCGCCGCCGCAGCGCGATTTATCGAGGCTTCGGGTGAAGGGGTATCCGGCGCCGGAAGTCAAAGCGATTTTTTGTGGGATGTGCGGCGTAACGATTCGCCGCGCGCACGCGCACCGAGCGCTCCAGGATCACCGTTGTTATAAGCAGTATTCCTAGAACGCCAAATACCATCAACGCGAGCAAAGCCATCACAGAGGTGGGCATAGCTGCATCTCGATGCTGCCAAAGATGGTCGCCCCGGTCCCTGGGCCACGCTGTGACTGCAATCACTTGTGAATGTTGCGTGTGAGCAGCGGTGGCAGGCGGTTATTGGCGGGTGAGCGAAGCGGCTGGGAAGCAGGACTCGAGGAGTCTGGAGACAAGGGAAATGGGAAGGCCGACGACGTTGAAGTAGTCGCCTTCAATGCGTGGAATCCAACGCGCGGCGCGACCCTGGATGGCGTAGGCTCCGGCTTTGTCCATGGGTTCGCCGGTGGCGATGTAAGCATTGATGTCTTCGTCAGAGGGGGTGAGAAATTGGACGGCGGTGGATTCGGAGGCGACTTCAGTGTGTGCGGAGGTGACAACGGCGACGCCGGTGATGACGCGATGGGTGCGGCCGGAGAGAAGACGAAGCATCCGGGCGGCGTCGGCGGGGTTTTCGGGCTTGCCGAGGATTTGATTGTCGAGGGTTACGGTGGTGTCGGCGCCCAGGACGACCAAAGACTGAGAGTCGAGGTTCGTGCTTTTCCACCCTTTTCGCAAAGAGCGCGAAAAGGATGGGGCACCCAGATTTAAGGAATCCGACGGGCTTTCTTCAGGGGCTAAGGCCCCCGGTTCTTTTGGATCGCTTTCGGCCCGGCTGAAGCCGTGCCCTTTCAAAGCCAAATCGTTGTAAACAGCTTGGGCTTTTTCGCAGGCGAGGCGGGTGACGTAGGCGATGGGGTCTTCGTTGGGGCGGGGATCCTCGGGGATGTGAGCGGGATGGACCTCGAATGAGAAGCCGGCCTGGGAGAGGAGTTCGCGACGGCGAGGCGAGGATGAGGCGAGGACGAGCATATTGAAATTATGCTGCATTGGATGAGCGAGGTCTCGTAGGATCGAGATTATGGTGATTTTCTCTGATTCAGCGCTCGCGCGGCGCTTGGAAGGGGCGGAAGGTTTTGCATGCGCTCATTTTGCCGAGGCGCGCAGCCGTTTGTTTCCGCAAAGCGGATCGACATGGACGAAATGTGCCGGGGCAACACTGGTTTTCGATGGCGTAGACGCGCCGACCACGCAGAGTTTCGGGCTTGGGCTCTTTGAGCAGCTAACGGCGGAAGCCCTGGATGAGATGGAGCGATTCTTCGAGAGTCGAGGCGCTGCGGTGATGCATGAAGTGTGTCCAATGGCCGGCACGGCCGTGCTGGACCTTCTTTGCTCACGTAGTTACAAGCCGTTTGAAGTGAGCAACGTGCTCTATCGGACTGTGGATAGGGGAGACCTTAATCATCCCAGCAACATCCGTGTGCGTGTGATTGGGGCAGAAGAAGCACAACTGTGGAGTGACGTAAGCACGCGGGGGTGGACGCACGAGCATCCAGAGTTGGCGGCGTTTGTGCAGCAAATGGGGGCGGTTTGTGTTGCGCGAAAACAAAGCCCTTGTTTTCTGGCCGAGATTGACGGAAAGCCAGGTGCTGCAGGAGTGCTGTGCCTGCATGAAGGAGTTGCACTGTTTGGCGGTTCGGCGACCGTACCGGAGTTTCGGCGGCGAGGACTACAGGCGGCTCTGCTGGAGAAACGGATGGAGTATGCGCTGGAACAGGGATGCGACCTGGCCATGATGGTGGCAGAAGCGGGGAGCAATTCGCAACGGAATGCCGAGCGCAAGGGGTTTCGCGTGGCTTACACGCGGTTGAAGTGGCGACTTACGACCTAGATGGTGAGGCCGGTTTGGAGGCCGTTGGGGGTGGCGAGGCCCCAGGCCATCGCGGGAGTGTTGTGGGCGAATCCGAATCGGCCGTCGGGGCCGAGGAGGATGATGCCGCCATGGCCGCCGAGACGGTTGAAGAGATAGGAGATGGCTTCGCGGGCGGCGATTTCGGGTGCGGTTCCGGAGGCGACGCGGTCGGTGGCCCATTTGCCGAGGACAAGCTTCATGATGGGTTCGCCCCAGCCGGTGAGAGAAACCGCGGCGGAGAGATTGTCGGCGTAACAGCCGCAACCGATGAGGGAAGAATCGCCGACGCGGCCCGGGGTCTTGTTGAGGGTGCCACCGGTGGAAGTGGCGGCGGAGAGGTTGCCGCGAGCATCGAGAGCGACTGCGCCGACGGTGTCGTGACTGCTGAGATGCGCAGGATCGCCAACGACGGCTGTCTCTGGACTTTTGTCGTCGTGTAGGACGGGAAGCAGAGGCGAATCAAGGCCGGAGAAAGTGTTGTCGCCGAAGCCGGCGGCCTCGCGATGCTTAGCGTGGTCGAGGCGCTCACGCTCGCGGTCGAGGACCAGTTCGGCATTGTCGATGAGGGACATTCCGTGGGCCTGGGCAAACTGCTCGGCGCCCGCACCTACAAAATAGACGTGTTCGCTGTATTCGAGGACCAGGCGGGCGGCCTGAATGGGATTGCGGAGGTGCTCAACGCAGGCCACGCCGCCAGCCCTCATGCGGCCACCGTCCATGAGAAGCGCATCAAGCTGGACGCGCCCGTCTGAGGTAAGAAAGCTGCCACGGCCAGCGTCAAACGCGGGGTCATCTTCAAGGATGGTGACGGCGGCTTCGACCGCATCGATGGAAGATCCGCCATGGGAAAGAACGGCATAACCGGTTTCAAGCGCGCGGTGGACACCGGCCTGGTGGGCAGCAGCCGCATCGGCGGGGATAGCCCATGCGCCTCCGTGGACTAGCAGAGTGGGAACGTGGTGGGCGGGAGAGGTCACCGGGATATCGTAGAACATTTGGCGTCGGGCGTGGGTGACGCACTGTTTTGAGAAATGTTTGTTCGTATTTGAGCTTCTTGTCAAAGAGGTGAGGATGTGGATGCGAGGCTAAGTCATTGAAAGTACGGTGGAAGATGGGTTGTTTTTGGATTGCAGGAAATTTCAGTGAGATTGGTTAAGCTAAGAACATTCAACGAGGAACAAAGAGAAATAAGACGGCAGGAGAGCGGGGATGAGGCTCTCCTGGTTTTTTTGGACCACCACCGCGAACTCACAGACGCGGAAAGAAACTGAAAGCAATCCGGCGGATGGAGGGGTGGTTCCCGAAAGGAATCACCCCTTTCGCTTTCTACGGAGAAGTGTGCGAGGCCGAGGAGCGGCGGGACGGGATTGGCGAACAGATGGTGTTGGGAAGACTGAGGCAGACGGTGGTTAAGAAAACGTCCGGGACAGGGCTTCAAAAGAAAACAGTCAGTCGCGGGACAGCAAAGATCAAGGCGGCGGCGGACAAGGCCCTGCAAGACAACAGCGAGAGGCTCGCGAAGACTCTTATCGATAGCGCAATCGCGGGCAACAACACAAGCGCGAAGCTGCTGCTTGCGCTCGCAGATGGGCAAATCGATGGCGAAGACGAAGTGGTGATGGAGCAGCTTTGGAGTTATGCCGACAAGCTGGCCGCGGAACCGCCATGGGATGGCCCGGAAGCCGAACCGGACGAGGAGCTATCTAGTTAGCAAGTCAGCGAGTTAGCCGGTCACAATGAGGTTTGTAAATTCTCAATCTAGGCGCAAAAACAGATACGCGCCGAGGGTGGGGCACCCGAAGTGTCAGCAAGTCAGCGAGTTAGCGAATGACTCGAAGGCGTGAATTCAGGAAGAAAGAAGAGAGACGGATGAAGCTCACGAATCACAAGTTGTTCAGCGCCGGCGGTTGCATGAGATTGTTGTCGATAGCGGTGTGCCTGATGGGCGTCTTGTCGGGACAAGCGGCGGACGCGCAGGCGATCAGCACAACGACCGTTCAAGGGACGGTGTATCTGGCGAACGGTCAGCCTGGCACGGGGACACTGGTGGTGAGCTGGCCAACATTCACTACGGCGAGCGGCCAGTTGGTGACGGCCGACAGTACGACGGTGCCGATTGCGCCGGACGGATTTGTGAGCGTGAACCTTGCCGCCAATGTGGGAGCGTCTCCGGCGGGGTTGTATTACACGGCGGTCTACTACATGAGCGATGGCTCGACGAATACACAGTACTGGGTGGTGCCCGCGGGAGCGCAGGCGGCACTTGGACAGGTGCAGGCGCAGCTAATGCCAGCGACGCAGGCCGTGCAGGCGGTAAATAAGGCATATGTGGATCAGGCGATTGCGGAGCTCACAGAAAGCTTGCTGACGGCATCGGGCGGGATGCTGAGTGGACCGCTTACACTGTGCTGCGATCCGACGCAGCCGACGCAGGCGGCGGACAAACATTACGTGGACGAACAATCCGCCTTGGCCGTGCCGCTGACAGGCGCGACGATGACAGGGCCATTGACGAGCGTGGAATTAGGGGCTCTTTATCAGGTAGACCAATTTCCGGGATCGGATTTTGGAGCGAAGTTGAGCGCGTGTCTGAGTGGGCTGAGCCAGACGAATGGCGGAACATGCGACGCGCGCAACTTCTCGGGAACGCTGGCCATGGGATCGAACCTGACGATTTCAACGGCTAATGCGACGGTTCTGCTGCCTTGCGCCACTATTTCGACGGGCAACCAAATCATTGTAACGGCGGAAACGAGGAATATATCGCTGCGCGGTTGCGCATTGCGCGGAACGAGCACCGCAAGCGGGAGCCAGGGCGGCACGGTGTTTCTGTATTCGGGAACCGCAGCAATGGTGCAAGTGGGGGATCCGACTTATGCGGCGGACACGCAGGGCTTTCACTTGGACAATGTGGCGATCAATATAACCTCAGCGAGCAGCGCAAGCGCACAAGGGCTGGTGGCCTATCGCACGCAGGAGATGGATCTCGAAAGCCTTTACTTTCTAGGTAACTCGAACCAGACGGGCATAACGCTGGACGGGACCGGGAATTACACGGGCGGAACCTTCTTCGACGACGAATTTAATGGATTCCAGACGGCAGTGAATGCGATTGGGCACCAGATATCGAATCCCGCTACGACTGACTGGATGAACGCAAGCGCTTTTGTACGGTTGCACATTGACTGTCCGACGAGCGGAGGAAATCCAGTTAGTGGAAGTTATGGAATCAACCTGCAACAGGGCGATGGAAACACGTTTACCGGCGGAGATATTGAAGGGTGTTCGACGGCATTGCACCTGGGAGCGAACGCGCAGAATAACACGATTGTCGGGCTGAGGAACGAAAACTCGACGAATCAGATTGTGGCGGACGCGGGCAGTTCGTATAACAGTTGGATGACCGGCGGAACAATGTTTACCGGACAGTTGACCGACAACGGGACGCGCAACAGCTTTCTGGATTCATTTCACCGGAGCTTCAACGGCTTGAATGGGGATTGGTACGGGAGCCAGAAAGACGCGACGCTCACCAATCACTATCGACTTGGAATAGGGGCAGGAAACGAACGTGGATTGCTGAACGAGATTCAGACAGATTATGGATACCGCTGGCTTGAAGGGTACTCGGATGCAACGGCCGGCGAGCAGTTTTATCAGATTGACGATCTGCTGAACAATGTAAACCGCCTGTCGATTGGGCAATATAACAACGGGCAATCAAGCAGCAACAATCAGACGGCGATTAACTCGGCGGGGACGGGCGCAGTGGTGCTGAACGGATCGGCCAACGCAGGGACCGGCGGGGTGGTGATCGGGTCGGGCGGCGCGAACGAGGGCACCGTAGCGACGATCAGCGGCGCGGGGAACGCGCAGTTCAACGGAAGCTTGCAAGTGGGAGGAGCTTCAACGCTTGCCGGATCGACGACGGTAAAGAACCAAGGGAATGCGGAGATTGATTACATTCTTCAGGCGGGAGCGACAGCGAGTCAGAAAGAATCTCTCATCTACAACGACTGGAACGGAAACAGCCAGTGGTACATGGTGAAGAACGCGAACAATGACTGGGCGCTGAATTCGGCTACGGGCGGGCTGGACAGCTTCATGGCTTACCAGAGCACCAACAGCGGCGACACGTACGTTAATGCTTCAAACTCCACTGGGGTGGTGCGTATCAATTATGAAACCGGAGCCGGTACGGGCTTCAAGGTCTACGGGGGTAACAGCAGCACGCTATATGCCAGCTTTACGGGAACGACGGCAATCCAATTTCCGGGGTTGGCGGCGAGCAGCGGCCACAACTGCCTGCAGATAGATAACTCGGGGTGGGTAACTAATACAGGAGCGGCATGCGCGACAGGCAGTGGCAGCGGCACAGTGAACACGGGAACGAGCGGCCAGATTGCAATTTACAACGGTAATGGCACGGTGCTATCAGGAACTAACACGGTTCCGGTCACTGCGGGCGGGACGGGGGCTTCCACAGCTTCAGGGGCGCTGGGGAACCTAGGCGGAGCTGCAATTACGGGAGCGTCGTTTACTGGACTGGTAAGCGCGCCAACATTCACAAGTACGGTGGCCACAGGAACAGCGCCATTCACAGTGACGAGTACAACTCCAGTTTCGAATCTGAACATTGGGGGAAATGCAGCTACGGCAACCCTGGCGGCGGGACTCAGTGGAATACAAGCACTGCCAAACGGAACAACGGCCACAACGCAGACTGCCGGCGACTCCACTGCAAAACTTGCCACGGATGCCTTTGTCGCGGTGGCAACATCTCTGTCAACGATCATCCCCGGCGCCATAGTCAGCGGAATTGGCTCATCGCAGACACTCACACTGCCGGGCAACGTCGTGGCGGGCGCTGCGGCACTCTCCGGAGAGGGAAATAGCGGCAATGTTGCCATCAAAAATGCCTCCGCGGACAGAGTGCAATATATAAGCACTACCGGCAACGACGCGAACGACGGCCTGTCATGGGGCACAGCGAAAGCTACAGTTGCGGGGGCGCAAGCTGCCCTCCCGAGTGCAGGCGGAACTATCTATGTTGGCGGCGGAACCTACTCCTGGACAAGCACCGTCACGATCACTACAGGACAACAGATTGTTTTCCTCGGATCTCCGGCAATCAATTTCACTCTTTCCGGATCGTCACCAGCGTTTATCATTCCGTTCCAAAGCTCGTTTTCTTTGCTATCAGCCAGTTTGAGTGGAAGCGCCGTAATCAATATGCAAAATACAGGCGGCGATGCCATTGACATTCACGGCGGAAATTATGTGCATGTCGGGTCCCCGAACGGCGTCATTCAATTTAACAACGTGCCGGGAAACCTACTGCTTATTGAGGCCATGAACGCTTACGAATATACCCAGCAGCTTTTCGTAGAGAACCTTTACGGAGCCTATCTTGGTGGAGACGTAATTCAAATCAACAGCGGCACAGTCTCAACGTACACGGGGTTTGTCAACACATCCACATTTTCAAATGTCCGCGGCGATTATTTAAGCGCCACCAGTACAGGAGTTCGGTTTGTGTTTGCGGAAAACTCAGGCGACCAAACAAGCATGTCGGGTCTGGTCTTTAATAATTGCGTTTTTAGCAACTACTCTTCTTCTCTGCCTACCATATATGTCCAGCAGACCGGAAGCGTCGGGGGTTATATCAACGCGACATTTGAGGGCGGCGAGGTGGATGTAAATCCGACTTCAGGCCCAGCTTTTGTAGACGCGATGAACGCAACCGCCGCTAACGATATTGGTTCCCTGACCTTCATTGGAACGCAGATGGGCGGCCTGGGGAATCCGTTTTTCGGGCAAACAATCAGCGAGGGGCCAGGCGGTCTGAACTTCATTGGAAACGGGCTGATTAACTTTGGCCAAAATACATCGATGAAGTTTCTTGAATCGGGCGGCGACATGAAGACAATCTCCGCTCCCGGTCACAATTTCAGCATCACGAGCGGCTACAGCGGATTTGATTTCATTCTTCAATCCTCCAACCCGGCTACTTCATCGACCAACCAAAATGGGATGAACCTTGAGCTTACCAGCAACTACTGGATGGGATCAGCCTCGGCCTTGGATGACTGGACGATAAGCGACATACTTGGTTCAGGAAGCAACCCGACCTCGACTCTGATTTTCGGGCACGGCGGCAGCAGCGGCACGGCAAGCGTGTCAATTCCGTATCCAGTTACTGCGCAAGCGTTCACTAGCACTGTGACCACGGGAACAGCGCCATTCACGGTGACGAGTACAACTCCAGTTCCCAACCTGAACATTGGGGGAAATGCGGCTACTGCAACCGTGGCGGCAGGACTTAGTGGGACACCAGCCCTGCCGAACGGCGCCACGGCCACAACGCAGATTGCTGGCGATACGACAACCAAACTCGCCACGGATGGTTTTGTTGCGGCGGCGGTGACCGCTGGGGCTTACACACTGCCTGCTGCGACAAGTACCACGCTCGGCGGCGTCAAGCCGGACGGAGTCACCATTGCTAACTCCAGCGGCGCGATTAGTTGCGGATTGGCGACAACCAGTCAGGCCGGTTGCGCCAAGCTGGGCGCTTTGGGCGGCGCGGAGGCTTATGGCCAGGTGAACGGAGCGGCGGCGCCTGCATCCGCAAACGGGGTTGCGACGAACAGCAGCAGTCAACTCGTCGCGCAAACGGCCCACAATAGTTCGGTGCCTCGGAACTGCGTTACCACAGGCTCTGCCAACACCTATACCTGCACGACTTCTCCGTCATTCATTCCGGGACCTGGCGACGAGATTCAGATCAACGTCAACATGGCAAATACAGGCTCCTCGACACTCAATGTCAATGGCAGCGCCGCAGACCTCATCTACAAAAACGGTGGTTCGTTGACTCTGGCCTCCGGAGACCTGCAGGCGAACCACTGGATCTCTGCCATTCTGGATTCGAGCAGCCACTGGCAGTTAGAAGGTCAGCTTGGCAACGCCAACGCAACGCAGATCAACGGGCAATCGCTCGCCAACCTAGCGACCGGCATTCTTAAGAACACTACCTCGACCGGCGTTCCCGTAATCGCAGTGGCTGGGACGGACTATGCCGCGCCGAACTCAAACACCACCGGCACGGCGGCTGGACTTAGCGGGACGCCGGCCCTGCCGAATGGGACAACAGGGACGACCCAGACTGCCGGTGACTCAACTGCAAAACTTGCCACGGATGCCTTTGTCGCGGCGGCAACTGCTAATCAAGTTCAGTTGGCTGGCGGAAAGACACTGACGAACAATTACGGCTGCTCTGACGGCTACGATCACCTACCGTGCATTGTGGCGCAGGTGAGCTACTGCGGCACCGGGGCGGCAAACGGATGCACTTATGCAGCGCAGTCAGCCAACATTTCTTACACGACCATGTACACAACGTCCGCGCCGGGCAAGTATCGCACCATCTTGACCGTGCACGTTGAGGCAGAAGGCACTGCTGGCACAGTGCAAGGGTATATTCAGGGCACAAATGCAGTGAGCACAGTTGGACTCTCACTTCCTCTTTCTGTTGCTCTCAACACCACCTACTCTGCATATTCTGCAACGATGGAACTAACCATGCCATCAGGTAAGACGATTCAATACCAGACGTTGGTGAGCGGCGCCACTGGATCGCCGACCTATGGTCTGGATGTTACGGTGGAGCGTTTGCAGTAGGTTACTCAGAGAACAAGCTCGGGATACACTGCAGCGACTCACACGACAGCGAGCACAGGTAAGGTTGGCTGGTATCCGGAATTTGCTGGGTGGTAGTAATGCGGCGTTCACCGCGCCGATGGCGCTAGTTTGCGGAGTTAGCGGGCATTTGAGGCTGGGCTGGTTTGTCCCGCCTGCTGATTAATCTCCGCAATTGGCCGAGCGAGGCGGGCCGCTCAGGATTGAGCGGAGGCGTATCTGCTGGACTGACTAAGTCGATTTACTTACCCGGTTGAAATGGGGGTTCCGTGGCGGAAGCGGAAGAAGGACGAGAGGCAGTTGCGGAGGAATGGCATTCGCGCCTGGAAAATCTGAATTCGTTGGAACTGGAGAAATACGGAAAGATTTTAGATCAGAAGCCCACGAGCCTGCGGGGACGAACGGTGATGATGGGGCTGGCTGAGCGGCTTTTGCAGGTAAGAACGCGAGAGGGCTGGACGGCGCCGCTAAAGCCAAACAAGGCGCAGATGATGTTTGAAAAACGGCGCGGCGAGCGGAATATCGTGCTCAAGGCGCGGCAGATGGGGTTGACGACCTGGGCGGCGGCGCGGTTCTTTCTGAAGACGATTACGCGGCCGGGGACGCTGACGCTGGAGGTTGCACATTCGCAGGAGGCGGCGGAGGAGATATTCCGGATTGTGCATCGGTTTGTGGATATGTTGCCCGAGGGACTGCGTGAGGGGCCATTGCGGACCTCGCGGGCCAATGTGCGGCAGATTGTGTTTCCAGAGATGGACGCGCAATACAGGGTGGTGTCGGCGGGGGACCGGAATGCAGGGCGCGGACTGACGGTGCAGAATCTGCATTGCTCGGAGCTGGCGCGCTGGCCGGGCGATCCGGCAGAGACCCTGGCGGGACTGCGCGCGGCGATGGCGCCTGGGGCAGAACTGATTCTGGAGTCGACGCCGGACGGAGTGGGCGGCTGCTTTCACCAGGAGTGGCAAAAGGCTTTGGAGATAGGGATGGTGCGCCACTTCTTCCCGTGGTGGATGGAGCGGCACTATCGGACGCAGGCCGTAGATGAGGCAAGCCTGACGTTCGAAGAGCGGGATCTGATGGCGCACCGCAACCTGGATCTGGAACAGATCGGCTATCGTCGGCAGATACGCGCGGATTTTCGGGGACTGGCGCGGCAGGAGTACGCGGAAGACTGCGATGCCTGCTTTTTGGCCAGCGGGGATTCGGTTTTCGAGCTGGAAGCGATTGAGAAGCGGTTGGCGACGATTGCGGAGCCGATTGAACAGCGGTGGAATGGAGAACTGGAGGTGTGGCTGCCGCCTGTCAAAGGAAAGGCGTATCTGGTGGCGGTGGACCCGTCCGGGGGCGGAAGCGAGGGCGACTACTCGGCTGCACAGGTGTTGGAGCTGGAGACAGGGTTGCAGTGCGCGGAGTTTGCGGGGCACGTGGGCGGATTAGAACTGGCGCGGCGGGTGACGGGGCTGGCTTCTGAGTACAACAACGCGTGGCTGGTGGTGGAGAGGAACAACCACGGCAGCGGGGTGCTGGCGCTGATCGAGTCGGTGTGCGGCTACGGGCGGGTTTACCGGCAGGGGGGGCAAGCTGGTTGGCTGACTACGTCGATGAGCCGGCCGGCGGCTCTGGGCAGGCTGGATGCGGCGTTGGTGGAACGGCCGGAGTGCTTTCAGAGCCGGAAGTTGCTGGCGGAGTGCAGGAGTTTCGTGCGTTTGCCGAACGGCGGGTCAGGAGCAAGGCCGGGTACGCATGATGACCGGGTGATGGCGATGGCGATTGGGCTGGGAGCGCGAGCGGAGTTGGCGGGGAAGAGCTAGTGAACAGGGGTCAGGGGTCAACTCAAGTTTGTTGCGAATTCCGCCTCTGTCAAGAGAGTTTTCGAATCTAGCAGGCAGCTTTTCAACACCGAAGCGCCATACTGACCCCTGATCCTTGACCCCTGCACTTGGGCCTGAGCGCTTAGAATTCGATAGAGGATTCAGACGAGGCGAGGGAACGGGCTTGGCGGTTCTGGCGGTGCAGCATATCCGGCGGATGCGGGGCGGCGCGCAAGGCCAGTTGATGCTGGGCGCGGATGGCCATGTTTACGTGGTGAAGTTCCAGAACAACCCGCAACACATGCGGGTGCTGGCCAATGAGTTTCTGGCCTCGCGGTTGGCGGCGGCGGCGGGACTGACGGCGCCGGAAGCGGCGCTGGTGGAGGTTTCGAGCTGGCTGGTGGAGAATACGCCGGAGTTGGAGATTGACCTGGGGAGGACGCGGGTACGCTGCAAGGCGGGGTTGCAGTTTGGGTCGAGATTTGTGGGCGGACTGATGCCGGGGCAGGTGGTGGATTACCTGCCGGAGGAGCAGATGGCCGAGGTGAGAAACCTGGGCGAGTTTGCCGGCATTCTGGCGCTGGACAAATGGACCGGCAATGCGAACGGCAGGCAGGCGGTGTTTGCGCGCAAGCAGCGGGAAAGGCGCTACCGGGCGGTTTTCATCGACTACGGATATTGCTTTCATGCGGGTGAGTGGCGGTTTGAGGATCTTCCGCTGCGGGGGGTGTATTACCGCAACGATGTGTACAGGGAGATCAGAGGGTGGGAATCCTTTGAGCCATGGCTGACGCGGCTGGAGACAATGGCGGCGGAGACGGTGTGGGCGGCGGCCAGCGAGATTCCGCCGGAATGGTATGGGGGCGACCTGAGCGATATGGAAGTGCTGGTGGAGAAACTGCTGGCGCGGCGTAGCCGGATTCGGGAGGCGATTGAAGGATTCGGGGGGTCGGATAGGAAGCCATTTCCAAAATGGGTGGGGATGGGAAAAGATGTGAGGGAAGAGGGTTGGAAAGAGGGTAGGTGGGGGACTAGTATGGCGGGAAGAGTGAATTGAAGGGCAGCTTCTAGCTTCTAGCTATTAGCTTTTAGCTGTCAGCTTTCGGATTTGGTATTGGCCTGGACAATTGCGAACGGCAACCACTAGCTAATAGCTAATAGCTAAGAGCTTTGTCAGAACGATGAACAGTGGAAACCAGCGGCGGGCGTGCGAGTTTCGACTGCTCCGGTATGTGCCGGATGCGGTGAGGAACGAGTACGTGCATATCGGGGTGATTCTGCGCGAGCAAGGCAGCGAGGCGCCGGCTCAGGTGCGGTTCACGCGCGATTGGCGCCGCGTGCGCTGCCTGGACCCGGAGGCCGATACGGGATTGCTGGAGGGGATGGAGAGCGAGCTGCGCATGCGCTTTGAGGCCGAGCCGGATGGGAATCTGATGCGGCTGCTCTCTGAAGCGCTCTCGCTGAGCGTGCAGATGACCGAGCCGAAGGCATACCTGGCGGAGAGCCTTCCAGCGGGGATGGAAGAGTTGATGCGGCTTTATGTGGAGCCGCCTGGCAGGGAGCGCGTGCAGCGGTTGAGCGGACGCGCGGGCATTCAGGCGAAGATGCGGACGGAGTTCGAGCGGGCCGGGGTGTGGGAGCTGATGAGGAAACGGATTGCGGCCTCGGAGTATACGCGGCCGGGAGACCCGTTGCGGATTGACGTGGGGTACAGGCCGAACGGGTTGATCCGCATGTTTCATGCGGTGAGCCTGGAGCCGGGCGTGGAGATGGCCAAGGTGCTGGCTTTCTCATCGGAGGGGTTGAGAGCCGGGGTGGAGCGAGTGGAGAAGGCCAGCCTGGAACTGACCGCGGTGATTGAGCCCGCGGCGAAACTGGGAGCAACTGACGAAGAGCCTGAACGGCTGGAGATGTACCGGTTTGGCGTGGAGACGATGGAAGAGCACCAGATAAGGGTGCTGACGACCTCGGACCTGGGCCGGGTGGCGGAGACGGCGCGGCGGGAGCTGCGAGTGTGAAAAGGCAGGGACTAGGGACTAGGGACGAGGGAATAGGGAACAGTTATTAACTGCCTGGTTGCAGTTATGAATGAGTTATCGGCGAGGTTTGCAGATAATTTCCTATGTTTGTTGTAGGATCGATTTTGTTGAGAAGAAAGAGCGGTTGGGAGTGATAGGGCGTTCGCGGTGAGTTATCAACGGACGCTTGAAAACTGACCACTAAATCACTGTTCACTGACAACTGACGAAGACGAGGCACAAGTCCTTTCGGGGGCTGTGCCTTTTTTGTTTTTGTGCGGCCAAGAAAAGGAAGGTGCGCGTGAAAGTAGGAGAGCAGTTACAAGCGATCTGGCGGCAAGCGACCGGGGGCAGACGGAGGTCGGAGATAGCGGCGGGAGCGGCGGATGCGGAGGCGGAGCGAAAGACGCTGGCGCTTCCCGCGATTCTGAGCCCGGTCCAATTTCCGGGGCAGCTCCTGCCCAAGCCGACACCGATGAATCTTCGCCGGTTTGCAGAGACGCCAGTGGTGCGGCGGGCGATCAACGTAATCAAGGACCGGATTGCGGCGATGGATTGGCAGGTTCGGGTGCGGCGCGGAGTGAAGCCGGGGGATCTGGCGTTCACGGAACGAAAGCTGCGCGCGCTGCGCAGGACTCTGGAAGAGCCGAATGCCGCGGACAGTTTTCGGACGCTGATTGAGCAGGTGATTGAGGATGCGCTGACGGGCGGTTACGGGGCCATCGAGATGGAGCCGACCGGCGATGGAGAACGGCCGGCGATGCTGTGGGCTGTGGACGGCGCGTCTATCCGGGTTAACCCCAGGTGGGATGGGCAGCCGGAGTCGTCCAGGTACGCGCAGGCGCTGCCGGGGCAACTGGAGTCGAGCGCTGTGGAGTTGCGCGACGACCAACTCATGTACGTGCGCATGAATCCGCGCAGCTTTACGCCCTTTGGACTGGGACCGCTGGAAGTGGCGTTCGAGACGGTGAATCAATTCCTGAGCGCGCACCGGTTTGCCGGGAAGCTGGCTGCCAACACAGTAGCGCAATATGCGCTTTGGTTGAACGAGGCAACACCCACGCAGCATGAGCGGCTGATTCGCTGGTGGCAGGACGAGATAGAAGGAACCGGGCGGGTGCCGCTAATTTCGACCGAGCAAAAGCCGGAGGTGCTGCGGTTTGCGCAGGGGACGGATGCGGATATGCGTCTGGCCTGGCAGGAGTTTCTGATCCGCATGGTGGCCAATGCATTTGGATTGCCGCCGCTGATGCTGGGGTTGGAAGCGGATGTCAACCAATCGACCGCATCGGAGATGACCGACGAGGCATTTCGCGGGGCGATCTCGCCGTTGGCGATGCTGCTGGCCGGGCATATTACGCGAGACTTGTTCGGGAAGTGCATTGGATGGCGGGAGTTCGAGTTTGTCTTCAACGAACTGAATGCGAGGGACGAGGAGACAGAGCTGGCGGTGCAGGTGCAACTGCTGCAGGCCGGAGTGTTGACGGTGAACGAGGTGCGGGCAATGCGAGGGTTGGGGCCGCTGGGACAGGATGGGGCGGTGCAGTTGACGGGCGAAGGGGTAGAAACAGGGACTAGGGACTGAGGGACATAGGGACTAGGGATTAGAGAACCGGAGCGAGAATTTCCTGGCCGAGCCTGGTGCAGGATTCTTGTGTGTGGGCTGCGGGCATCTGCATCGGCTCTGGTCCCTAGTCCCTATGTCCCTAGTCCCGTCATTTTGTGGACCGGAGAGCGCATGAGACTGGAAGCGATGGCAGTAAAGATTCCCCATGTGGACGGGCACCCTAACCGGGTGCCGTTTGAAGGGGTGTTGACGATGGTGAATGCAGCCAGCGACAAGGCGCCGGCGGGAGCGCGCGGACACCGGGTGATGCTGACCCGCGAAGCGGCAGAGAAAGCGCTGCCTTCGCTGCTGGGCATGGCGGTGGATTATCGGCCGGGCTGGGACGGCCACGACGCGCGGCGCAAGATCGGGCTGCTGACGGAAGCGAACCTGGTGGGACAGCGGCTGGTGGTTAGCGGTTACCTCTACGCGCGGGACTTCCCCGAAGTGGCGAAAGCCATCGAAGCCCAGTCGCCCGAGTCGATGGGCATGAGCTACGAGTTGGCCGACGCGCGGGTCGAAGATATGCGGGCTGAAGTGTGGAAGCTGACCAAGGTGACCTTTACCGGAGCGGCAATTCTGCTCAGGGACAAGGCGGCATATCGGGCGACCAGCTTCCATATGGCGAGTTAGCAAGTTAGCGGAGTTGGCGGTGTTAGCAAAGAGGCTCCGTGAACCGGAGCCTCTCTTGTTAGCGAGTCAGAAAGCTTGTGAGTTTGCGAAGTTAGTGCGCGATGCTCACATCACAAAAGAAAGGAACGGCATGGAAAAGGAAGAGAACAAAATTGCGGATCGACTGGAAGCCGCGACAACCCTGCTGGAACGGACACTTGGCTGGCTTGAAGAGCGGCAAGGTGTCTTGACCGGAGAGGTGGAGAGGATTTCAGCGACCGTCGAGCAGAGCCGGCGCGAAGGGGAGCTGGCGGAGAAATTGGCCGCAGCCGAACAGGAGCTGGCGGAGTTGAAGGCTGGGGCCGCGCAGAATGCGTTGAGCCCGCTACGCAGAACGTTGCCTTCGACAACCAGTGAGATGTTGGCCAAGCACGGCATTGGCGAGGGCCCTGTGGACGTACGGACTCTGGATGCGGCCCTGTCTGGATTGAGCCTGGAACAGCGTATCGCGGTGAAGACGCAACTGCTGCGGGCAGGCGCGATTGCGTAAATGCAGGGATCAGGTTTCAGGGGTGAGGGATCAGGCCGTAATGCCGCTTCCCGCAAACCACCGCTGAACCCTGAACCTTGAAACCTGAAACCTGAGTAACGGCCCCATGGAGGGGCGGAAAGAGCCTATGAACGCAACCTTTGCAGACATTCACGCGGCAGCAGATTACATCGGGCCGGGCGCTATCGAAGTTCCTTTGTACCAGACCGAGATTTTCGACATCTGCCGGCGTTCGAGCCCCTTCGGGCAGCGCATCAAGCAAGTTCCGGCGACTGGTCATCCGTCGCGGTTCTTTGAGGAGACGGCTATTCCGAATCCCGGAGCGGCCGGCTTTGTGAATCCGCGCAGCATCGCGCCGGCAGTGGTAAGTCCGACACGCGTGGAGCGCAGCGTGCCGCTGAAGGCGATCGTCTCGCAGATCAACTACAACCTGTTCGATATCGAACTGGGCGACCAGCAAAAGCAGTTTGCCTATCTGCAGGCGAAAGACCTGGTGGATACGGTGAGCGGCGTAATGGTGACGCACGATGTGGCCTTGTGGAACGGCAACGACACCAGCCTGAGCGCGCCGGTTACTACGCAGTACATGGGCGTTATTGGTCAGATACAGGCAGGCGGCCTAACGACAACCATCGGAACGACCGCTTCGATCGTGGACGGACTCAAGTCTGCAGTGGCGCAGATGGTGGCCAACAACGGCTACTATGTGCGGCCGACGGCGATCTACGCCAACCCGGTGTTGCTGGACCTGATTGACCGGGAGATGAAGACGGAGTTCAACGTGGTGCTGAATACCGACAACATCACAGGCGGAATCCGGGTGAAGATGCTCTCGACGCAGGCGGGTGATTTGCCGCTGATTCCGGACTGGAGCCTGAGTTACACGGGTACTCCCGGCTCGGGCACAGCGGTTTTGCCGGCCTATATCGTGACTGAGGACCTGATCGAGTATCACTGGCTCGGCGATCCGACACCGCGCATCTTCCAACTGGGGCTGCCGAACTCGCTGGCTTACCAGTACGTTGCGGTTAAGTTCGGTGCTCCAGTGGTAAAGGGCGCGAACTACGCACATTACCAGGTTCTGGTGGACCGGTAGACAGCAGGCAGTGATCAGTGAACAGTGGCCAGTGAACAGTAACAACTGACCGCTGTTCACTGCGTGCCGGCATTTTTTTCTGACCACTGACCACTGACCACCGAAGGAAGGATTTTATGGCATATCTGCAGCCAGCGGATTACCAGAATTATGGATTGCAGGCAGGTACGACAGCGGATTGGATAACGGCAGCCACAGCATTGATCAACAGCTACTGCAGGCGACCGGACCTGAATGTAATCCAGTACACGGAGCGGCTGCGGGTGACCAGCGGATCGCAGACGGTGTTACTGAGTTATCTTCCGCTGGCGCCGCTGGGAACGGCAGCGACGCCAATCGTGAGCATCGAAGGCCGTTACACGAGGCCGCGGCGCGGAGAGCTTCCCAACGAGCCGCTGCTGGAAATTGCTCTGGCATTTTCGTTGCCGGGGCAATGGACGGCGATTGACCCTAACTCGGTGGACTTTGACCCTAACACGGGTGAGTTGACGCTGCCGTGGAATGTGCTGGGGCTGCCTTATAACGAGGTGGCAGTGACTTATACGGCGGGCCTGGCGACAATCGGCGACGACGTGAAGACGGCGTGTGCGCAGATAGTGCGCAATGCGCAGTCAACGCCGGCTTTGAACGCGAGCAAGACCAAGATCGACACGATGCAGATGCAGTATTTCTCAAGTTCGCTGGTGGACGAAACAGTGCAGGCATGGCTGCGTCCATATGTGGCGAACAGGCTGGGGTGAAGGATGAGCGATACAGCGGCGCGTAACCCAGTGGGAGCGCCGCGGATGCTGGCCGATGCCCTGCTGCGAAGCGTGACAGGAACGTCGGCCCTTCTGCGGGTGACGGGCGCGAATACAGATAGCAGCGAGTCCGAGGTGGGGCTGGTTGCAACGACTTTTGCCGAAATAGTGGTTAGCCCGGTTGTGATGCGCAAGCTGCGACCCACCTGGCGGGAGAATGGCGAGTCAATGTGGGAGCTGCTAATTTCCGCGACTGGAATAGAGCAACAGGTGAATGCACTGGACCTCGCGTCGGCCCAGGCCTTGTTTGCGATAACACTGGCGATTACGGTGGCGGGACAGGATTACCTGATCGAGTCGATTGCCTCAAACGAAGCTTTCGGCCAAGTGTATCTATACAGGTTGCTGTTGCGGGAAGCAAGGCAACAGGCAGTGTGAAAGCAGTGGCCATTTTATAGCGGTCAGTTGCCGGGCGCTTCACTTCGCCGCGTCTTTGTGTTTGCAGCTACGGTGGGAAACCACGATTTCAACCGGCACTGTATACAAGGAGTTGTACTTCATGCAAAATGCGAAAGATTCGTTTTATATGGCACTGCGCACGCGGCTGGCGACGGTAAATCCAGAGCGGACAATCTTGCTGCGCGGGGCGTTAAGGCCGGGGATTCTGGCGGAGGAAGCCGAGGCACCATTCAGTCAGCTGCCCAACGATGTGTTTGTTCTGCGCTGGCTGGGCCTGGGCGTGGATATGGATTTGGGCTTAACGATGGTGGCCGAGCAGTGCGAGATTCTCTATCAGACCTGCGGGACGCAAAGTTTTGGCGGACTGGACCGCGGCCGGTTGCTGAGTGAGATGGATGAGGAACTGGTAGCGATGTTGCAACCGTTTTTTACTGCCAAACTCAACTACACGGCAACGCCGCCCGCATCGATGCTGACCAAAGTGTTCTGGGACCAACCAGGGTTTACGCCGGTCGTAGTTCAACGGGACAGCCTGAGCCGTTCCGCAAGTGTGATGGTTTACAGCTACCAGGAGCAGGGGGAGTAAATGGCGACGACTTGGTTTTCAGCTCCCGCACCGGTGGCTAGGCGGGTTAGAGGATATTTTGCGCCAGTGAACAGAACGGCGCAGACGCCAGTGCTCTTTGATCCGGCAGAGCAACGGGGATTCAGCCTGGATGTTCCACCGGCTCCGTGGCTCAGTCTGGGTTGGATTCAAGGCTTCACGCGGAAGGCGATCAGCAAGACTGCCTCGGTGTTGACGGGGATTCCAGCCAGCCCATTGGAGCAGGTACGCGAGACGCTTGAAGCGCAAGTAAGCGTCGAGTTCCTGAGCTGGACGAAGCTGACCATGGCTCTGGCCACGGGATCGCAGCACATGAACCTGCTTGCAACTGCCAGCGGGGCTGCTCCGTCTGCCGATGGAGCAACGGCGACTTCCGCGGTAACAGCGCTAAACGGATCGACGGCGACGTTCATCGCTCTGGCGGCGGCGGACGCGGCGACATTTTCAGCCGGATCGATTATCGCTCTGGACGCCGACTACACGGGACAGACCGGCTTTGTGGGCGCGCCGGTATCGGGCGCGTATGTGCGCCAGGCGCTTACCGATGTGAACTACACTCGCCGCGTGACCTTCAATGTCGCGTTGGTTTCTCAGGCATCGCCGACGGGGCTTACGCTTGCCGAGCCGCTGCCGGGAGGCGCTCCGCCGGCCGGTTCCAAGTTGCAGGCGATAACAGGATTTGTGGATCGCGAAGGCGGCAGTTTTTACCAGGAGTGGTCGGCGCTGTTTGTCATGGAAGGCAGCCAGGGGGAGCGGATCTTCTTTTACTATCCGCGTCTGCAGACAATGGCCAGCGCGCAGGAAGCGGCGCTGCCACTGGACAGCAAGAATACAGATGGGTTGGCGCGAGTGGTACTAAAGGGCCAATTTCTGGCGTTGCCAGTGACCGATCCTCTTGATGGGGAACGGGTAGTTTGTTACCGGAGTTTCTTGCCTGCGGTTCACGCGCTGGTGTAAGTAAGTCAATCAGTTAGCGAGTTAGCGAGTCAGAATGAAGATTACGATCAACGGGCAAGACTACACGGCAGCGCTTGACGCAGCTCGTCCACTAACCATCGAGCGTAAGCTGAACGAGCCCTCCTTATGCCAACTGTGGCTGAGCCTGCCGACCAACGGTAGTCTGGTGATGCCGGTGCGCAACCAGTCCATGGCGGTGACGGGCGATGACGGAACTTACTACTTTACGGGTTACATTGCGGTAAGTCCTTTGCCCGAATATGCCGGCCACGCGATGGAGGGTCCGCGCTACCGGATTGCTATCCAGGCTCTGAGCGACGAATTGTTGCTCGACCAGTTACTAATGCCTCCCAGCACAGGGGCAACGGGCGAAAGCGCGGGCGCGTTGATGACGGCACTGGTAACTCACGCCGGAGGCAGCGGGCTATCGACTCAAGGGCTGTCGTTAAACACTGCGGTGGGCAATTTTTCCCCCGACAAGGGCGCGCCGTGGAGCAAAAGCGCCGGACAAGTGGCAAGCATGGCGCGTGCCTCGTATCGGGCAATCAATGGAGCACTTACAGCCTCCTCTGTGCCTGGCGCGGTTCATCCGTTGAATGAGACAGACTGCAGCTTGAACCTGGCAGCTTTGGCCTTCACGGCCAGCGACAAGCGCGCCCTAGCGAATGATGTGACGGTTTGCGGCGAGAGTGAGCCGGTTGCCTATGTCACAGAATACTTTCTCGGCGATGGAGTAACTACACAGTTCTATCTAACGGCTGATCCGTACTTTCCCGCCTCGTCCAAGTCCACCATCATCCACGAACTCTTCAACGAAGCGCAGATCAACCAATGCGTGTGGGGAGTTACCGGCGGCGCTGGTTATCTTTCGCTGGGCGCAAGCGGACTGACGATGAATGGCGGCAACGGAATTGACGGGGAGACGCTGCTGACATGGATTGATCCTGTGGAGATGGGCGGAACTCTGCTGCTAGAGGCTGTAGGGGTAACTCTTGCCGCGGGCAGCACAGGGGAGCTGGCCGGCTTTTTTGTTGGCACGGATAAGCAGACTACGTGCACCGCAGGTTTTCAAGCGACTGCGCAGCCGGGCACTGGGACCGTCACGTTGCAGCCGCTGATTCAAGGAAGCCCGGTGGGAACGGCTTATGTGATCAATCCAGCGTACCAATACACACTGCGCGTCAGAGTGCATTGCGCGGAGAATGAGCGGGAGTTGGCAATCTATCATTCCTTTGGAGATAGTGGGCCAATTACATCCGGAGGGCAGTTGAATGCGGCTCCGGGAAACGTGCAGATGGAGATTCAGGAGCTTGTCAACGGAGTGGGCGGAATGCCGGTGACGCTCTACGACGGAACTATGGCTGGTCTTCCCGCGGCTTGCAATGTGGTGGCCGCGAGCAGCATCAGTTTGACTGGAACCATGCGCGCGCTGAATTTGACCAATCTCGGCTCAGGTTGGGTGGTGAGCACGCCGCCGAATGGCGGGGCCTATACTCGACGGGTTGGCTCGACAGCAGAGGCGGCCGAGTGCCATCTGGAGCGCACGGGCCGAGCAGTGTTCTACAACGGGTATACGCCGGTGGCAGGCGAACAGATTGCGGTGAGTTATCGCACAGTGGGCAGAGCTGTGGGACGCGCGGTCAATGCTGCAAATCAACAGGCGCTCGCGTCGGCCGGAATGCCGACCGAAGCTGCGTGGATTGGTTCGGTGACCAATCCGCCGGCGCGCAGCTCCGCGGACTGCCGCAATGCGGCGCTGGTGATGGAGCAGGCGGCGGCGGGCGTGAGCGCGCTGTGGAGCGGGACGTACAAAGGAACCAGGTCGAGCTTCACCAGTGATGTCTGGCCGGGAGACGCGCTGTTGCTGAATGCGCCTTCGACAAATTTGGATGCGCAGGTAGTGGTGCGGACAGTTACGGTAAGTTATAAGGCAAGCCATCCCGACCTGGTGGAGTATGCTATCGCATTCGCCAACGACTGGGCCGACGATCTGGCTATCAAGACCAGCGCAACGGTGCCTGCGAATACATGGCTTCCGGCGCCTATCGCTCCTACCGTGCTGGCCAATCTCAACAACCTCACGGTGACTACGTTGAATGGCACGAAAGTGGCGATCAATGCCGGCGTGACGCCGCCAACGGGCGGTGGATTTGAAATTCGTTTGCGGGATTTCGCCTTCATGGCGGGCGAAGATCCGAGCCTGGTGATGCGGTCGACTCAGCCGACGATGACTCTTTTGAGAATCGCCGCTAACGACCGTTTTTTTATTCGGATGTTTGACGGCTCCACGCCGCCGAACTACTCGGAGTTTTCAACGGCATTGTTCATCAACCTGCCGCTATGAGAGTTCGAGCGGCAACTTTTCAGTTAGCGATGGACGAATGGAGTTCGGCGAATGCGAATGATGAATGAATTCGAAGCGCAGGTGCTGAGCGATTTAAGCGTGCTAAAGGCGCAGATGACCGGCCTGATGGGCGACGGCAGCGGCGGACGCATTGCTGATCTGGAGCGGCGCCTGGAGCGGCATGAGCAGAACTGGCAGCGGGCCAAGGGATTCCTGGCGGCTGCCAGCGTGCTATTTGCGGTGATTGAAGTGGCCTTCGAAGCCTGGCACCGGCATTAGAGCGGGATTTCTGATTTACTCGTTTAGTGGCGCGGCTAAAGCCGCGCCTTTTCAAAACTGCAAGTTCTCTCGCAGTTTGTTACGCGATGTTCTTCTCCCAGTTCTTGGGCCGTTTGTTCTGTTGCAGAATCTTCTTGCGCAGACGCAGCGACTTGGGAGTGACCTCGACCATTTCATCCTCGGCGATAAACTCGATGGCCTGCTCCAAATTGAGAGCCTTCACGGGCACCAGGCGGATGGCTTCGTCCGCGCTTGAGGCGCGCATGTTGGTCATGTGTTTTTCGCGGACCACATTTACGTCGAGGTCCTTGTCGCGCGAGTGCTCGCCGACGATCATTCCCTCGTAGACTTCAACGCCCGCTCCCACAAACAACACGCCGCGCTCTTGCAGGCCGTTCAGCGAATAAGTTGTAGTGAGCCCCTGACGGTCGGAAACCAGAGCGCCTGTGGGACGCTGCGGAATTTCGCCCTGGTAGGGGATATAGCCGTCGAACAGGGCGTTCATCACGATGGTGCCGCGGGTGTCGGTGAGCATCTCACTGCGCAGGCCGATGATGCCGCGGCTGGGCACGCGAAACTCCATACGCACGCGGCCAGAACCGTGGTTGTGCATCTTGGTCATCTCGCCCTTGCGCGGCCCAAGCTTCTCAATGACCACGCCGGTATAAGCGTCGGGCACGTCGATGGTGAGATGCTCCACAGGCTCCATGCGCACGCCGTCCACCATCTTGGTGACAATCTCCGGCCGACCGGCGAGAAGTTCGAAACTCTCGCGGCGCATCATCTCGATCAAAATCGCAAGCTGCAATTCGCCGCGGCCCAGCACCTTGAAAGTATCCGGCGAGCCGGTGTCTTCCACACGTATTGAAACGTTCGTCAGCAACTCTTTTTCGAGGCGTTCGCGCAGGTTGCGGCTGGTGACGTATTGGCCCTCGCGGCCGGCAAACGGCGAATTGTTGACGCTGAATTGAATGGCAATCGTCGGTTCATCAATAACAATCAGCGGCAGGGGTGCGGGATTTTCGACGCTGGTGATGGTCTCTCCGATGGTGATACCCTCGACGCCGGCCACGGCCACAATGTCGCCCATGGTGGTCTCGGTGGTTTCAATTCGCTTGAGGCCGCTGAAGGTGAACAGCTTGGTAATGCGCGTCTTCTGCAGTGTGCCGTCGCGCTTGGAGATGGTCACGTCGTCGCCGGCATGCAGCGTGCCTTGGAAGACGCGACAGATGGCGATGCGGCCAAAGTAATCCGAATAATCGAGGTTAGTGACCAGAATCTGCAGTGTGCCTTCGGCGTCGCCGGTGGCCGGCGGAATCTCGGAAACAATGGTCTCGAAGAGCGGCTGCAGGTCCACGCCGGGCTTGGCCATGTCGAGCGACGCCGTGCCCGCCTTGGCTACCGCGTAGAGCACCGGGAAATCGAGTTGCGTCTCGTCAGCATCGAGGTCGATGAACAGGTCGTAGATCTCGTCCAGGACTTCCTGAGGCCGAGCGTCGGGGCGATCGATCTTGTTGATCACCACGATAGGCTTGAGATGAGCTTCGAGCGCCTTAGCCAGCACATAGCGCGTCTGCGGCAGTGGGCCCTCGGCCGCGTCCACCAGCAGCATCACGCCGTCTACCATCTTCAGGGCGCGTTCCACCTCGCCGCCAAAATCGGCGTGGCCGGGAGTATCCACAATGTTGATCTTGCCGCCTTCAAAGACGATGGCCGTGTTTTTGGCCAGGATGGTGATGCCGCGCTCCCGCTCGAGCTCGTTCGAGTCCATCACGCGTTCGGCCACCTGTTCGTTGGCGCGGAATGTGCCGGATTGCCGCAGCATGGCGTCTACGAGGGTTGTCTTGCCGTGGTCGACATGGGCGATGATGGCGATATTGCGTATCGTCTGAGTCACAGGGGAGCTTTTCCTTCTCTTGGTTCGGCCGTTCAGGCCATGGGATCAGGGGACAAAATAAGAAAATTCACCGCACAGTGCGGCACCTTCTATTGTATCAGCAGCATGAAAAACGGGCTTTTGCGCATATGGTGCGCCGCAAGCCGTCTGGAATCAGCCGCTAATAGTCGTATCCAGCGCGGTAAAATGGCCTTGCTTCACATTAACCTTCCCATGAATAGACCAGTAAAATCTTGGCGAACAAAGCCGCGCTTACAGCGTCTGGTTCTGGTGTGCGCGGTCGCGTTTGCAGTTTTATTGCTGCTGCTGCGGATGCTGAACTTTGTGCGCGGGCGACACTGAGGGCGGTGATCCACACCTATCGGTGAGACTGAATGCCAACAGCAGCGGCTCATGGGTGACCAAGCAGTGAGTTAACCAGGTTAAGGAGGTGCTGGCATCCGCTGAGTACATCCTTATGAATCCAAATCAGAACTCCTCCCGTCTCATTGAGGACTTGATTCACAGTCTGAGCGTAGACCACAGCCAGCACGGCAAAGCAGGCGAGAGGGAGCAGGAGTCGCCATTGGATCGCCAAAGCCCATCCTGTAACCGGTTTACCCCTCATTACCAATTGCAGCACATCACGCAATCCTGAGATCAACCAGACGAAGACCAGCACTCCCAGTCCAATTTTCCAAGTGTCCTCGGTCCTGAAAAAAAGCCCAAGCGCAAACATCGCTGCGCCGATTAACGTAAGTAGTTGCAGCCAGTAGCTGGCAATATGTGACCAGATTGAGCGCGGCACGGATATCTCAACCAAGCCGTAGCCCAGGAGGCCAAAATTTGTGATAAGCCGTGCCGGTTTGGAAACTTTCTTTGCAGACTTGTCTGCCATGTCCTCCAGCATCTTGCCCAGAATGGTCGTCGCACGCGCTGCGTTACGGAGCGTCGATTCGGGATCCGGCGGATGATCCGCATCTTGAATTGTTTGGCTAATTACCTGAGTTGCTGCCTGGATTAACTGTGTGCCCATTTCCTATTCCTCCGATCTTCCAAATGCGATCGCCAACTCCGGCCCAAAAGCGTTTCCATTTGGAAGGTTTCGCCGTAGTTGTAGGTGTTTGGACTGTTCCTTCAGTTTCCGTCTCACGTGAAGCCCCTTCCATCTTCGAGTCTCGCCGCCAAGACAGTCTTGGAGTGACGACTCTGACCACCATATTCAAATTCCGCCTAAAGAAGCTTCGACGCTCCGTCGGGGGTGGGTTCTGCAGTTCGCGTTCAAAAGTCTCCCATTCCTTTGCGATGGCCGCTTGCGCCTCTCGGATCAGCATCTCGCGAACCTGAACAGTCTGCGGATCGCTGTCCGGCAAGATTGCTGTTATCAGTCGATCCGCCCCATCCAAGCGTCCACGCAGCATGTCGCTGAGTCTCCAGCTCGAATCCAGGAAGCCTCCAAAAGCCATCAGGTTTGATCCCTTCAGAGGTGCAATCTTACCTTTTTCGAGCGCAGCTATCCCTGAAATTCCTCCGGTGTCCTGCGGGCTGATCCGAAATAGATCCACCGTTTCGAATTCGCCCAGACCCGTGCCGAAAGTTACCGGATAGACAAGCGTGTCTTTAATCTCGAACTCCCGCCACGAGTTGCCGAAACCTTGGGTCTCTGGCGGCATCGTCTTCAGCTTGTCGTCAAAGGCAAAATAGATCCCGTGCAGGCTGTCGGGATTTCGATCTTCTTCGGACCCGACCAAAATCTTCAGCCGACACAGGCCAGCTTTTTTACCATACTCATTCTGCAGTTGGTCCTCGATCGACTGCTTAATCGCTCCGAACGTAAGATCGCGAAGAAACGGGGCATAGGGCGTCGTT
Organism: Occallatibacter sp.; assembly: GCA_049517315.1. Classification (GTDB taxonomy): domain Bacteria; phylum Acidobacteriota; class Terriglobia; order Terriglobales; family Acidobacteriaceae; genus Telmatobacter. Next base: position 93,709 of record JBEKSE010000002.1, on the reverse strand, counting down.
GTTTGTTGTCTTGCCCATCTCAATCTCTCGCGGCAACCCGTCGCTCCCGGCCCCCAGAGGAGTCGCAATTTGTCCGGTTTGAGATTCCCAAGGCTTACCACTGACTTTGCCAGCGTGCTATCGAGCACAAAGCCAATAGGTTGATCCGAATTCTTGAACAACCATTGGGCCCGGGCAGTCGACCCACCTTCGGTTGCACTCAGCAACTCAGCCAAATTAGAGCGGTCACCTGTTTCCAGCTCGCGTAAGGCTTCCAGGAACCATCGCGCCGCTGTCGGATCCATCACGAATTTGAGACACGCCAGCCAAGCCGGGTAGACGAGGTTCTCCAGAGCCTGAACCTTCGTCGCCTTGCTCAGGTCAAGGTGAGGGTCGTCATTTGCCAGATCGTCGTATTGTCTTGTCAGCTGATCAAGGGCATCCCATATCTTGGAGAAGTGCTCTTTGTTTTGCCTTGAGCTGACTTTAATCAGTCGGGTTCGCAGGTACCGCAGCCCCCTGAGCAAGAATTCGAAGTCGTACATGTCGAGATACGACAACTGTGCCTCGCGGAGTTTGGGGTCTGCGCCGAAAACCTTATGCCCCCCAAAATTGCGGTCACGCCATTCACCTGCGACGACGCGAAGAGCGGAGCCTTCGACCGAGTCGGTCTCGACCTTTATTGCTGCGGCAAGCAGTGCCGCAACCCGGTCGGCGGCACTCGAAAGGCGAAGCCGCAGATAGTTGGAGTATTCGAGGCGACGCTGCCAGTCCGCGTACTTTGCAGGATCCGCTATATTGATTGCGACGCTCTCGACGCCGTCCTGGAGATCTTCAATGACTCGTTGCAGGCGCGAAACATTGCTGTTCCACTGGACAACAGATTGAATGTCTTCGCGGATTGTCTGGTAGCGGGGCAGCACGAGCAGTGCGTCGAGACCATTTTGAATTGCATTCTGACGGACGACCTTGCCGTCGGAATCGCGCGGCACAGATTTGTCGCGTTTTGAAAAGACCTCAGGCTCGGGCTCGAGGTACATCAACTTTCGATCGACTGGCCTCGTCGAACTCCGGCGCTTAAGCGTTTCGATAGCATACGAAAACGGCTTGTTGTGTAAATAGCCTCCATCTGCAAAGGCTCGCCTATCGAAGGGGACCTGCTGAGTCGCGGCGTTATCCAGGTAGATCGGGCAGACGTTCTCGAATGCGGCGGCAGCGGTCAGTTCGGCTACTTCCGTTTTCGCGCCGAAGATCGTCGTCTTCAAGTCTTTTCCCTGATTGCGCGAATAGTAGCTTGCAAAATCAGGGTCGTCTCGGTCAACGACCTTTGCGATGTCCTGGAGCATCATCGGTTCGAATGCTATGGGAAATGAAGATGTGCATCGAGCCGCAAAGGCCAGGAATGGATCCATATCCTGGCGGAGGTCATTCTTTTCGTCTCCGATTCCCGGCCGTCGTTTGAAATGAAATTCGCTTTTGTAGCGCCGCTCGCGAACGCCTTTATCTGTTAATGGAAGCAGAACCGGAAGGCCATCAAGATCGGTCGTAGTACAGTAGAGGTCCAGCGCATCGACCATAGACCGATCACTGATGCCTCCCTCCGTGCTGTGAGCATCTGCCTCTTTGCTCATCGTGTTCAGCGCTCGAAGCAATTGGAGGTACATCCAGGGACTATTCAGAAGCGACGGCGGTGGACTCTGCTTAAGCCTTAAAGGGTCCACTTTACTGTCATTCAATAACTTGGTCAGGTCTGCCGCGGTGATCCAGAGCTTTGCGAGCGCATCCAACGTCGCCCCGGTCGTCAGCGCCTTGGCTAGGTAAATGGCATTGATTCCACCGGCGGAAGTCCCTGCAAGGATGTCCACAACGAATTTCGTCGACGGCTTTTCGAGTTCGTCTTTCGTCAGCCAGGCTTCTGTGCCGGTTGAGACATGCGACCCCACAATGCGCTCTGTTCGCTCTGCTGAGTCGGGCGTTGACCGGCTCAAGTGATGTTCAATCTTGCCGAGCGCCGAGGGCGTCCAATCCACGCGGCTGGGCCGCTTGGATTGATTAGCGCCTTCACTTTTCTGATCGTCCGAGAGTAATGATTGCCCGTGCTCATCCGGCTTCGGTTCCTTGGCAGGCTCACCAACGAGACAGGCCAAACGCCGGTAGACTTGCTCGACCGGCGTGAGCTCGTCAAGCTCCTCATGAGTGGAGCGCACCAGGTGTAGCAGTTCCTGCGAGACGCCGTTCATGTACACGGCCAAGGAAACTCCGCCGTAGACAACGACCGCAAAGCGCACTTCGCGTTCGAATTGCGTTCGATCAAGCATCTGTTTTCTCTCCTTGTTCGATCCGCGTTGCGACGACGGGAATCGGGATGCCGCTTGGCGCAATCGCCTGCAACGATGCTGTTGGCGTCGGCTGGGTTCGCTGGGCTGGGGAAGGCGCAAAGCACAACGCCGCAAGAGTCACCAAGGTAAATGAGCGCACGTTCTCTCTCCTAAAACTGCAGCCTGGTTGGGAAAAGAAGGGAAAAATGCGACCAATTGTTAAATTGGTGCTCCAAGACTACCAAACGTTTCACGGGAAGCGAAGAAAAATTTCGACCTGCAAAGGGTAGTTTGATCCCATTACCGAGAGAATGACAGCCCGAGGATCGGTCATCGATCAGGGCGGGTTCATGTGGATTGGGTCCGGCCTTGCCCATCGGCCTGAATCAAGAATCTGCCTGATTTTGGTCCTCGATCATGCACAGTCTGAGAGTGTCTTGCCCGAGCGTCCTGCGGGGGCTCTTCGAATTTTCCGTTAGGTTCCAGCCTTGCCGAATCCGATGCAGCTTTCGGACCGTTTGAAAAACAAGCTTCTGCGCAGATGGTGCGTCGCAAGCCGTCTGGAATCAGACGCTGATGGTCGCATCCATCGCGGTAGAATGGCTTTGCTTCGCTTTTGCCTTCCGCATGAATCGACCGGCAAAATCCCGACCCACAAAGCGGCGCTCACAGCGTTTGGTGCTGGTGTGTGTGATTGCATTTGCTGTTTTGCTGCTTCTGTTGCGGATGCTGCGGTTTGTGCATGGGCGGCATTAGCGCGGGCGCTATAAGGTCATCGCTGCCCGTGTCAGGCCGACTCGCAGAGCCAGCCTTGCAGGCTTTAGAAAAAGCATCCCGTGCCGCCTGAAGTGTCAGGGCACGACTTCAGAGGCTGCGGGGAAACTCTAAATCTAGCCAGCATTGTGTCAGGGCACGACTTCAGTCGTGCCGCACAGCCGCAATCAATTCGCGGGCTTCAGCCCCTGCGTGCTTTTTCCTCTTCTTCAAATGCGCAGACCCGTACGGATACTCGTCAGCCGAGTTCGCCAATCCCGCCTTCACAGGGTTGTTTTCGATATATTCTCGATGCTGCAGAAAGCTCTGCTCGTCATTGACGCGCACGTCGGAAAATCCCCGCTGCCATATCTCGCCCCGAAAGTCCAATTCCTTGTTGGCCCGAAACGAAAAGCCGCCTTTGATCAACTGCATCGCCTTCTCAAGGCTCATCTCGCCGGGTACGGTCATCAGGATGTGAACGTGGTTTGGCATGACGACAAAGTCGTGAACCACAATTCTTTTGGTCCGCATGGTTGACCGTAGGACGTCGATGAAAAGATTCGCCATGCGCTCGGTTTGGAAGAGTGATTTCCCGCCTGCCGTCCGAGTGGTAGCAAAGAATGTTTGCGGGCATCCCGCGGCGCTGTTTGGGTCCGATGGCCGGGAAGGTTTAGACATCGCAGGGGCTAAAGCCCGCCATCCTTTTCTTTCGCCTTCGGCACGACTAAAGTCGTGCCCTGACACAACCACCCGCGGTGGGGCAGACAGCGCTTGCGCGCCATAAGGTTCATCATATCCCTGGTCCGAAAAACTAGACTTAGAGTCCTTGGCAAGGGTTGATCCGTTTGAAGAATCATACAATATGGCGATTCGCCTTGTGTCAGGGCATGACTTCAGTCGTGCCGCATGAGTCTCAAATCATTTCCCGGCTTTAGCCGCTGCGGGATGGCGTCCATGGAATGGAGTTTCACGCAGGGGCTAAAGCCCGCAGTCCTTTTTCATTCGCTTTCGGCACGACTAAAGTCGTGCCCTGACACAACCACCTGCAATGGGGCGGACGGCGCTTGCGCGCCATGAAGTTCATCGTCTCCCACATCTCAAAATCGAGATGTGGGCCACCCGTCACACAATTATTTGATTTCTTTAGAAGCTTCAGAAACCAAAGCCTCAATTTCTTTCTTTTTTAGGCTTTCTATAACAACACCGCAAATCGTCATTCTAAAAATTGGATCAAGACTTATTTCGCCTTCTATTATCTGCGAAAGATTGTCAGTAAGTTGCCCAATCATCGACTTGCTCTTCGCGCCTGACATAATTTTTTCAAATGTCCGAGTGTCATCTTCTGGTTTGAGCAATAATTCTTTACAACTTGCATACTCCATTTCTGAATTGCTCAAATTGTCGCAAAAATCCCTCTCCATTCCATCTTTTAGATTTTTCGGCCAATGACCGAAATAAGTTTCTATCGTGGCATCAATAGTTAGCGGGGCTAGCTCGTCGTATAATATATTTCGCTTTTCGTGACCAAGCTGGGCAAAAGCAGACCTATTTGTTAAATGAAGAAAAAAGTACATAAACTCAAGCAAAACTGGAATATATTTAGAGTGGAATTCTTTACTATCTTTTCCAAACTTCTTTTCTAAATCCGGTTTCAGGACCTCTGCACACAAAAGAGACTTCTCAAAAACTTTATCCGAAAGTTTGGACAACGCGGATTCGTTTTTCTTAGAACTGTTGAACCAACTCATATGTCTCCCTTATCCTTCGTCCTCAGGCACATATCCAAGCTTTTTGGCGAAAGCAAGTTCGATAACTCCGATTTTCCCGGAAGGGGGATGAGCCCGGCAAGTAACGGCCAAAATAGCGCAATGAGACCTGGAACGAACTCGCGATTGATAAAGAGATAAATAGCGCTTCCGATTGCTAGTGGCCACTTGGCTAAAGTCACAAAAAGGCAGGCAGCTCTGGCAGCAGTTATATTGACACAAGAGTACCTAATCCCGCTCCATAAGAAATTGAGTGCGACGACGACCGCTATTACCCAGTACCACGGGAATAAGAGAAACATGATGGGCACCAACGGCTGAGAGGCAAAAGCAGGGAAAACGCACCATTCGATTGCACGCAACAGGCACCATCTCTGAATTTCTGCATCGGTCCAATTTGCGAATCTCATTTTCGCTCTTTCCCGCCAAATATGATGCCGAGCGGCCCCAGGTCTCGCTTCGAGACCTGGGATTCACCCTTGACCGAAGGAAGAAAAAACTACCCTTTGCGCCCGCGGACGGCTTCCTTGGCCTCCGCCGGGCCAGTGGCGGGGACTTCGGGGACATCGGCCTTGGCGCCGCCGATGCCCAGCTTCTTGCGCAGCTCGGCGTCGATCTTCGCGAAGACGTCCTTGTTGTCCTTGAGGAAGGTGCGCGTGTTTTCGCGGCCCTGGCCGATGCGCTCGCCGGCGTAGGCATACCAGGCGCCGGATTTCTCGACGATGTTGTTGGCCACGGCCAGGTCAAGCACGTCGCCCTCGCGGCTGATGCCCTCGCCGTAGATGATGTCGAATTCGGCCTCGCGGAAGGGCGCGGCTACCTTGTTTTTGACAATCTTGATCTTGGTTCGGTTGCCGGTAACCGCGTCGCCATCCTTGATGGCCGCAATCCGGCGAATGTCCACGCGGACTGAAGAGTAGAACTTGAGCGCCCGGCCGCCGGTGGTGGTCTCCGGGTTGCCGAACATGACGCCGATCTTCTCGCGGATCTGATTGATAAAAATGAGCGCAGTGCGGGATTTCGAGACTGTCCCGGTGAGCTTTCGCAGTGCCTGAGACATGAGGCGGGCTTGCAGGCCCATGTGGGAGTCGCCCATCTCGCCGTCCAACTCGGCCTTGGGGACGAGCGCGGCCACGGAATCCACCACCAACACGTCGATGGCGCCGGAGCGGACGAGGGTTTCAGTAATCTCCAATGCCTGTTCACCGCTATCTGGCTGAGAAACCAGAAGGTTATCGATGTCCACGCCCAGCTTCTTTGCATAGGCAGGGTCCAGGGCGTGCTCCACGTCGACAAATGCGGCCAGGCCGCCCGCCTTCTGCGCCTCAGCGATGATCTGCAAGGTGATGGTGGTCTTGCCCGACGACTCGGGGCCGAAAACTTCGGTGACGCGCCCGCGCGGGATTCCGCCCACGCCCAGTGCAGCGTCGAAACTGATTGAGCCGGTGGAGATAACGGCAATGGGCACAAGCGCTTCCTTGGACCCGAGCCGGACAATCGACCCTTTGCCAAACTGTTTTTCGATCTGTGCGAGGGCTAGTTCTACGGCCTTCGAGCGGTCATCGGCAATCGCCATTTGGGGGACTCCTAAAAAGATACTCACCGAACCCGGCTCCTTCTTTCCTGCAAGGAAACGGCGCGGCGGCATGGATTGGATTTCGATGGGATTGTAGCAGGGCCGGACAGACATTGACAGAGAAAAATAGCGAAGAGATGGAGAAAACCGGTGCATAGCCTGCTGGCCCGCAGCTTTCCCTCAATTCCTGAGCGTTCGGAGCTTTGATTGAGCAGATGGTTCAGCTTAACCGGGGCGGGTTAGGCGGCTCAGACGGTGTAAGCGCCGATGCGGACCTCGCGGCTGGTGAGCTTGTCACAGGCGCGGTCCAGGGTTTCGTAGTCCGTGTCGTGGTTCTTGCGAAAGGTGCGGAAGGCCTCTTCGCTGGCCCAACGGTCGATGGTCAGGTAGTTGCCGGGAATGTAGGCGTCGCGCAGCAATTCGGTGCCCTTGTATCCAGACGAGGCGCGGAAGAGTTGCGCCCACTCGCCCTCAGCCGAATAGGCGGCCTCAAAGCCGGCAATCTTCTCCTCAGCAACCTCAAACTGCCAAACTACGACGAACATGCTCGTTTCCAATCCTGTCTTTATGGTAGCGCAGTGGGCGTGCGATGCGCGAAAGCCTTAAATCTTTTGCAGATTCGCGAACTTTTCCATCAACTTCTTCATGCCGTTACGCGCAAACAGGACGGTGAGCTTGGCGTCTTCGCCTTCGCCTTCGCGCATCAGGATGGTGCCTTCGCCGTACTTCGCATGGCGGACGTGCTGACCTTTTTTCAGGCCGGTAGCGCCTTTTGGCTGCGGAAGGTCGATGGCTGGTCGGGGAAGCGAGCCGGCTTTGCCTCCGAAAAACCGGGCGATGTTGTCGATGGAGTGCGGCGCATCCGCGCTTCCATTTTTTGGATTGAGTTCTTTGCTGGTTACAGCCGGCTTGGCGGTCATCCACGAGGCGACAAAAGGCTTGGAAGGTGAGCCATTTGCGCCCGCGCCGTAGCTCTTTTTCCCGCTGGACGCGAGGCTGCCGGCGGACGAGCGCGGGGCATCCTGGTTTTCGTCTTCGTAGTTGTAGTGCTGGTCAGCAAAGTCGCCGGATTGGCTTGGACGGCGGGCTGCGCCGAATCGAGAGCCTGCGCTGGAGTAGGCGGGGGTGGACCACGCAGGAGACCGGCCGCCGAGGTTTTCGATCAACTGGCTGGGAACCTCTTCGAGGAAGCGGGAAGGGATGCTCATCTCCGGCGCGTCGTTGCCGTAGCGGCGACGGTAATGGGCGCGGGTAAGGATAAGCGTGTTCATCGCGCGGGTCATGCCGACGTAGCAGAGGCGGCGCTCCTCTTCGAGTTCGTCGGGGCTATTGAGGGTGCGGGAGTGAGGAAACAGGCCCTCTTCCAGACCGGCCAGGAAGACCAGCGAAAACTCCAGGCCCTTGGCGGCGTGCAGCGTCATCAGCGTGACGCGGGAGTCGGGATCAAACTGATCGGTGTCAGAGGCCAGAGCCGCGTGGTCGAGGAACTCGGCCAAAGTCTCGCCGCGAGCCTCGGCGTCGTGGGCGGCGTTGGCTAGTTCCTTCAGGTTTTCAATGCGGCTGAAGGCCTCCGGCGAGCCCTCGGTTTCAAGGGCTTTGATGTAGCCGGTCCGGTCGAGAAGAAAACGGATCAGTTCGGGCAGCGTCGCCGCGTCGCCGGGTTTGCGAAAAGCGCTGCCGTGGCCTTGTTCGTCTGCCGCGACTTCTTCTGCGTCCGATTCAAAATCGGGATTGGGCGGGGTTGGAATCCCGGAGCTCGAATTCGAGGTTAAATTGTCAGAAACCTCGCCAAAATCAAAGCCGGTGTCGGCATCCTCGCCGGACTCCGCGCCAGCGGCCACATCGGCCGAGAGCTTGCCCGCAAAATCAGGATCCATCATGGCCTGCGCGTCGAGGATGAGCTGGCGGAACGACTCGATGGCCATGAGCGCCCGCGTGGGAATAAGCCGGTTCTGGATGGTGGCGCTGACGGCGTCCCAGGTGGAAGCGCCGGTTTCCAGAGCCAGCCGCTCCAGAGTTTCCAGAGTGGTTTTGCCAATGCCGCGGGTCGGCGTGTTGATCACCCGCTGCAAGGCCATTGAATCGTGTGGATTGCGGATGAGGCGCAGATAGCTGAGCAGGTCCTTGATCTCGGCTCGCTCGTAGAAGCTGAAACCGCCGACCATGGTGTAGGAGATGTTGTAGCGGCGCAGCGCCTCCTCGACCAGCCGGGATTGGGCATTGGTGCGGTAGAGAACGGCGCATTGCCCCTTTCCGGGACCCGGCGTTTCGGAGGAATCTGCTTGGCGAAGGAAGGTCTGGATGCGGTCGGCGATGAACAGCGCCTCATTTTCGCCGTCCGGGGCCTCATAAAAACCGATGAGCGATCCGCCCTGTCGATCGGTCCAGAGCTTCTTCCCCTTGCGCTTCAGGTTGTTTGCGACCACAGCGCCCGCGGCTTCCAAAATCACCTGCGTGGAGCGGTAGTTCTGCTCCAGGCGCACGATGCGGGCGTTGGGAAAATCCTTTTCAAATTCGAGAATGTTGCGAATGTCAGCGCCGCGCCACGAGTAGATGCTCTGATCTTCGTCGCCTACGGCGCAGACGTTCTGATGTTCGCCGGCCAGCAGCTTCATCAGCTCGTACTGAGGGCGGTTGGTGTCCTGGTATTCGTCGATCAGCAAATAGCGGTACTTGCGCTGATAGCGCTCCCTCACCTCGGCGGAAACCTTCAGCAGCCGCACGGCCTCCAGCAGCAAGTCGTCGAAATCCAGCGCGTTGCACTTGCGCAGTTCGGCTTTATAGCTCTGAAAGATGTGGGCGATACGCTCGCTGTTGGGGTCTTTTGAGGCGAGGTAATACTCCTGCGGATCGACCATGTGGCTCTTGGCCCAGGAGATGCGGCCCAGAACCGTGCGCGGCGTGAGCTGCTTGGTGTCCAGACCCATGCGGCGCATGATCTGCTTGACGATGGCCTGCTGGTCGTTCTCATCGTAGATGGCAAAGGAGCGGGTCAGGCCCTCCCCGTTGACCCTCAGGGCCTCGATGTCACGCCTCAAAATGCGAACGCAAAACGAGTGAAAGGTGCAGAGTAGCGGCTTGGCCAGCGAGGAGTGGTCCAGCAGCCGGTCAACACGCTCACCCATCTCGCTGGCGGCTTTGTTGGTGAAGGTGACGGCCAGAATGGAGTCCGGCGCGATGCCTTTTTCGCGGATGAGCCAGGCGATGCGGCTGGTGATGACGCGGGTCTTTCCCGAGCCGGCTCCGGCCAAAATAAGCAGGGGTCCCTCGGTGGCCTCGACGGCGGCGCGCTGTTCAGGATTCAGGTTGGAGAGCTGCGGCTGCAAGATGGCGTCCAGGCGGGAAGAGTCCTGGCTCTAGTGTACCGGTTGAGGCGGCGAGCGAGCAGAGTGCTCGCCCAAGAGTACGCGTCGAGTGCGCCGACGGTTTCTGGTAGGTCGATCAGACGGATGCTCGAACTCGATATTCGATATCATTGCAGGCATGAGCAGACGCAGACGATGGATCCTTGGCGTGGTGTTGGCGTCTCTTGTGTCAGCGCTGGCAGTATATTCCCTACGCCAGCAACTCACGCGGGCGCTGGTTGCAACTCGGATTTATCGTGCGCGTGTGTTCACGGCTCCGCCACGAGTTCAACGTGGGTCTTGGTGGAAATACTCCCGGGAAAAGATTTGTTTTTATTGGGACTTCGCGGAAGTGCCTCTGGCCCGGCAGCAGCGGTTGCGACTCCTAAACCCTGAGCTCCGTCCTTTGGTCACGGAGATCAACCGGCGTCAGACGGCAGGCGAGGATATGCATTACTCGATGCATATCTATCGCGAGATTCGCTGGCGCCTCAACTTTACGCCGGATGTTGACGGTACCCGGGCCGATATCGCACTACTGCGCCAAAGCCTGGCCGAGTCCAACGAGCAGAAACTGGCGCGAGAGCAGCAGGCGTCCGACGGCAGTTGGGGTATGGGTATCCGTCCGTGGTATCTGCGCCTCTACTATTCCGTGGAGGACGTAAAGGCGTGTCATGCGCCACCACAATATCCTCTGAAATTTCTGGATCAAATCAATTCTCCTGAAAAGCTGAATGCTCAGCTCGATTCAGACCTATACAACCAGTTCACAAAGACTGGTGTCTTCAATCGCGAGGAGACGGATGAGACGTTTTCCGCCATCGCGCGCATGCTGTACGCGACCAATCCAGTGAACTGCTACACGTTCGACCCGCGTCTTCGCAATGCTCTCGTCGTGTTTGTCCAGCACTGGCAGAACCCAGCGACAGGATGCTGGGGCCAGTGGCTCGTCGATCGCGAAGGAAGGGTCTGGAAGATGGACGACATGGCGATGACCTTTCATGTGGTCTCGGACCTGCACGGCGCGGTAGAGCACAAGGACATGATTGCGCGGCGCCTTCTGGACCTGGATCGGGTCAACTTCCCAGCGGGCATCTTGTTCGACGGGCACTATGAGAACCATCTCAACTGGGACGCTGTAAAAATCTTTCGTTTGGCATGGCCTACACTGGATGACGCGACTCGGGAACGAGCGCACACAGAGATTGCACGAATGCTTCACTGGTGTCTGACGAAGTCGTACCAGCCCGATGGATCATTCATGGTAAGCGACCTGGATGACACCTCTGGCGATGCGTACCGATACGGGGTCTGGTTCTTGCAGGAAGCTGGATATTTTCAGCGCAAAGACCGATTCTGGACTGTCCAGGACTTTCCGGATGCCGACCAGGTCCGTCGCCGGATCGAAGCCAGGCTGAAGGCGACCGGGTTGAACGATCCAGCGTTACAAGAAGCGTTTGAAACCTTGCACGCGATGGATTAACAACCGCACTGTAGGGTTACCTAAGTCGCAGGGCGTCGCTAATCAGCCTCTATGCACCTGACGCAAAAGCAATTGTCGAGCAGCTGGTTATCCGGCCAAAACGCCGAAATCTGTCTAATGCAATCTCGATTCGCACCTCAGCGATGTTGTTCTCGTTGAGATTCCACGGCCGATAAAGCGAAATGCGCTTGCCGTTTTGTGCGGATTCTTGCTGCGGCTGTGTAGAGGCAAATGGAGAATTGAACGCCAAGAAGACAGCCAGCCAGGGTGTAGGCTGTCGCGAGAATCGGACGGCGACGATGAAATAACTCGCTGGTATAATTCCGCCATGAATTCCCCGGCCCCACTGCGCCACATTTCGGATACCGCCCTTTGGGTGGCAGTGTACCGCGCGCAGGAGAACGAGCGCACCGACGCCGTCTTCCGCGACCCCTATGCCAGCACATTGGCCGGAGATCGCGGGAGGCAAATTGCCGCTCTCGTGCCATTTGCCCGGCGGCATTCCTGGTCTTATACGGCCCGGACCTGGCTGGTCGATCAAGTTATCGAACAGGCCGTGCGGCAGGGCACAGATATGGTCGTTAATCTGGCGGCTGGCCTCGATTCAAGGCCATATCGAATGCAACTTCCCCCTTCTCTTCGCTGGATCGAGATTGACCTGCCGGAGATACTGAATTACAAAACGGAGATCCTCTCAGCTGAGCGCCCAACGTGCGCGCTTGAGCGGGTGCAGCTGGATCTACGAGACAAAGCAGCGCGCCGTGCGTTGTTTCAGCGGCTCGGGACCGAAGCGAAAGCGGTGCTGGTGGTGAGCGAAGGGCTGCTCATCTATTTCGATGCTGAAGGCGCGGCAGAACTGGCGCGCGATTTGGCAGCCCCGATAGCTTTCCGGCGGTGGGTCAACGATCTTTGTTCGCCCGCGCTTCTTCGGATGCTCCAGAAAGCCATGGGAGGTCCGCTGGCCGAGGCCGGTATGCCGCTGAAATTCGCCCCTCGCGAAGGGCCGGAATTCTTCACCCCAAACGGGTGGAAAACGGTCGAAACGCACTCTCTGCTGCATACCGCGGCCAAGATGAAGCGCCTGACGTTTGGAATGCGACTACTCTCGCTTCTCCCCGATCCAGGAGGCCGCAAACCAGACAGGCCATGGGGCGGGGTGTGTGTGCTCGAAAACTCCCGAGCAGCGCAGCTTGCTTAGGCGATGGCAAATTGTCCAAAGACTCCAACATATATGCATAGAACCGGACGCGGGCAATACTCTTACCGGCCGAATACCTTGAACGAGAATAAAATCAGGCGCCCAGCGTTTATCCTATAGACACCATGACACCTTCCAAGAAATCTCTTCGCCGCGTGGCGGTTTACTGTGGATCGGCCAGCGGAAACAACCCCGCATTTGTAGCCGAGGCTCGGGCGCTGGGCGCGGCGATTGCCTCCGCCGGTTTGGGGTTGGTTTATGGCGGGGCAAGCGCGGGGCTGATGGGCGCGGTGGCCAATGCTGCTCTGGCCGGTGGGGCTGAAGTAATTGGCGTGCTGCCCGCGGTGCTGACGCGAAAGGAAATTGCTCATCCCAACTTGACCAAGCTGGAACTGGTGGAAACCATGCACGAGCGCAAGGCGCGCGAGTTCGAGCTGGCCGATGCGTTTTTGGTTTTGCCGGGCGGCTACGGCACGATGGACGAAATGGTCGAAGTGGTGACCTGGGCGCAAATCGGCCTGCACGCCAAGCCGTGCATTCTCATCAACACTGCCGGGTATTGGGACGGGCTTCTGAAGTTTTTCGATTCCTCTGTGACTGCGGGGTTCGTGAAACCGAAGAACCGGGAGCTAGTCCGCGTGGCTGCGAATGCGGAAGATGGTGTGCGGATGGTGGTTGGGAGCTGACGGAATCCGACTTGTCAAAACACATGCGGATAATTACTGCTCCTCGGCGCACAATGTTCATTGGAGGTTAGAGTGCGCAAAGAGGTCAACCTGCTGCGGTTCGATATGTCAGGCACCCGCCCGGTCCGTACCCCCCCCAAGGTACCCCCTCCCCCCTATTTTCTGTGAAACTGTGAGACTGTGAACTTCATCGCATCCACTGGCTGATCTCGCTGTTCATCAGGGATCTGCAATCCTGAAGCTGCCCCTAATAGGACCATTCTGCTGCTGACGGCCAGGTGTTGCGGCTTCTTTCGTATACTCAACGCAGAGTATGTCTACTCACCTCGACAAAATTGTGGCCACAACGCGGGCCACGGTCGTCGCGGCCAAGGCGCGTGTCCCCGTGGCGGAACTGGAGCGGATGGCTGCTGCTCATCAGCCGCGCGGCTGGGCTGCGGCATTGCGTCAACGGGCTGCCGCGGGCCCTGCCGTCATTGCAGAGATCAAGAAAGCCTCACCCTCGAAGGGGCTGATTCGCGCGGATTTCGACGCGGCGAAACTAGCCCAAAGCTATTTCGCGGGCGGCGCGGCGGCGCTTTCTGTGTTGACCGACGAGCCGTTTTTTCAGGGCAGCCTGCGCAATCTGGAACTGGCCTCGGCAGCAGTTCCGCTGCCTTGCCTTCGCAAGGACTTTATGGTGGACGAATACCAGATTGTGGAGGCACGCGCGCATTGTGGAGATGCAATTCTACTGATCGCCGCCGCGCTCACCGATGATAAGCTTCGCCGCTTTACCCAGTTGGCGCATGGCCTTTCACTCGATGTGCTGGTCGAGGTGCACATGGCTGGCGAACTGGACCGCGTACTCGATACACTGGGCGAGAGCGGCGCGGACGCCATTGGCGTGAACAACCGCGACCTGGGAACATTTGATGTGCGGCTCGAAACTTCGCTCGAACTCGCAGGGCGGATTCCGCGCGGCGTGGTGCGCGTGGCCGAGAGCGGCATCGCCACGACTGAAGATATGGTTCGCCTGCGGGCAGCCGGCTTCGATGCCTTCCTGATTGGCGAGAGCTTGATGCGTCAGCCAGACCCCGGTGCGGCGCTGGCCGCGCTGCTCACTGGAGTTGCCGCGCGATGAGCCTTACGCCTATTTGGATAAAGATCTGTGCCAACACCTCGCTGGAAGACGCGATGATGGCTGCTGAGGCGGGAGCCGACGCGGTGGGTTTCGTTTTTGCGCCTAGCCCGCGCAGAGTGACGGCGGCACAGGTAGCAGCCATTGTTCCGCACCTGCCTGCAACCATTGAGAAGACTGGCGTCTTTGTTGATGCCACCCTAGAGGAAATTGTGTCCACCGTTGAAACCTGCGGCCTGACTGGGGTGCAATTGCACTTTGACGCGGCCTCCGAGTTGACGGCCCAGCTTCACGAGCGTCTTGGGCCGGAACTGCGAATACTGGGTGTGTTGCATTTCGACGCTGGCAATGGCGAGCAGCAAGCAGCTAGAATGGCCGAACATGTTCGGAACCTGCATGTGGACGCGGTGCTGGTGGACTCTCGGACGAAATTAGCCGTTGGTGGAACCGGTGTAACTTTTGACTGGGTCGAGGCGCGCAAAGCGCTCTTCCAAAACGCGGAAGGGCGGAAGCGCCTAATCGCTGCCGGCGGCCTTAACCCAGATAACGTGGCGAACGCAATTGCCACGCTGCATCCCTGGGGTGTGGATGTTGTCTCCGGCGTCGAATGCGCTCCAGGTCACAAAGACATTGCTAAGGTGCGGGAGTTTGTGGCTCGCGCAAGGACCGAAAAGATGACGTCATAAGTCTATCGACTTCAATCAGTTCGGCAGGTTTCAATTAGCTATGACTGGGGGAATATGGCAGGCGGCCTGAGTTTCAACGGGAAGAGAGAGTTGCTGGCGCGCGGGTTGCACTGGAGCGGCGCCGCCTACTTGTTTTCACAACTCCCAGCACGAGATTCTCTATTAGTTTTGAATTATCATCGCATTGGGAATCCCGAGGACGATCTCTTCGATCCCGGCGTTTTCTCGGCGACTGCCGACCAATTTAACGATCAGATATCCTATCTAAAGCACGGCGATTTTCTGGTGACACTAGATGAAGCGTTGTCTTTTGTTGAAGGCACGATCAAGGAGAAGACTCGCCGCTGCCGGGTGTTGATCACCTTCGACGACGGCTACCTTGATAACTACGAAATCGCTTACCCTATTCTGCGAACGCACGTCGCACAAGGTGTTTTCTTCCTGGCCACCAGCATGGTGGGATCCTGTCAACTTCCCTGGTGGGATCACATTGCCTATCTGATGAAAACCGCGCGCAGGCGCCGATTCTCTCTCCGCTACCCGTCTGATTTGGCTGTCGATATTGACGGGAACGGCTTGACGGAGAGCTTGCGGACCGTACTGAAGTTATATAAGAGGCCTGAGAATTTCGATTCTGCGCGTTTCATTCGGGAGCTAGGGGAAAGTTCAGAAGGCAACGTGCCGCCCGTGACTCTGCGGCGCTTTTTGGATTGGGATGAAGCTCGGGAGATGCACAGAAGCGGCATGGTGATCGGGTCCCACACACATTCGCACCATGTGTTGAGCCAACTGGAGCCGGATATGCAATACGAAGAGCTATCCAGGTCCAGGCAAATCCTGAGGGAAAATCTTGGTGTAGAAGCCGATGTGCTTGCCTATCCGGTCGGCGCCAGGACCAGCTTCACAGGTGAGACACAGAGGACGGCACAAGACGCGGGTTATCGCGCAGCCTTTTCAAAGTATGGCGGCACAAATTTACCTGGCGAGACAACTCCTTATGATGTGAATCGAATCGGCATAGACCACCCAAGCTGGAGCCGCTTCCGGGTTCAAACGGATGTTTGCAGATTCACCGGCAAGTATTGGCCTTGACCTACCGGAAGATAATAGGCCGGAGGAAATAGCCAATTATTTCCACATCAGCCCGATTGCGCAATCCAATTCAAGAGCTGTTGCCGGCATCGACGCCGGGCTATCGTATGGGTCCTTGATCTCAAGCTGTGGGGCAGGCAGCAACATTCCGAGAAACAGTGTTTTTTCAAGCGCGCCAGGAAATGCTTTTTCGAGAAGCTCGTAGTTGCGCATATCCATAATTACGATCAGATCCGCCTCATCGATCATCTTCACATCGACACACTTTGAACGGTGCTCAGCAAGGTCAACTCCGAGCTGCCCGGCTGCGGCGATCACGAAATCAGGACTTTGCCTGCCGGTTTCCGAGTAGAATCCCGCAGATGAGAAAGAGACGTTCGGGAACCGCCGGGCTCCCAAAGCGGCGGCGAGTGGGCTGCGGCAGATATTGCCGTAGCAGAGAATCAGTACCTTGTCGATTTGCCGCCCGCGCAGCCTTCGAATCATTAACGGTTGCTGAATATGCTCCAGGTATAGACGGCGGGTACGACGCCTGACAACATTGACAACCCTTCGCCAATGTTCAACGATAAGGGTTTTCACTTCGACGAGCACCACCCCCAAATCGGTCCAGCAAAAGAAGTCCCAGCTCTCTTTTCCGATCAGCGGCCGCAACCAGCCTAGAATAGAGGGGATTATGGGTTTTGTCAGCAGCAAAGGGTCTGAATGGTCAGCCTTCCAGTTAGTCTTGAGCCATTCAATATCACGATATAAATTTCGGGTGTAATAACCAGTGCGGTACCTGGGTTGAGGCGGAATTGGCTGTCCAGTGGCAAGGCGGAGCAAGCCAACAGGAAAGTCAACTCCACAATCAATTGCAAGCGCGAGCGATCCCCACAATCGAGGATTGATCTCCATGAGATAAGCATCGCCACTCGGCGTGACCTTAAACTCGACCATCGCGACACCGTGCCAATCAAGCGCAGACAGTAGCAGGGTTGCGCTCTCAACCAGGTCGTCTCTTAACGCGAGTGATACGCGATAACTGCTGCCGCCGCCGGTGAGCGGAAGCTCATGCACTCGTTCGTGAAGAAAGGCCCATTGGGGCTTTCCGTGCTGGAACAGCATCTCCACGCCCAAACCCTTTCCTGGGATGTATTGCTGTTGCTGAACGGGGATGCCCTGATATGTCGTTGTCAGCGCCGCCCTCCACTGCGTCAAGTCACGGACGATAGTTACTCCAAACTCTTTCACAACTCCGTCGGCATTTCTTTTGCTATGCACAGGCTTGAGTACGACAGGAAAAGTATCTGGCTGAGAACTTGAAGAGCAAACTAACTCAGATGTGGGAACTCGGACGCCAATGCGCTGCGCCAGCTCCCAGACTGCCTGCTTGTCCAATGCGGTCTGCACGCTTGGTCGCGGAGCCAATGCTGCACGCTGGTACAAACTATCCGGGATCTCCGGCGAGAGCATTGCAAGCAGCGATACTTCAGTAGCCGGAACTACAAGATCATACTTCTCTGCCTCGAAAAGAGAGACCAGGTCATGAATGGCTTCGTCTTTCAAGGTACCCAAAAGAAAATGTCTGCGAACAAAACGGGAACTGCGGAATCTCTGCCGAGCTTGGAAAGCGGCAGTATGTACGGTACAACCGTATCTGCCAAGGCTTTGGACCGTCTCCAAACCTGCCGCGCTTTCGGCATCCAGGACCAGCACCTTCATTCGCATCATCGAAGTGTCACTCATCAGGGCCACCTGTAAGAAGCTCCAAAAGCCGAATCAGCGCAAGCGGACCACTCACGTAAGCTTTTCGCTTTGAATTGCGTCGTGTATTACACACGAAACAACGAAGATAGTACTCTTCCGGCGGGGCTCGCCAACGGCTTAGGCAGGATCCCGACCAAAATCTTGAGTCGATCGTGGTCGCTCGGCTCGCCCACTCGCGTTAGATAGAAGAAGCCAAAGAAAACGGCAAGTGCGGCGCTTCCACCGCAAAGAATGGCCAACCACGGCGCCATCAGCATGGCAATATAATGCGCGGTCAAGGATGCCAGTGCGCTGCAAAAAACAATCTTGGCCACCAGCAACCAGGGAAGTCTTACCTTGTATAGGCGGATTGCTGCCATCCACATCAAGCTGACGGCCGCCAACTGAGCCGCACCGTTGCCGATACAAGCGCCAACCGCGCCATAAGAAGGAATCAGGCACCACGCGACGCTGATATCGATCACCCCCGCTATGACTGTCGCGGCAATCACATATCGCTGCCGTTCGAAACTTTCCAGCAGGTTCTGCGCCGGCGCTAGAAAGGCTTTGAACATGCACAACAGTGGGGCCAGTGTAACCACCATCGCTGCGCCTTCAAACTTGTGACCGTAGAAGAGCAGTAGCGCGGGATACGCGAGCGACGCTGCGATAAAGTGCAGCGGAATCGACATCATGACGATATAGCGGAATGTGGAGGCGCCAAGTTCGGGCAGCCTGGATTTGTCCCGTCCGTACTGCGCGAAAATCGTGGTGCCGGCCGCCGTACCGAAAATGATCGCCGCAAGCAGTAGCTGTTCAGCCATGGTGAACGCCACGGAATAAAAAGACACTTGTTTAACATCCGAGCAAAGCATCTTCAGCAAAATAATCTCTGAGCGGCCCCAGACTATCTGCGCAACAAACATGCTGCCAACAGCCTGCGATGCGAACGGTATCATGCGCTGGCGCAGTCCGGGCGGGTGAACATGTGTCGTCTCCCAGGCCAGCGCACGCTTCATGGTTGGGAAAAACCGCACAAGAAAATCGACAGAGCGCATCAAGAGCAGCGATGCGCCGATTCCGACAACCCCCCAATGAAGCACTACCGTTGCCGCAATGGCCATGAAGTAAGTCACGGCCGAGGCAATCGAGCCTGGCAGGTTCTTCGCCAAATCTTCCGCGGCGGCGTTGGCCTGGGCCGAGATGAAGTTGATCATTGCCGGCCAAATGCTGAGTACAATAAGAACCGATGCCAGCCTATATTCTGGCGCAGCAGACCTGATTACCCAGAAAAGAAAGCCGCAGGTAGCCAGCGTCGCCAAACCAATCTGCAATACAAGAGTCCGCAGGTAAATATACCGCGCGGTGCCCCGGTCGCCCATGCCAATAAACTCAGCCATGTATTTCCGGGTGGTTGCAGGAATGCCCATACTGCCCAGGCTGCTGACCAGGCTGGCGATATAGGAGACATAAACGAGATAGGCGTTCTTCTCGGGTCCTAGATAGCGATTAATCGCTATCGAAGTAGTAAACAAAACAACGGCGTTAATTATGTTTTCGATGCTGAACCAGCCGGTGTTGCGGGCGATGGTCTTGGTGTTGGTCATATTGGACATTACTCTGATTCAAAAGGTATGTGTACGCTGTCCGCGCGCCGGCCAATCCACGTAGACCTTCAGCCGGCGGCCAACAGCGCGCCGCCGGGAGTCATCAAGATGCTATCGCAACTTAACCGAGGCCCTGAAGCGCTGTCTGGCTGTCCTTGGCCGTGGAAGAGCCAGGAGACAGCGTAATGGCCTTCTTCAAATGCATCGCGGCGTTTGTTCGATCTCCGAGCTTTCTGTATACCATTCCCAAGTGATACTGCATTGTCGCACTGTTTGGATTGACCTTGATTGCATCTTCCAGAAGGTCACGGGCAAACGCATAGGTTCCCTTATAGTAGTAAGCCCACGCCAGCGTGTCGGCAGTATTGGTGGAATTTGGCATGCTCCGGCGCGCAGTTTCCGCAAGCGACAAGGCCACGTCGGCATTTTCGCCGTTCATGAGCATGAGATAAGCAAGATTGTTAGACGCTACAGGCTGCGTGGGCTGGATTGCGAGAGCCTGTTTGTAATAGTCTTCCGCCTTCCGCGTATCTCCGCTCGATTCCTCAAGAGTCCCAATAATGGCCAAGGCGCCGGCATTGTTGGGATGAGTCTTCAGCCATTGCTCCCAGGCCCCGATCGCATTCGCAGACTGACCACTTTGACTTTGAAGCTGCGCATAAAGTGCAACCGCCTCGCCATCGTCAGGATTCGCATCCATGGCCTTTTTAGCGGTAATGGCAGCTTGGTCAAACTCCTTGTTCGCTAACTGTAACTCCGCCAGCAAAATGTAGAAGCCGCTATTCTTCGGACTCTTCGTGATTTGCGCGTTGATGCGAGCAAGCGCCTGAGCCGGCTGCTTTTTGAGTAGATCGTAATTTACCAAACCGCGCAAGGCACGAATCGAATTAGGGTCGTACTGCAAAGCCTGCTCCAGAAGCGTTGCTCCTTCGGGGTATCGCTTTTGCGAGAAGCGAACCTGGCCAAGCATAAGATATGCCTGCGGGCTTTGCGGAGCAATGGCCATTGCAGCCTTC
This sequence comes from Occallatibacter sp., assembly GCA_049517315.1. GTDB lineage: Bacteria > Acidobacteriota > Terriglobia > Terriglobales > Acidobacteriaceae > Telmatobacter. The sequence continues at coordinate 73,354 of JBEKSE010000002.1, read as the reverse complement.
ATGTCATCTTCCGCCTTGTCCGGCAAGTTATGATTCAACTCGACCGCTGCCCGCCATAGATAACCGCCTGGAAAGCGAGGAGCGGCGGCAATCGTCTTGTTCGCCACATCAGACAGCGTGTTCATGTCACCGCGCTGACCTGCAATGCGAGCAAGCTCCTCCTGAGCTTCGATACGACGCGGATTCAGTTGCGCCGCCTGGCGAAAGCTTCTTTCTGCAAGGCTGCTGTCGCCCTTGGCCAAAGCTGCCTTGCCCAGCCAATACTGAATAAAGTCGTCCTTCGGGGCATTATTGGCGGCACTTTGAAGGGCGTTTACAGAGTCAGCCAGCTTGCCGCTGTTAAGCAATACAATTCCATTCAGTACGGCAACCTGGGGATCCTTGGCGTTCTTCTTCATCAGCTCGGTTATTACAGCCTGCGCGGTCGTAAAGTCCTTGACCTCGAGGAGAATCCGGACATACCCCTCTTGTACGGAAACATTCTTGGGATATTTATGAGCCAGGCTGGCAAATTCCGCCCTGGCTTTGTCAGTTTGCCCAGAAGCCGCATAGTAATCGGCCAGTATGCGCACACCCTGCGGACTGTCTGCAAGATCATTGGAGGTCTGACGAAGCACTTGCTCGGCCCGAGGCTGATCACCCTGCCTCAGAACCATCTGAACAAGAGCTTCGCGCGCGCTCAGGTTTTTTGGGTCGGTAGCTACGGCTTTCCAGCACACCTGCTCGGCGTCCTGCAACCGGTTGCTTTTCGCATAAAAAGAGGCGAGCAGCAGCTTGGCGCTCACAGACTTAGGATCGAGCGCCACGGACTTTTTCAATTCGTCTTCAACAGAAGATGCCTGCGCGGAGTCGCTCACTTCAAGCAGTGCAAGGGTCTCATGCAGCACTGCCTTGTTCGGAGCGAGTTCCAGCGCACGGTGAATTTCAGACAGTGCCAGGTCCTTTTGTCCGCGCCTGGCTGCGATGCGGGAAAGCAAGGCGTGAACATCGGCATTGTTCGGTTGTGCCGCCATCACTGCGTTAGCCTGCGCCTGCGCGTCATCGATCTTGCCCCCGGCAAGAAGTATGTCTCCCAGATCAATCCGCGCCTTGTAATTTGTCGGTTGTAGACTGACCGTCCGCTGCAGCTCGCCATAAGCGGAGCCAAAAGCACCCATATGAAGGTAGGTCTGCGCCAGGGCATAATGCGCATCAGCAAAGTTTTTGTCAATTTTCAAAGCGTTGGAAAACTGGATGACAGCTTCCCTGTCTTTACCTTGTGCGCTATACCGCTGGCCGCTTTCGAGATATTTATGTTTGCGCACATTGGAGTCGCGAAAGCACCCGGTCAATAAAGTAAGCGACAGAAAGAATGCAACTACCGCCAAAGCTGCGTTGCGTCTCATGGGTCTCCACGCGCCATCGAAACCGGACAGGAATGCCTTGAACCCGCTTTCCATTTTCCTACATCCTTTCAGGCTGTCTTTCAAGCCCTGATACTCGAAGCTACCAGTTGCACGACGTTAACTGTTGCATGCGCTTAGTCGGGAATAAATCGCGGCAGCAGGGGAGCAAGCCGCATAGTGAACTCCTCGGCGCGCTTTCTTGCCGCCGATACCTCTTCGTTGGGAACAATCGGCGTGATCACTCGGACCAGCGCCCCATCCGTGCGATTCAACCGCATTGCATCCGCGATCAAATAAAACTTTGCCGTGTATTCATTTGCTATGCTGCGTCCGTGCGCCTGGTACCAGTAGATTACAAACTGCCTGGCCGCGCCGTTGCTAATGATATATTCGCCCAAGCGATGCGGCTTGCCGTTCACATCGACCAAATCGACGTAGTCCGACGACTCAAAAACCCATCCAGCGCCTGGCAGGCAATGCTTTGGAGAATGGATGGATTGGCCAGTTCTCTGCGTGGGAAAATAACCGATGAAGAGGCCAATTGGCGCCGTTTGCGCGTCGTGTGAATAAATGCGCGAAAGAAAGTCGCCGGCTCCAAGAACATCGAGCGTATCTTGATCGATTTCCTGGTCGCTTCCCGTCCATCCATCGATATTGCTAGGCAACTGCGCCAACGGCTCACTAAAAGGATTCCGATCTGTGCTCGAGCGCGTATGCAGCAAAAATGCCGTTCCTGCAAGCAGCAGAACCGCAGTCCAAAAACGAAGATTCTTCATATCTGCCGCCTTTTGCCCGGGATGAGGCTCATCGCGCGATGAACAAGATACAAAAATGTCAGGGAAACCAGGAAGACCACCCAGCCTGAGAATTCGTGAAAAAAGCCCATAGCTTTGTCCGGGTCCCAATATTGAACGCAGAGTCCGGTGCCGAGAATGCGCACTGCGTTGGCGGCAATCGCGATCGGAATGCTTGCCACTGCGAGCACTGTTCGCCGCAAATTGGACTTCTCCAGGAAGTATCCATAAAAAACCGCCAGCGTGAACAGGCTCATCAGGGAACGGATGCCGCTGCAGGCCTCCGCTACCTCAAGCTTCATCGCGGGAAGTTCGATGACGTTGCCCTCCCGCAGAACGGGCACGCCGAATAAAGGAAGCAGGCCGCTGGCAAGCTTGGAAGCAAGGATCTGGAGTGGGAAAGTGATCTGGTTGAAGATGATGGCAGGAATCGGTATGGCCAGCAACAGGACCAGCAAGGGGAAGCGGAGCTCCTTCAAGAACTGCCGTCCGCCAAAGCACAGAACCACTCCTGCCAACAAAATGACCAGTGAGAATCGCGAGAGAAAAAGGTCTGATCCGTAAACGCCAAGAGCGAGCACGACCAGCCCAAGAACCATTACGGCAATTCCGCCCCAGGAAGGCGCGAGTTTTATACCGCGCAGGGTCTCTCTCTTTTCCCACACAAGATATGCGGCGAACAAGGGCACCAGAAATCCGTGGGAGAAGTCCGGTATATTCCACCAGTCGGCGACCAGTTTGCCGAGCACCCTGTAATAAACCGCCGCGATCAGCAGGCATATCACTGCCGCGCCAATCGCAAATTGGGCATGGCTCGATCGCCAGTTCCACGGGGGAGCCGTTGAAGTCTGTACGCCTTGAGCCATTTTCCTCGTCCTTGAGCCTGACAGGGTCCGTACCACCCTTACATTACGCAATCGGGGGCCGAAAACAAAACGTTTCGATTCAGGGAAATGCCCCTATGAACTCCCTCTCAATTGGGAATCCGTCTTCCGGCGATAGTGGAAAATGAGTTCCACTATCCAAGACAATTAATGGTACACTGTTTTCCTATAGGAGGGAACGATTCCACCCCCTTGGTCAGCGTTGTCCAAGAGAGCGTTTCCCCTCCCCCAAGCCCATACCCTGCAATTGCAGTATATTCCGCGTATTCCACAGTCAGGTTTGGAACCTGCGTTGAAAAGACGACGTGAAGTTTGGTCCCCAAATGGCAACAATTGCAATGATCCACAATGGAAAAAGGCAGGCGAGAGCCGCCCATGCTTCCGAGACGCGCGCTCAAAACGCGATCGCCCGGATTGCCGAAACCGATTGCCCTGTCTTGATTCTGGGCGAGCGCGGCGCCGGGAAGCGGTTTGTTGCCGCGCAGATCCACGCACAATCGCATCTATCCCGCAACGCTTTTCAGGAGATTCGTTGCTTTGATGCGGACGCGCAGGCCCTGCAGGCTGCGCTATCAACTCCCGGCACGGTGTATCTTTCTGAAATAACGGACCTTAGCCTTTCCATGCAAGAGCTGATCGTCAACTCGTATTTTCGCTCCGAGCAGGTGCAAACCTGCCGTCTCTTGTTTGGTTCAAGCCGCGACCTGCCAAGAGAAGTGAAGTCATGGCGCCTGAGAGAGGATTTCTACTACTTCATCTCAGCCGTGACGCTCCAGGTTCCCCCGCTACGCTGCCGTAAGTCGGAGATTCTTCCCATTGCCGATGAGCTTTTGGCGCAGTACTCCAAACAGTTTGACCGCCCCAAGCCGGTTCTCTGCAAGGAAATCATCGGTCACCTGATGGAGCATAGGTGGCCCGGCAATCTGTCTGAACTTCAAACCGCAATCAAGACATTCGTGGCCATCGGAGACCAGGCAATTTCTCTCGCGGCCATCAACGCGGCGGCGCAATCTGGCCGGCCGAATGAAAATCGCAGGCATTTGCTGTTGAAGGAAGCCACGCGGGCCTCCTCGATCCAGCTCGAACGCCAGTTGATCTCAGAGGTTCTGATTTCCACCGGCGGCAATCGGAAGCGCGCAGCGGCCGATTTGGGAATCAGCTATAAGGCCTTGCTTTACAAACTCAAGCAGATCGAAGCGGAAAACCACTCCGCGTTCTGCAGGAACGGAGTCGCACAATGAAATCTGGAAGCCTTCTCGCGGCGGCAGTTCTTTTTCCGGCACTATTCTGCCCCGCTCAGGACAAAATGCCTGCTGCAAAAGACGCGGCCAAGTCGGCTGTGCCCGAAAGCTACATCATCGGCGCGTCCGACAATATCACCGTAACCGTATTCAAAGAGCCAACCTTGTCGAGCAGTTTGCTCGTCCGGCCTGACGGAATGATTTCGATGCCTCTTCTCGGCGATGTCAGGGCTGCCGGAAGGACAACGCAGCAGTTGGCCGACGAAATTACGGTCATGCTCAAGAAGTTCATTCAGGATCCTAATGTCACGGTTGTCCTGGCCCAGGTGAACAGCAAGAAGATTTACCTGCTCGGCGAAGTTGCAAAACCCGGGCCGGAGGAAATGACTCCCGGCATGACCTTCCTTCAGGCAATTGCCACCGCCGGCGGACTCACGCAGTTCGCCAACTCAAAGAGGATTTATATTTTGCGCATTGATGACGGGAAAGAAAAGAAGATTCCCATGCAATACAAGCGAGCGTTGAAGGGCGACATCTCACTCAATCTCGATTTGAATCCGGGCGATACGATTGTTGTACCGTAGGGGTGCCAAATGAAAGCAAGCAGCACACTCTGGGCAATTTTCTTCGTTGTTAGCTCCGCGGCAGGAGCGCAGGTTGTACCCTCGATTGAAGGTCCTTACTACCGGCTGCCGATCAGCGGGACCCTTCACTACGATTTGCGCTACACGCAGACCGCGCAGTTCTACGACGGATACACAGAGCAGATGGGCGTAGCTTCCGGAGAGTTGGCCTACGCAAATACAAGCGCAGTGCATCCCCTTGCCCTGGTCTATACCGGCGGCGATAGCTGGACCATATCCGGCCCGCCAAATGAAACCGGGGTGTTCCAGCACATGTTGGTTTCAGAAGGGTTAGTCAGGCGCGACTGGTCGCTGAAGCTGATGGATGAAGCGAGCTACATGCCTCAAGCGCCAGTCACTGGATTTTCGGGAATCATTGGCGTGGGCACCCTGCCGGGCGAGCCGGGCTACCCGACCCAGCCGATTCTGACACAAAACCTGAGAAGCGTTTCTAACACCGTCGGTCCGGATTTCACGCACACTATCGGCCATGCAACAAGCCTTGATCTCGGCGGCAGATACTCGATCCTCAGGTTTCCGGATGGGATTGGACTGGCTACCGATTCGGTGCAGGCGAACGGACAAATGACCAGGCGGCTGGACGCGCGGAATTCACTTTTCGGCCAGTACATTTATGGGGAATTCAGCTATCCAGCGTACCCCCAGCTGACCATGGACACACAATCCGCGCTGTTTGGCTACCTTCGCACATGGAACAGGCAGTTCAAGACGAGCGTTTCGGCTGGGCCGGAGTGGGTACAGACCTCTAACAACCCACTCGTTCCTCCGTCGACGAGTCTCACTGCCAATGCGAATGCGACCTACGCCCTAAGGACCTCAACGACGGCAACGGTCAGCTATATCAGGGGAGTTACCGGAGGCGCCGGGGAGGCAACTGAGGTTGCCATACACAACGACGATGTCTCCGGAGCGATCACGCAACTGTTCGGAAGGAGATGGACCGTCAGCGCAACGGGCTCGTACATGCGCACCCAGGGCCTGGCACTGCAGCTCGATGAAACCGTCGCAACGAACACGGAGCTTGGAGAGGTGTCGGCTACGCGGCGATTTGGCAGATACTTCACGGTGTTTGCAAATTACACGGCAATTCAGCAGTCATCGAACGCCGGGCTCTCGGCAAATATTGTCAACGGGCTGTCGCAGGTGGTCGGATTCGGCGTCGCCTACTCTCCGCGGGATATCAACTTGAAGAAGTAACTCATCAGGGAGGACTATGCTCGGGCATCGTGAACTGACAATGCAGGACTACGAGGAAATATTGAAACGGCGGTTCTGGCTGATTTCGATTTCCGCGATCCTCCTTCTGGCGATTGGTCTCGGCGTCAGCTACACCCTGCCGCCGCAGTACGTGTCAAAGACGCTGGTGCTCATTGAGCAGCAGAAGGTTCCGGAAGACTATGTGAAGCCGGTCGTCGATGAAGATCTGGGCGCGCGGCTGGCGTCGATGCAGGAACAGATACTGAGCCGCTCGCGCATTGAGCCGATCATCGAGCGATTTGGCTTGTATGCCGGCAATAAGTACACCATGGATGACCGTGTCGATATGACGCGAAGAGCAATTAAGGTGGATCCGATCCCTGCCGGCCAGTCGTCTCATGGAATGCCGGGTTTTTATATCACATTCAAGGCGCAGGACGCGCGCACTGCCCAGCAGGTATGTGGCGAGATCACATCGCTCTTTATCAGCGCGAATTTAAGCGCGCGCGAGGAGTCCGCCGAGGGCACCACAGATTTTCTGAGGCAGCAACTCGCGGATTCGAAAAGGAATCTTGACGAACAGGACGCAAAGCTCGCGGCCTTCGAGCGCCAGTACATTGGCAAACTTCCCGAACAGGAATCGGCGAATACGAACACTCTTACAGCACTCACGACCCAGCTTGACGCCGCAACGCAGTCGGTGAATCGCCTGCAGCAGAATGTGACATTCATAGAGACCATGATTGCCCAGCAGCCGCAGGATTCGTCCAACGCCGATCCCTTTACGGGCTCCTCGCCTGACTCACTAAGTTCTCAGCTCAAGGATGCGCTCAAGCAGGAGAAAGAATTGGAGGCGCTCTACACGCCCGATTATCCGGATGTAGTAGCGATGAAGCGAAGGATTGACAATCTGCGCGCGGAGATGGCGCAAGACACGGCCAAGGAGCCAGCGCAAGACACAGCCAAACCAGTGAAAGGCAAGCCTGCTACGGTTCGTCCCGATTCGCCGCAACTCCAGCAGTTGAAGGCGCAACTTCGCGGTGAAAGACAATCGCTGTCCCTCGCCAAGCAGGAACAGAATCGAATTGAGCAGCAGGTTCGCACCTACGAAGCGAGGATTGAGTCAAGCCCAATGGTCGAGGAGCAGTACAAGCAGATCACGCGCGACCATGAAACGGCCCTCCAGTTCTACAACACTCTTCTGACCAAGATGAACGAGTCGTCCATGGCAACCGCTCTTGAACACCGGCAGCAGGGCGAACAGTTCCGCGTGATGGATGCTCCCAACCTTCCGGACGCGCCTAGTTTTCCTAACCATTTGATGTTTGCCGGCGGGGGCCTTGCATCTGGTCTTTTTCTAGGTTTGATGCTCGCTGGGTGGCTAGAGTACCGCGATATTTCCCTGCGTAATGAAGGCGATGTTTGGGCCTTTACCAAGCTGCCAACGCTAGCCGTCATCTCTTACGTCAACGAACTGGATCACCCGCACGCACGCCGCAAGCGGGGAAAGCTATTCTCTCGAACTACCGAACCCATTGAAAGCGCGTCCGGATAGCTATGTATAGATCCTTCTTCGGCCTTCGCGCCCTTCCTTTCGGAGCCAGTCCAGATCCGCGATTTCTCTTCCTGAGACCGCAGATCAAGGAAGCCCTCGCCTGCCTGCAATACGGCATTGCGGCACGCAAGGGCTTTGTGGTGTTGACAGGAGAAGTTGGAACAGGAAAGACAACCTTGCTCAGGTCGGTCCTGGACACGTTCGCCAAGGGGCGCATCTCAACAGCTTTCATTTCCAATCCTCGTCTCGATGTACTCGATTTTTTTGAGATGGTGCTGACTGACTTTGGTATTCCTCCTCAGACAAGGACGAAGTCGGCAATGCTCTTGCAGCTCAATAGCTGGCTCATCGAACGCTTCCGCGCCCGTCAGTTATGCGCCATCGTGGTTGATGAAGCGCAAGACCTTTCCTGGGAACTTCTCGAGGAGATTCGCTTGCTGACCAATCTCGAGACCGCTTCAGAGAAACTTGTTCAGATCGTTCTATCCGGCCAGCCTGAGTTTGAAGAGAAACTTTACAACGCCAACCTTCGTCAGCTTCGCCAGCGTGTCTCTCTGTGGTGCAGAACCAAGCCGCTGAATGGCGAGGAGACGCAGGCTTACATGGAAGAGAGATTGCGCATCGCAGGAGCCAGGGAGCTTGTGTTTTTGCCGGAGGCTGCGGAGCTTGTCTATCGCTACTCGAAGGGAATTCCCCGCATCATCAATTTGATCTGCGAACACGCCTTGATCGACGCTTATGCCGAACAGGTCAAGCCGATTCCGTCGCACATTGTCGAATCGGTTGGCCTGGAACTCGACCTTGCCGAGCATCCTTTTATGATCTCGTTTCCCGCTATGCAAGTGTTGATGAAGCGCACCATGCAAACCAATATGCTCAACAGCATAACGCCCGTCGCCGACGGCATGGATTCATTGAAGGAACGTGAAATATGAGCCGCATATACGATGCACTTCAAAGGGCTGATCTTGAGCGGCAAGCCGCCCAGGGAAAGGACGCCCCTGAAAATCCTGAACCGTACTTTGAGTCCGGCCCAGAGGATTTGCCGCCGATCGAGGCCGGTGTCAGCCTTGAGAACACGGTTCTGCATTCATGGAAACCATCCCTGGTCTCACTTCCGACGCTCGGAGACCGCGGCGAAAGCATCGAGCAATTTCGCGCCCTGCGCTCGCAAATCTACCAGTTTCGCGATCAGAATCCGCTCAAGACAATCCTTGTCAGCAGCGGTATGCCGGCGGAGGGCAAGACCTATGTAGTGGCGAATCTGGCGGTGAGCCTGGCGCGCAACCGGAATAACACTGTTTTGCTCATTGACGCCGATCTGCGCAGGCCAGCACTCCATGCAATTTTGGGCGCGCCAAGCGCGCCTGGACTCACGGAGTATCTCGCTGGACCCGCAGAGGTGACCGACATCCTGCAGCGCAACGAGAATCCCCGAATTGTTGAAGGGGGCGTCACGCGAGGCATTCCGGATCTCGCGTTTATTCCCGCTGGTGCGGGTGGCGACAACTCGTCGGAACTCGTTGCCAATCATCGCATCGAAGAACTGGTAGCCGCCCTTTCACCGCACTTTGACTGGATCCTGATCGACTCTCCGCCGGTGCTCGCGTTTGCGGACGCAATCGACGTGGCTCGCGCCGCCGATGCAGTGCTGCTTGTTGCCCGCGGAGCAGCCACGCCTTACGATGTTGCGCAGCGCGCGCAGGCCGCCTTCGCCAATTCGCGCATCCTGGGGTTTGTGCTGAATGCGGTCAAGGATTCTCCGCGCCGCACTTCGTATTACTACGACTATGGCAAGCAGGACGCGAGCATCGGATCGCCCACACGAAAGGATAAGCGGCGGCAAGGATGATCAGACTTTTCAATGTCTATTATCCAACTCGGACTTTGGTGCTTCTTATTTGCGAGGTGCTCCTCGTTGGCAGTTCATTTCTGCTGGCCACCACTTTCCTCATGGGTCCGGATGCATACATTGTTCTAATTTATGAGGCCGGCTTGCTGAAGATTGCCGGCATAACTGTGCTCACACTGCTACTCACATATTACTTCGACCTGTACGAACCACGGCGCATCTCCGAGGACTGGGAGATTTATTTTCGTCTGCTGCTGGTTCTCAGCGTGCTGTCTTTTGTCCTCGCTGGACTCGTCTATTGCTTCCCGGACCTGGATGTCGGCCCTTATGTTTTGTCCGTTGGGGTTTCCATTCTTGCGGTTCTCCTTGTCCTCTGGCGCGGGGCCTATGAGTGGATTATTGGTCTCCCCATGTTTAGGGAACGGGTTTATGTTCTGGGTTGCGGCGAACGAGCTCGCGCAGTTGTCGATCAACTACGGGGCAGTCGCGATGCCGGCATGGAAGTCGTAGGATGGCAAGGCGCAAGCGAAGGCCCCAGTCAAGCAGATCGTTTCTCGGCCGACCTTCGTGGCTTTCGCGGTCCTCGGCCCGGAGTTGATCGCGTTGTGGTTGCCATGGAGGACCGTCGCGAATCGATGCCTGTTCGGGAACTGCTTGACCTTCGCCTCTGCGGTGTCGTCATTGAGAATTCCAGTTCGCTTATGGAGCGGCTATCGGGCAAATTGCCGCTGGACGGACTCAATCCGAGCGTTCTTATCTTCACTGAAGGCTTCCGCATGAGCACGTCGCAGCAGCTCTTCCGGCGTCTGCTTTCCTTCGTGGTCTCCTTTGTCGCGCTGACTATCTGCCTGCCATTCCTTCCGTTGATCATTCTTGCGGTGCGCCTATCTTCGCCGGGACCGATTTTTTTCAGCCAGACACGTGTCGGGCAACGCGGGCGTTTGTTTACCGCCTACAAGTTCCGCACCATGCGGCAAGACTCTGAAGCGCAAGGAGCCGTGTGGGCGTCCAAAGACGACCCGCGCGTCACTCGGGCCGGCAGGTATTTGCGCAATACCAGGCTCGACGAAATTCCGCAACTCTGGAACGTTCTTCGCGGAGATATGGCCTTTGTCGGACCCCGCCCTGAGCGCCCGGAATTCGTGAAATGGCTCAGTGACGAAATTCCCTTTTACGACCTTCGCCACATGATTCGACCAGGGATTACCGGCTGGGCGCAGGTGCGCTACCGGTACGGCGCAAGCCTGGAAGAAACAAAGCGCAAACTCGAATTCGATCTTTATTACGTCAAGCACCAGTCGATCGGTCTCGATCTGCTCATTATGTTCGAGACAATTAAAACCATCATTCTGCGAAGAGGCGCGCAGTGAGGATTGTCTTCTGGCTGTCGATGATCGGCATCCTCTACACCTACGTGGGCTATCCCGTGCTGATGTGGATGCTAGCTCGGTTGTGCCCACGGCCCTGGCTTGTCAGCACGATCTCTCCCAGCGTGAGTGTGGTGCTTGCGGTGCACAATGGCGCCGCGCTGCTCCCGCGCAAGATCGAGCATCTGCTCGGTCTTGATTATCCCGGCATCAAAGAGATCATCATCGTTTCAGACGGCTCGACCGACGGCACGATGGAGTTGCTGGCCTGCCAGCACCATCCGCGTCTCACCACGGTCATTCTTGCTGAGCATCGCGGCAAGGCGGCTGCCGTAAACGCCGGAGTAGCGAAAGCCACGGCAGAAGTGATCCTCTTCGTGGACATCCGGCCGGAGATTGCTCCAGGCGCGATTCAACAACTAGTCAGTAACTTCGCCGACCCGAAGGTCGGTTGCGTAGCCGGTGAACTGATTCTGCGCAGTGGAACTCACGACGAGGCATCCGCGGCTGTCAGCGGGTTCTATTGGCGTTATGAAAAGTGGATCAGGACATGTGAGTCGATTTGCGGTTCTCCGGTAGGCGTGTATGGTGGCTTCTACGCGATTCGCCGCGAGCTTGCCGTGCAGCAGCCAACCGGGATGATCCTCGATGACATGTTTCAGCCGCTTTCGATTATCCGCCAGGGTTATCGGTCTGTCCTTGACGCGCATGCTTATGTCTACGACGTCTGGCCCGAGAAAATTGGAGAAGAGTTTCATCGCAAGGTGCGCACGCTTGCGGGGAACTTCCAGCTCTTTCGTCTTGCGCCCTGGACGCTTTCTCCGTGGAATCCAGTTCTCTTTCAGCTTGTTTCTCACAAGGTCATGCGCCTCGTGGCGCCTTACCTTTTGATTCTTCTATTCATCTCGACATTGGCTCTTTCGGGCGGATCACTTTTCTTTGCCGCATTCGCCGCGCTTCAGATTTTCGGTTTGATTATCGCTATCGCCGGGCTGCATTACAGGATACCCGTACTGCATCGCGTTGCGGCGCCTGCCAGTGCGATGCTCGTACTCAAAGCGGCCGCTGTGGTAGGTCTTTACAGATTTATCTTCACGCGCGGCCCGCTGTGGAAGATATGGACTTCTAATGAGCCAGGAGAGCTGTCCTCAGTTACTGAAACGGCGAACCCCACTCTGCCGGAACCAGTCGAAGCTACCGCGGCAGATGACCAGTGTAGAATTCCCTTGAAAGACTCAAATCGATGAGAGGAGCATCAGGCCGTTATGAAACACTCGAAGGTTCTGTTCATCTCCATATTGGGAATCGGAGCCATCGCTACCGGCTACGGTCTTCACAATCACATCGTCAATGTCAGGGCGGCAAAGCTGGAGCATGTCGTTGCGCCTAAGCCCTACTTTCCCCCAGGCTCCGTCTGGACAAAGGACATAAGTCACGCGCCCCTCGATCCTCAGTCCTCCACAATCATTTCCTGGCTCGCGGATGCGGGCGGGTGGGGATTCGGAAAGATGAACGTCGAATTCGGCATGCGGGTGTTGCGGGCGGATGCTACCACCCGGCGGGTTCCCTTTCGTAAAGCTCCGGGGTTTATGGCCGGGGATTCCGACAACATAACAACCATTCCCCTTCCACCCGGAAGCGGCTTGGAATCGTGCGAGGGCGACTGCCAGCTCATGGTAGTCGACCGCAGCCACAACAAACTCTACGAAACTTACTCGACCCATGTTGACGAGAATTCCGTTACAGCACAATTTGTCGCGGTATGGGACCTCAGCCGTGTCTATCCACCGTCAGGGCGCGGAGATCAGTGTACCAGCGCCGACGCAGCCGGCTTCCCGATTGCTCCGCTGCTTTTCAACGCCGACGAATTAGCCGCAGGGCACATCGACCACGCCATTCGCTTCATTCTTCCCAATCCGAGAATTCGAGCGCACGTTTTTGTGCATCCAGCCACGCACGCCGGCGCTCCGCGTGGGCCCGTTACCGCTCCACCCATGGGCGCTCACTTCCGCCTGAAAGCCTCGTTTGACATGTCGCAGTTGACGCCTGCGGCACAGGTCGTTGCGCGAGCCATGCAGAAATATGGCATGTTCCTGTCTGATGGTGGCAATATGGCACTCACAGCCCAGAACGACAAAGATACAACTGCAAAGTACACAGACATGGATTTCGGCGCCCATGATTTGCAGGATCTGAAAGTAACCGACTTTGAAGTCCTCGATATGGGAACGCCAATCCGGTTGACCGATGACTGCGTGCTAAATCAGTGACGCTAAAGAAGCCTATTCCGGCTCAATCTTAGCGGAATCGCCGTGTGAACGAAGGCTACGCGCTGTTGAGAATAAAGGCAGTCAGTATGTTCTGGACGATTCTTGTGCCAGCGATATTGTGAACGGAGATATTGAATGAGTACTCCAGCCGAGTACCGGCCGCTACTCTCCATTGTTGTTCCGGCCTTCAACGAAGAAGCCACGTTGCCTGAAATCGTGGCGCGCCTGATTGCGGTTCCAAATGCCGGCGAAATCATCATCGTAGACGATTGTTCCACCGATGGAACGCCGGCAATCGCCGACCGGCTGGCCGCGGAGCACCCGACGGTCAAAGTCGCCCACCATCCCAGGAATATGGGCAAGACCGAAGCGCTGAAGACGGGTTTTGCATTGACTACGGGGCAGATCGTCATCGTGCAAGATGCCGATCTGGAATACGACCCCGCGGAAATCGGCGACGTGATTGCACCCATCGTGGAAGGCTACGCGGATGTGGTTTACGGCTCGCGCTTTCTGGTGCGCAAGGCATCGCGCGTGCTCTACTTCTATCACTACCTCGCCAACAAAGGGCTGACATTTCTTTCAAACCTGTGCACGAACGTCAACATGACAGATGTCGAAACCTGCTATAAGGCGTTTCGTGGCGAGATTATTCGCAACATGACGATTACTAGCTCCGGATTTGGTTTCGAGATTGAAGTCACCGCGAAAGTGGCCAAACTTGGCGTCTCGATCTACGAGGTGCCAATTTCCTACCACGGACGAACTTACGAGCAGGGCAAGAAGATCGGGATGACAGATGGCCTCGCGGCGGTCTGGTATATCTTGCGATTCAACTTTCTATGCAGCCTCGATGACTCTTTTCGCGTACTCCCTGAGGCCGGAAGCGTACAGCGCGCCGCCGAACGGAAGGGACGTTAGCCATAAACCGTGGCTCAGCACCGTCGGTCCAGATGGTTTGTCAGAATGCCCGTGATAACACGCAGTCAGTATCGAATCGGCCGATTCTCCCTCTAAGAAGTGGTTTACGAGCAGTTCCATTTACGGGAGTCTGAGGTCAGAAAGGAGCCTCTCCGTGAGAAGCGGTGCATCGGTGCCGGTGAGCAGATATTATCGCCCGGAGCTGGATGTCCTTCGCTTTCTCGCGTATTTACTTGTATTCTTTAACCACACGTTGCCAACGAAGACTCATCCCAGCGTCTTCGTTGATCACTTCCTTCGGGGCTTAGCTCCCGCATTCTATGGTTCTCTCGCCGTCACCAGGTACGGGCTCAGCCTCTTCTTTACCCTCAGTGCCTTCCTCATTTGCGAACTATTGATTCGTGAGCGCGAGATTGCCGGTACCGTCGGGATCAAACAGTTCTATATTCGGCGCATCTTGCGAATTTGGCCGCTCTATTACTTTGCACTGACCCTCGGTGTGATATTTGCGTTTCTGCCTGGCGGCGATCGCAGCGAAATCATTGGCATCGGCTGGTTTGCCATCTTCATGGGCGCCTGGCATAGCTCTCTTTATGGTTTTATTGGCAACCCTGTCGCCCCTCTGTGGAGCATCTCTGTCGAGGAACAGTTCTACCTTCTCGCCCCGTGGGCCGTGAAATGCTTCAACCGCAAGTTACTCTATGGATTCTGTGCTTTGCTGATTGTTGTTGCCAGCGCTGAACTCTATCACTTCGGCAGAACATCGGCAACATGGTATCGGATTTGGGGAGACTCATTCGTTCAGTTTGAGTGCTTCGCCGCCGGAATCCTGTTGTGCCTTGTCCTTCGTGGACGTGTGCCCCGAATGGCCGCCTGGAAGAGACTGATCCTGATCATCAGTTGGTGCCTTTGCTGGGAGGCCTCCGATTATGGACTGCATTACCGTTATGTCCACGCATCTGTTTCGCCTGGTTGCTGGCCGCTCATGGGTTCGTATGCGCTTGCGCCGCTGGGGGCGGTCTTGCTGATCGTTGCATTTCTAGGCGCAGATCCGAAGCTACTCCCTCGATGGGCCACCTATCTAGGGCGAATATCGTTCGGCCTCTACGTTTATCATGAGTTTGCTCTTGCCATCACGCATGCGCTCGGGCTTGATAGCCTCAATCTTGCCAAAATTCCCAATTACGCTCTACAGGCTTTTCTGACCGGGGGATTGAAGCTCGGAATACCCTTCGGTCTGACCGTCCTCATGGCGGCCCTGTCTTACCGCTACTTCGAGACGCCATTTCTCAAGATGAAGGCGCGCCATGCGGTCATCCAGAGCCAACCGGTTGGGGCAATCACAGATCGTTCGGTCCCATAGCTCGTTTTCCAAGTTTTATCCGGGAGCTCACTCGACTATGAAACAAAGTAATGAAATCCAGTCCGGCAACGACTCCAGTAAACGCAGTTTACGGTGGTTGTCTTCACGACTCCTGCCTGTGCTGATGGTTTTGGGGTTGGCGCTCCGCATGGCAATAACGATTCATGGTGGATTGGACACGCCGCCCGTATTCGGCTCGGATGCCAGCGAATACGACTCTTATGCCTGGAATCTTGCCCAGGGACATGGATTCAGCGGAATCAGCCCCGACGTGAAAAAAGCCGATGGACAATTGCTGGAGCATCCGACAGCCTATCGTGCTCCTGGAACATCGGTGCTATGGGCGGGTCTGTATCGGTCCTTTGGACATCGATATGGCGTTGTGCGAATTTCGCAGTGTGTCCTGGAAACGCTGACGATCATGCTTGTTTACGGAATCGGGCGCAAGTGCTTCAGCGCTGTGGTTGCGCTACTGGCAGCTGCAATCTACGCTGTGTGGCCGACGGCGTTGTTTTACGCGAGTCAATTGGGATCTGAGCCACTGTACACTTTTCTATTCTGCTGCTTCATCCTGATCTCGCTGCAATTCGCGGATCGCGCGAGCTGGCCGCGTTCTATTGCCGCGGGAGTCCTTCTCGGTCTTGCCATGCTGACGCGAGGAAACGCAATAATGATGGTTGCGCTGATGGTCCCGTGGTCGGTTTGGCAATTTCGGAGGACACCGCAACTAATCGTCCGCGGCTTAGCCATTTCACTTGTGGCTTTGGTCATGCTTCTGCCTTGGACGATCCGCAACTACTGGACATTTCATTCATTTGTTCTGATCGAAACGGGGGGAGGAGATGTCTTGCTCGGCAGTTACAACCGAGTAATAGCATCCGACCCGCTCTACTATGGCTACTGGATATATCCGACCTCCGGACTTCCAGAGTACCGTGCGCAAATTACCGCGCCAAACAACGAGGTGATCCGCGATCATGTCGAAACAGCGCTGGCCATTAAATGGGTGCGCAGTCATCCTGAGAAACTGTGGTACCTTGTCGAATCACGGTTCCGCCGGTCGTGGACCCCGTTTCTGCAATTGAAAAGCCCGATGCTTTACCGGGTTGGCGTACTGATGTCGTGGGGACCGATTTTGGTTCTTTTCGCGCTGGGTTTCTTTCCTAGTGCAATCTATTTCCTGAGGACGAACAATCCAAGCTGGATAGTCCACTTGGGAGTGTTCCACTTTGTCTTAACTGCACTGGTCTTCTGGGGATCGTCGCGATTTCGTTACCCGGTTGAAGGCCTGTGCATTATCCTGGCGAGCGCCACTCTTGTTTGGCTTTGCGAGAACGTCGGCAGACTAATCCCCGCCTTCGCGTCCCGCACAGGCAGCCCCGGCACGAACTAGCGAGATCCAATAGAACAAACTCTGGGCAAAAAAGACCGTAGGCTTTTTGGCATTTGCCATAGAGGCAGAGCTTTGGGAAATTGCTACACTCCGTTGTTTGCTGCGCGCCGGGCTCGCGAAGTGTCCCGATAAAGGCCCATGTAGGCATCGACCATAGTCTGTAAAGCAAAGCGCGAGTGGAACGCCTGTTCCGCGTTCATCGAGAATAGCTTCCGTTCCGCGTCGCTGTCCGCCAGCTGAAGAATCGCCGCAGCCATTCCGGCGCAATCCGAAACCGGCACTGTGAACCCTGCCTGCGCCAGCCGTACAACTTCCGCCATACCGCCCACATCAGTCACGATTGCCGGGAGTCCCAGTGAGAAGGCTTGCAAAAGTGACATGGGCAATCCTTCCGATTTCGACGACATAATGAACGCGTCGGCCGCGGAAAAGAACGGCGCCACGTCGAGTTGCTGCCCCCAGAATTTAATTTGGGAATCGATGCCCAACTCAGTGGCCAAACTCTCCAAAGCTTTTCGTTCGCTTCCATCACCCACCATCCAAAGGCGTAAGTCCGGCCTGGACCGAAGCGCAATACGAAAGGCGTTCAGCAGCAATACATGGTTCTTTACAGGCTCAAGCCTGCCGACGTAAACCAGCGTAAATCCCTCTTTCCGAGGCCAGAGTTCTTTCGGCACGCGCACTACAGGTACCGCGCCGTTGTAAACGCGCACAATCTTTCTGGACGCGACACTGTGAATGCTTTTCATGTTATTCACGGTTGCATCGCAAATACCGGCGACCCAGTCGCAGCATGTCGCCGCAAAGGCATATTTCAACTCCGCTATGAACCTGCGCGGTAGGCCGACGAGACTATGCCGGGTCGACACAATACTGGGCACGCCTGCCGTTCGGGCAGCAACGGCGGCATAAACTGTCGGCGTCGGGTTATGAAGGTGAACCACGTCGGGATGTGATTCCCTGAATGTGCGGAAGAAGCTCCACGTGGCGTCCGGCAAATGCTGACCCAAGTTAGCGTTTACCACGAAACCATCGACTCGCATCTGTTCGCCGAGCGGGCCAAGAGACGCTATTGCGTATACGCGCGGGTCGTGGCCCTGCTCCCGCTGCAGGCGGCACATCTGCGAGACGAGCGTCTCGGCCCCGCCGATCTCCATGCTGTCAACCACATGTGCAATTCTCATTCAGGTTGTTTAGCCTCCGACAGCACGGCACTGATAAGCCTCTATTTCAGACATGGATCGCTGCGAGCTGCCGACCGTTCAAATTAGTGCATCAGATTCAGAATTCGAAGCATGATGTACATCACGAGTATCAGCGCGACTACCAATCCACCAGCATAAGGAAGCACGCGCACGAGCCGCATTCGGGGAACAACCATCCCTCGCCGCAAAGCCATCTCGAAAACCACTTCGGCCATGCCGCCCAAAAGAAAGAACGTCATGACAAAAGCGCGCGAAAGAAACCACGCCGAAACCAGAAAGCCCGTCAACGACAAAAACAGCACACGACCCAGGCGGTTCACCTCCGCCTTGTCGATATCCTCAATCTTCCATGTCGTCGTTGGAAAGAGTCTTTCCTCGGGTAAAGTCGGTCCTGGTTCACTTATCTTCGAAGGCGAAGCAATCTCCAGGGAGTCCCTCACCGTAGGAAACAGAAAAAGGCACCAGAAGAAGAACCCGAATAAACCAAGCTCTGCCAGGCAGACTGCGACCGAGTTGTGCGCTGTAAGACCGATATAGCCCGGCAAGTGCCCGAATCCTACGCCAAAAAACGGATGAGACTTCAGCAGTTGCAGGCTTTCGCCCCAGAGAGCCGTGCGGTCTTCGCCCGCACTGGCAGAGATACCGCGCCCGCCGGTGAAGTTCAAGGCCATTGCGGCAAAGAACAATCCACCTCCCAACAGCAATGAAGGCAGCGCGCCGATGCGCCGCCGTGCCGCAACTACCGCCACCGCCACCAAGGCCAGCAGGTCCCCGCGCGAGTGCGTCAGGAACACCCCGTACAGCAATAAACACACCGGTAAGATCACAAAGACAAAGTTTCGGGGCACATTCGTCGGGCGCCAGAAGATGAACATCAGCGGAATCACGCAGACGATCAGTTGGCCAAGGTCATTCGGGTCGTTGATCTCTCCTAGTCCCCTTAGCCGATAGATCGTCTCTCCTGTGGGGTTCCTCATTGGGAGAAGGTAAGGTTGCTTCATATTCCATAAAGCCAATTCCGCACTCCCTGGCTCTAACGATTGGGGCGCACCGTTCCGCGGAACACCATGAAGCAGATCAAAAGACCCATGAGCAATCACAAAAAGGCAGATGAACAGGAGCATAAGAACGATAACCCGCAATCTTCTCTTCGTGTTGCAGTGCAGACACACAAGAAAATATGCGAACGCGCACGGGATGAAATCTAGAAATGCCTGAACGCCTCCTCCGGGCCAATGCACCGCGATAAGCACAGACAGAAAGACGGCAAACGCCAATCCGATCAAAGCCAAAGACTGCGGCGTCTTGAAGAGGAATGATTTTATCAGCGCAGGCAGCGAGACGAGCAGCACTAGTGCCGCAAGAATCAGCTCAATGCGGTAAACCGCCAGCGGCCCGAACATGGTTGTGGGCGTAAGGTAGTACGTAACGAAATAGAAAACGCTTAAAGCAAAGCCCATAATGAACGGCCTGATCAAAGGTGGCGGCAAAATCAGAATAACCGAAATGGCAGGGCCGAATCCATCGATATATACAGTCGAGAGGTGACGAGATTTCTAGCCAGCGCAGGTAAATTGAACATTTCGGGAGGTAAATGCGCAACAATGGCGAAAACCTCCAGCGCACCGGATTTACGAAGAATACCTTCGCTCCGGTGATGCCTACCCATGTACCTTGATGGCCTCCTGACGGTAATGGGAACTGCTCTTCAAAAACCTGCTTTCGACCAGATGCCACATGAGCAAACCGGCCAGGCCGATAAGGGAAAGACTGACAAGAAGGAAAATAGCTGGGTTCATCCCTGCAAGCCCGAGCGCAATCAGTGTCTGCAAAATCGGGAAATGAACAATATATACGCCATACGAAAAATCGCCGTATCTCGCAAAGTTTCCGAAGTAGTGCCAAAAGCCAAAGACAAATACCAATCCGGAAATCCAGAAAACATCAAGGTTTCCCCTCATGAACCAATGGTCGAGAAGAAATAAACCGATCGTAATTCCGGCAATGCTTAAAAAGTGAAGCTTTAGCGTATCGAAATAGACCAAAAGCAAGATGCCCGCGCAGAAATACAAGAGCTGCCCCGGAAATTGCGCCCCCATCTGTGCGTAAAAACTGCGCCCACTATCCAGTGTATAAATGGCAGGTAATCTATACATTGCGCCCAGCAATGCAAAGCCGTACTTCCAAAGGCAAGAAAGGCAGAAGATTATCCCAATAACTTTCTTGGTTCCGAATCGGTTTGTCAAATAATGGATAAAAGGAACGATTAAATAAAAGCCGACCTCAATCTTGAGTGTCCAGAGCGCACCATTTACGGCTGGCATGGTATTCGACGTGAACACTCCCGGCAGCGAGGGCACCAAAAAGTTGAGAAACAAAAGATTTGCACCAAGATATTTCCAGAATCCAACGCCGAAGTATTGCGATATAGGCAACGTGCTCAGCGAACACAACGCAATAGCCGCTAGCATCACGCTGGTGAAGTAGGCAGGATAAATGCGCCTGATCCGCTTTTCGAAGTACGAACCTATGGAAGATGAACGGGTATAACTGCGATAAATTAGAAGCCCGCTGATTACAAAAAACGCTCTGACAGCGATTACCGCTGAAACGTACTTGTCAAATACAAAAAAAATAGAGAGGTGTGTCAAAGCATAGATATGCACAAAAACAACCATGGTCGCAAAAATCAGTCGAAGACAATCCAGGTTGTTTCTACTGAAGTCAGCGCTGCCTCTCACCCAAAGACCTCCTGGCTCATTCAGAATATCATCATGGCTTGTGGCCGTCGGGTACAATTCTGCTCTCGGATCTTGCCCTAGACAAGCCTCTGCTAGCATTTAACGATTCAGGAGCCCACGTGCGTCTTCTGCGCCGGCAGCGCGACTGGTCTACGCGGCAGCCGCGAGCTTAGTTTTCTTCCGAGATCGATCAATGGAGGTTCAAGAAAGTGATAAGTGAGGAAGGACGCGACCATCGTGAGCCCAATGAAAAGTAAAGGTCCAAAAACGAAATTTCTGATGCCAAGCGCCATAAAAACGAGGTAGAGGACAAGAGCATGAATTAAATACATACCATAAGAATACAAGGCGATCTTTTCAGCCACGGCATTGATAGGCTTATTGGTGGAGTTGTGAAATGCGTTGATCGCAAGTCCAAGAAGTAAGCAGAAAATCCAGCTGATCCAAAACTCGTTGACTCCAAGGACGGGCTAGGCCAGGCAGTAGCCGGAGAAGAGCAGGAGAAGGAATGGTGGCCAGAGCGCGGAGGGTATAAACGCACCGATGCGATTCCGAAGCGAATAGCAAAGGACTCCGCAGAGAAAGCACGGGATGTAGGCGGCCATATTGAGGTGACCTCCTGTATGCCA
Source organism: Occallatibacter sp. (assembly GCA_049517315.1). Classification (GTDB taxonomy): domain Bacteria; phylum Acidobacteriota; class Terriglobia; order Terriglobales; family Acidobacteriaceae; genus Telmatobacter. The sequence continues at coordinate 51,913 of JBEKSE010000002.1, read as the reverse complement.
AAAGATAGAAAATCCTATATCTCAGATTCAAGCCAGCAGGCCGCGATCGATCAGGGTTCGTTCAGTTTGTAGACCTTCAAGTCGCCATAATATAGGTCAGAAGAGCGCCCGACCAGCGTGCTTTGATCGATCACCTCGGCCATACTCCGACGCAGACTCTCATAGAATGCCTCATCACCTTGCAATCCGCTGGTCATCACACGGTCGCCCGTGATGAAGTATCTTGCGTGGAACTGGTTGGCCGCCATCCAGGGATCGGTGCGCTCATAAGCGATATAGGGATGATCGTGAAGGGCAAGCCAGAAGGTGACGGTTCCGTACGCTGTCTGGCCCGGAGGGATGACACTCCGCAATTCTGCCGTAACCTTGTCGTAATTCGCTTTGCTGGCGGCATGAAGCAAGAAAACGTTGGCCGACATCTGCGCCGCAACCAACAGGCAGGATAGGCTAAGCAGGACGCGATGTAACCTCCGGCTTGAACTGGAGGCGGCAACCGCAGCGCCAATAACCAGGGCAAAGACTGGAGCCAGCAGCGCGAAGTAACGCGAAGTCTTGTTCACCGTGTAAATGAGCCAAAACACAGTGGGGGTGAGCAGGAGCAATTCAAGATAAAACCACCGCGGGCGCAGCTTCCAGAGAAGAAAACTGGCTGCCATGAAGAAGAGCGGTATGGGAAGCCTGACAGGAATGAATTCCATCCCGTGCCCGTGGAACATGTTGAGGCCGAGCAGGTCGGAGTAGCGAAGCCCCTCATGCAGGAATTTCGACCAGAGCGGTGTGCCCCCAGCGCGGCTCAGATATTCTGCGCGGAAGCCGGAGCGTCCAAGAGGAGCAGTAAGTATCCAGGCTGCGAAGGGCACGAGGCCGAGGCCGTACCCAATCCCGTAGCCGGTTGCGCCCCGCAGCGGAAAGGCGCCGCGCCCGCGATCCAGAACAATAGCCAGAATACCGATGGAGACGATGTATCCCAGCAGTGTGATATGGAATACAGTTCCCGCGGCGATGAGTATGCCGCTCAAAAACGCCCAGACGATGCGACCTTTCTGGGCATATTGCTTCATTGCTAGCAAAGAGGCCAGAATCGCCATAGTTGTAAGAGCCTCAGGCCGCGCGCTGCGGGAAGTGAGCACAACCAGGTTGTCGGTGGCTACAAGGAATGTGGCAACCAGGGCGCCCTCTACCCCGATCACGTCGCGCGCCATTCGATAAGTAAGAAGGATAATTGCAACACCGGCAAGAATTGATCCCAGACGGGCGGAAATCGAACTTGTTCCAAAGAGTCGAAAGGCCGCGGCGATAACAATCGCGGTTCCGGGTGGCCGCGCATCTATATGGTTTTCCAGCTCATTGGGGCCGAATGCGGGATTCGCAATTCCGTTGCCGTGAACCATGGAATAAGCCGGTCCAGAATACCAACTCTCATCCGGAAGCCAGCGATAAGACAGATAAGGGAGGGTTTGCAAAAAGAACAGGAGAATGGCAAAACCCAGCCCTCCGTAAACAGCGGCAGGAGTTAAAAATCGAGCTTGGCGCGGTGTTCCCATTGTCTCAGTGCAAGCTTTCCGCCGGCTCAACGAACTAATCGCAAAAGACATGAATTTTTCCCTCGGGCGGGATAGCGCATTCCGCTGATCACAAGGAACTACCTAGCCGCAAAATTCAGAGATAAATACCTGTCAAAGGTGGAGAAAGTCGCGAAATTTGTCAGTTCGTACGTATGAAACAGAACAACAATGGACGCCAGGATCAGGCGAAGGCAATCCAGATTGTTCCTGCTGAAGTCGGCCGTGCCTCTCATTCTACCTTCCTCGGAATTCCAGGGCGATGATTGCTCAACTTTGTTCCCCGAATCAAACCCACCCCAGCATTCATCCCGATAGTAATAGATGAAACTGAATCACGCCAGCATTTGTGCTCAAGGCCGCCTTGCTAGGGAGAAGGTGGGTCACGAATTGCAAATTGATAGCTCTCTCTGATGATTTTGACATAGAAGGGAAGAGTGCTCGATACTCGTGGGGAAAGTGTGATTGCTGCAGATTGGCAGCCCCTCAGAAGTCGGGGAAGACGCAAAGCGAAATTACGGTCGGTAGTGGTGCTGGAACTTTGCATTGGGGATGCTTGTTCGGGAAAGGGATCTCAGAATGAAAGTGCTACACGTAGTTGGAGCACGGCCAAACTTCATGAAGGCGGCTCCCGTTTATCGCGCGCTGGCTGACCAGGGGCACGAGCAGATACTGGTGCATACAGGCCAACATTATGACGCGCTCATGTCGGACGTATTTTTCAAAACATTAAGAATTCCAAATCCCGACGAAAGCCTGAACGTTGGATCGGGTTCACACGCGCAGCAAACCGCGGCAATCATGAGTCGATTTGAGCCAGTTGTACTGAAGCATAAACCGGACATTGTTCTTGTTTATGGCGACGTGAATTCTACCGTAGCGGCGGCACTGGTATGCTCCAAGCTCGACATTCGGGTGGGACACGTGGAGGCAGGCCTGCGCTCATTTGATCGCGCGATGCCCGAAGAGATCAACCGCCTGGTTACCGACCAACTTGCGGATCTTCTTTTCACTCCTTCAGCCGATGGCAATGAAAACCTTGCGCGCGAAGGCGTTGCCAAGGAGAAGGTGTTTCTCGTCGGCAACGTAATGATAGACACTTTGATTCAGTTCCTTCCCAAAGCGGACGAAATATTTCCGCAACTTAAGGCAGAGCTATCCCTGGATTCTTTTGGACTAGTTACGCTACATCGTCCTTCGAATGTCGACGACGAATCGACGTTCTTGCCGATGTTACAGGCGCTTGACAGGTTAAGCAGGGAGCTTCCCTTGATCTTTCCTGTTCATCCAAGGACACGCCAAAAGTGGTCTGCGCAGTTGGAGCAATGTAATCCGGACCTTCGAGCTATCGAGCCCTTGGGATATCTCGAGTTTCTTGCGCTGCAGAAGAACGCAAAAGTTGTGATCACGGACTCAGGCGGGATTCAAGAGGAAACCACGTATTTGGGAACACCATGCCTCACCTTGCGCGAAAACACCGAGCGGCCAATCACTGTGACCCTTGGGACAAATGTCTTGATAGGCCGCAATTGGAAATTACTCGAGGAAAAGTTTCATGAAGCGTTGCGCGGCAATCACAGCCAGAAGCGCCATCTACCTCTATGGGATGGCAAAGCATCGGAACGGATTGCAGAAATTCTTTCGCGCCAGGCTCATTAGCCTGGCGTCTCCATCCGCACAAAAGGCGCTCACAGTAAGAGATTTTGGAGTCTTTGACAGGCAATAGAACCGTATTTGATACTCAGACATGGCCGGCTGCATTCTGGTCAACTTCTGCAAGTTATGGCAACCTACAAAGGGAAAGTCAATTTCATGAAGCTCCCGCGACATGCAGAGATTTGGCTTTTACCATATCTAGCGGACCGCTTGAAAAAGATCGCGCGATCCGAAAGGCCGAAGCGCGCCTGGGTTGCCATTACCGATCACTATGAGCCACTGGGCATGGGCGCATCCGTTGAAACAGCCCTTGGCCGCGTAGCGCTATGGCGTGAGAAGTGGCCTCGCATTGCCGGCGATGCTTTTAAGGACGCGGCAGGCCAGTGTCCTCAATACACTTTCTTTTACCCGCAAGAAGAGTACCGGCGCGACCTGCTCGACGGCATCGCGGAAATTGTCCGCCTCGGTGTAGGCGATGTGGAGGTGCATCTACACCATGACAACGAGCAGCGTGATTCCTTCATCCGGAAAGTGACAGAATACTGTCGCCGCTTGACAGGCGACCACGGTCTGCTTCGACAGAAAGACGGCCGAACAGTATTCGGCTTTATCCATGGCAACTGGGCGCTGGACAACTCGCATCCAGATGGCAAGTGGTGCGGCCTGAATGGCGAGATTGCTTTACTGCGCGATCTCGGCTGCTACGCCGATTTCACCATGCCCTCTGCTCCTTCGGCGACCCAGGGGCGCGTGCTGAACCAGATTTACTGGTGTACAAACAACGCTGGCAATCGCCCCAAATCCTTCGATCGCGGAATAGAAGCCACGGTTGGCGGCGGCAGGCAAGGCGACCTGCTGATGATTACAGGACCGCTTGGTCTGCGATTCGGCGAACGGCTTCTGCCGCGCATGGAAACCGGCGAGCTTGCCGGTTACGATCTGCCAACTCCCTCGCGAGTGAGCCAGTGGTTCGATCTGGCGCCAGCCATCGGGGAAGACATTTTTTTGAAACTCTACACCCACGGCGCGCAGGAAAGGAATCTCGAACCGTTGCTTAACGGAGGTCTTGACAATCTATTCCGTTGGCTCGCGGAAGAAGCTGGCCGAAGAGGTGTCGAGATTCACTGGGCCACCGCCTGGCAGATGTACCAGGCTGCCGATACGCTGATACATGGCCGCAAACCCGCCGTGCCCTCTGGGGTTGTTGAAGCCTATCGAGCCTGACGCGGTCCCTCGCTTGCTGATTCTGAGCTTGCGGTTCATTTAGAAGACAATTACACACCGGGCACGGTTGCGGGAGAAAACAGCAAGCGATCTCGTATCAGTGCCAGGTCTTCGATGGAAAAGCGATCGCTTTCGACCGCGCGGGCATTGGCGCGCAGGTGATCCTCTTGCATCATTGAGAGCACCAGCGCATGAACCCCCGTGCCGTTCAAGGTTGCCCCAAAGATAGCTTCAGTGATTGTCTCCCAGTCCGCGCCGCGCAGCTTTTCGCGGAGTTCGGCAGGTACAGTCTCATCGAAAGAGATTGCCTCAAGAGTATCCTGCACTCGCGTGACGCGCTGCTCGCCGCCGAATGGATGATTGGCAATCAGAAATAGCCCGCGCCGGTTGTGCTGCGGAATTGCGGCTACCAGTTGATCAAAAGGATTGCCGCCATACTGCATTGCAGTTAGTGTCGCCGGTCCATTACCGATGCCTTCAGCGATCACCTCCGCGTCAGCATACAGGCCCACGCGACGCACCTTGCCTGCCTGCACCAACCTGTCGAGCGCCTCCATCAGGTCTTGCTGGTACAGCACGTCTCCGGTGGCCTCATGCAAAAAAAGCACATCGACGTAGTCGGTCTGGAGTTGGCGCAAGCTGCACTCAAGCGATGCTCGCAACCCTTCCACAGTGAACTCCCCACGGGTGACTTCACTGTCGGTGCTTGGGTCGACTTCTTCGCCTGAACCGAAAAGGTCGCGAATTCCCGGTACTTTTCGGGCTGCGCGGACCGCGGCACTCTTCCACTTGTTCGGTTTCTGCGGATCTATGCCAAACTTTGTCGCCACGACGGCTTGCGCGCGTTTACCGTGAAGGAACTCGCCCAGCACCGCCTCTGCTTCGCCAAATCCGTAACTCCGAGCCGTATCGAAGAGCGTGATTCCCTGGTTCCAGGCAACGTTCATTGCGCGCAGCGAGTCACTGCGGCCAACGCGCCCCAGTACTGATTCGCAACCGAATCCCAGCACCGATGTTCGTATTTCCCCGCATATGCACTGTCGCATTGCCTCTATTCTACCGCTCATTCACGTTAGTCAACCACTTTTGAACCATTTGCAGAAGTTATACCCAAAGCCTTCGAGGGCATGAAATACGATTCCAATTCAGCCAAAATCCTGGTCAGGGTCGCATGGTGCATTCTGTGCGCGGCGATTCGCACAGAGGCCGGTTGCCGATTCCGCTCGACTTGAACGAGGCACTTAGCTTCGCTGGCGATTGGCTAATTCTTTCTGCAACTTGCCCAATACATTCGCCACTGTTGCATCCCAAGTGTTCTTTTCGACGGCTTTCTGGCGAAGAGCGGCCAGTTCGGGCGTGTTAGCAACGAGCGCCTCCTCGATCGCGCGGACGAACCCCGGCCCGTCCTCAGCGGTCAATAATGCTTTGCCGAGCAGCTTTGCTTCAGGCAGTGGAACGGAAACGATCGGCTTTCCAGCAGCCAAATACTCGCGCAGTTTCAGGGGGCTCGACTGCACCATCAACGAGGTCTGCGTGAATGGCAGAATGCAGACGTCGATCACTTTGGCCCAGTTAGGCAATTCAGAGTAAGGCTTCACTCCTGCGAAAACGACGTTCGGTAAACGCTTCAGCACTGAGACATCCACCGCTGCGCGCCCGATCAGCAAAACTGTCCACTCCGGTCGAGCGCGAGCAATATCTTCCAGGATGCCGAGATCCACCCATCGATCCAGAAGCCCCCAAAACCCGATGATCGGCCGGGACATGGATTTCGCTTCCTCGGGGATTTGGGTGTCGGGCGAATTGGCCAGCGCGAACAGATCCGTGTCCACACCGTGCGGCGAAAGATGAATGTTGGCGTTGAGAGACTGGCGAGCATCCATCAACTTCTGGTTGCAAACGAAGACAATGTCCGCCGCAGCCGTAAGTTGGTCGTCCATGGCCTGCACGGCTATTCCATCCACGTCGGGCAGTTTCGAGTATTCGTCGATGCAATAAAAAACAGTTAGCTTTTCCCCCAGACGTTTGGCCAGGAACCCTGGATGCGGCACATGAAACCAGGCGATTGCATCATTGAAACCGAGTTTGCTAATGGCTCTGCGAATAAGCATTTGCGAGAAAGCGCGGTTCACAGCGCGAATAGCTGCAAAGCGGCGAAATGGGATTTGCGGCAGCGTCATGCGCCAGAAGTGTGGAGCAACCAATTGAGGTGCTTGAAAAGTCATGCGGAGCTTCCTCAATAGTTTACGTAGATCGCGAACATTCGCCTTGGGCGCGCGCAGCCCGGGAACCTCGACATAGAGCATCGGAAACCGGGCGCCGAGACGCCTGGCGATGTGGTGGCTGCTGGTGCGATTGTCGGCAAACCAGTCATTGCCAAAATAAATGAACTCCATTGATTTCCTCTCGGACAGCGGTGCGCGATCTTCTCCACAGTGAAGCCTGGAAGAAAATAGCTGGGAAGCCGAAAGCATCGCTGTGTAAGTAGTATAATCGCGCCATGCTGCGCTACCCAACACCGGTAACTACTGGAATTCGAGGCGTACTTCTTCATTTATGAATAAGTTTAGAGTTGGAATTGTCGGTGCGGGCTATGTCAGCGCGCACCATCTTCGCGCCCTCAAGTCGATTGCGTCGGTTCAAGTTGTGGGGATAGCTGACCTTGACCTGGACAAGGCGGAGGTTGTCGCCAAAGCATTCAATCTGCCCAACGCCTACGGAAGCACCAAGGAGTTACTCGCTTCCGGCGTGGATGTGGTCCACGTGCTTACCCCGCCCTCTTTTCATGCGCAGGTCAGCGTTCAAGCTCTTCAGGCGGGCGCGCACGTGCTGGTCGAAAAGCCGATGGCGGAGACCGTGGAGCAATGCGAACAAATGATGGCAGCCGCCAGTTCGAGCGGTCGCACGTTGGGCGTGGTTCACTCCGGCAGACTTGATCCGATCGTGAAGCGCGGAGTGGAAATTGTTCGTGTCGGAGAGATCGGCCAGGTTCTCTCGCTAGACTTTCATCGAAGCTCCGATTACCCGGCGTGGCCTGGAGGCGGCAAACTCCCGCCCCAGTACCGCAAAGGCTCCTATCCATTGCAAGACATCGGTGTGCATGGCCTCGCCATTGCAGAGGCGTTTTTGGGTCAGATTACGTCGACGGAGATCGATTTCCGCTCCACCGGGCTCGACAGCAACCTTGTGTTCGACGAGTGGACGGCGAGGGTGAACTGTGAGCGTGGACAGGCGCGCATGTACCTTTCATGGAATGTGCGCCCGATACGCAGCCAGGTGATTGTACATGGCACTCGCGGAGTGATGCAGATCGACTGCCTGTTGCAGACCTGCTACGTGACCAAGCTGCTTCCAGGGCCGAAGTTCGCTTCTCCTGTGATCTGCGCCATGCGCAACTCCGCGGCGAGCCTCTATGAAGTGCCGCGCAATGTGCTGAGATTCATAACCAAGCGACTGCCGGGAGCGCCGGGCATTCAACAGAACATCCGCGAGTTTTACGCCGCGCTGGAACAAGGTACTGTAGTGCCAGTGACCCCAGAGGAGGGCATGCGCCTGGTCAGGGCGATGGCCCCTGTGTCCGAGGAAGCCGATCGCCAGCGCGATGCTCTTAGGCAGGCGCAGCTGACGCCACGCGCACCGGCTGACGTTCTTGTAACCGGGGGAGGCGGATTCCTCGGTGGTGCGATGGTGCGCCGCCTGCTGCAAGAGGGTGCGCGGGTGCGCGCGGGTGTTCGCCGGATTCCCGGCAATCCGCGTCCCGGGATCGACTATTTCGCGGGCGACCTTGGTGACCCCGAATATGTCGATGTTCTCGTCGCCGGTGTGGACACGGTCTTCCATGTAGGGGCTGCGATGAAGGGTAGCCCGGCGGACTTCCAGCGCGGCACGGTTGCGGGAACCCGCAACGTAATCGATGCTTGTCTCAAGCACCACGTCGAGCGCATGGTTTACGTAAGCTCGGTGAGCGTGCTCGAGCATGCCGTGAGCCACGCCGGCAAAGTCTCCGAGGCTTGGCCGCTCGAACCTCACGCCGAACTGCGCGGAGCTTATACGCAGACCAAACTCGAAGCCGAGCGCATGGTGATAGCTGCGGCGAAAGAGAGAGGCTTGCCCGCGGTCGTGATTCGTCCCGGCGTAATCTTCGGTCCCGATGTTGAACCCAGTTGCCCGGCCGGCGGCTTTGCCATGTTCGGCCGCTGGATTGTTGTAGGCAACGGTTCTCTGCCGCTGCCGCTCGTCTACGTGGACGACGTTGTGGATGCGCTTCTGCTTGGTTCCTCGCGTCCTGGCCTGGAAGGCGCGCTGATCAACCTGGTTGACCCGGCCTTGGTCACGCAGCGTGAGTTCATCCAGATCGCCCGGGCAGCCAGGCCGAAGATCAAGGCCAGTTACATTCCAAAATTCGTGTTGATGACCGCATCAATAGGAATCGAGGCGCTCGGGCGTCTGCTTAAGCGCAGCGTGCCCCTGTCGAGATACCGCATCCGCTCCATCCGCCCACTCCATAACTTCGACCAGGCGGCCGCGCAGCAGCAGTTGGGATGGACGCCTCGGGTAGGCGTCGCCGAAGGCTTGCGGCGAACCTTTCCGGTCCCGCAGGCTTTGCAGTCCTCATCCTTGCCGCGGTGATCGGATTTGGAGAATAGTCATGCTCAAGATTGCTGTTGTCACGATGCATTTTCCCAGTTCGGCGCAGCCCACGCAGGGCAGATCCGCATATCAGACGATGCGACTCCTATCCCGGAAAGCCGATGTGCGAATATTTTATCCCCACTCGGTGTACCCTTCGTTGCTCAAGCCGCGGAGCCGCACCTACGACACTATTGACGCGGCTCATGGCGTGCCGGATGTAAAAGTTGGCTACTACGATTACCCAGCGCTGCCGCTGGTTTCCCGGCCGTTCAACGGATGGATGGCTGCCCGTGTCCTGTGGCCTCACGTTCGCAGCTTCGCGCCCGATCTCATTTTCAGCTACTTTCTTTACCCTGAGGGATTTGCCGCTCTCAAGATAGGCAAAGCTCTCCGTGTCCCTGTCGTCGCTATGGCCGTTGGGTCCGATGTCCACAGCATTTACGATTGCTTTACAGCAATGCACACCCGCACTGTGCTGCGCGAAGCGGATTTTCTGGTCGCGATCAGCGGAGATCTGCGCACGCGAATGGTAGCCATGGGCGCACCCCCGGAGAAGACGCGCGCCATCCTCAATGGCTGCGATGTTACTGTCTTCCATCCAGCAGACCGTCTGGCGGCTCGGCAGAAACTCGGCATCGCTCCGGCGGCGGAGGCCGTTGTTTACGTCGGACGCATGGACGTGAAAAAAGGCCTGCGCGAATTGGTGGAAGCAGCGGCTTCGCTGCACTTTCTTCGCCCTGCCTTGCAGGTATTTATGGTCGGAGAGGGACCGGACAGGCATCTGATCGAAGAGGTCATCCAAGCCAACAATGCGGCTGGCTACATCCACGCGCTGCACGGTTGCGCTTTCGACGATGTCGCTGTCTGGATGGCGGCTTCCAACCTGGTCACTCTGCCGAGTTATATGGAGGGTTACCCCAATGTGGTGGTTGAGGCGCTCGCCAGCGGCAGGCCGGTCGTCGCCACAAATGTGGGCGGCATCCCTGAGATCCTGAGCAACGAGTACGGATGCCTCGTCCTGCCTCGTGATCCATCGACGCTGGCGGTGGCCCTTGCATCCGTCCTGGACAAAACCTGGGACGCCAATGCCATCTCCGCGCACGGAAGCCGAACCTGGAAGGCGGTCGCGTCTGAGTTGTTCGAGATTTTCGAATCGCTCGTATCCAAGCGGCCGGAAGCCGGAGTATGAGAGCACTTCTTAGAGCTGGCGTTTGGCTCAGACGCGCGCTAGCGGCCATCGGACTGATCACCGTGTTGGTGATCGCCACACCGGTCGTTTCGTGGTGGGCGCGAACCTACGCCGGTCCCATCGAGCGGCCACGAGGCGATGTGCTCATCCTCCTCAGCGCGGCGGGAGACGATATGGGCGGCATCTCCTATTCCTCTTATTGGCGTGCGCGCGAAGCGATTTTTGCGTGGCAAACAGGAGGCTTCAAAAAGATTGTGATCAGCGGCGGCGGAGGCCCTGGCATCCTCAACTTCCTGCTCTCTGAAGGCATTCCCCGCGAAGCCGTCGTAGCCGAGTGGCCATCCAAAAGCACCCGCGAAAACGGAATCGAGACGGCTCGACTGATCCAGGGCATGCCCGGCAAGAAAATTCTGCTCACCAGCGACTTTCATATGTACAGGGCGCTTCGCGTCTTTCGCAAGCTGGGCATTGAAGTCACGCCCATGGCAGTTCCCGATGTGCTTCACTCTACCGAACACTGGAACGGCCGCTTCTCCGCCTTTGAAACCATGATGGAGGAATCCATCAAAATTGCCTACTATGCCGTGCGCGGCTGGATTTAGTGCACCTCTCCATCGCGGTATCATTTGCCAGGCGTCTGCAAAAAAGGGAATCAGTTATAGAACCCAGATGGGAGCTGCGAAATCCTGCATCACAGCCGCTTGATTCTCTGTTCGCGGACGCAAACGCGAAAGTTCGACTGCTCGACGCCGGCTCTGGGCAGGATACTCATAAAACCGCTTAAACGACTCGTTCGACCAGCAGAACCTGCTCGTCGTTATCGACCTCCTGGAACTTGACCTCAATGATCTCGCGGCTGCTGGTGGGCACATGCTTGCCGATGTAAGTGGCCTCGATGGGTAGCTCGCGGTGGCCCCGATCGATAAGCACGGCCAGCTGTACGCGGCGCGGACGGCCGTGATCGAAGAGTGCATCAAGCGCGGCGCGGACGGTGCGGCCGGTGTAAAGCACATCGTCGCAGATGACCACGTCGCGGCCTTCGATGTCGATGCCGATGGCTCCTGGGGTCACCACGGGCCGAATGTCTGCCGTGGTCAGATCGTCGCGGTAGAACTGGATATCGAGCACGCCGGTGGCGACTGGACGCTTCTCGATGCCGGAGATCAGCTTGCCCAGCCGCTCGGCCAGCGGAACGCCGCGGCGCTTGATGCCGACCAGGGCTAGGTCTTGACTGCCATTACTTTTTTCAACAATCTCGTGGGCCAGGCGCACCAGCGTGCGCTCGACCTCCGAGGCGGACATCAGCCTGCCCTTGATGCGCAGGGAGGGTTTGCTTTCAGCTTCGCTCATTGGTCTTCTCGTGCCTGGCTGTCGCAGCCAGCCTCTCGCAGGATGATACGAGGGTTTGGTCTTGCGAGCAAGTTGTGGAGAAATCGAACGGAATCCGAGGGGCGCGGACGAGGCAGGAAATGGGGAGATTGCAGCGTAAAGCGAGTCATCCCGCAGCCACAAAATAGCTGCTTAGACCTCAGGCTGCCGTGTGCGTCCCATCAGCCGCGCACCCAATGCTCCACCCAGCGTCGCAAAGATCACCAGAGCCAGAACAAGAAAAAACATCAGGCAAATTATCACACCGCCGCGTCCGTCGGGGGAATTCAGGATTGCTTTATAAGTGAGAATCGTCTGCGCATCAATCCCGGTGGCCGCCCACTGCTGGCCGACTTTCTCAACAAACTGGCCCTGCCAGAAGTCGTCCATTCCCTTGCCTTGGTGCAAAAAAAAGCGCGCTGCAAACATCAGTACGCTCATGGTTGCCGCAGCTGCCCACGCTCCCAGCAAGCCAGTGACAAGGCCGATGCGGGCGCCGGCCCCGATGGTGATCCACGCGGGCCGCTGGCTGCGCAAGTAAATTGCAACTGCCCAGGCGCCCGCCACAGCCATCCACACGAAGCCCAAAAGGCCCACCGCCGAGAGTCCAAACGACAGCACACCTGCGGGAATCGCCAGCAGCAGAGCAGCGCGCAGAGCCGGCTTCCAATCGACACTGCTCGCATCCCGCACTGCTTCGTCCCAACGCACTGGCTGAGTCTGCCCGGCGGGCTGGTCAGCCCCATACACAAGTTGTGGCAAGCCGCAGGCGGGGCAGTAGCAGTTCTCGGCCTCGACGACCTGGTGGCAGCGGTTGCAGGTGATTTCCATACATCTACGAGCCTATAGCATTTCGTCGCGGCACGGTGAAGCAATCAAGCAAGCCGCTTGTGAATGCTTCTCCAGTGCGCAACTCTCACTGCTCGTAAACGCAAGAATCTACGGCTGGCCTCCCACCGTGGAATAGGCGCACTCGTTCGTCTGGAGCTACGAAGTAATTCGCTGATGACGCTCTCTATGGCTCGCCTTGCGCGTCCGGCGATTGACGCTGGCGTCTCAGGCGGGCTAATGTTAGCCCCAACTCAGGCACGAAAGCGAATGAGATCACACCATGCGAATCGTGGCCTCAGCTGTCCTGCTGTCATTCGCGTCAGTATTTAGCCAGCGCACAAGCTACGAATTCCTGTGAAGTGCTGACCTCCGAGATTGCAAGGAAGCTGGAAGCGATCGGAGTGGAATTTTACACGCTCGAAGTCGTAGCCAAGGACAAAGACGCCCAAGGAAAGCTAGTCGGCAGCTGCGAGAATGGGAAGAAGAAAATAAAGTACAACAAGACCGCAACCCCGCCGAAGGCTCCGGCGCCTGCGGAAAAGAAGTCCTGATCCTCCAGATCTCCAATAACATAACGCTGCTGCATGCTGTGCTAAGAAGATCCCCTTTTACTTCAGAGGAGCGCTAGTTTTGCCGCTACGATGGCCTCGGCTGCGGCCACGACCTCTTCCAGTGTTAAATTGGTCGAATCCAGCAAAACGGCGTCGGGGGCTGCCTTCAGCGGTGAATCGGCGCGATTGCGATCCCGCTCGTCGCGGGCGCGCAAGTCACGGATTACCTCTTGCGGCTGAATGGTGGGCTTGGGGCCAAGCTGATCGTACCGGCGCAGGCCCCGCACTTCGGGCGCGGCATCCAGAAAGATTTTTACCTCGGCCTTCGGAAAGACCACGGTGCCTATGTCACGGCCCTCCATGACCACTCCGCCCTTGGCGCCCAACTGCTGTTGCATCCGGACCATCCAGGCGCGAATGGCAGGCCACACGCTGACCTGGGAGGCGGCGTCCGTGACCATTTGATTGCGGATAAGGCCGGTTACGTCCTCGCCGTCGAGCAGCACGCGGTTGCCGTCTTCGCCCGGCTCAAGACGAATGGAAGTTTCTGCGGCCAGGCTTTCCAGGCCAGCACTCTCATCCAAGGGAAGGCCAGTGCGCAGCGCCTTGAAAGCAAAGGCGCGGTACATGGCTCCTGTCTCCAGGTTCAGCAGACCAAAATGCCTGGCCAGATGGCGGGCGACGGTACTCTTGCCCGCCCCTGCCGGGCCGTCAATTGCGACAATCACCTTGTGGGCCAGATCGAGATTACGGAGCGAGCAGTCAGTCATCCGCGCTTCTTTGCCCCTTGCCTGGGCCGTGCTGGATATCCAAACCTCTTGCTGCTTCCGGCGCGCGCGCCAGCGGCAATTGCAGGCTTCCTGTTATTGCCTGCGCGAGCTGGTCGAGCGGCGGGCCGGGAATCCTTCCGCGCCGCGCCGCCGGTACGAGATGTTGCGCCAGGCTTTCCGGCTGGCTTGGCGCCGTTGGAATGAACTTTGCTCGGGCTCCCGTTACCCGGATTCCATGCGGGCGAGGCAGACTTGGCAGAATGTGCGCTGGAAGTCGTCGGGCGGGCTGCCGGCTTGCCGTTTCCGTTGCCGGCATGAGCGCCGTTGCGCTTGCCGTTGGAGGGTGCGGCTGGCTTTGGGCTCCAACGAGCCGCAGAAGCGGGCCGGGATTGACGGCTCGAGGACGATTGCGCTGGCTTGCGATCGCGAACATGTGTCGTCGGGCGGCTGAAATGCGGCCGGGCTGCGGTGGCTTTCCCGCCAGCCACCGATTTGCGCGTTGCCGGGGTGCGGGTTGCGTGAGTTTCGACAGGCCTGAGCGGAGTTGTCGAGGCAGGCTCAGCCGGCTTTGCCACCGCTGGCTCCGGCATCTCCTCATCGGAGCGCATAAAGTATGCGGAAGCCGGTATCGATGCACTGGCATAAATTGTGGGAGCGGTAGCGAACTCCGGCAGCGTGCCGGCAACATAGAAATGAGGCGCGTGTCCGAGCGAGATGGTATGCACCTGGCGTGTAGCTACCAGGCCGCGCAACACTTCGCGCACCTTGCTGCGGGCAGTGAGAGGGGCCAGGAACAGCTCGACCTCTTCCATGCTGGCGGCAATCACCGCTTGCAGGTAAATTGAGGCAAGCACTGAGATGGCGGTCACTTGAGAGGTAGAGGCGCCTTCTGCGATGGCTTTCTGGAAACGCGTGCGGAGTAGCTGCCATTGGGCAGACTGGCCGGGAGCGGAGATGACCGGAATAATGCGAAGCTGCTGCCAGAGCTCGGTGATGGCGCGCAAAACGGCGCCTTCCGTCACTTCCCGGCCCAGGGCACGGGTGAGCTTCCCGATTGTAGTTTCGCCCACTTCCAGCAGTTTGTAAGCCTGAACAGCGAGCTGAGATACTTGGCGCGAACCGGTCAGTTGCGGGCTGCGACGCCAGTCGCGATCGCCGCGCAAGGCATAAACGTACGGCAGAACCCAGCTAGCCACAACGAAGTCGGGTGCCTCGCCTGGCAGTCCGAGCAGGTTCAGCCGCACAGCCACGCCGTCTAACTCCAGGCGCACCAGCAACTCTTCGGCCAGGGCAATGTGTTCGCGAGCGGGAGTGGCGTCGCGCTTGCCGGCTACAGCCTCAACAAACGACGGCGCAATCGAGGTGGAAAACTGCCGCTTGGGCAGGAAAAGACACAACCCGGTCTCCTCAATCCACGTCCGGGCATCCTCCAGGGTGAGTGTCCCATGTCCGTCCAGGCGCATTCTTTCGGCGCGCGATGCTTCCAATTGTTCCGATGTCAAAGAAAAACCTCGCTTCCAGGCAGGCGTTAGCGCCGGGCGCCCCGTCCCCTAAGAGGGGGGCTGCCACCTTCCACCTGTTTTCAAATCCGATGGAAGGCCCGCTGGATCTCCTTCCAAGAATACAGCAAAGCGATAGGCCGTCCATGGGGGCAACTGGTCGGATGGCTCGTTTTCCCCAGTTCCAACAGTAACCACTCCATCCGAACCGGGTCGAGGGGGGTGTTGACCTTGATGGCGGCATGACAGGCGATGGAAGCGGCAATGCGCGTGCGCAAAGCCGTAAGATCATGATTATGCGTATGTTCTTCAGAATCGGCGCTGGATTGCTCGATTACCTCGGCTAACATCCGCTCCAGGGCCGCTCCCTCCAGTCCAATTGGCGCCGCCTTCACGGCAAGTGTTTGAGGGCCAAATGGTTCCACCTCGAAGCCGTTGCGTTCCAGTTCCTCGGCGATGGCAGCGAATACCACCATCTGAGATGGCTTTAGTTCCACTAGCATGGGCATTAGTAACCTTTGACGCATTACCTGTTCAACTTGACGATCTTGTAAAATTTTCTCAAAAAGCACTCTTTCGTGTGCCACATGCTGGTCAATAATCCACAACCCATCATCCCCGGTGGCCAGAATGAACGACTCGCGCAACTGCCCCAGCGGCCGGAGCGAGCCCAGGTGATTGAGATTGGCTGCCGCCTGCTCGGCCTCTATAAGAGCCGTCTCCGCGGCAGGATTTGTACCGTTTGCCTCGCCAGGATTTGGGGAACAATCCCCGGCCGGTGGCAGACTAAGTGGCTGAAAGAGCGCTGCAGCAGCCTCGCCCCACGCTTTCCGATCGCCCCAGCCGCCCGTTTGGACGCTCTGGGCGGTAAAGGGTAGCTTGCCAGGAGCGGGCGTGGGCAGGTGAGGTGTCAGCGTAAAGGCTTCAGCATCAGCCCCGGATGCCTGAAACGCGCCCGGATCCGAATCCGGCTGTGCAGGGACAGGAAATTGCACCGAAACTGGTGAACCGGGCAATGGCGAAGCGGCTGGTGGCATCAGCGAGGGGCTGGCTGCGGGCGCGGAATCCAGCGCGGCCAGAAAACCGGCAGCGGGCCTCGCCTTGATGAGCGCCGTGCGCAGACTGTCACGTACAAAGTCGTGGATCAGGCTTTGCTGGCGAAAACGGACCTCAGTCTTGGCGGGATGAACGTTTACATCCACCTCTTCGGGCGGCATCTCCAGAAAGAGCAGCACCACCGGGAAGCTGGTGGGCGGAATCACGTTGCGATATGCCTCTGTGATGGCGTGCATCAGCAGCCTGTCGCGGATAAGTCGTTTGTTGATAAATATATAAATCGAGTTGCGGTTGAGCTTCTGCAACTCGGGCTTGGAGTAGAAGCCGCTTAATCGAAGTGTGCCTGGGAGACGCGCTGGCTCGTTGGGGTCTTTTTTCCAGGGCGGCGGCTCGGGCAGGCCGACATGGGCCAGAGGAGTCTCGGCGGCCACGGGCAGCAGTTGGGCCAGCGTCTCTTTGCCAAAGATTTGGTAGATCCGCTCGGCAGTGCGGGCGACCGGCGGCGCGGAGACGATTGTGTGCGTGGCGGAGAGCAACTCGAAGTGTTTTTCCGGGTGGGCCAGGGCGTAATGAGTCACCAGCGCCGTCACGTGAGCCAGCTCAGTGGATTCGGCGCGGAGAAACTTACGGCGAGCGGGAGTGTTGAAGAAGAGATCGGCCACGGCCAGCGTGGTTCCGCGTGGCAGAGCCGCGTCGTCCACGTGGAGAATCTTGCCGCCTGCAATCTCCAGCCGCGTTCCAGCACGTTCGCCGTCCGTGGAGGACTCCGCGCAGGTCTCCAGCGTTACGCGGGCCACCGACGCAATGGAGGGCAGTGCCTCGCCCCGGAATCCCAAGGTCGCAATGGAGAGCAGGTCGTCAGCGGTGCGGAGCTTGGAGGTGGCGTGGCGTTCGAAGGCCAGTAGGGCGTCGTCGCGATTCATTCCGTGGCCGTCATCGGTGATGCGGATGAGCTTGCGCCCGCCCGCCTCAACCTCGACGCGAATGCGCGTGGCGCCGGCGTCCAGGGCATTCTCCAGCAGCTCTTTCACCACCGAAGCAGGCCGGTCCACCACCTCGCCGGCGGCGATCTGATTGGCAACCTGATCGGGAAGAACGCGGATGCGGCCCATACGGCTCTAAGAGTAACGCAGGGGGTGAGTGCGGGGTCCGTTGAAAACGCGGCCCAAATGTAAAATGCTGCCCAGAGGCGGCATCTCGCAACAATATTCCTAGTAACAGCTCTAGATACCCAGGCCAAACTCGCCACTCTGGCGCCTGCCGACCTCGGAGTAGAAGTCGTAAGGGGTGCGATGGTTGAACTGGTAGCGCTTGGTGAGCTCGCGGCCCACAAAGACACCGACTGCGGCTACTGCCACTCCCAGCGAGAGCCAGCCAATCACGCGCAGAGCGCTTGACTCTTTTGTCTCTTTGGTTTCTTCTTCGGCGATCAATGCTTCGGGTTGAGTGGACATGAGCTGGCCTTCTCCTACCAGAACATCATATCGCGGTTCCGGTTGAATTGGATGTGATGGCCGTCAGCCTTATTTCAGCCATCTGGGGTAGCCGGACCAGCGCACACTTTTGCTCACTCGACGGAGTCAACGCGAGCCAGCCACGCGGTCTTCGTCTCTGCGGGAAGGAAGCTCGCTCGGAACGAGTTGCGCGCGAGCTGGCGGAGTTCGTCGCAAGTAAATCCTTGTTCAGCGTGCGCCAGCCGAAATTCGTTGCCCAGGTCGGAGCCGAAGAATGCCGGGTCGTCGGAGTTAAGAGTGACCAGCAGGCCCTGATCAAATAGGCAGCGTAGCGGATGCGCGGCAAACGAGGGGCAGACGCCGGTGCGAACGTTCGAGGTTGGGCACAACTCCAGCGGCACTTCTCGTGCTTTCAACTCCTGGACGAGTCTTTCGTCCTGAAGAGCGGAAAGCGCGTGGCCGATGCGCTCCGAGCCGATGGCGAGAGCTTCCCAGATAGCCTCGGGTCCGGTAGTTTCTCCGGCGTGGTTGGTCAGCCGGAGGCCTGCACGTGCTGCTTGGGCATAGAGGGCACGAAAAACCTCTGAGCCGGTCTGCCGCTCGTCGCCGCCGAGTCCGATCCCAATAATCGAAGGGTGCGCGGGCTTGAGTTCAGCGGCCTTCAGGAAGACCCGCTCTGCCTCCGGCACAGTGAAGTGGCGTACAGCGTCAAGAATCCAATAGAGCGAGATGCCCAACTCGCGTTTGCCGCGCTCCCGTGCCCGTTCCAGACCGGTGAAGATCGGCTCGAAGGCGGCGGGATTGTGGTTGCGCCAGAGGTAGATGACCCCCACCGAAATGTAAACCTCGGCGTGAACCACGCCCTGCTCAGCCAGGTGCTCCATCATGCGCCAGGCAGCCAGCTCGTAATCTTCCGGGCCAATCAGCAGGCGCGTAACGGCCTTGAATGCTTCCATGAAACCGGAGAAGTCTGCAAACTCATAAAGCACCTCAGCCTCTGCGAGAGTGAGTGGGCGCGAGTCGTGGCGCGCGCTCAGCTCGACCAGTGTGGAGGGCAGAATCGTGCCCTCCAGGTGCAGATGCAGCTCGGCCTTGGGCAGGCGGCGGATGAAGTCTTCAATTTCCATTGTCATAAGAGTCTACTTCAGCCCAGCGAACTCCGAACGATGGCGGCTGTAGAGAAAGTAGATCAACAGGCCTGTGACAAGCCACGCGAAAAAGGCCATCCAGGTCATCACTTCCAAACCCATCATCAGCACAACGCAGAAGATGATGCTCAGAACAGGAAAGAGCGGACCCAGCGGCACGCGGAAGCTGCGATGACGCTCCGGCTCGCGCAAGCGCAGGATGAGCACGGCGATCGAAACCAGCACAAAGGCAAATAGTGTGCCGATGTTTGAGAGATTCGACACGGTGCCAATGTCCAGCAATCCTGCGGGAACGCCAACCACAAAACCGGCCACCCACGTGGCTACGGCGGGTGTCCGGAATTTTGGATGGATGTGGCTGAAAACGGTCGGTAGCAAGCCATCGCGCGACATGGCGAACCAGACGCGCGCCTGGCCAAGCTGGAAGACGAGAATCGAGGAGATCATGCCCAGCATGGCGCCGATGAGCACAAAGAGCCGCACCCAGATAAGATTGTGGCCGCCAGGAAGCAGAGAGAGCCGCTTGATGGCGTTGACCACCGGCGCCGCGTCGCCCATCACCGATTGCCAGGGAACTATGCCGCTGAGCACCAGCGCCACTCCGCCGTAGAGCACGGTGCAGGCCACCAGCGTGGCCATGATGCCGAAGGGTAGATCGCGCTGCGGGTTCTTGCACTCCTCGGCGGCTGTGGAGACCGAGTCGAAGCCGATGTAGGTGAAAAAGATGATTGAGCCGCCGGTCAGTACGCCGGTCCAGCCATTGGGCATGAACGGGTGCCAGTAGTGGGGCTTGATGAAGCTGGCGCCGGCACAGATGAAGACCAGGATCGCGGCGATCTTGATCATAACCAGGACGTTGTTGGTGCGGGCCGACTCGCGGATGCCGCGCACCAGGATGACGGTGAGAAGCATGACGACAAGAAAGGCTGGAATATTGAAGCCGAAATGCCAGCCGGACTTGTAGAGGTCGTTGCCCGCCAAATCCTGGAGGCCGGTGGGGAGATAGGCCGGGGATATCCATTGCACCGGTGGATGCAGCCCAAACCAGTCCAGCAGATCGACGATATGGGCCGACAGGCCCACGCTGACGCTCATGTTGCTGAAGGCGTATTCGAGGATCAGATCCCAGCCGATGATCCATGCCACCAGTTCGCCCAACGTGGCGTAGGTGTAAGTGTAAGCAGAGCCGGCGATGGGAATCATGGATGCCAGTTCGGCGTAACACAGTCCCGTAAAGACGCAGACGATGGCCACCAGCACGAGCGAAAGCGCGAGCGCTGGTCCGGCGCCGGGCCGTCCCGCCATGGCCGTGTGATGGATGAGGTAATGCAGCAGCGGGGTATCCCGGACATTCGGCATATCGAATTTTTGGCCGGCCATGGCGGTGCCTATGACCGTAAAAATGCCGGACCCGATCACTGCTCCGATGCCCAGCGCGGTCAGTGACCAGGGCCCAAGGGATTTTTTCAGGGAGTGGCCAGGCTCTTGCGAGTCGCGGATCAACTTATCGATGGACTTGCGGGCAACTAGCTGTCTAAACAGTGAGGTTCTCCTCATCCCGCTGTCGGCGGGGACCTGAGAATGGCAGAGCCCCGCCGGTTACAGCGGTTCTCCAATTGCTATACCCCGAAAGCACATCAACGGAGTGGCTTTTTCCTCAAGAAAAGGCCACCTCGCACGGGGCTGGCAAGAGCAAATGAATTGGAGAAACGCTCTGGTGGAGAGTTTTCCGGTTCAGGATGCCTTCGACGCAGTTTACAGGGTGAGGGTTTCCCGATGGAAATCCGCACTGTTCCGCTCGGGTCCAGAAGCTGGCGGCAGAGGAGAAAAACTAATAAGACTGAACGAGGGCAAACCAAGGTTCCGGGCCTGCCGCAACCTCGCTGGCCAGCCCGGAACACTGTTTCTGCATGAAAAGCGCTTACCGCTTCGAGACGCCGCGTGCGAGCTTCTTGACCTTCTTCTTCTTCGATCCGCGCGGTTCGGTCCGCTTCGCCTTGGGAGCGGCCTTCTTGCGGGCGGCACGCTTCAACTTCTTCCGTTCCTGTACATCTTCAATCTTGGTGGTATCTGCCACTAGTAACCTCTTTCGGTGCAATCTATTCAGGGTTTCCCGCAAATCGTGCGGATGCAACCCCTAGAATAACAGGGTTTGTGTGCCTGCGAAAGCAGCGCTAGGGGCGGGTGGCATCCCCTGCGGGAGCGAGACGGCCTATAGCGATAAGATGGGCGCTCGCGCCCAGTACAGAGGGTTCCCGCTCGATTAAAGCGAGAAATTCCATCAGATCCTGTCGCTCTACAGGATCTGACCATGCCTCCTGAAGGCGGGCCGCGCTCCATACTGGACCTTCGACGGCAGAAACCTGCACATCGGTGAAGCCGGCATCGCGAAGTTCGGCAGCCAGGTCCTCGGGGCGGTGAAAAAACGCGGAGGTGAAGTACGCGGGGTTGTCTGTTGGGTTGCAGTGCAGACCGGAGGCCAAATCCGTCGCAACGATCTTGCGAAACTCCGCATCGCGAAAGTAGCCTGACGAGAGTCCGTCGATCAACGAGGCAAAGCGGCTGATTGCGGCTGCAAAAAGAACACCATGTGGTGCAAGCACGCGGCGAGCTTCACGAAGCGCTCGCAGGCGATCCGCATACTCGGCTAAATGGTATAGAGGCCCCAGAAGAAGAACAGCGTCGGCGCAAGCGGAAGGGAAATCCAGATTGCGAGCGTCGCCCCTGGTGATCGATTCCAGAGCGACACCTGATTTGGCTGCGTGATCTCGGGCTTGTTGCAGATGCAGCTCAACCGGATCGATTAGATGCACCCGGTAGCCTTGTCCGGCCAGCGGAAACGCGTAGACTCCGGCTGCCCCACCAACGTCGAGAATTGCCGACGGCGCCGGAGGAAGATTCCGGGCGAGAATGGCTTGTGTGCGCAGGCGCTCCAGCTCGCCCAGCACGCCGGATAGCCGCTCCGACTCCATGCCCTTCTGATAGTACTTGTCCACTTCACGCGCTATCGGATTCACCCGCTCCTCCAGTTTCGGCCGGGAAACTCGGGGGAAATGCAGTTCCAGCGTACAATAAGAATAGATTTGAATCATCAGATCCGGCCTTCGAATTGGAAAAGCCTCTTCGGCTCTTGCCATCCTACCGTTCCTGACGAGTCCGCACCACACGCAACTCTCACCTGTTTTTCGGAGTAACGTCATGCGTTCCGACAAGATACATCGCGCGCTCGCGCAAGGAATGAACCGCTTTGAAGTTTGCCAATTGGTCTCCAAAGGCGTCAAAGCTACCCACAAGACAGGCTCGCGTTTTGAAGATTCAATTAACGATGTGCTGCAATATTTAGGCACCCACGTCACCCTTAGGGAAAATCTTCACCCCGCCGTTCCTCAAGTGAGCGTCAAGAGCCTCAAGCCTGCCGCATAGAAAAGCAGCGTCAGAGGGAGTCCTGAGTCCGGTCGGCCCGGTGACCGCCAAATGCGTGGATCGTTCTGGTCCCGGCAAGAACTTCGCCGCTATGCTGTACACCACGCGGAATAAGATATTCCTCTCCGGCCTTCACCGGAATCCGCTCATCATTGACGATCAAGGTATAGCAACCCTGCACAACGAGCATGTATTCGTCGTAATCGTGGACATGCGCCGCCGATGACGCAGTTTCACTGCAGGTCCAAAACGCCATCTGGCTTCCGTCTCTGCCGTCGAAGACATAACCCTCAACGCCTGGAGTCGCCTGGCTTGACCCAGCGATCCTGTTTGCAGGATGTTTCATGAATTCCGGGAAATCGTCCATAATTGCAAATTATTATCGCTCTGGGTCGGGCGGAAAAATCACTCCAAACGCAAGAAAGGGACGGCATGGCGCCGTCCCTTTCTCTTTGATTCCGAACCGGTTGGAAGGGTGGTTACCCTTAGACAACCTGGACGTTCTCAGCCTGCCAGCCCTTGGGACCCTTGGTCACGTTGAACTGAACGCGTTGGCCCTCTTGCAGTGAACGGAAGCCGTTCGACTGGATGGCGGTGTGATGAACAAAGACATCTTCGCCGTTTTCGCGGCTCAAAAATCCAAAACCCTTGGCGTCGTTAAACCACTTCACTGTACCTGTTTCCATTGTGTGCTACTCCTTCGATACTGATTTACCGCGAACGCAATGTGGAAGTTTGCGAGTAGGCGGTAACCGAAACAGGCAAAAACTTCAGATCGAATTCTACGATTGAATAGAGTGTACCACGGATTGTCCAACGGCGGTAAATAATCGGTAAATTATTCATTCTGCGTTGCATCCAGTTTCGATTCTGCCATTTTGCCACATTTCCATCTCCATAAAGGAGGGGAATACTGGTCATCCCTTTGACCAAACGCCGAAAACATCTATATATTGCCGAATTCTTCATCTGGAACAGCTCTTGCTGATTATTTCCCGTATTCTGCTACCTTGAGCTCAGTCCAGCCTTTCGGGCGGGCCAGTCCGTCCCTGGTCCAATATGTCGGACATCCGCCCGGTCCGTACCCCTGACCTGACCCCCTACCCCCCTATACCCCCAGGGGGTATAAATTTCCCTTGAACGCTTGCGGGTAATTTATAACCTGTTTGAAATCAACACTTCCTGAAAGTCTCACAGGCAATACTCTCCCGCATCATGAGATTTGGCCTCTGAAAATCACCGGAAAGACCCGCTCTTTGCCCAAAAAGAGGCTCCAAAGGATCGCCTCGGGAGCTTTTTCGACGACTCCTTGACTTGTTAACTCCGCCGACTTTCTGGGTCGCTCAATTGCCCTGCGAGTTCTTCGACCTGACGCGTGGCGAAGCCGGTGAAGAGTAAACTCGTCTTGGCCTGGGAGGCATGATTCTTGACCAACGAAAACAGTCGGGTGCTCGTCCTCAACCCCGGATCGACCTCAACAAAGTTTGGAGTATACGCAAGAGACGGCGCCGAACTGGTGCGCACGATCCGGCATGGACAGGAAGAGCTGGCAGGTTTTCGCGGGCAGCCGATGCTGGCGCAGTTGGACTATCGTGCGGAGCTGATTGGGCAAGCGCTCGCGGCGGCTGGATACGCGACAGACGGATTCGCCGCCGTTGCCGGCCGGGGCGGGCTCCTGCCGCCAACCGCCTGCGGTACGTTTCTGGTCGATGACGCGATGGTGGCCGAGCTTCGCTTGGCTCGCCGCGGCGAGCATGCATCCAACCTCGGCGCGTTGCTCGCGCTCCGCTTCGCTCAGGCGGCCAGGGTGAACGCCTATATCGTTGACCCGGTGACAGTAGACGAATGGGAACCCTGCGCGCGTCCAACAGGATCACCGCTCGTCCAGCGCACGTCGGTGGGCCACGCCCTGAATACCAAGGCTGTGGCGCGGAGGTATGCGCGTGAGCAGGGCCGCGCCTACCCGTCGCTGCGACTGATCGTGGCGCACCTGGGCAGCGGAATTACCGTCTCGGCCCACCAGGACGGACGGATGATCGATAGCAATTCCATCGAGGAAGGTCCGTTTGGCGTTGACCGTAGCGGAGGGCTGCCGGTGCGGGCGCTCGTTAAACTTTGTTTCAGCGGCAAATATACTCAGGAACAACTTGACCGCCATGTATTCGGCGACGGCGGCCTCTTCGCTTACTTGGGTACGCGCGACCTTGTCGAAGTGGAACGGCGAATTGAAGCCGGTGACGAGGAAGCCGCTCGAATCTTTGATGCGATGGTCCACCAGATTTGCAAGGAAGCGGGAGCGATGGCTGCAGTGCTCAAGGGCAAGGCGGATGCTGTGCTGCTGACCGGCGGAATGGCGTATTCAGAGAGAGTGGTATCGCTATTGCGCAGCAGCCTCGACTGGATTGCGCCCATCCGTGTTTATCCCGGAGAGGATGAACTACAGGCTCTGGCCGAAGGAGTCTTCCGCGTATTAGGCGGCGAGGAGCAGGCAAAGAAGTTGGGAGCATAAACCGTGGCGCTTTGCTCGCGCCTCAAGCACGGTCTCCGCAGTTTACCGCTAGAATGGGGCTTGGTCTTCGAACTCAGAAAAACTGTGGCTTAGAACCGCTGCCGCGCATCTCAACAATCATGAGCCAGGAAAAAGCGACTTTCGGAGCAGGCTGTTTTTGGGGAGTAGAAGCAGCGTTTGCTGCAATCCCCGGCGTCACGGCGACGGCCGTCGGCTATGAGGGCGGCTCGCTGGAGCGGCCCAGCTACAAGGACGTCTGTACCGACCTGACCGGCCACGCCGAGGTGGTCGAAGTCGAGTTCGATCCCGAAAAGCTGAGCTTCGAGCAGCTTTTGGACGCATTCTTTGCCCTCCACGACCCCACGACCCTCAATCGCCAGGGTCCGGACTGGGGAACGCAGTACCGCTCGGCCATCTTCTTCCACTCGCCCGAGCAGGAGGCGCAGGCCCGCGCTAAAATTGAGCAGCTCACCGCCGAAGGCCGCTTCAAGCCGAAGCGGATTGTCACCAAAGTCGAGCCGGCCCAAACCTTCTGGCGTGCAGAGGACTACCACCAGCGCTACCTCGAAAAGCGCGGCCAGACAAGCTGCCACATCTAGCTGACAACTAACAACATGCTTTAGGGTTTTTCTTCCGTTGTGGCGACCGCAGGCGCTCCCGGCTCGTTGAGCCACAGCCAAACAATCCACCACAGTAGAGCGGCAATGTACACCACATTGTAGGCATTCCACAACTTCGTGATTAAACCCAGAATGCGATCAAGCTCCGGCCGGGTTTGGGGATGCGCAGTTTTGATGATGAACTGCACCGCTCCCTGCACTGCCAGCCAGGCAATGGCCACCGTCGAGAGCCCAATGGCAATCATCTGCGTGTGACCCCGCCAACCGGCCTTGAAGCAGCGGCCAAAGATCACAACCAGTAGTCCAAGCTCCACCGTGAGCAGCGCAAGCAGCAGATTGCCCTTGTCCAGGCCGCGCATCAGCAGAAGAGAGTCTTTGGGCGCTGCCACCAGCAGCATCAGGTTCAATGCCGCCACGGAGTGGTTCCCGGTGAGCTGCTTCCACGCGGGCCACGGCCCCCAGAATGCCAATATGCCGCCGGCTACCACCAGCAACCCTGCAGTATTCACAAGCCACTGGGAGCGCTGCGCCCCGGCGAAAGCGCGCCGCGCCACTTCAACGAGCACCAGCAGGTTCACAATCACCGCCAGGTCGGCCAGCGTAATAAGGACCTCTTGCAAAGGAATCAACGCCATCCGGCCAACAAGGAGAACCTCGGCCATCAGCTGTATCGCAGACAACACAATAGCCGCGGTAAACCAAGGGTAGCGCCGCATGCGGTCGCGGCCCATCAAAACCACTAGCAAGACCAGTTGTGCTGCAAATGTAAGCGTCCAAAGAACCTGGCGTGCGCCAAAATCAAAATGAAAGTGCATCTCCACCTTGTCCGGGCCGCGTGTGAGGTGCTGCGTGGCCACTATTCAGTTTAATCGCTTGACTACGCGTTGGCGCGGTTAATCCACCCGGACAGATAAATCGCCTTAGCTGGGTTGTCGGCGACAATTGTTTGGTAATAAGCCGCACGCTTGGCCTGAAATGCGCTGACAAGCGCTGTTGGGTCGGCTGCATTGGCTGCGCTCAGAGTCATCGGGCCCCAGCCGCCATCCTCTTTGAGTTGCGTCGCGCCGGCGGCAAGCAGGCTATTTACGGCCTGCTGCAAGCAAATCACCGACGCGCCGGCGCCGCCGTTCACCGCAAAATCGAAGACCCTCATGCAAAGGTCGTCGGAGTTGAGTTGCGCGTACCAATTGTTCCAGAAGTGGTTCTGGTAGAACTGCTGAACAAGCGGTCCACGCTGAGCCTGAGGCAGAGCCGCGATGGCCGCAAACTCCGTAGGCCATGCGCCTGAGTTAATGCCGCTGATGGCAAAGCAAGGGCCGGCAACTCCGCCGGGGCACGCATCCGAAACTTGCGCGCAGGCGCGTGCCGCATCCTCTTTGTTCATCATCCAGTTGTACGCGGTATTCCAGTCTGCCATAGTTCCCTCATTCGCTGAAATTGAAGAAAATGAAAGCGGATCAAGCGAAATGACAGAACTATATGTATGGTGCGCCCGGAGAGATTCGAACTCCCGACCTAACGCTCCGGAGGCGTTCGCTCTATCCAGCTGAGCTACGGGCGCGCATATTCAGCATACCGCATTTTGGGTCTTCCAGGCGTATACGGCCCAGCGCGCTCCGCTATTCGTCGTGCAGTTCGTCTGCCAGATTGTCCAGCGCAGAGAGGGCTTCGTCGGGCACATCCCACTGGCGGAGAATCTTGTAGATCACGCTGGTCGAAAAACCGGCGGCAACCAGCCGCCGCATCACTCGCGCAGTCTCTTTTTCGTTTTCCGGTTTGCGAATGCGCTTGCGCTCCAGATGCTCGCGAGCCAGTGTTTCCTCGTTGGTCTCGCCGTAGCGGGCTTCGAGGGTCTCGGCAATCAACGGGCCCGCGATGCCTTTCTGTTGCAAGTCCTGGCGAACGCGTCGCACGCCCAGTTTCTCATTCTGCTGGCGCAATCGCGCGTAAGTCTCGGCAAAGGCGGCGTCGTCCAGGTAGCCATGATCGCGCAGCCGTACCAGAACAGCGGCGATGGCAGCTTCGCCCCGCTCACCCGGCTCCACGCGCAGCTGCATCAGCCGCCGCAGATCGGCCTCCGTGCGCATCTGCCGGCTGAGCGAATTCACGCCGTAGTCGTAGAGCCCGGCTTCGTTCAGGAAGGCGCGCGGCTTTGCGGATTTGCGTTGGAAGGGCAGCTTATATCTCCTAGCTTCTAGCGCTTAGCGCCAAGGCTGGGTTACAGTTGCGAGTCCGCCTCTGGAATCGAATTACCACAAATGCTGTCATCCTGAGCGAACGGGGCCCCAGGCGTTTTCTTCAGCCTGGGGGTGGTGAGTCGAAGGACCTGCGTTACCTTTTCCACTTCCCAAATCCTTCCATATATTTCTTGTTCGTGGCCAGATCCGAAATGCCTGAATCGAATTCTCCTACACCAATGAGTCGGGGTCTAGATTCCGCATAGCCTTTCCCATTCCACCAGGGCAATTTCTCGACAAATCTTGCTTCTCCCTTGTGAGTGATTGCGGCGGATTTCCCGCGAATTCTCAAGGATTCATGTTTGGATGTTGTCTTGTCGTATCCTTCCAGGCTTATCTCGACATCGACACAACCGGAAAGTGAAGCTGGAATTTCAAAAGTATTGCCGAGAATATCCTCGCGGTTGGCCTGGAGGCTATTTGCCTTCAGACTGCCTTTGCTGATTTGCACAGGAAAGCTCGAAGGCTCAATCTCGATGATTGGCTCATCGATCGTAATTTCTATCTCTTGCATCCAGCCGGTGCCGGAATTCACTTCATATCCATCCGGCCAAACGTGCTTATAGGCATCCATCTTCAAGACAAGCTTCTGTGCAAGACGCTCAATCTGCACCAAGTCCGAATCGTGAAATTCATAGAATTCGGTCATATTGCCACCTTGATTGATGATGGTCCAGAGTGATCTCAGGTCCCAGTATCCGGACCTGGGACACCGAGTTGGTTCACCAAAGGACAAGCTAACAGCTAGCAGCTAGAAGCTAGTGGCTGCTTTTCGTCCACTCATCTACCCAGTCGTTTACCGTCTTGTACCACAGCAGCGCGTTCTGCGGCTTCAGCACCCAGTGGCCTTCGTCGGGGAAGTAGAGCATCTTGCTCGGCACCTTGAGCAGTTGCAGAGTGTCGAAGAGCTGGAATCCCTCGCTCACATCGAGCCGGTAGTCGAGCTGGCCGTGGACGACGAGCATGGGAGTATGGAAGTTCTTCGCGGCGAGCGAGGGCGACCATTTGCGGAAGGGATTCTCCGCGTCGGGCTTGCCGTAATAATCCCACGGATGGCCGCGGAACTCCCAGATGTTGAACCAGTCTTCTTCGGTGGTGCCAAAGGCCGACTCGGCGTTGAACATGCCGTCGTGCGAAACGATGCACTTGAAGCGGTTGGTGTGGCCCTCCACCCAGTTGGCCATGTAGCCGCCGTAGCTCGCGCCCAGCGCGCACTCGCGGTTCTTGTCGATAAAGGGATAATGCTGCTCGGCGTAGTCCAGGCCTTCCATCAGGTCTGTAAAGGGCTTTCCGCCCCAGTCGCCGTTGACGCCGTCGACGATGGTCTGCCCGTAGCCGGTTGAGCCGCGCATATTGATCATGATGACCACGTAGCCGTTGGCGGCAAAGAGTTCGGGGTTCCAGCGATAGCTCCAATCATCGCCCCATGCGCCCTGCGGCCCGCCGTGGATGAGGAACTTCACGGGATACTTCTTTGCCGGATCAAAAGCTGGAGGACGAATGAGAAAGCCTTGCAGAACAGTCTTGTCGTTCGCAGGAAACACAAAAGACTCTAGCTCGGGCAAGTCCAACTGGGCAAGGAGGTTGTCATTGAGATGGGTTAACTGCGAATCATTGATGCCTTGCAAGGGGAAGCTGCCGTATCGAATCCCTTCGCTAGTTTCCGAAGTACGATTGACGAAGTCAGGTTGCCTGTTCTTAATCGAGTAAACCTCCGAGGGGCTTCGAACGCCCATTCTTGTGACAAGAATAGTTTTTGCGTCTGGCAAGATATGTAGATCGCTGCACTCACCCCGTTGAACGTGATGAACGGATACGATGGACTGGACGTTTTGACGCGTCGTACCCGTTTGAAATAGATGATCGGAATCAGGAACAGATACCCAAGTTTTGCCGTTCCCGGTCTGTTGCCTGAGCGGGCCGTTTACCGATCCATTCGAAATAAAGTAGATCGATTTCGAATCCGATGCCCATGCAAATTCATCGATCCAGGCATCAAAATCCGGCAACAGATTCTTCTCTTGCTTGGTGGTACGGTCATAGAGCATCAGCCGGAACTTATCGCTCTCATACCCAGCCCGCGCTTGTGAACGCCACGCCAGATACTTGCCGTCGGGCGAGTAGGCGGGGTTGAAATCGCCGCCAAGCGCCGTGCTCACCTTCACCGGCTTCGCTGAGGGGTTGGTCAGATCGAGTGTGAAGATGTCGGTATTGGTGCTGATGGCCGGCTCCCGGTCGAGGTTCTCGGTGAAGGCCAGTTCCTTCGAGTCGGGCGCAAAGGCGCAACCGCAGCCGCCGCCCTCGAGCGAAAATGGCGGAACATCATGCGGGTCGTTCGGCGTCAGGTCGCGCAACGCGCCGGTTGCGACCGTTGCCAGGAAAAGATGCGTACGCTTGTCCCCGGTGAAGTGGTCCCAGTGGCGATAGAGCAGATGTGTAAAGATCTGCGCCTTCACCTTGCTGGCGGCCAGAGCTTCGTCATGGTCGGAGTTGCATTCGTCGCCGACACCATTGTCGGTCGCCGTGATCGCCGGGCAATCCGGAAAAACCGCGGAAGTAAAGAGAACAGATTTCCCATCGGGCGACCAGATGGCATCGCCAGCGTCAGTCGCAATATTTGTCAGCTTCTTCGCATTGCTCGTCGCGCCGGTCGCGCCGTCGAAGTCCGCCAGCCAGATCTGCTCGGAACCGACGCGGCCGCTGAGAAAGAGGATGCGCTTGCCGTCAGGGGCAAACTGCACTCCGCTGTCGCCGGGCAGGGCCACGGCCAGCTTCATCGGGTCCCCACCGGCAATCGCCTGCAACCACAACTCCGCTGTCTTGGTGTTTTTGTCCAGGTTGACCGTCGTAACGGAGTAGGCCAGCCATTTTCCGTCTGCCGAAACAGCGGTTTCGCCCAGCCGCTTCATCTGCATCATGTCCTCGAAGGTCATGGGGCGCTTGGCGGCAGCGGGCTGCGCGGTTTGGGCGGAGCAAAATGGCGCGAGAACAAATGCAAGGGAGAGAACGAGCGAGAATTTGCGCATGGTGTTTTTCCTGTTCGCGCAGCTAAAACCGCAGCTTGGGCGCGAAGAAGAAGTTTACACCGCTGACGGCTATGTCGAGCAGGGGGTAATGGATTACTGCTGTGGCCGCATGATTTGGTAAGGAAGAATCGTAGCGCTGGCCTCCTGGCCGGCAGTAGTGCGGGCGTCCTCGCCCGCGCTTCTCCAAGAGCTATTACCGAATCGCAGGGTCTAAATACTGGGTCAGGAATTAGACCTTTTTGAATGAGCGATGCTTACTCGCCCATCACGCGCAGCCGCGCCGGCATGTGGTCCGTGGACAACTCATGACCACAGCGCGTGCAAAACTGGTCGGTCGTGCGCACGGTGCGGAAGCAATGTCCGCAACTGGCGGCAAGCTGATAGTTGCACTGCGGGCAGAAGTGGAAATCGCTCTGCACGTGCGTGGAGCACGCCGGGCACCGCGAAACCTCCGGCTGACGCAGCAGGAAGTACAGCACCGCGCCGATGCCGCCCGGCATCACGAAGCAGAGAGCGATCCAGAAGCGCGCGCTCATGGCCCGCCGCGGGGCGTCCTTACTGACGTAACCTACCATCAAAAAGTAGAGCGCGGCCAGCAAACCCCAGGAAATATTGAAGTAGATGCGGAAGCCGAGCGGAGGATGATGATTCTGTTGGGCCGGCAAGACTATCCAGAAGTAATACTCCACCAGCACAAAGGCCGCCACGGCCGCAATAGTCGACCACATCGGAACCAGGCGTGTATCTTCGTTGGCGGTGATTGATTCTGGACTGCGCATAGACGAACCCGACTCCTGAGGGCCTTTCAGGATATCAAATCCTGCCCCGCTCCTGCATTAGTTGACGAAAAGGGGATTTGTTAAGTTGCGCGCGTTTTGGGGGAATCTTTAATTCAGGGTTTGCGCCGCGCCCAGCCGGCTAACACTGCCGCGCCCAGGACAGCCGCGCAAAGGAAGAAGATCAACACGCTGAGTTGGCCGGTCAGCCCGGTCAGGCGTTCCTCTTCGATCAGGGTCTCCCCGGCCCACCAGACCAGCGGGCCCAGCACAAGAACAAGCACCAACGTCGCCGCCAGCGCCACAGCGCGGCCTTGCTTGCAGCCAGCCTTCTGTTCCTGCATCACGCCCTGCGAGGCGCATACCACGCGGCGAGTGCGATAGGCCACGGCGCGGTCGCGATCGGCATCGGTCCCGGCAAGAGCCGAAATCAGCTCGCGATCTGCGTCGGTGCCTTCGCCTGGTTTCATGCAGTCCTCGGTGCCTCTTCGGTCACTGTCGCTCGCACCGAAGGCGCGTTTGGCCGCACAGCTGGCGTCGTCAGCCTCGGTTTAATTGCGGCCAATCCGCGATAAAGTCTTGATTTTACGGTAGAAAGCGGCGCATGTGTTACCTTGGCGATCTCTTCCAGCGACAGCTCTTCGTGGAAGCGGAGCACAAGCACCTCGCGATAAATCATATCCAACTTGAGCAGTCCCGCCGCAATCCGCTCCCGGTCTTCGAGGTTGGCAAAGCGGTCAAACGGCGTTGGCTCGCCGTCCGTAATCTCAAAGCTCATTGGCCGGTCGTCTTCGCTGCCACCTTCAAACAGCTCGTCCAGGCTGGTCATGGTCTTTTTGCGCTTCTGATCGATCACCAGGTTGCGCGCGATGGCAAACAGCCACGTGTCGAACCGCGCCCTGCCGTTGAACTGCGCTCCCCTCACCAGAACTCGCATCCAAACTTCTTGAAATATGTCTTCGGACATCTCGCGATTGCCGGTCAAATAAAGCAGGTAACGCATTAACCGGTGCTGGTAGCGGACGATCAGCTCATCCAGCAGCCCGGCGTCCTGGCGCTTCAACCCCGCCGATACGGCAAGGCTCTCCTGCCGCACCTGCTCATCTGCAATCGTGGACGTGCTCTGACCGAAGAAAGGGCGAATGGACGAACCTATACTCATCTCATTCAATTAGACGCCATATTCTCCAGCAAGTTTCCGTCAATCATGGATTCTGTCCAGAAGTCAACTTTCCGAAGACGATTCAGCAGCAGAGAGATATCGGCTAAGTGGTTCATTTAGCGGCGCGCGGACTTCTTTTGGCCACGCGCAATGCTTCCTCGACCGCCTTTGCCGCACGCTTCTCCCTGGATTCAACTGTTTGATAGTGAAAGATTCCCAGCAGGTGGCCGCGCCGCTGCACGGGCGTCATCGCTTCCCAACCCGCACGCGCTAGCGGCTGGCGCAAAAATGCCGCCAGCAGCACCGGCGGAGGTTCAATTTCGCCTTCCAGAGTCAATAGCAGCCACTCGGCCATCCGTTCTGCACGCTTTTGTCGGGCCTCGGCGCTCTTTGCCTCGTTGACCCACTTGCCAATCTCCCTGCGCATCGAGTCGCTCAGTCCCTCGAACCATTTGGGCAGCCGCCGGTCGCCCTTCAACTCCCGCGTCAGTTCCGGCGGAATCACCACCGCGCGTTCTTCCAGGTCCGGCTCCAGCCGAATTCGCACCTTGGAACCTACCGCTGCCTTCGCCCCAGCCTGCATCTTCTTGTTGACCAACAAGAAGTGACCTTCACCGCTCGAGAATGGGAAGAGTGACGTGCGAAAGGCGAAGCCTTCGATCTCGCCGCGCACCCGCAAGCGCCGTCGCACAGGCCACGCCTTGGCCACATCGAACGGAATTCGCACAATTACCCAGCGAAGCTCAGATCGCAGGGGCTCCAGCACGGCGGTGAATGTTTTGGAGGTGGATGGACTCATGAGCCTCCATTGGTGGTTAATCGTGCTGCTCCGGAGCGTTCTTCTGATCTTCTATTGGATCTGTCCACTGCTTCCCGCATCTCTCGCAGTGCCACGAATTCACAGGATCGGCGCCTTCGAGAATCGGATCATCGGCGCCACAACCTGGGCATACCGGCGGTTCGAAATCCGGAATTTGCATCTTCGATTGCTCGACAATTGCCTGCGGAATCGGCTGTGAGGCAATCTCGCGTGCCCGCTCAAACTGATCGGCGGCAACCAGTATCCGGGGATTGCTCATGCCGTCCCAGACCCGCGCTCCGGGCCCTTCGATCCAGCTCTCGATTCCCGCTTGCCGCAACACTTCCCTGATCTGCCACGCTTCTTCCCGTTCAGCACATTCGCACAACTCCGTCTTCCATGTGTACTCATGCGGCAGTTCGCCGTCTTCTGATTCGTCTTCCTCCGTCAGCGAGTCGGCGTCGCCGTCTGATTCGATAGGTGCAAAGCGTTCTGGAGGCTCGAATGCTCTTCGGGTAGCACTCGGCTCATTAAGTCCTCGCCTTTTCATTTCGTCGCGGAGAACCTGTTGCGCCACTTCGGTCAGATCGCCGATGTTTGCGTCCAACTCTTCCAATTCCACATCGCCCATCTCCCTATAAAGTTGGGTGAGCCTCTGCCAATCCGCGATTGTGTCTTCGTGCATGGGGAACAGTATAGCGGCTCAATACCAGGAATGGATGGGATGCAATCTCCCGCTTTCGGGCCGAGCAATTTGGTAACATTGGCGTGAATAATTCGGAGACCGTATCCATGCTGAGAGTTGCGTCTTGCACGTTAGCAATTTTTGCGATTGCGATCCTATTACCTGGCACCGGAAATGCTCAGGGAAATCAAGCGCCCAAGTTTGTTAGCACGGTCGTGCCTTCAGCATTGCCGGATGCTTCGGAGTCACTTCCTCCATTAAAGGATCCGGCAACCATTGAGCAGATTCGCGAGTATCTCCGTCTTAGTGGCGACTTGGATGCATACAAGGCCCGCTGGATCGCGGCCGTCGACAAAAACCGCTCCATTGGCGCGCCCTACTGGCCCGAGTCCTTTTGGACCTCCCTCAAGGAAGAGATGCAAAAGACTGATTTGATGCCGATGTACGTTGTCCTTTACCGACACAGCATTAAAAGAGGGCTTATGCAGGAAGTCCTTGACGCGTACCAGAGGCTAGGAGCCGAACGCTTTCGAGGATCACCGGAGTGCTTCAAACTTGGCGAGGCACTGACGGGATCAAACGCCGACATGGACAAGCTAACGCTTGCAAAGACGCGGGAAGTGACCATGAAGGTTTACGCAATTTATAAACCTCAGATCAAGGCCGCACGTGCGCGTTATTTGGTCGAACATCCGGGCTGGATTGATAGATAAATGACGCATCGCCGGATGCGACTGAGTTCGCTCTATGCCGAGTAGCAACTACACTAGCTTTATGGAAGTTCTCTACGGGTTGCATCCGGTTGAAGAGGCGCTCAAGGCCGGTCGGCGGCGTTTTGACCACGTTATGGTGGCGCGCGAACGCGAGGATACGAAGCTGGAAAAGCTCGTTGCCCTCTGTCGCGACTGCGGCGTCCGCGTCCGCCAGGAAACGCGCGAGCAGTTGACGCAACTCGCACAGACTCCCGCTCATCAGGGCGTCGTGGCTCTGGTCCATGGGCAGGAGTTTCTCACCATCGAAGATCTCTTCGCGCCAACAACCGCTGGTGCCGCGCGTCTGTTGCTGGCGCTGGATGGCGTTGAAGACCCGCAGAATCTTGGCGCGCTCTTGCGCGTGGCTGACGGAGCCGGGGTAGACGGGGTACTGCTCACCGAGCGGCGTTCGGCTCCATTGAGTCCGGTAGCCGTCAAGGCCAGCGCCGGCGCCGCCGAGCACCTGCGCATTGCCCGCGTGGTCAATCTGGTGCGCGCCCTCGAAGAACTCAAGCGCCAGAATCTATGGATTATCGGCCTCGACGAGCGCGGCGAAACCGATTACGACCAATTTGACCTGACCGGCAACTGCGTTCTGGTCATGGGCCGCGAGGGTGCGGGCCTGCACGAACTGGTTCGCCGCACCTGCGACCATCTGTTGCGCATTCCCATGGCCGGCGGCGTCAGCTCCCTCAACGTCTCTGCTGCCGGAGCGGTGGTCCTCTATGAAGCCTCTCGCCAGCGCCGCTTGGCCGCCCGCCGCGAGGCTGGCCCTAATGCTTCAGGTGCAGCGTCTAAACCAAGGAAACAGAAAGGCCTGGGCTCATGAAGCTCTCTTTTCCCTGCACTGCGGCAATGACCGTTTTTTGTCTGACGACCATCCTTTGTTCCGCGCAAACCACGCCATCCGCGCGGCCAGCGTCGGAGAATCATCCTTCCAAGGGCCAGATTATCTTTTCCCGTTCCACCGACGAGAACGGCTCGACCACCACTCAAACCGGTCCTGCCGCTACGCCGCCCGCTGCCGCAGTCGAATTAGCCCCACTGCAGGACGCCGAGCGTCAGGCCGTCACCTTCACAGCTTTTGACCTCGACGTCCACCTCAGTCCGGCTGCCCAGCAGATCGCAGTTCGCGCCTTGCTCACCATCCGCAACGACGCCAAGACCCCTCTCGCTCGCATTCCGCTGCAAATTTCCTCCTCGCTCAATTGGGAGAGCATTCGCGTCAGTGCAAAAGATGTTGCCTTCCAGGTAGCCACCATCAATTCCGACGCCGACCACACCGGCCAGTTGCATGAGGCAGTCGTTCCTCTTTCCGCTCCTCTTGCGCCCGGCCAGAGCCTCCAGCTCGACGCGACATACTCTGGCGTAGTCCTACCCTCTGCTCAGCGGCTGGTATCTATCGGCGCGCCCGGCGACGTTGCGCAGCACTCGGACTGGGATCAGATCGGCCTTCCCTTCACCGGCCTGCGCGGCTTTGGCAACGTGGTCTGGTACCCGGTTTCCAGCATCCCTGTCATGCTGGGCGACGGCGCGCGTCTCTTCGACGAAATGGGCGAGCACAAGCTCCGGCTCACGGGCGCGCATTTCCGCCTGCGCCTTACCGTCGAATTTCCCCACGGTCAGGCGCCCACGGTCGCCCTCATCAACGGGCATTCCACCCCGTTGGCCGTCACCGAGCCCGCTTCAACTCTCGACCAGACTCAGGAGGTTGCCAGCGTGGCTACGGCGGACTCAGGCAGCACAATTCTCGGCTTTGAAGCTCCCAGCCTCTTTGTCGCCATTCGTGAACCCCACCCCGGCCCTAATCTCACCGCCTGGACTCTTCCCGAAGACAAAGTCGC
The DNA here is from genome assembly GCA_049517315.1 of Occallatibacter sp. GTDB lineage: Bacteria > Acidobacteriota > Terriglobia > Terriglobales > Acidobacteriaceae > Telmatobacter. Next base: position 15,140 of record JBEKSE010000002.1, on the reverse strand, counting down.
GGTGGAATTCTGGACCACGTCGGCAGGAGCGGTGACTCCGTTCTTGCAAAGCTGGCTCGGCGAGAAGCCCGGCACACAACTCATCCTACTTGATCTGCCAGACCCGGAAGACGCGCCCTTCGAGACCGGCGCACTCCTCGCTGCGCCGCTCCGCGAGCCCGGCCCGAAGGCGATTCCGGGCGCATTGAACGGAGTCCTGGTCCATGCCCTCACTCACGCCTGGATTCTGTCGTTAAATCCTTCCCAGCCTCCCCCGGCATGGCTCAACGAGGGCGTGGCTCACTTCATGGGTACTCTGTGGGTAGAGAGGAAGCAAGGGCGCGATGCCGCTCTGCGCTTGCTTGAAGCGGATCGCGCCGCTCTGGCGCTGGCCGAGCCCGCAAGTCCTGGTGAAAGCGCCGGACAGCCGCTCGCCGAAGCCATCTCGCCCGTCTACTACCGCACCAAGGCAGCTTATGTCTTCTGGATGCTCCGCGACCTGGCTGGCGACCCAGCACTCTCAGCCGCGCTCCGAAATTATTATCCGGCCGCAGGCAAGGATTCAGGCAAGCCCGCACGGAGCACCTTTGAAAAGCTCCTCGAAGAATCCGAAGCCCATCCCGATCTCGCCTGGTTCTTCGCTGACTGGGTTGATGCCGACAAAGGTCTGCCTGATCTGAGCATCGAGAGCATCTTCCCCACAGCTGCCTCGTCTGGAAACTGGCTGGTGGCCGTCAACGTTGCCAACAGCGGCTATGCGCAGGCTGAAGTCCCTATTACTGTCCGCTCCGCTTCCAACGCAGTCACCCACCGCGTGCGCATCCTGGCCCACGACAAAGTGACCGAACGCATCCTCATCCAGGGCAAGCCCACGGAGGTCCAGGTCAACGACGGCACCGTGCCGGAAACCCAGGCCAGCGTCCATGTCACCAAACTTGACGACCCCGCATCGAGCCAATCCAACCCGCCGCAGCGGTAAGAGGCGACATTGCATGGATTAATAGGTTGGATGGCGATTATGCGATAGCTAATTGCGCCCTCTTTGTCGTACTGCGCGTCAGGTTATCGGCTGTTCAGAGATCGGAGTGTGCTTTTGAGGATCTTTTTCGATTGCATAAGGCGTGCGAGGTCAATTGGTGTCTGGCCGAATTCGTTTCTTGACTTCGTCCTTGCACCAGCCGCGACGAGCCTTTGAACGATTTCGACTAAGCCTCGGCCCGCAGCTTCGTGAAGCGGCGTGTTGCCGAGGTCCCCTACCGCATTCACATCTGCTCCCAATCTGATGAGCTGCGCCACGTCCGCCCGGTCGGTTCGAACGATGGCAGCGTGCAACATGGTGTCGCCGCTTAAGCCTCGCGCATTCACGTCATTCCATACAGTTGACGAGAACTCGGGCGAGTCCCGATACTTCTCAACAATCCTCAATAGTTCTTCGTTCATACTTGCTATGCCGTCCGAACAGGATAGTAAACGATAACAGCCCGTTGCATAAACTGAAGAACTGATTGTGATCCGGCAGACTCAGATTCGGCCCGAAGTACCCTACTCGTCTTTCTTCTCATTGCGCGCCTTCACCTTGAACCAGATCGGTGTGCCTTTGAAGCCGAAGGCCTCGCGGATTTGATTCTCCAAAAAGCGCTCGAAGCTGAAGTGCAGCTTGATGTCGCGGTCGGTGAAGAGCACAAAAGTCGGCGGCGCTACGGCGGCCTGCGTCATATAGAAGATGCGAAGACGCTTGGCCATCGGCACCGGAGCGCGCTGAAAGTCGATCTTGTCGAGGAAGCGGTTCATCTGCCCGGTGGAAACGCGCTTGCGACGCTCGGCGGCCACGACGACCACTTCGTGCAGCACGCGCAGCATCTTCTTGGCGTCAGGGACGGTGCCTTCGAGCGCGGAGAGAAAAATCACCGGCGCGTAGCTTAAGTACTTGAGCACCGTGCGCAACTGCTCCTCAAAGATTTCGCGATCAGCCGGCGGTTTGCCGTCTGTGCGGCCCGTTGTCACCGCGTCCCACTTGTTCACCACGATGATGACGCTGCGGCCGCTCTCGTGCGCATAGCCGCCGATGGTGGCATCTGCCCCCGTTACACCGTCGGTAGCGTCGAGCACCAGCAGGGCCACATCCGCGGCTTCCAGATGACGCCGCGCCATCACCACGCTCATCTTTTCGGCCATCAGATGAGTCTTGCCTTTGCGCCGGATGCCTGCGGTATCCACAAACCGCAGTTGGTTGCCTTCGAACTCAACCACCTCGTCTACCGCATCGCGGGTGGTGCCGGCGATGGGCGAAACAATGGCCCGCGAGGTTCCTGTCAGCGCATTTAGCAGCGTAGACTTGCCCACGTTCGGCCGTCCGATGATGGCCACCGAAGTTTCGTGCTGTTCAAACTCTCCGTGCGTGCGGTGGAGTGGACGAAGCAACTCGTCAGCGGACTCTGGCGCGCTTGGGCCGCCCTCGGAGGTTTCAGCCTCTTCGGCTTCGGCGTCTTCCGCCGCTTCAGCGGCCTGCGTCTCGGCCTCGGTCAACGCAACCTGCGGCGGCGCGGGAATCGCCTCGGCAATCGCTTCGAGCAGGTCGCCTATGCCCAATCCATGCTCGGAGCTGATGGGAAACATATTGCGAATGCCCAACTGGCGAAAGTTTTCCGCAGCCATCGCCATGGCTTCGCCCTCAACCTTGTTCACTGCGAGAAACAAGGGCTTGCCGCCGCGAATCAGCATCCGCACCAGATCGTAATCCGGACTGGCCAACTCGGTTCGCGCATCCACCACCAGCACCAGCGCGTCAGCCTCTTCCAAGGCCACCTGTGCCTGGGCATAAATTTCTGTGGGGATCAATTCCGTATCGTCGGGCACCATGCCACCCGTGTCCACCAGCCGGAACTCGCGCCCCGCCCACTCGTACTCACCATAGATACGATCGCGCGTAATCCCCGGCTCGTCGCCCACAATCGAGCGGCGGCTTTGGGTCAGCCGGTTGAAGAGCGTGGATTTGCCCACGTTGGGCCGGCCCACAATGGCCACCAGCGGCAGCGCGATCGCGCGCAACTTTACCGGCACTATCGACTTATGATATTTCGACAAAACTTATCTCCAATCGCTGCCAGACCCATGCTTAACGGGGCTGGGCAGCGTCGCTCCATTTTCTATCTGATTCCAACCTGAACCTGCATTCAGATGCTTGCTTGGAAGGCCAACTCCCAGGGAACCGTGACTGCAAGCAGCAACTCAATGAATGAACTGTCGAGAAGATCGCAAAGAACTGCGGTAGGATTCTGAGCTCAATCACCTGCCAGAGCAGTCTGTGCGTATCTATTCAAAGGACAGCGAGGCCAGTCCTGCTTTCAACAAAACGATAAACGCCCGCTTCTCTAGTATCTCATCCGTTAACAGCCGCGCGCCTTGATAAGCCTTTTCTTATCTTTCTTACAGAATCCGGGCACGTCGCTTGCCCTCCCGTTTCAAGGGAGGAAACGATGCATATCCACGGGAACTCCATGAGCATCAACGCGGCCAACTTTTACAGCGCCGCACAGAACGAGAAGACCGCTGCAGCGCAGCGAGCCGCCGATCTCCGCAAAAAGCTGCTCAAAAGCGCATCGGAGATCGAAGGCGCGGCGCCCCCCGAGGAATCTCTGCTTATTGGTCAGTGGATGGACTCGCGGCACAGCCAAGTCGAAAGCGAAGGGGAAGATCGCACCAGCGCCGAGGGCAAAGACCCAGACTTTGGATGATTCGCATCCTGCTACTTGGTCTGCTTGCCAGCGTCAGGTGACGGGGCACATGCGGTTTGCTGCTCCCGCGCGCAATCTTTCTTCTCCATTTGGCACGCACGCACTGGATCGCGGAGCTTCTTTTCAACGAAGATTGCATAGGTGCATGAGCTCTCCTTGCGCCGGGCGGTGTCCGTTTCAAGTGAAATCCCCTTTTGATACCACGTATCCGCAAGCTCAATCTCGCCAGCATAGTCATAGGTCCTACCCAGATCCCAGGCATTGATTGGGTCGTTCGGGGCTAATTGTGCAGCCTTTTGCAAATAAGGAATCGCCTCAGAATCTCTCTTGAGCAACGATAGAAACGCGCCGATATTACCAAGAACATCAGGGTTATTCGGGTAATGCTTATCCAGTACCTTCATGAAGTCAAGCCCAACCTGGTATTGCCGGAGGTCGTTCAGTTCCGGCGCATAAGCCATCCAGGCGTCAAATGCATCTTTTCCCTTATAGATATCGCAGCTCTCATCGAGCGCCTTGACCATATCCGAATAGCGAGCCGCAACTTCCAGAATGTGAAGCCTTCCCTGGTGGATAGATAAGTCCTGTGGAGCAAGTTTGATTCCAAGATCGAGATGCTTCAGCGCTTCGTCCACAGCTTCAGGCGTGAACCCGCCTGCCATCGTCCCGCCGCCCGCGTCATCTCCTTGCAGTTGGATAATGTCATGCCCACAGAGCGAAACGTTGGCAAGGCACTTTTGCGCCTCAGCTCTCTCATCCGTCTTTGAAGAGTCGACAAAGGACGTGCACAACCGCTTCGCTTCTACGCAGTTATTGGCACGAATCAGCTTCATCCAGTCAGAGATGTTTTCCGTCTGGCAATTGCTATGCTAGGAGAGTGAAAGTGTCAATGCGAATAGAAATAGAGTTCGGCCCATCGGTGGCTCCTTGCGTTCAACCAAGTTCTTAGCAGGGCCGGCCCCTTCGACCGCTGATGACAGTCGAATTAAAGGAGGCTCTCAAAACCTGTTGAAAACTTCCATCGATTGTATATCAGCAATTAACAACTGGCTGTCGATTCATTCGCCCAACAAAGAACCCTCACGCGTTTTGAGGCGCGTGAGGGCAGGAAGGCTTCAAATTACATTTTGTTACTGACAAAGACCGCAGTCGTCAGAGCCGGAATGGTTGCCGTGCCCGACTGCGGGTTAAAGGTGGATTGACGCACGACTGGATCGCTTGATTGCTGATGCACGGGATGAAGTTGCAACTTCAGTCCCTGGAGCACTGTGCTGGTGAAGGTAACCTGCGCATCGGTTGCGTTATAGAAGACGACGATGTGGTGATACGGACCGTAACTCGTTCCGTTGTCGTCAAGCTTAGCCACGATCAAGCCCGGAATCTGGCTGGGGCCGGTGTTCAAGAAGCTCAGATTCGCCTGAATTTCGTTGAAGGTCCTCATGCGGAAGAGTCCCGAACTGTAGCGAATGGCCATGAACTCCTGGAACGATTTGGTTGTGTCGGAGATATTCCGCGGAGTCGGATCGAGCGCAGGATTGGCGAGCAGCGGCTGCATGATCGGCCACTCAGATTGGTTCTGGCTGACCACAGGTAGCCCGATGCCCCAGTTGGCGGTCTGGTAACTGAAGTCGATCTTGTTGAACCAGTCGCCGGAGATGTAGCTGTTGTTATCCATGTCCTTGGAGCGCAACAGATCGTCGCCGCCCTGGAAGAACGGAATGCCCTCGCCGAGCGCAATCAGGCTCATGCCCAGCACCTGGCGCCGGGCGCGTGTGGCGATTGAGTCAGATGCCGAAGCCTTAAGTTGCACGGCATCGAAGAGTGTCTGATTGTCGTGAACCGAGCAGAAGTTGATGTCCTCGATGGGGATTGCCGCGTAGCCGGCAGGTTGTCCGCCATAGTTCAAGTCAGCCCCGGTGACGGTTTGCCCCTGGGCATCGACGAAGGAGTAGTTCTTGAGGTTTCCGGTCAGCCCAATGCGAATCCAATCTGCCTCCTGCAGCAGCGTGGCCACCTGACTGGATTGCGGCGTGCTCGCCGCAGTGAACGCGCTTGGGTCGGTGGCCAAGCCGGTGGCGAAGCCCTGAGTTCGTGTGTCGGTGAATGGGCTGCCACCGCGTATGCCGTCGCGTATGCGGTCATTGAAGGTGCCTATGCCGTAGCCGTAAAGGTTGAGCTGACTGGCGTTGGGGCCGAGCGCGTTGTTGGCGGTCTCGCCGATCTGGTAGCCTTCGCCGTAGATGTAGATTTTGCTGCCGTCCACGCCGTCCTTTTCGGGAGTCAGCGCATTCAGTGCGTTCTTCAGGTCCTGCATGTTGTAGGTGAAGTGCATGCTCATTTCGTCAAAGCGGAAACCGTCGATTTTGTACTGCTTCGCGTTGAGCAACACCGTGTCGATCATCAGCTTTTCCATCATCTGATGCTCGCTGGCAGTGTCGGCGCAGCAGGACCCTGTGAGCAAAGCGCCGTTGGCGTCCAGACGGTGATAGTAATTGGGAACTATCTCGTCCAGGTTCGCCTCGAAGGTTTCACCGCTGGCGCTGGTGTGATTGAAGACCACATCTTGAATCACGCGCAGCCCGGCCGAGTGCAGGCCGGCAACCATCGTGCGATATTCAAAGACGCGGTTATCCGGGTTAATGGCATAGGACCCTTGGGGGGCCATGTAATGCACCGGGTTATAACCCCAGTTATAGCCATCGGTATTCTGGACGGCTGTAATGGCTGCCTGCTGTTGCTCGCCATCGGGCGGATATTGGGCCAGGTTTCCGGGTGATTGCCAGGTTGACTTATCCTCGTTGACTCCGTCGAAACGGAAACTGGGCAGAATGTGAACGGCGGTCAGCCCCGCTCGCGCCAAGTCGCGAAGATGCCTCATGCCATTGCTGTCGAGGTCCGCAAAGGCTTCATAAGTGCCTTTGATTGCATCAGGCACGCTGGGGTCGTCCACGCTGAAGTCGCGAATGTGCAGCTCGCAGATACTCATATCGCTGAGGCTTTCCAAGGGAGGCGAAGAAAGAAAGTCCCAGCCGCGCGGTTTCAGCGCATCTTCGTCAAGATCGGTGATGCGGCTCATGGTTCCATTCAGCGCAACATCGACCGAATATGGATCGGTGGTTGTGTTGTTGACGATAGCCTGAGCAGCGGCGACGTAGACATTCAAGCTGAAGAGGTAATACTTTCCCTTCCAGTCATAGTCGCCACGGGCAACCCACACGCCGTTGTGCTCGTGCATGGCAACCGTCCGCTCGGGAGCAGTGTCGGCTGGCTTGTTGTAGAGAAGCAAGGAAACACTCTGTGCCGTAGGCGCCCACAACTTGATCTTCACAGGCACCGAGTCATCATCGTCAAAGTCAAACCAGCCGTGGTCGCCGTTGTGATGGAAGACCACGCCAAGGCGGCCAGAGTACGAATAAAGGGCGTCAAGCGCGCCAAAGATCTGTATTCCGGTGGCGTATTTCAACGAGCCGTCGCTCCCCAGAGCAGATACAGCAAGCTGGCTCTGAAGCGCCTGCGCAACCACTCCCGGCAGAAGGTTGGCGGGCAACTTGAACAGCGCATAACCCGCTAGCGCCGGATAGTGGGCCAGTTCTGCGGCGGTAAGTGTACCGGAAAACGGTGTGAGTGGAATAGAGCTTCCACCAGCGACTCCAGTTAGAGTTAGCTGCAAGCTTGCCGTCGGGCTGTAGTTAATGACGTAAGTCCAGCCGGACTGGTAATACTGCGGCTGAATGGCTATTGTGGTCGCATCGATCCAATAAGCCTGGAGCTGATCGAAGACGCCGCTCAGTATTTGCGCCGCGGTAGGCTGCTGGGTAAAGACAGTTGGATTGCCGGAGACCACCCACGCGGAGAGATTCTGCGGCACATTCAGATATTGATTGGGGCCGGGATCTTTAACATTGGTGGAACAGTTGTGGAGGATGAATCCGAGTTGTCCGCTGGTGATGCCCACATCGTAGTAAGCGCCATAGGCGTCGTACCCGGAAACATAATCCTCAGTGACGCACCAGTTTCCGGTGGGATCGCTGGTTGCTCCAAAGGGATAGAGGCTCCAGCCGGCATAGTCTCCATCGGGCCGGTAATAGTGGATGCGGGCATAGCCCGCCGGAATCGCCGGATCAGTCGAATACTCGGTGACGGGCTGGGCGGTAAAGACGTTCAAGTCTCCGGAGAGAACCCATGCCTGGCTGTATTGCGTCACTTGCAGATACTGATTCGGTCCTGGATCTTTAATCCCGGTTTGGCAGTTATGAACAATGAAGCCAAGCTGTCCACCATTCCATGCCGGGTTTACGCCCACGTCATAGTAAGCGCCGTATGTGTCGTACCCCGAAACGTAGTCCTCGGTCGAGCACCAGTTGTCACCATCATCGCCGGCTCCGAATGTGTAAACGCTCCATGCGCCATAGTCCTTATCGGGCCTGAAGTAATGGATGCGAACCTTGCCGGAAGGAATCGGGGGGTCAGTCGCCTGGATGGTTGCCGGCTGCGTGGTTTGCAGCACGCCGCCGCCCGAGAGTTGCCAGTACTCATTGCCTTGTGTGGCCGGGTCAACGTACTCGTTCGGTCCAGGATCTTTCGTGTTTCCTTTGTGGAGAATGATGCCGACATTGGCGGCGCCGGTAATGACACCCACGTCGAAGTAGGCGCCAAAACTGTCGGTGCCCGTTACCGCAACCGGGCCGGCTCCATAGTTATTCGGCTCGGTAGTATCGCCAAAGGCATAAATGGTCCAACCAAGGTAATTTCCGTCAGGACGGAAATAGTGAATGCGAATATCGCCAGTGGGGATCGGCGGGTCAGCCTGTGCCCCTGCAAACTGGCAAGCCAACCCGAGGAGAAGCAGCGCCGGAAGAATGACAGACAGGCGTCCCAGCGTAAGCCGCTGGGGGAATGTTGCGGGCATGTGGGTTCCTCATTTCGTCCCGAAGCCGGGAAATTTTTACGGCGCAACTCTACCCGAGCCAGGTGATTGGCTGCAATTGTTCATCAATTCAATTCAGGATCAATTCTCTGTCAACAGATAAATAGCTATTTTGCAATCTGCCAGGAGAGGAGATTAACTTGTTAGCGAGATGAGCGTGCGCATCCTCTACTCGGAATCTTTGTAATCGAGAGACGCGGCCTTACCCCTTGCGCCGGTAAAGCACTTGGAACTCGTAGCCCTGGTTGGCGGGGAAGAGGCTGGCTACGTGGCGCAGGCGCTCGGCGAGAGCCGTGGCGGCGAGCAGAGGATAATCACGCTCGCGCAGGTCGTGGTAATCGAAGTCCACGGCCAGCGACAGCATATAGATCGCCAGCGCATCGGAGAAAGCTGACTCGAAGTAAGAGCTGCGCGAGCGTTCGTCGATACTTGTTTTGCCGGCGCGGTTGTCTTGCGCGTGGCGGCGGGTCTCCCAGGCGTCCTGGCTGGTTTCGCCGCGCACCTGGGCCTCGGCCTGCTGCCAGGCCAAGGTGGAAAAGCTCTCCGGAACTCCCGCGGCCTCGACAAAGTTGTGGGCTACGTTGATGAAGAATTCGAAGGCAAGGCCAAAACGATCCTCAACTAGCCGCGTAGAAAGAAAGACGGCCTCGGTCGAGCCGAAAACAGCATTGCGATGGCAGATCGCGCGATCGCCCAGATCGACGGTATAGCCGGGCGCAACCATGGTCTCATCGGTGTCGGCAATGGCCAGCGGGACAAAGTAATAAGCGCGGTGCTCAAGCGCGGCAGAGAGCGTAGCCGGCACGGCGTCCACAAGGCGCTCCAGGTCCGCGTCCGTGACGCGCGTTTCGCCCCACATCGCGTAGTGAATTCCGTTGGGGGCCTGGGTCACAGCCACCTGCGTGGCCACCTTTTCCGCCTGCCAAAGCTCGACCTGTGCGCTGCTCGCCATGAAACTGTATTCTAGACCACGGAGGCTCTCAAGCTGACGCAATCGGCACAACGTGAACGCACCGCCGGCGGAACAGTATTCGGATTTCCGCTGAAGGGATTCGGTTTCTTCACCAGCCTGATGCTGGCTTTCGCGGCGGCGTTCTTCACCTTTTTTGCTTCCACCACCATCGCCATCTTCGCGCTGCTGGCATGGAACCTCATAGGCCACCATGCGGTGAACTACGCCGATACCTATCGCTATGTCGGCTTTCCGGCCGGCGCGCTGGTGCTGGTCGTGGCTCTGCCATTCTTCGCCGTGCTTTGGATCAGGGCCAAGCTGGGGAATTAGTGGGGCTTAACTTCCCGCCGACCTGGGGTTTGCGGGGTTGAGCTTGACCACCTGAATTTTGCGCGCCAGACCGAGTTTTGAAAGCAGCCAGATGCCCCAGTAGTTTGGGTCAAACTCGTACCAGGCGAGGCCATGGCGAGCCGAGACGGGATTCGCATGGTGGTTGTTGTGCCAGCCTTCACCACCGCTCACCAGCGCCACCCAGAAGTTGTTGCGCGAGTCGTCGCGAGTTTCAAAGCGGCGGGAGCCCCAGAGGTGGGTCGCGGAATTTACGAGCCAGGTGGCGTGGAGTCCGAGGGTCACGCGGAGAAAGGCTCCCCAGAGGAGCATACCGACGGCGTTGGCCCAGCCGCCCCAGAGCCATCCGAGGCCGAAGAGGAGCACACCGCTGGCGACCAGCGGAATCCAATGGTACTTGCTCAGCCAGACATGGAAGCGGTCGCGCACCAGGTCAGGGACATAGCGCGCCAAAACCTGAGTTTGCGCGTGCAGCGAATTGCCCCAGATCATCCATCCGGTATGCGCCCACCAGCCACCCTCGCGCGGCGTGTGGGGGTCACCTTCGTGGTCACTATTCTGGTGATGGACGCGATGAACCGATACCCAGAAGATGGGTCCACCCTCGAGCGAGAGCGTGGCGCAGATCGACATGATGTACTCAATCCACTTGGGCGTCTGATAACCGCGATGAGTGAGCAGCCGGTGATAGCACATGCCGATGCCGACATTGATGGCCAGCACGTAAAGCGCCACTGAGACCGCCAATCGCTGCCATGTGAAGAAGAACAGCGCAGCCACTGCGCCTATGTGAAAGGCGATGATCACACCCAGGGTCAGCCAGTTAACGCCCTCGCCGACGCCGACGGCGCGGCCCATGCGGACCTGTTGCCGTGCGGGGAGCCGCTCTGGCTCCGCATACGGCGTTGTGGAGGCAGTGACCAGAGGGGCTTTTGGAAGCGGATTGGTAGACACCGAGGTGGAGCTTTCAGGAGCCAGCACAGGAGCGGGCGTGGAAAGAACTGAGGCCATAGGGGGGAAGTCCCTTGGAGAGTGGCGACGCGCCCACTCATCCTCGCCAATTGTATCTGGAGGTTGACCGCGAAACCATACCGGATAGACCTTATCCAAAATAAATTTTCACAATTCCCGAAATGTGTGAGCAATCCCGCTCACAATTCGGCGAAATTGAGCCCAAGCGTTCCTCCGGGGCTGAAGCCCGCGCTGGTGCAGCTAACTTTTTGCGGGGGTTGAACCCCCCGCCTCCCTCCTGGGTCTCCGATTTGAGGCTGTCGTCCCGGCGTGTGGGCGGAGTGTTGTTCGAGGGGCACTGTTCTGCGGGAGAGAGCGGATTCAAGGAACGAAAACCTTTGCGTAGAAATACACATGATTGGGCGAAAATTTGGTACATAAGCTGAATCGAAAGGGGTTCTTGTGCAGGAATTGCCGCTAAGTACTTTGAAATCATTGAAGAACGTTCTCTTGAAGGACGCAAAACAGGGCCCTGGCCGGGGAAAGGGGATGAAAAAGCGGACGGACAGGCACGCGGAGACGCGGAAGAAGCTGGACGAGACGATGCTGGCGTTTCGCTTGGCGCGGAGGGCGGTGGGCGAGACAAAGGGCTGCCTGCGGGCTGTGCGGCAGGCGGTGGGGATTCCGGTGGACGAGGTCGCGCGGCGGCTGGGCGTGTGCCGGTGGGAGGTTTTCCGGCTGGAGAAATCGGAGAACGAGTCGCGGATCATGCTGAACACACTGCGGCGGGCGGCGGCGGCTCTGGATTGCGAGCTGGTGTACGGCTTGACGCCACGAGAAGGAACGCTGGAAGAGCTGGCCGCGGCGCAGAAGGCCGCGCATGAAAAAGCGCTTGAAGAATCTCATGAGAAGAGACGCGCGGAGGTGATGGCGACGGAAGAAAAGATTCTGAAGCAGATTGGATGGCGGAGGGCGATATTGAAGAATTTTCGGCGCGGGCTGCGGGAGGCAGGGATGAAAGTGAGGTGAGGCAGGGCTAGGGAATAGGGAATAGGGCTGCGATACGTGCGGCGAAGTGAAAAGGAGTTCTTGCTCTCCCACCCTTTCCGCGATGAGACTGCGGAAAGGATGGGGCACCCGGCTTTGGCGGATTACTGGACTAGCTTCAAGACAGCCTGCTGAGCCTGGTTGGACTGCTGCAGAGCGGCCATGCCGGTGGATTGCAGAATGTTGTATTGGGTCATGTTCGCTACCGTTTTGCCGATGTCGGCGTTCATGATGGAGTTGGTTGCCGAAGTGAGATTAGTGTCTTCGGCTTGGATGTCATTCGCTGTCGCTGTCAACCGGTTGACGTTGGCTCCTACCGCTCCGCGCTGGCTGGATATGTCGTTGATGGCGGTGGTGATCAACGCGAGTGCGGCGGTCGATCCCGATTGCGTGAGCAGTGCGCTCCCGGTCATATCAGCGCCTGCGTTTCCGTTGCTCGTGCCGAGGCTGGCGGTGGTGAGGGAACCAACCGTTACATTGAGGTTCGTGCTGCCGCCTGTGGTGCCGTCGCTGGTGAAGACATCCATTACGCTCGATCCGGAAGTTCCGCCGGACGCAGTCTGCTGTGCGGTGTTGTTGCTGGATGCGATTGAGGTGATGCCCGCCGTGTTGCCTGCCGCGGAGATGCCGATGCTCAGCGCGCCGGTGGTCTGGTCGTAGGAGGCGGTGTAGTCGCTGGCGGAACTGTTCAACTGACTCAGCAACTGCGCGGCAAGGTTGGTGCTGGTCAAGCCTGCTAGGCTGACACTAACCGTTGCAGTGACTGGCGAAGAACCGCCCACAGTCTGGTCCGCCGCGCTGCTGGTGGAGAAGGAAGTGACCCCCATTCCTGAATTGAGTGAGATCGACAATGTGCCGGAAACCGCGGCGTAATTGACTGAATAGACGCCCGACCCGACATCCGAATCGAGTTGGGTTTGCAGGTAGTTCTGCAGGTTTGCCGTGCTTACGCCGTCAAGGCTGATGGCGGATGGTGTGCTGGCTGCGGGAACGATGGCCTCCTGCATCCCGCTGCTGCCTCCATCCACTGCCAGCGACTCGCCGGCGCCGAGAGTGGCCTGGATGGTGCTGCCGGCGTCTGAAAGGCCAAATCCGATAATGTCCAGAGGGTCACCGGAGTTTACATAGACAGTTCCGTTTCCGGTGGTTGCAAGATCTGTATTCAACATGTCTTGCAGATTTGTCAGCGCCGCGGATGAGCCGCTGAGGAGACCGGAGTAACTGGTGTTTCCAAGATCGATAATGGCCGTGGCGCTGCCACCCGGTCCGGTGCCGAGGATTTTCAGCGTGCCGCTGAGGGTAGATCCAGGGGCAATCGAGTTGCTGTATACCTGAAAATCCGAATTGGTCAGGTTGACGTTCTGGGTGCCGAGAATGGGCGTTGCCGTAACATTCGAACTGCTTACCGTGAAGATTTCATTGGTGTCGTTTGACTCGATGTTTAGCAGCCCGCCACTTGTAAACCAGGCGGTATAGGCCGTGCCGGTCTCGGCTCCCAGGCTCGTCGTCAGGTCGTTCCCGAGCTGAGTCAGTGCCGCGGATTGCGTGGCCGAGTTGGCGCTTGTCAGCCCCAGATAGTTGGCGAAGTTGATGGTGGCAGAGCCGTCTCCGCCAGGGTTCCCAAGTGTGCCAGGACCGCCTGATGAGGTAAATGTAAGCGAACCGGCCAAGCTGGCCCCCAGGTAAAACCCGCTGCCCTGCACTTCGAATTGCTGGGCTAAAGTTGAAAAAGAAACGTCGACAGGAAGCTGGGCTGTCGCGGGGTTCGACGTTTGAATGGTGAGTACGCCGCCGCTGATGGACGCAGTGTAAGTCGATCCCGTCGTGGCTCCCATGGCAGTAGTCATGTTGGCAGCCAACGCGTTGGCCGCGTTGGTCGCGGTGGTGGAGTCGCTGCTGGCCAGCCCCTGAAAAGCGCCAAGGTTGATGCCGATTGAATCGGGAGCGTTACCTCCTGAGGAGGAAATGTCCAGGTTGCCACTCAGTGTATCCCCAGCGATGATAGGACTGGACGTAATCGTAGAGCTATCGGGGCTGGCAGCAAAGGTGAGTTGCTCCGCAATCCCGTCGACTTCAGGGGTGTTTGAGGTGACGGTGATGTTCCCGCTGAGCGTAGCGCCGGAAGTGACGGTGCCGCTGGTGGAAGTGCCGCCGGCGTCGTTCAAAGTGATGCCGGATTCGGCACCGGCTACGCCGGGGATGGTGGAGGTAACATTGAAGCCGCCGGTCAATGTATCCGCCGGATTGATGGCGCCGGTGATCGTGGCCCCGTTATTGGAGAGACTCACCGCGGAACTGCTTGCGCTATTAAAGATCTGCGTGCCGTTGAACTGCGTGGTTGCGCCGATCTGGTTGATTTCCGTGAGGATGCTCTGGTACTCCGTGTCGGTGGCAGTACGCTGCTGGCTGGTGAGGCCGGCGCTGGCGGATTCGGTGGCGAGTGTGACAGCGCGGTTCAAAAGGGTAGTGACCTGCGAGAGCGCGCCGTCGGCGACCTGGAGAAAGCTGATGCCATTGTTGGCGTTGATGGAAGACTGCGCGAGGGCGGCGGTATTTGCTTGCATTCCGCTGGCCATGGAAAGGCCGGCCGCATCGTCCGCGCTGGAGTTGATTTTCAATCCAGTGGAGAGCTGCTGGAGCGTCTTCTGCTGTGCCGCGGCAGTCTGATTGAGGCTGTTCTCAGCAATGAGGGAAGAGACGTTATTAAGAATGCTCAACGACATGGACTTGCCTTCGTTCCGTACTGCTCGCTCCAGGGTTCCCAGCGGCACAGGAACTGGCGATGATTGCCAGAAAAGGAGTAACACGCCAGTTTCAGGTCTCGAGGCGGGCGTGAACCTCTATCACCGCTAACTCTATCGGCATCTGCTGGGGGAACTTCCATTGTGGCGTATGATTTACGTCACACTCTCGACAACATTCGGCGGCTGGAAATTTGCGGGTGGGTCGGAAATAATCGAAGCGGATGGGCGGTGACGATTCTCCAATAAGATACGAGGTGATTCCCCATGGAACTGAATAAGAAAGTTGCTGACTTTACACTGCAAACTGACGAGGACAAGACTGTAAGCTTGTCTGACTATGCCGGGAAGCCGGTGATTCTGTTTTTTTATCCCAAGGCGGACACGCCGGGCTGCACGATTGAGGCCTGCGGATTCCGCGACACGTTCAAGAAGATCCAGGCGGCGGGCGCTGTGGTGCT
>JBEKSE010000001.1:0-187830 GCA_049517315.1 Occallatibacter sp. | reverse complement strand
GGTGACGACGTGGCCGTGGGCCTTGTTACTGATGACGCCGTAGATGCCCATGGGCGCGGTCGGCTGAATAATGACCATGCCGATGATGATGAGGTTCCACAGGCCAAGCGTGCGATGGAGGCCGATGGCCTTTGGTTGAGCATTTTCAGCGGCGGGCACCATGAATGTCCTTGATTGAGTTTAGCGATCTGGTCTGAATAGAATCCTTGGGCCTCCCACCCTAACCGCAAAAAGCAGGAGCGCGGCGAGGGTGGTGCACCCAACGGTAAATGTCCTTAGCGCGCTGCGATGACAGCCGCGGGTGTGATGGTATCCGAGGCGCTATTCCAGCCTTCGATTTGCACGATGGTATCGCCGGGAGCAGAGTCCGGCAACAAAGCGGTCAGGGTGCGCGATTCTCCGGGTGTCAGTTCAATCCAGTTGTCGGACCAGAAAACAGGCGCGATGAGTCCGCCGGAAGGAGTGCGGATGTTGGCGCTAATCTGAAAGGCTAAAACGCCGGAACTGTTATCGAGATGCACGGTCAGTTTGCGACCGAGCGGTGTCGTCTCGATCTCCGCACGGGAACTGACTTTGGCCGGAGGGAGATTGGCCAGCGCGGTCATGTCTTCGTGGCGCAAGGCGGGTGTGTGGGTGTATTCGGTCTTCGGCCAGTCGAATGTGGTAAGCGTGGCGGGCACCCAGTAGAAGTTGCGGGACACGACACTGCCGGAGGCGTCCGACAAGGTTAGATCGATGAAAAAGATTCTATCGGCGCCTTCATAAAGGCTCTCCGGTATTGAGAAAACGCGCTGCGCGCTGTCGGCGGCGGCATCGATCGTAGCCTCGGAACTGTACAACTCCTTCCACGCCAGGTTGTGGACATGAATGCTGGCATGGAGTCCGGCAACGGGCTCATAGGTGCTGTTGACTACCACCACCGAGAGATCGTCGTACGAGTACTGAATGTGCAACGGCTCGCACGCTTTTTTGGTCCCGAAGTATCCGGCTCCGGCATCGAGATAGTAGTCGTAAAGGTGCCAGATCATTGAGGGCCACGCGTTGTTAAGCATCCATTGAACAACGCCCGTGGAGGTGTACTTGTTTTTGCTGTAAGCCTCGAACATGGCTCGTTCGGAGTCGTATTCCATGGCTCCGGCCAGGCGCTCGTAATCGGCGGCTGAATGGGGCCTGGCGTAGACGGCTTCCATGGCCTGGTCAAAGACCTTGAGGTTGGCGAATTCGCCGCTGCCGTCGTGATAGCTCCAGTTTGCGGATGGAGGCCAAGCCTCCGGGTCGGGCAGAAACTTTTGCCTGCTGGCCAGCGAGGGTATGGCCGGTCCAGGACTGGTTTCAGTGTTGAATCCAAAAGCGCCGCCGTGCTGCCGGTCAACATACCAATAACCTGGCGCGACATAATCGTAGGGCCCGCTCATCTTCACGCCACTTTCGCCGGTTACGCTGGTGGAAGTGGAGTTCGCCGAAGACAGCACGGGGTTGGGCCAGTGGGCTTCGGACTCGACCTTCAGGTAGGCGCTCTCGACGTCGGCCGGCGGAGGATTGTCGCTGCCGTTGAGCCAAACAAGCAGACTGGCATGATGGCGCAAACGCAGCATCTGCGCGCGCAAGGAGGCGGTGGCGATGGTCAGATCGTCGGGAGTCCAGTCTTTCCAATGCTCCCAATGGTCGCAGCAACACCAGCCGAGCATCACCAGGATGCCTTGTTGGTCGGCCAAATGGAAGAACTCATCTGTTTCGAGCTTGCCCTCAAGTCGAATGGTGTTCAGGTTCAGATCGCGCACGAGGCGAAATTGGTCGCGCAGGCGATTGTCATCGGTACGCAGCAGCATATCCTGCGACCAGCCGCCGCCGCGAATCAGAATTCGCTTGCCGTTCACGCGGAAGAGACGGCTGCCGCTGGCTGTGAGTTCGGATGTGACTTCGCGGAATCCGAAGTCCACGCTTTGCTCATCGGTTGCTTTTCCCTGAACACTGAAGCTCATGGTGAGGCGCTCCAGATGCGGCTCGCCCATCTGGCGAGGCCACCAGAGCTTGGGATTGCGAATGTGCAGCTGCGGAAACTGTTCAGGCGTGAAGACCACTTCGCGGTCCTCATGCGGCGCCAGCTCGACCGGTTGTTCGAAGCGGACTTCAGCGACCGATCCTGCGGCCAGACCCTTCACTGCGTGATCGGTGGCGTTGTGCAATTCGGCGTAGACGGTCAGGTCCGCCGCGTCGAGCGCGGGTCCTGTGAAGTGAGTGACGGCCAGCGGCGAGCGCAAGGTTACCGCGCCTGATGCGACCAGATCAACCGCGCCCACCAGCCCCATATCCTTGTCCGCCGGGGTAGGATTCCAATCGACCCAGTTGATGCCCAGATCCTTTTCCGTGGGCGCAAACGTCTCCACGGCCAGCACATTCGTCTTGCCGGGTTTCAGAAATTCGGTCACATCCAGGTCATAGGTGCGATAGGCTCCGGCCACCTGTGTCGAATCCGCGATTCTGTGGCCGTTGAACCAGATTTCGGCGCGGTAATTGATACCCGCGAAATGCAGCCAGAATCGCTCGTCTTTTTGTGAAGCGGCTGGCGCGGAGAACTCGTTGCGGTACCACCATCCGCAGCGGTATGGGCTGTCCTGCGGCATGGGTAGGTTAGAAAAGACAGTGCCGATGGGATAACTTGTGCCGGGAATCTGGCGCAGATTCATCCCGAAGTAGGGATCGGGAAATTTTCCATCGGCGACCTGCGCGGCCAGCACAGTATTGGGAACGGCAGCCTTCAACCAATCATGGGTGGTGAATCCTTCCGAAGCGATCGATTCACCCTTTGCCTGGAGTGAGCAGGCCGACTGCAGGCGCCATCCGTCGCGAAGCGGAGTTACTGTTTCAGCCTGGAGCGCAGCGGGCAAAGCAAGCGACAGCAGGAAGAGAGGCGCAAGCAACTTTTGTATGACCACCGGAACTCCTTTGAGCACAACAGAAAAGCGTGTTGATTGAAGAGCAGAGACGATTTCCCGCATTTCAATCGTTTGAATAGTGCAAATATTCTCCATCTTGCTCTGCTTTGTCAAGTGGTCTTCTGCGCTTTAGCTGCTTTTCTTCGCTCTTTCGCTGCGTGCGAAGTCGACATCCGTCGAACCAACTCCGGCTGCGCTTTGTGCAGTTTTGGTTTTTGAGGGTCTCCGTGCTCGCGCTCCTCCAGCGCCTCGAGCATCCATTCCGCCGCCATCAGTCCCATCTCTTTCAACGGCTGACGGATGGTGGTGATGCCGGGGGTCGCTACAGCAGCTGGCAGAACGTCGTCAAAGCCCAGTACCGAACAATCCTCCGGCACGCGCAGACCGGCTTCGGTCAGGCCACGCACCACGCCCAGGGCGGTCAGATCGTCGAAGGCGAGAACCGCCGTGAAGGATTGGCCCGAGGCTAACATTCGCCGCGCGCAGTCCAGTCCTCCCTCAAAGCCGGAGGCTGGGTCCACGAGGCTGGGCAGTTGAAGCACCAGTTGCTCTTTCAACTTGATTCCGGCATCGGCAGCAGCCTGTCGTACCCCAGCCCAGCGCGGCGCGCTGTCGAAAAGTTCCTCCGGGCCGCGAATGACAGCGATATGGCGATGCCCCAGCTCGACCAGGTGTTGCATCGCCAATATTCCTCCAACTTCGTTGTCCACCAGCAGGGAACTGACTCCGTGTTCGGTCAAATCGCGGCTTATGATCACGATTGGCACGTTGTTCTTCTCGATGTCGCTCAGCAGGTTGGTTTCGTCAAAGACCCAGCTGGCGATGACGATCACACCTTCGGCGCGCCGCTCCAGGATCATCTGAAGATAGCTGTCGAAGAGCGCGCGCTTGGTCTGTGCATCCATCACGAGGGGAAGGTAGCTGGCCGGCTGCAAACCTGCCTGAATCCCACGCACGATGGGAATGCAGTACGGGTCAGAAAGATCGTAGGCCAGCACTCCGATAGTTTGCGAGCGGCGGCGGCGCAGGGAACGTGCAAAGGCGTCGGGATGGTATCCGAGCTGCTGTGCCATCGCCCGGACCTGCTGGCGAGTGCTCGCTGCAATGTTCTGCGAAAGCGGCGCCTCGCTGAGCACAATTGACACGGTTGACACGGAGAACCCGCAGGCCTTGGCTACGTCGAGCAGCGTAACATGTCCGGATTTTCGTTGGACCACTTCTCCCCCTTGCGCTGCGGTTGGCCTGGGTTACCGCTCATGGTCGGTGACCAAGCGTTATTCTGCCACAGCGACCCGGCTCGCGTTTTGAGCGATGTATTTTTTGCCCCCGTGTTTGCAATGCAGATACTCGCACCGGAGCCCGGCTTCAGCACAATATAGTTCTCAGAATTTGAGGCTCGCATCTCATTCAATGCAAAATGTTTAATATGCTCTCGCAACTAGGCGGAATGGGCCATATTCCGCCCGTTGTCAGAGGCGTATATGCCGGGGCGGAAATGCCGCCGAGCGCGCAAGTCATTTGCGAAGCGAGAATTTTCGCTTGACAGTGGAGGGGGCATATCATACATTTCTCTCGTATATTCAAACGTTTGAATATCAACGTTTCTTCGGAGGCGGGCCATGAAATTTTCTTTGAAAAACAGGAAAGCTAGCGCCACAACGATGGGCTGCTTCCTCTTCGCATGCGTTCTCTTTGTTTGCGCGGCTACTGCCGCACTCGCCCAGGCCGGCAGGGGCAGCATTAGCGGCTTGGTCACCGACCCAACCGGCGCCATTGTTCCCGGCGCCAGGATCACCGCGCTGGATCACGCGACAGGGATTGCGCTGCATACCGTTACGAGCGGCGCAGGCTTGTACAGTTTCGTGTCGTTGAACCCTGGCGCTTATAAAGTGACGGCTAGCGTGAGGGGCTTTGAAAGCGTTGCCCAAGACAATGTGAATGTAACCGTGGATCAGGTCAGTACCGTCAACATCACGCTCCGCGTGGGCAGCGTGAGCGAAGTGGTTACGGTGACGGAATCCACATCCCTGGTGGAGGCGAGCAACTCTACGGTCGGCCAGCTCATCTCTTCGCAGACCATCGACCGCGTCCCGCTGCTCACGCGCAATGTTTTTGATCTGGTGCAACTGAGCGCCGGTGTGACTCCGGCCAATGGAGCTCCCAACTCATCCACCTCGTATGCCATCATCAACATCTCGAGCGGGCGTCCAGGAGTCGATGTCTCGTCGTACACCATCAACGGGGCCATCGTTGGCTCGGTTTATTACATGCTCGACGGAAGCCCTCTTGGTATCGCCGAACAGAACGTTGCCGCTGTTATTCCGGCTATGGAGATTCCCGAAGATGGCGTGGAGGAGACGCGGGTGGAAACCCAGAACACTCCAGCTACATATCTGAGCGGCGGCGCGGGCGTCATCAGTCTGGCCAGCAAATCCGGCGGTGACAAGTTCCATGGCGACGCGTTCGGAGTTTTTCGCCCGAATGTGCTTGCCGCGAACGAGTGGTTCAACAAGCAGGCAGGCAATCCGACGCCTGCTTATCACCGCTATCAAGAAGGCGGCGCCATTGGTGGGCCGATTTTGCATAAGAAGCTGTTTTTCTTTGGCGATTATGAAGCCACGCAGCAGCAAGCCTTTGACGGTTCAAGCCAGTTTACTGTTCCCACCACAGCGGAGCGGGCCGGCGATTTTTCAAACATGAGCTTTCCGATCTATGACCCGACGCTACCCGATAACTCTGACGGGACACGACAGCAAGTGGGAAGCAACGGCGGCACGCTGAACAAGATTGCCAATCCCAATCCCATCGCGGTGAAGTTTCTGTCGGAGTTTCCCAAGTGCAATCATCCCGACGCTAGTACCTGCGATGCAGCCACGACCGATCAATTCAACCTTTTTGTTCCGGGGCTGGACCCCACTACCCAGCAGAAGTTCGACGTCCGAATGGACTATTACGCGGGCGAAAAGCAGCGCATCTTCGGGCGCTTCTCCTTCGACCGGTTGTTTACTTCAGGCGTCAACGCTTTCAATAACCCCTGGGATCTGGACTACGCGCAAAACATTACCAACGGGCGCAATTTCATCATCGGGGACGATTACACCATTAACAACTCGACGGTGTTGCAGTTGCGCTACTCCTTTACGCGGCACTATGAGAATCAGGGAGGCGATCCCGGCCAGAACGCAGTCGACGACCTGACTACTCTGGGATTTGTAACGCCAACCGCCGCGGATGAAGTCTACAAAACGCTTCCCTATGTGAACTTCGACGACGTGGGCGGAGGCATCGGCGGCACCGCGAACTACAACACCTTCATCTACGCCAGCGAGAATCACGACGTCATCGCTACGCTCAACAAGAGTTGGGGCAAGCACGAGATCAGCGCCGGCGCGGAATACATGAAACGGTTCCTGAATGATGGTCAGCCTCCAGCGCCTTCCGGGGCGTACGCTTTCGATATCTCCGCTACGGATCAAACCACGGCCAATACGGTTGGAGGCAGCGACTTCGCATCCTTCCTCTTTGGCATGGGCGAGGAAGCGGGTGCCAATATTACTGAAGGCAATGACGCCCCCAATTTCACCAAGGACCTCTTTGTCGCAGAGTCCAATCCCTATTACGCAGCCTTCGTTGAAGACACTTATCATCCCAACCATGCCCTGACCATCACTGCGGGGCTTCGCTGGGATGTCTTCGGCGGCAAGACGGAGCGCCATAACCGCCTGGAGTATTTCGATCCAACCGCTACTTATACTGCCGGCGGAGGGACCTATACCGGCGGCGAGGTCTTTGCCACGAGTGGCAGCCGCACGCCATTCACCACCAACATGCATGACATTGGTCCGCGCCTCGGCATTTCATGGCAGCCTGAAAAGCGTGTGGTCGTGCGCGGCGGCGCCGGATTCTACTACGGGCCAAGCGCGCACATGGTAGGCAGTCCCAACTTGGATAGTGACGGCTTCTCATCGCAAACTATCTGGGCTGCAACCTGCTTGAACTCTGATGGCAATACTGTGTACAACGGCACCATCGCTTGCGCCGACGCAACGTCAGGCCCTGCGCCGAGCGCGACAGGCATCTATTCACTTACCAATCCCTTCCCAACTATTGGAGGAGTTCCAGGGATTATTCAATTGACAGGATCGACGCAGGGATTGGCGACCAACCTCGGCTCGACTCTGAGCACCATGATGCATTCGCAGCCGACGCAGAGAGTCTACAACTTCAACTTCGGCGTGGAGTACGAATTCCCGCACGAGATCGTTCTGAGTGTC
Organism: Occallatibacter sp.; assembly: GCA_049517315.1. Classification (GTDB taxonomy): domain Bacteria; phylum Acidobacteriota; class Terriglobia; order Terriglobales; family Acidobacteriaceae; genus Telmatobacter. The sequence goes on along the minus strand of JBEKSE010000001.1, from coordinate 180,620 downwards.
GGCTACGTGGGCAGCAGGGGGCTTTACCTGCCGTTTGCTACAGTCGATTTGAACCAGCTCCCCTTAAGTACGCTTGCGACGCTCGCAATTGCCGGCGATAGTACTGCGCAGATTGTTCAAGCGGAGCCATTTCCGCAATTCAACGACGGCAGCATCAGCGCATCAGGCGCAAACAACGGCGTAATGGCGCATGGCTATCCAGCCGGCGACTCTGAATACAGCTCGCTGCAGACCAAGGTGCAGAAGCGCCTGACCCACCACTTCACCACATTGGCCTCCTTTACCTGGGGCAAGATCATCACGGACGACGGCAATCCTCCGCTTGGCTTTGTCGGTTCTCATGCCGGGTCCGCTCAGGACTGGAGGAACTTGAGCCTTGAACATTCGGTCAGCCCGCAGGACGTGAAGTATCAGTTCACCGGGCAGGCATCGTACGACCTTCCAGTAGGCAAAGGCCGCGCGGTAAACCTGCACGGAGTTGCGAACGCCATCCTGGGCGACTGGACGACGGACGCGATCTTCTATCTGAGCACGGGCATTCCCATCAATTCGCCGACAGTTGGGTCAGCGCCGACCACCTACTACTTCAACCAACGGACTAACCTCACCTGCGATCCAAGCAAGGGCGCGCCGCATACGGCTGCAACCTGGTTTACGTCTGCTTGCTTCGCTCCGCCCTCGCTTCCGTACGCCGCTGGAAACGCGCCGGCGTACCTTGACCACGTCCGCACCATGGGAGCGGACGATCTTGATTTCACTCTCTCCAAGAACTTCAAACTGGGTGGAGAGCGAAATATCCGCATTGATCTGACCTCTTATAACGTTGCCAATAAGGCGCAACTCGGGGCGCCTGCAGTGAACCCGTATTACTCAAGTTCGAGCACGCCTTTCGGAGAAATTACCTCAACCGTGAACTCGCCACGCCAATTCCAAGGAGGGGCGCGCTTTACCTTCTGATTACATGCTGTCCAGCGAATTGCCGCAGAGTCTTCACTCCACCTCCTTTGGCAGACACGATCATGTGTCTGCCATTTTTTTGCGATGCGGACAGGCATCTTATGCCAGTCCTATCTTGTTGAGCAGTTTCCCGCTTCAGTTGCTGCGACTCACCGTTCGAACGCCGCTGGACGCCGTTTGCTGCTTTCCGGCTTGATTTCAAAATTCCTCTGTGATACAAACTAAACATTCCAGTTTGCCCCCAAAGGGCAAGCCTGGATTTCATGCAGAGTGGCTGAGGGACGAGCCCTGTGACGCCACGACAACCTGCCTGGGCAAACCAGGAGTATGGTGTCAACTCTCGCCCGGTAACGGGGAACATGAGATTCGGGGTCGCTTCAGCTCTCTTCGCCGAGGCGTCTCAGTAAGATTTTTCGAGTCATTTCACGTTCGCTCTTTTTGAGCCGGTCACGCGCTCGTGTATCCGCGGTCCCTCTCGCACATAGCGAGGGAACTGTGACGATTGCTTATGATTTGCGCTGTCGGGAATGTGGCAAGTCTTACGGGATTCAGCCGCTTTCCATCTGTGACGAGTGTTTCTCCCCGCTCGAGATCGCCTTTGATCTCGACTACGCCCGCACCCGCTTTACCCGCGAAGCCATCCAGCAGGGACCGCAGAATATGTGGCGCTATCGCGCGCTGCTGCCGGTAGCCGACAGTTACGAGCCGCAGACTCCGGTGGGGATGACCCCGCTGATGAAGGCTCCCCGGCTGGGCGCGCATATCGGCGCGAGCAATCTTTACATCAAGAACGACGCCGTGTGCCTTCCCACGCTCAGCTTCAAAGATCGCGTAGTAGCCGTGGCTCTGGCCAACGCGCAAACCTTCGGCTTCGACACGGTTGGCTGCTCGTCCACCGGCAACCTGGCCAATGCCGTTGCTTCGCATGCTGCGCGGTTGGGCTTGAAGGCGATCATCCTCGTTCCGGCCGATCTGGAGCCGGCCAAGATTCTCAATACCCAGGTCTATGGCGCTACGCTGGTGCGCGTCGAGGGCAGTTACGACCACGTCAACCGCCTCTCATCGCAGATTGCGGAGCGTTATAACTGGGGCTTTGTGAACGTGAATCTGCGCCCCTACTATGCCGAAGGCTCGAAGACAATGGGCTTTGAAATCGCCGAGCAGCTGGGCTGGAGGCTGCCGGACAACCTTGTTTGCCCCATGGCCGGCGGATCGCTGATTACAAAGATTCGCAAGGCCTTCAACGAGTTGATAGCGCTCGGCCTGGTCGAGGACAAGCAGGTGCGCTTCTTCGGCGCGCAGGCCACAGGCTGCTCCCCCATCGCCAAAGCGGTCAAGAGCGGTACAGACGCGATTGAGCCGCAGCGGCCCAACACCATTGCGCGGTCGCTGGCGATTGGCAACCCGGCAGACGGTTTGTATGCAGCGCGCGCCATTCGCGCTACGGGCGGATGGGCCGAGGATGTGTCGGACGTGGAGATCGTTTCTGCCATGCAGGAGTTGGCTGAGACCGAGGGCATCTTTACCGAGACAGCCGGCGGCGTGACGACAGCGGTTACCGCGCGCCTCTATGCTCATGGCCGCATCCAGCCCGATGAACTTACCGTTACCTGCATCACCGGCAACGGTTTGAAGACGACCGATTGCCTGAATGGCGCCTACGACCGGAGTCACGCCATTCGTCCGCGGCTTAGCGATTTTGAAGCCTTTGTCGAAGAACACAATGAATACGGTCCAAACCTGAATCTGGATTTGGCGCTGGCGGGAGAATCCAATGGCCGTTAGAGTTTTGTTGCCCAATGCCTTTCAGAAGCACACCAACAACACGCGCGAGATAGCCAGCAGCGCGGCCAATCTGCCTGAGCTGATTACCGAGATTGAGGGCCGTTTTCCGGCGCTGCGCAAGCACCTGCGCGGCGAGGACGGACAGATCCGGCGCTTCATCAACTTTTATGTCAACGAGGAAGATATCCGCTTCCTGGGCAATGAAAAGTACAGTTTTCAAGAGGGCGACGAGGTGCTGGTGATTCCGTCGATTGCAGGCGGGTGAAACTGATTCAAGACGCTCCGGGTTCTTTAAGGCTCTCCTGCAGGGAGAGCCTTATTTGTTACTGCCGGGTTACAGTCTTAGCAATGTTTTTGCACTGTATTCGCAAGGGCTTGACGATTCTTTCATAGATTCCGGCGGATACTGCTCTCGTGATCACCCACATCAGGCAGAAGGTTCCGCTGCAGCTAGCCGTTAGTTCCACTCCTCTGGTGGAGCTTGGATTTTCCACCTATATTCCAACTCCACCTCCGGCTGCGGTCAAGCCTCACATTCATGCCGAAGTTGGGCGTTACCGGCTGCGGTTGGCAGAAACCATTGAAGATCGCGATGCCGCTTGCCGGCTCCGTTTCAAGGTTTTCAATATTGAATTGGGCGAAGGGCTGGAAAGTTCCTACCAGACCGGATTGGATACCGACCAATTCGACCTCTTCTGCGAGCACCTGTTAGTTGAGGACAAGCTTACGGGGCGCGTCGTGGGTACTTATCGGATGCAGTCGGGCGCGACCGCCGCAGGCAATCTGGGCTACTACTCCGAACAGGAGTTCGAATTTGCCCCTTATGAGCCACTTCGAGCGGACATACTGGAGCTGGGCCGCGCCTCCATCGATCGCGAACATCGGACTCCAGAGGTGTTGACCTTGTTATGGAGGGGCATCGCACAGTATGCTTCCAACATGGGCCTGCGTTATCTGATCGGCTGCTCATCGTTGACTTCGAAAGACCCGGCTGAGGGCTGGCAGGTTTATCGCCAGCTTGAGCACTATCGGGTTTCTCCGGAGTTCGAGACCGCGCCGACTGTCCATTACGCATGTCCCACCGAGCAAGAGGGCGCAGATGCACAGCAATCGCCCTGCCAGCAAGACCCATCGAAACGGACCGGCGCGCCCCTCCAGGCGAGTGTTCCCAAGCTGCTGAAAACCTACCTGGCGATAGGGGCGCGTGTCTGCTGCCCACCGGCCTGGGACAGGGAATTTGGCACCATCGATTTCCTTACGCTGCTCGATCTGAAGTTGCTTTCGCCCTCGGCGCGCAATCGCTTCCTGACGCCTCTCACCACATGAGCTTTCGCGCGATCCGGCGCGCTGTGGCGCTGGTATTGGCTTTGGCCCTCTGCGTTGTTCGCTATTGGCTGCTTCGGCTGCGCGGTCCAATTTCACTGGAGCGTCGCGCGCTGTGGACCCAGCAGGCCGCTCGCGGAATACTGACGGGGGTGGGAATTGACTATAGCGTCGACGGGACTCCGCCTGATCATGGACTGGTTGTGGCCAATCACCTCAGCTACCTGGACATTCTCATCCTCTCGGCGGCTATGCCCTGTTTCTTTGTCGCCAAGATGGAGATTGACGGCTGGCCTTTCTTTGGCAAAGCGGCGCGCACCGGCGGAACCATCTTCCTTGACCGCTCGAGTTTGGCCAGCGCCATGACCGTAGCCGACCAGATGACTGAGAGGCTCAAGCTGCCGGTTCCTGTGCTGCTGTTTCCCGAGGGCACAAGCACCGATGGCCAGATGCTGCGCTTCCACTCCCGGCTCATCGATCCGGCCACTACTGCCGGAGCAGAAATTACCACCGCCGCTATCCGCTACGTCCTCGAGGACGGCACCCCGGAGCGAGAGCTATGCTGGTTTGGCGATGATGCGTTCTTGCCTCATCTCATGAAAGTGATGTGCGTCGCCGGCTTCTCGGCCAAGGTGCGTTTTGGCCAGCCGCGCATCTATCCTGATCGCCGCGTCGCAGCCGATGCAACCTACGATGAGATTGCCACCATGCGCGGGCAAATGCAGCTGGTGTGACGCAGGTAGCACGGCTCACATACGCACACTGGCACAAGGCATTGCGGCCGCTTCCCAGTCGCAGCTTCGCGCTTCAGACTTTATCCTGAGACGAGCCGTGACCTCGACCGGACCCACTTCCGCCAAAACACTTTTTCTGCGTGGCCCCAGTCGGCTCACTCCTGCGCAGCGCCTGCGCCGAATGCATGATCAGCTTGCCAAGGCCTACGGACCCCAGCATTGGTGGCCGGCAGAAGCGGCTTTTGAAGTGATCCTCGGCGCTTACCTCACCCAAAACACCGCATGGAAGGCTGTGGAGCGCTCGCTCGACAATCTGCGTGGGGCTGGAGCCCTTACCATCGACGGTGTGCGCTCGATTGCCCTGAAAGACCTCGAACGGTTGATTCAACCCTCGGGCTTTCACACCCGCAAAGCGCCCGCGCTGAAGGCGTTTGTGGCCTTACTGGACGAGGAGTTTGGCGGTTCAGTTGAAGGCTTGGCCGCCACGCCCACAGACGCGCTGCGCACCCGCCTGCTGGCCCTCCCCGGTGTTGGCCCCGAGACGGCTGACGCCATACTGCTTTACGCACTGAACCGTCCGGTTCCGGTTGCCGATGAGTATTTACGTCGCATCAGCGAGCGGCATCATCTTTTGCCGTCCGCGCCGGGCCGCAATCGCGGAGGGTACGAATCTCTGGCTGCACTCACCCGTGAGGCTTTTGCCTCTGACGCGCCTAAAGGCCGTGCGTGCCTCTTCAACGAGTTTCATGCCCTCACGGTCACCGTGGGCAAGGCTCATTGCGGCAGGACGGCTCATTGCGAGGGTTGCCCGCTGAAAGCCGACCCACATACAAGAGGTGGTCATTCGAGTTAGGATTGATTACTACCAAAATTGGAGAAAGCTATTCAATGGCACAATCCGGTTCATCCATGCAGCTGACGCGGGCTGCCGACTATGCGGTTCGTGTGATGATTCACATGGCCACACTCCCCGCCCACGAGCGCGCGCTGCTGCCCGCGCTGGCCCGTGCCACGGGAGCTCCACAGAGCTTTCTTTCCAAGGTTTTGCAGGCTCTGTGCCGCGCCGGATTCATCGTCTCCAGGAGGGGCCAGGCGGGCGGATTCGAGATTCTTCCGCCAGGCCGAAAAGCGTCGATTCGCATGGTTGTAGAGGCCATTGAGGGCCCTATCGCTCTGAATCTTTGCCTGGTCTCCGGAGCCTCGTGTGGCCGAAAATTAAACTGCGCTGCACACCCCATTTGGTCTCAGGCGCAGGAAGCCATGCTGAGTGTGCTGAACACGGCGACGGTTGCCGAACTTGCAGTGCAAACGGCTGCTTCGCACACGCGGATTTCAGGCGCCAAGCAGAAAACCGCCTGAATACACTTCGCCGTGGGTTCAGCCCAGCAACTGTCTTGCCACCTTGATGTACAGCTCAATAGCCTCGAGCAGTTCCTTCTTTGCCAATTTCTCGAATGGCGTGTGGGCTACGTGGATTGACCCCGGGCCTAGCAACAACGGCTCGCCCCAATTCGAGAGCTTGGGAATGTCGGTGGTGAACTTGGCGATCATGGTAGGCACGCCCTCGACTGAGCGAAGGCGAACGAATGGAATTTCCAGGGTGAAGTCCACTTCGGCCAATTCTGCGGCAGCTTCGAGCAGGGCTGCGCGCACCGGCGTCGAGTCGCCTACCAGGCGAACCAGCACCTGCGCTTCGGCTCTGTCAGCAATGACGTTTGGCGCGTAGCCGCCCTGAATTTGGCCTATGTTAAGCGAGCTGGAACCCACGCCTTCAGTGAAGGGCAGGTTGAGGTCCAGCAGCTTTCCCAGCACAGTGACGAGTTTGTGGACCGCGCTTTCGCCCAGTTCGGGATAGGCCGAGTGTGCCATCTTGCCGGTGCACCTGACGACCGCGCGCAAAGTGCCTTTGGATGCCAAAGCGAGGCAGTTGTCAGTGGGCTCGCCGTTGACAAGGAAACGGCTTGCCTTGGGCGACAAGTTGGCGGTCATCGCGCCGGCCGAGTCGCGCTCTTCGCCGCTGACAAACAACAGCCCAACCTTAAATCCCTCTTCGCGCAGCGCCTCGGCGGCGGCTACCTGGGCGGCGAGTATGCCTTTCGCGTCGCAGACACCGCGGCCATATAGAAATTCAGCGTCTTCAGTGAACGGGATGTAAGGCGGCACTGTGTCCAGGTGGGTGGAAAACACCAGATCGGGAGTTTGGCCGGCTGCTCCCGCGTAGACGTTCCACCGGGAGCCGGCGGACGAGCTCTCAGATGGCTGCACAACAGGCGTCTTTTCTACCACCCATCTGCGCCGGGAGAGAAAATCTGCCAGAAAATCGCCCAACAGACCTTCATGGTACGTCGTGGATTCGATCTCGCACAGTTGGCGTGTCAAACGGATAGGGTCAATGGATTCGACGGGAGGCGCAGCGCGCAGGCTATCGGTCATGGTGCTGCCAGAATACCGTACAGGGTCTTTCACTTTCTCACAAATGCCGGTTTGGTTCCCTTGGAGCTTCGAAAGACCGGCGCAGTCTGCATTTCTGGGAGGGTTGGTTCGAAATGGGACGGATAGGCCCTGAGCGCGTAGAATGGTATGTGGCATGACCACGACAATTGCCCCCAATGAACCCAGAACCAGCCCTGCGCCATCCGCTCTGCGCAGTGTAGATTTGCGCGGTCCGGCCGGGCGGTTGGAGGCGCTGGTGAACGAAGGCGCGCCCGATGCGCCGTTTGCCGCAGTGGTTTGTCATCCGCACCCGCTAGGCGGTGGAACCATGAATAACAAGGTGGTTTACCACGCCATGAAGGCCCTTAATGACCCCGAATGGGGACTGGGCTGGCCGGTTTTACGCTTCAACTTTCGCGGTGCGGGCTTGAGCCAAGGGACCCACGACGGGGAGGCCGAGGCGGGCGATGTGCTCTCGGCGCTCGATTGGCTTGAAAACGAATATCGTCGCCCTCTGGTGGTGGTTGGCTTCAGCTTTGGCGCGATGATGGCGCTCAGCGCGTGTTGTTCACTTTCCCGGAGTCCGGAGACAGTGTGCGCGTTGGCCATTCTTGGCCTGCCCACTCAAGCGGAAAGCACCGAATACCATTATCCCTATCTGCAAGATTGCACAATTCCCAAATTCTTCCTCAGCGGAGCCTATGACCAGTACGCGCCAGCGAAGCAACTGGCGCAAATAATCGCCTGTGCGGCCGAGCCCAAACAGTTGGTGCTTCTTCCCCACGCCGATCACTTTTTTACAGGTCAGCTCGAGCAGATGAAGTTGTTGCTCTCGGGTTGGCTGAAGGAGCAACTGCAATGACCTTGGCCACTGACTCTTCTCTTGACTCTCTGCACGCCACGGCCAATGAAATTTTCACCGGTGCCATCAAGTGCTGCAACATCGCCACAGCTTTTGACCGCCGCATTCGCTTTGAAGGCAAAACGCTGCAACGCCTGATTCCCGACGGCAGCGGGCCAGCCTCCATCAATCTCTCTGACTACAAAAAGATTCTCGTCATCGCGATGGGCAAAGTTGCCGGCCCCATGCTGGATGCACTCCTTGACCGCATGTCACGCCGCAAGGGGCTGCGCGGCATCTGCTGCTCCAACCAGCTTCCCAAGTGCCGCAACTGGCGCTTTCGCTATTTCGAGGGTGGCCACCCGTTGCCAAACGAAGAATCGTTTGCAGCGGCAAGAGCCGCATTGGTCATGCTCAAGAAGGCACGGAAAGACACGCTTGTCTTTTTTCTGATCTCGGGTGGCGGCTCGGCCATGTTCGACCTGCCGCTGGATCCGCAGATCTCACTCGACGACACTATTGCCTTCCATCAGCTCCTGCTGGCTTCGGGCGCCCCAATCAGCGAAGTGAACACGCTCCGCAAGCATTTTTCCGCGGTCAAGGGAGGGCGGCTTGCCATTGCCGCACCGGAAGCCGCCAAGGTCAGCCTGCTTTTGCCCGACGTGCCACTGCGCTCGCTCGACGCGCTCTCTTCCGGTCCCACTTCGCCTGACCACTCCACTGTGGCCGAGGTGCGCGCACTATTGGAGAAGTACGATCTGAAGACAAAGCTGCCGCGTTCGATCCGAGCGTTCTTTGAGCGTGAAGACCTGCCCGAGTCGCCCGGCAACAAGGGATGGCGTCCACCCTTTTTCCCAAAACTACCCAAGCCTGATGCCTTGCCCGCACGCCGTGTAACAGCGGCCGCGGCTATGAGCGGCGAAGAAGAGGCCTTCAGAGAATCGGTCTTTGAGCTTTTGCTCAGCAGCCACGATCTGGCGGAGAATGCCCGCGCTCTGGCCCAGAAAGCCGGTTACTACGTGGTGGTGGACAACAGTTGCGACGACTGGGACTACGCCGACGCCGCTCGCTATCTGCTGGGGCGCTTCCACGCGCTGCGCGCAGTCCATCCGCGGCTGTGCTTGATTTCTGTCGGCGAGGTGACGGTCAAGCTCGACCGCACCCCCGGCGCCGGGGGCCGCAACCAGCAATTTGTGATGGAATGCGCTCTTGAATTGGAGCTGCACCCCGGCGAACGGCTAACTGTGCTCAGCGCCGGTTCCGACGGCATTGACGGTAACACGCGGTCAGCCGGGGCCATCGCCGATCCCACCACCGTGACCCGCGCCCATGCCTTTGGTTTCCATTTGAAGTCATCGCTGGCCGCCTTCGACGCTTGCCCAATGTTCACAGCGCTGGGCGATGCCGTGGTGACCGGCCCCACGGGGCACAACCTGCGCGATCTGAGGCTGTTGCTGGCCGACAACACATAATGCTCATCCCCGCACGACTTGAGAGTGCGCTTGATTGGACGGTTACTGTTGTCCTGCAGCATCGCCGTCGGTGATTCTTCTCCATGCGACTGCGGGCTGCGGAGAATCCGGCTCGGAGAAATTGATTCGGGTGCGCGGCAAGACAACCAGATCGACGCGGCGGTTTTCGGCGCGGCCAGCTGCGCTGTCGTTGCCGGCCACGGGGTGGAATTCGGCATAGCCGGCGGCCGAGATGCGCCCGGGAGATATGACCTTCAAATCGATGAAGAAGCGGGCGATGCGCGTGGCGCGGGCCGAGGAGAGTTCCCAGTTGGTGTCGAATTCCGTGGTGTGGATGGGAATGTTGTCCGTGTGGCCCTCGATGCGCAGGTCATAAGGCGTATGGCCCAGCGATGCGGCAATCTGACGCAGGGCAGGGAGCGATTCAGTCTTCGGAGTGGCTGAACCGGAACTGAAGAATCCGGCCTCGCGCAGACTGATTACCAGTCCGTCGCGGCCCATCTGGATAGAGATGGTGTGCGTCGCGACCTGATTGGATAGTTTTTGCTCCAGTTCGCGGCGAACGTGCTCCAGGTCATACTTAACCTTGGCGGGCGACAGCACATCTTCGCCCATAACGATGTTCATGGGTGTGGCCGACTGCGCGGCAGCGGCGCCTTCGGCAGGACTCGATGAAGCATTGTGAAAGACGCCCAGAGAACTGAATCCCGAGTCGATGGCCGCTGACACCTGCATCTGCTTTTTTTGATCGGCCTTGGCGAAGGCGTACATTACCACGAAGAAAGCAAACAGCAGGGTAATAAAGTCGGCATAGGAGACCATCCAGCGATCCCGGCTGATGTTGCCCTTGCGCCGCTCTTTTGTCATGCGGCGCGCTCCTTTTGCATCTGTTGCGGATCGTTCATGAAACCCGCCAATTTGACTTCAAGCATGCGCGGATTCATGCCCTCGAGAATGGAGATTATGCCTTCCAGCATCATCTCGCGGCGCTGGTGTTCGTCGTGAATGCGCATGCGCATCTTGCCGGCGAATGGCAGGAAAAAGAGGTTGGCGATGCCCACGCCGTAGATCGTGGCCACAAAGGCTACGGCGATGCCTTTGCCCACTTCCTGAATATTTTCGAGATTCTTCATCACCTGTATGAGCCCCAGCACTGCGCCCAGAATGCCGATGGTGGGCGAAAATCCTCCCGCCGACTCAAAGACCGCGGGAAGCCGTTCTTCGTTTTCCGCTGTGCAGTCGAGACTGACGCGCATAATCTTGCGCAGCTCATTAGGCTCGGTGCCGTCAACGGCCAGCATAAGGGCTTGCTTGAGAAAGGGGTCGCGAATGGTTTCGAGGTCGTTGTCCAGCGAGACGACGCCGTTGCGGCGGGCTTTATTGGCGAAGGCGACCAGCAGGTGGAGAAGTTGGTCACTGTGTTTGCGAGGAGCAGAAAAGACGTGCGCCAGGCTGTTGAATGCTGCCAAGACCGTGGGTAGCGGAAACTGGAGCAGCACAGCGCCCATGGTACCGCCAAAGACAATCAGCGCTGCGGTCGGTTGCACGATCTGGCCCAGGTTGCCGCCTTCAATGAGCAGTCCGGCCACGATGCCGGCGATGGCCAGTAAAACTCCGCTGATACTGCCTTTATCCATGAAATGATCCTCGAAGAATCTTGCGCGGTGAGCGATATCATTCGCCCGGTGGCCCTAAAGCGATTTATGTCCTGGCTGTGCCGATGATGATTTTGTCTGGCCGGAAACGTCCAGGCTGGTCAACGAAACAGCGCGCTGCAGTTCGCCATAAGACGGCAGCCGCCTGGCGACCGAGGCCAGCAGTCGCGCGCGATAGGCAAGCACGCGTTCCACCACCTCGTCCGTGTCCTCTCGCACAATCAGCTTCTCTCCATTGATCAAAGTCAGCATGGTGTCTGGAGACGCTTCGGCGGTCTTTATCAAGTCGCTGTTCAGCACCATCGTTGCGCCATTAAGCCGTGTAAGTTCGATCATCGCGCCAAGCTCCTTTGCAGTGGTAATCGGCGAACAGAAGGAAAGGATAAGTAATTTGCAAAGTTGAAGAGTTAGTGTCCGGAGCAGGACACAAAAGCCGGTTTGATAAAGTCCATAACCCCCGCGCCGAAGAAGGGGCAAGATGCGGCGGTAACCGCGCCGGAAGCAGCGACCCAGGGTTGGTAAAAAATGGGAGCACTTTCGCGGAGGGCCGCAAATCCACGCATCCCAAAGGAGAACCCCATGTCCCTGGGTGTCTTGAATAACATGGCCTCGACATATGCCGAGAACAACCTCAACAACACCAGCAACAGCCTGTCGAAGGTTCTAAGCCAGTTGTCTTCCGGATCGAAGATTAACTCCGGGGCCGATGACGCCGCCGGCCTTTCGCTGGTAAATGGCCTGCAGGCTAACCAGACGGCTCTTGCTCAATCGGAAACCAATTCCGCCGAGGGCGTTGGCCTTCTACAGGTTGCCGATGGCGCTCTCTCGCAAGTGACAAGCCTGCTTAACCGAGCCGTGACGCTGGCTACCGAAGCCTCGAACGGCACCCTCAACTCTTCGCAAGACACGGCGGCCAACCAGGAATACCAGTCGATCCTGTCGGAGATCTCAAACATCGGCACGACGACCACATACAACGGCGCCGCGGTCTTCAATACCAGTACGAACATCTACACCGGCGATTCTTCCACGACTGGCTCGTCAATCGATGATCTGAACATCCGCTCGCTCTCTTCGTCCAACGTGGGCGACTCCGGCGGTACGATGGCGTACAGCACAGGCGCGAACAATGCGTTTATCGATCTGTCGAATTCCGGCACGCTTGCGACAACCAACGATACATTGGTGAATACTGCCGGTGTCACCAGCGTCGATGTCACATATATGTCGGCTGGAGCCGCCGGCGCCATCACCGATCAAACCGCGGTGATTAGTGTTGGAACGGGCACCAATTATTCCGATACAGCGCAGGGCCTGATCAGCGCCATCAATGGTGCGAACCTGGGCTTGACTGCCAGCTTCACCACGGCCACACAGGCAGGAACCGCGGCCGTGGCAGCGGCAGGCGCGGGCCACAGCGGCGATACCGGCATTGAGATATCCGGTGTTGGCTCCGGCGTGGCGGGCGCGGCCAATGGCGCTGCTGCTCCTGGCGTGAACGGAACTCTGGCGGGCACTTTCACTGGCGGTACGCTCACCATAAACGGGAAGACGATTAACCTTGGCACTGGGACCACGAGCACGGAAGCCGAGCTCCAAACTTACATCAACGACGGCAATTACGGCGTCGTCGACACCAACGGCGTACTGCAGTCGACAACCAAAGCGTCCATTATTACCTCCGGTTTGGCGGGCGGCACCTACACCGCCGGGTCCTATTACACGGCCGGGGTTACAGAAGACGCGACAAGTCCGCTGGGTGATGTTGCCACCGGCTTGGCAGCTGCGGCAACCCCAGCCTCAGACACAAACGGTGTGGGCGGAGTCGCCACAATCAGCTACTCGGACCAAGCCGGTCAGTCTTTGTCTGCTACCGACTTGTCCAACCAGGCAGATGCGCAGGCGGCGCTGACGAGCCTGAATTCGGCCATCACAGACGTGTCAGCGCAGGACGGCTACATCGGTGCGCAGATCAACACGCTGAATGCCGTTAGCCAGGTGCTCAGCACGCAGTCGGAGAACGTGCAATCCGCGCAGAACGCGGTGCAGGCCACTGACTATGCATCGGCAACCTCCAACATGTCCAAGTACGAAATTCTGAGCCAGACCGGCATCGCGGCACTGGCGCAGGCCAACAGCATGCAGCAGGAAGTCACCAAGCTGCTGCAGTAACCGGGGTCCCCAGCGACAGGATTTCGTTGCTGGGAGAAACAATAAATGGCGCAGAGCCACTCACCCAGGAAGGGCGCCTGTAAAGGCGCCCTTCCTGCGCTGGGGGCCTTCCCGGCAGAGGGGCACGCGGATTGAGAGACAGGGATCGGCTAAAGCCTGGCGGCTTCAATGCCGATGAAATGTTTGTTCAGAGGGACTGTCGCAGTGTTTGAGGTTGATCTATTGGGAATCGAATTTCATGAGTTTTTTCCCATTTGGCCTTCCTTTGGGTGGGTCTTCGGCTGCTCGGAGTCAACACGGAGGATGCGATGGGAACAGTTGGGTTGAGTTTCGGATCGCCGACCAGTGGAGCTGGCTTCAATGTCAGTTCGACGGTGTCCGAGATCGTGGGAAATCTCCAGAATGTCGAGACGCCTTGGAAGACCCAATTGACCTCGCTGGAGAGCCAGGACTCGGCAATCTCCAGTTTGGGAACGCTGTTTTCAAATCTCTCCAATGACTTGAGCTCGCTGACCGACTTTAACGGCATCATAGCGGAGAAGACGGGTTCCAGTTCCAACACGAATGTCCTTGAACTGACAGCGGCATCGTCTTCGGCAACGGCGGGAACACATACGGTGGTGGTCAACAGCCTGGCTGCGACCTCGAGCGGGTATCTGGCCGAGGTTTCCGATTCTTCCGCGGCGCTCTCCGGCTCGTTTACGCTCCAGGCGGGAAACGGTACGCCCGAGACCTTCACGATCGGCGCCGGCACATCGAGCGATGGCGTAACTTACACCGGCAGCGGGGCCGACACCCTCTCCGATCTTGCCTCGGCAATCAACTCGTCGGGGGTGGGCATAACGGCAAACGTTGAAGGCGATTCAACTGGCGCCTGGCTGAGCCTGACCTCCGGGACATCGGGAGCGGCCGGAAACATCACGGTCAGTAACAATTCGATTGCGGGCACCGGGCAAATCCTTGGTTACTCGGGCACGGCCGGCACGGACGCCTCTGGTTCAACTGGCGCGACACAGTCAAGCGGGACCTTGGCCGGGATCGGTAGCATCGACGATCTTCAAGGCACGATTTCGATTCAGGCGGGTAACGGGACGCCCATATCGGTAACAATGAGCGAAGTGGAGGCGGCGACGGGCGGCAGCACCGTCGGAGACATAGCAACCTATCTCCAAAACAATGATTCCTCGGTGGTGGATGCACAGTGCGTAACTAACAGTGACAGCACAGTAAGCCTTTCGCTGACTTCACAGACGGCAGGTAGCGCCGGGACACTCGCAGTGAATTCAAATCTCGTCAACACTGATTCCAGCACATTGGACTACACCTCCGCCGTGACCGGCGTGGATGCGAACCTGACCATTGACGGCAAGTCGAACATTCACAGTTCCTCGAACACGGTGGCCAACCTGATTCCGGGTTTGACCTTTCAACTGCTTTCCGCATCGTCCGATCCCGTGCAGGTGGTCATCGGCAATGACAACAGCGGAGTAGAGAGCACAATGGCCCAAATGGTCAGCGACTACAACGCGCTGATCTCCGGGATCAATGCCCAGGAGGGCAACACCGGCTCAGGTACCCCCGAGCCGCTCTTCGGTTCTCCGACGCTTTCTCTGCTGCAGCAGCAGCTTTTGAGCGGGCTGAATATGGCCAATCCGAATGGCTATCTTACGGCGGTCTCAGCCGACGGCAACACGATACTCACCGGCTCGATGACCATTCAGGTGGGCAACGGCACGGCAGTGAATGTGGTGGTCGGCGCTGGAACGAATACGGCCAACACGATCTATACAGGTTCGGGAAGCGACTACAACACGATTGCAGGCCTGGCGGCTGCGATCAATGCTGCCGGAGCGGGCACCATGCTAAACTACGCCGGCACGGCAGGGAGCGGCACGACAGCTTCAACGGGTACGCTGACTCCAGTCACTAACTCCAACACGTTGCTCGCCGGCTCAATCTCCATCCAGGTGGGCAATGGCACGACGGAAAATGTTGTGATCGGCGCCGCACCGGCCTCGCCGGCAGCTGACACCATTTATACCGGGAGCGGCGTCAATACGCTCTCTGGGCTGGCCAGCGCCATTACCTCGGCCGGTATAGGAGTCTCTGCGGCAGTGACGACAGCCGCGGATGGCGTGGCGACTTTGGCCTTGACCTCAGGAACGCCAGGAAGCGCTGGAACATTGACGGTGAACCCCAGCATCTTTGCCGCCGGCTTTGGAGTCACGGCCAGTGTGGTGACCAGTAACGGCGAGTCTACGCTGGAGTTGGCATCGCAAACGGAAGGGTCATCCGGCGGAGGCTTGACCGTCACGTCAAGCATCACCGCGATCAGCGATAAGCCGCTGGGTTCTTCTGTCACAGCGGGATCGAGTTCCACGGCCTCAAGCGCCACTCTGGCCACAATCGCCAGCGCAAACGATCTGCTTTCCGGCTCGATTTCAATCCAGGTTGGCACTAACGCGGCGCAATCGATCAGCGTGCCGGCTTCACCCAAAAACACGCTCGCCGGTCTTGCTGAAGCGATCAACACCGCGGCAATCGGTGCGTCGGCCTCCGTGATAACGAACAGCGACGGGTCGTACCTCTCGCTGACCTCGGGAACAGTTGGAAGCGCTGGAGCTTTGACGGTGACATCCAACATTCTCGACACCACCGCAACCAGCAATGCGACGTTGAGCTACACCAACTCCTCGGACATTAACAGCTTGACCACATTGGGAATCAGCGTGAACAACGACGGCTCGCTGACGTTTAACGCGGACTCGCTTGACTCGGTTCTGAACTCGGATTTCAGCAGCGTGTCGGGCTTCTTTCAAAACGCGAACAGTTGGGGACAGAGCTTCAGCACCATGCTGGCTAACGCGGGTACAAGCTCGGCTACGGGCATGCTGTCACTTGCTTCAAAATCCAACAGCAATATTGAATCCACGCTGAATGCAGAAATTTCAAAAGAAAGCAGCCTCATTTCAGCGCAACAATCGAGCTTGACGGCTGAACTGAACAGCGCCAACGAGATCATGCAGGAACTGCCTACGCAATTGCAAGGCGTCAACGAACTTTACTCGGCGATCAGCGGATATAACCAAAGTTCGAACGGCTAAGGAGCTTCATCTTCATGGGAAGTTATCAGGAACATGCGCTGGACGGCGCTTCAGCAGTCGATCTGATAGTGGCGCTCTATGACGGAATCATCCGCTTTCTTTACTCAGCGAGTGCGGCCGCGGATCGTGGCGACGCAGCGGCCCGCAGAGCAGCAGTCAAGCGGGCGCTGGATATTATCATCCACCTGCAGGCACGGCTGCGCATGGATGTGGGCGGCAAACCGGCAGAGGCGCTCAGCGAGTTCTACGCATCGATCTTCGCGCAGATCCTGCAAGCCTCGCAGTCGGCTTCGCGGCAAAAGTTCGAGCATGCCATTGGGTGTGTCAGGAACGTGCGGGATGCATGGCGCAAGGTAGCCAGTGACCCTGAAGTCAATCCAGCGCCGATCCAAGTGTCCGGAATGTTATCCCATCGCAGGCAAGAGGGCATTGAAAACGGCGAATTCGGCGAAGACGCTTCCGCCGGCTCGAGATGGAACGCGTGAGAAGAACAGGGACCAGGGACGTAGGGACTAGGGGCGCAGGGACTGGAGATCAGCGAACGCATCCTTCGAGTGGAATCCCGGAAATTCGTGACTCGCGTTATTTGTACTTGCTTCAGAAATGAATTGCAAAGAGACGGTCATCATCGCTGAATACGTCAGCGCCTATTCCCTGGTCCCTAGTCCCTACGTCCCTGTTCTTCTCATCCGGCAACGGTCAATTCTTCTTCCAACTGCTGTTTCCGGTAGAGGCCGGCATAGTAACCATCGAGAGAGAGCAACTCGTCGTGCCGGCCTAACTCGACGATCATTCCGCGATCGAGCACGGCGATCTGATCGGCATTGCGCACGGTAGAGACGCGATGAGAGATCAGGATAGTAGTTGCGCCTTCAGTGTAGCGATTCAGCCCGTTCAGAATACGTTCCTCTGTGAAGGTGTCCACGCTCGATAGCGCGTCGTCAAGAATAAGGATTGGCGGCCGGCGCAGTAATGCTCTGGCAATGGCCGCGCGTTGTTTCTGCCCGCCGGAGAGCGTGACGCCGCGCTCGCCCACCATGGTTTCAAATCCCTGCGGAAACTCTTCGAACTCCTTACGAATGTGCGCCGTCTCGGCCGCCTCGAGCAACTCTTCCGCGCTGGCATGGGGCGCGCCAAAAGTAAGGTTTTCCCATATCGTCGCGCTGAAAAGAAAAGTCTCTTGCGGCACCATGCCGATGTTGCGCCTCAGTACGGCCAGTGGATAGTCTCGCACTCCGCGGCCGTCGATCAGAAGAGAGCCTTCAGGCGCTTCGTAGAGCCGTGTGATGAGGTTAACCAGAGTGGACTTGCCGGAACCGGTGGGACCTACGATGGCAAGGCTGGAGCCTGCGGGAATCTTGAGGGAAATGTCTCGCAGCACACCCGAATCGCTGAGTGTTTCGCCGTAGCTAAAATTCAAATTACAAAACTCGATTTCGCCTTGGAGCACTGTGCCGGCTTGAATTGCGGGGTCTGCGTTGCTATCGTCGATCACGGGCTCAGCGCGCAGCAACTCGTCAATGCGTTTCACGGAGGCGGTGCCGCGCTGGAAGATATTCACCACCCAGCCGACGGCGATGATGGGCCAGGTCAACAGGACCATATAGGTGTTGAAGGCAACGAATTGCCCCACGCTGATGCGATGAGCGATTACCAGGTGGCCGCCGGCCAGCAGGGTAATAATCATGGCGACGCCTAGGATGAATTCGAGCGTGGGCCACAGCATACCCATGAGCTGAACCAGCTTGAGCGAGCGGGCGATGTACTGGAGGTTGAGTCGCTCAAAGAGTCCTATCTGGGACTCCTCGCGGGCGAAGGCGCGCACCAGCCTGGCGCCGGAATAGTTTTCCTGGGTTTGCGATGAGATATCGGAGAAGCTGGCCTGGATGCGCTCGAAGCGGTCATGAATCCTACTTCCGAAATACTGCACCAAGACGCTGGCCAGGGGCATGGGCGCAAACGCGACCAGGGTGAGCCAGGGGCTGATGTTCACCAGGAAAAACAAGGCGAATACGGTGAAGAATAGGGTATTTGCACTGTACATAAGGGCCGGGCCGAGCAAGTTGCGAACGGCATTCAAGTCGTTGGTCAGCCGGGCCATGATATCGCCCGTGCGATAACGCTGATAGAAGCCCGAGTCCTGTTGCTCCAATCTTTTGAAGAGGTCACTTCTGAGGTCGAATTCTATCTCCCGCGAGATGCCGATGAGAATCCAGCGCTGAGAGTAAAGAAGGACGCCCTTGACCAAGGCGATAGCGATCAAAAGTCCGGCGAAGAGAAGAATTCTCTGGCGGCTGATCCCGTGCCCCATCTCGTCAATGGCTCTCTGGATGACCTGGGGAAAAAGTACCCAGACGGCGTTGGCCGAGATGCAGGAGAGTGTGCCCCACAGATATCCCCAGCGGTAGCGGCGCATGTAAACGTAGAGGGGAGCAAGATCGCGAAACATAGTTTTATTGTAAGGGGGAAGGACGAGCTGCTTGAAGTCGAACACGAACGCGGCATGCAGCGCGCCTTATTGCAGCCTTACGTTGGCGTTCTAAGCAGCAGATAACCGCCCACCAAACCGAATATGAGATCTGAGGACCATGCTGCAAGGGCAGCGGGAAGATAGTTCACGTCGCCCAGCGCGCCGAACAAGCCATTAATTACAAAGTAAGCGAGCGCCACGCCAATGGCAACGGCGATACCTGTGAGCGAGCCGCGGCGGCCCATGGAAAGCGCAAAAGGAATGGCCAGCACCGCCATGACGATGGCGACCAGCGGATAGGCGATTTTCTGCCAGAGCTGGACGCGCAAGCGCATGGTGTCAAAGCCGCTTTGGCTCAGGTCGCCGATGTAGTGCTCAAGCTGGCCGAAGTTCATCTCCTGTGCTTGCAAGCTTTCTTTCTTGAAGTAACTTGGGTCCTCGTGGATCTCAGGAAAGGAGGTTTGCTGATACTGGCGATACTCCTTAACGTTGGCGCCAGCGATGTCGCGCTGCCAGCCGTTCAGAAAGCGCCACGTGCCCGCCTCCGAATCCCAGACAGCGCGAGCCGCAAAGATGCGCCGCGAAAGTGCAAAGGTAGAGGGGTTGAATTCAAAGAGCGATAAATTGGCGAATTCATTGCGTTGAGGATCAAAAAACTGGTAGTAAAAGATACGGTCGGGCTCACCGGGATGCGGCTGGCCGAATATCCAATTTTGTTCGGGACGCAGTACGGTTTGCGCCGGTTTGCCTTTGATGATGTTGCGCAAAGCCTCTTGCCTGCGGTTGGCTTGAGGCAGATAGTACTGGTCGAAAATGAAGAGGCTGACCGACAGGATGGCAGCAATGGAGACGATGGGGGTCACCAGCCGGTAAAGGCTCACGCCGCAAGCCTTCATGGCAATAATCTCGGAGTTGCGGTTGAGCACGCCGAAGGTAACCAGCACGGCGATCAATACGGCCAGCGGGGTGATCTGGTAAAGCATGCTAGGTGTGAGGTTGATCAGATACTCGCTGACCGTGTACCAGCCAATGTCGTGGCTGAGAATGTCCTTCAGCAGATCGAAAACGGTGAAGACGAGTATGAGCGTCACAAAGCCGGCCAGCACCAGGGCAAACATAACAAGAAACTCGCGCACCACATACTTATCCAGGATGCGCGGGAAGACATTGCGGGCCTTGATCCGCCGGGGACGCGACTGAAATCTGCTCATCAAGGCAGTCCACGAGATGCCCATGGACTTGCACGGCTCGGCGGGTGTGGGCCTTTGGAAGCGTGATGCCAACGCAGAGATCGCATTCAGAACGTGGCCTCCGGAGGCCATCTGCCAAAGCAGAAAAATGCCGCCGGCGGCGAATAGAATATTGGCCATCCATACGGCAAGAAACGCGGAAATCCAGTCTTGCCTGCCCAGTGCGATGCCGATGAGAGAAAGCGAGTAATAGACAATGACCAGCGCAAGGGTAGCCACCCAGGCGGTACTCTTTCCGCCGCGCCGTGATGTCACGCCCAGGGGAACGGCGACCAGCATCAGCACAAGGCAAGCCGCCGGATAGGCGAAACGTTTTTGCAACTCAATCTGGAACCGTTTGCCATCCGGACCGGAGGTATGTGCCCGCAGTTCGCCCATATGCAGGGCGTAGATGGCCGTGTCCATCCGCCCTAGGTGCGCCTCGTTCTGTTGGCTGGCAGCCATGGGCATATCGGTAAAGTCAAACGTGGAGATATTGTATTGTTCCGGCTGGCCGGGAACCGTCTCGTGGCGTGCGCCATTGCGCAGCCGCATTAGCAGCTCCTGGCTGGAATCGTTAGCCACGGTGGCCGAGGCAGCAGTGGTGACCAGCGGTGTGGTGGGATCAGTGGTGTCGGCCATGAAGACCTGACGCCAGTTGGCCGCGCCGGTTCCAGCTCGCACATCCTGCACGTAGAGAACGAAATTGTGAAAATCCTCGTCGAAGACGCGCGGCTGAATCTCGTAGGAGGCCTGCATGGCAAGCGCCTTGTCCATGCTCAGAATGGCCTGATTGGCACGCGGGGCCAGATAGAGCGAATTGGCCAGTCCAAGAAGCGTGCCGGCAATGGCAATAATGGAGGCCACTCGCACAAAGTAGCCGATGCCCAGTCCGGAGGCCCGCATGGCGATGATTTCACTGTCGGCGGCCAGACGACTCAGCCCCAGCAGCACTCCCACCAGAACTGCCATTGGAATGGTAATCATGAAAAAATTGGGCATCATGAAGAGAATGACTTCCACAACGCTGACAAGAGTGGAGCTGTTGTGGACCACCATCTCCAGGATGCGGGGCAGCTCCTTCATGAAGAGAATGAAGGTGAAGATCACGCCTCCGATGAGGGCGTGGGAGAGAATCTCGCCGGAAATGTATCGGTTAAGGATGCGCACAAATAGGCTCTAAAGCTAGTTTATCGTGGCTGAGTGACTAGTGTGTCTGAAGGTTGCCAGCTTCGCAGGCGCAGGCTATTGGCAAGCACGCTGACGGAACTGAATGCCATTGCGGCCGCCGCCAGCCACGGGCTGAGAAGAATGTGAAAGCCTGGGTAGAGCGCGCCTGCGGCCAATGGAATGCCGAGCAGGTTGTAGGCAGCTGCCCAGATCAGGTTCTGGTGCATCACACGCAACGCGGAGCGGGCCAGATCGAGCGCCGCCGGAATGGCTGAAGGCCGAGCGCGCAACAGCAGCACATCACCGGCCTCTTGAGCCAGGTCAGCGCCCGTTCCCATCGCGATTCCGGCGTCGGCCTGGGCCAGGGCGGCTGCGTCGTTGATGCCGTCGCCCACCATGGCCACACGCAGACCGCTCTTTTGAAGTGCCCGAATGCGAGCCAGCTTGCCTGCCGGATCGAGGCTTGATTCAATTTCGGAGATTCCCGCTTGCTTAGCGATTGGTGCGGCTGCGGCGGCTGAATCGCCGGTCAGCATAAGCACGCGCAGGCCGGAGCGCCGCAGTGCGGCCACGGCTTCTACGGCATCACCGCGTAATGCGTCGCGGGCATCGAAACAACCCGCCGCCACGCCATCCAACGCCATCCACAACCGCGTGACGCCGGGTTCGGGAGGCGCAGTTCCTTCCGGAAGTGGGACAAAAAGCTCCTTAAAGAGCGCTTCGTTGCCCAAAAGGCACTCTCGGCCTTCGACTTTGGCGGAAAGTCCGCGGCCCGGCAGAACCTGCACTTCTTCGGCTGGCTGCCAGACGAGCTCGCGAGACCGTGCAGCATCCACGACAGCGTGGGCCAATGGATGATTCGAACGCTCCTCGGCGGCAGCGGCCATGCGCAGCAAATCGCTCTCAGCATTGTTCCCAAGCGAATGAACCGCCTCCAGCACTGGGAGGCCTACGGTTAGCGTTCCGGTCTTGTCCAGCACAATCACATCCGACGGAGCCAGACGCGCGAGCCGTTCCAACGCTTCGCCGCCCTTGAAGAGAACGCCTAGTTGAGCGCCGCGTCCCACGGCCACGGTGAGAGCGGCGGGTACGGCCAATCCCATGGCGCACGGGCAGGCGATCACCAGCACCGCAACCGTCGAGGCCAGAGCCATTTGAAGAGAGTGCGTGGCGACAAGCCAGATCACAAAAGTCAGCGTGGCCAGGCCAAGCACGATAGGAACAAAAATTTGGCTGGCGCGGTCGGCCAGGCGCTCCATAGGCGCGCGCGAACCCTGCGCCTGCCCAACCATGCGGGTGATCTGCGCCAGCATGGTGGCTTCGCCCAGCGATTCGGCACGGCAAACCACCGCGCCTTCGTAATTGAGCGACCCGGCCAGCACGCGTCCGCCCGGTTGGCGGTCAAGCGGAGTAGACTCGCCCGTCAGCATGGATTCGTCCACCGTGGTGCGGCCTTCAACAATCGTTGCGTCCACCGGGAAGCGTTCTCCCGGCAACACCAGAACGCTGTCCCCGAGTTGAATCTCATCGAGTGGAACAATGGCCTGTACACCATCCACAATGCGTCGGGCGGTCGCAGGCCTCAGGCGAGAGAGTGAGTCGAGCGCGGCAAGGGCGCGGCGCTTGGCGCGGCCTTCCAACGCTTTACCCAACAAGAGAAATCCGAGAATGAGCAAAACCGCGTCAAAGTAAACCTGCCTTCCTGGCGCGGGCCAGTTCGTTGCATAACCGGAATAGACGAAGGCCACGCCCGTTCCCAGGCTCACCAGCGTGCTCATATTTGTGGTTCCGTGGCGCAGGCCGCGCGCCGCGCTCGCGTAAATTCCGCCTCCCGCCCAGGCCATCATCACTGCGGTTATCGCCAGCAGAAACCAGCGCAACAGATCAAGCGGGAGCGCGTAGAGCCACGGCAGCAGGCGCATAAGAATGTGGTCCAGCGCACCCATTTGCGTATCCAGCGGCATGGCCAGCAGCATGGCAGCCGCCCCGGCGATGAGCGTCGCAAGCGCCTTGCGGTCAGCTCCATTTGCGAGCGAGTCCGATGAACTTTCAGAAGTGGCATCGAAGCGGGGAAGCACGGCATCGTAACCTGACGCGCG
Organism: Occallatibacter sp.; assembly: GCA_049517315.1. Classification (GTDB taxonomy): domain Bacteria; phylum Acidobacteriota; class Terriglobia; order Terriglobales; family Acidobacteriaceae; genus Telmatobacter. Next base: position 157,176 of record JBEKSE010000001.1, on the reverse strand, counting down.
AATGGCCTCAATTAGCGCGTCGGGCGTGGCGATCTGCGGATCGTATTCAACTTGCGCTCGATTGGCAATCAGGTCAACGTGTGCGGCTTCGACTCCTGGCGCAGAACGCAGAGCCTCTTCCACATGATGTTGGCAAGAAGCGCAGGTCATCCCCAGGATCGGCAGCGTGATGGATTCTGTTGCAGACGTGTCCATGGATTAGGGTTCCAGGCGCGCGGGGTACCCCGCTTTGGCCAGCGCGGCAACGGCGAGGTCAACGGGCACAGGGTCCCGGTCGAAAGTGAGCCGCGCTGCGCCCACGCTCACCTCGTTGACGACGATGCCCTCTACCGCGGCCAGCGCCTGGGTGACGCGCTTTACACAGGAGCCGCAGTGCATTCCATCGATTTGCAGTGTGAATTCCGACATTGGCTTCTCCTGATTGTTTTGATGATACGTCGGGTGAAAAGGGCGCGTTATCGTAGGATGAGATTGATATTTGGAGGAAGATGCAGCGAGAATTTCCATCGGCCCCGTTGGTAGGCGTTGGCGCAGTGATCGTGGAGACGGGCCGCGTGCTGTTGGTTCGGCGCGGGACCGAGCCGCTCAAGGGCCATTGGTCGCTGCCCGGTGGTCTGGTTGAACTCGGGGAAGGGCTGCCCGATGCAGTTGTTCGCGAGGTGAGGGAAGAGACGGGTCTCGTGGTCGAGCCGGTGGAGCTTATTGAGCTGCTCGACCGCATTCATCGCGAGGCCGATCGCGTTCGCTACCATTATGTGATTGCCGATTATCTGTGCCGCGCTACGGGCGGCAAGTTGCTGGCTGCCTCCGATGCCGACGCAGTGCGGTGGGCGGAGCGGGCGGAATGGAATTCACACGGCGCTCTTCGGCTTGATCCGATCACCGTGCGAGTTATAGAGGCGGGCTGGCAGAGAGCGCAAACGCTTGGAAAGGAGATGCAAGAAAGCCGATGAAAGTTATCAAGAGACTGTTGTGGGTTTTGGGAGTGCTGGTCGTGGTTGCAGGGGTTGGCTTCTGGGAGCGGCCGGTCAGTTACTTCAATGAAGTGATGTATCTGCGCGAGTGCCTTTCAGGCGTAGAGAATCACACGGTTCAGGTTGCAGGCTACCGCGTGCATTATCTCGCCCAAGGGCCAGCAGACGGACCGGTGGTGGTGCTTGTGCATGGGCTGGGCGGCCGCGCCGAGGATTGGCGAGCGCTGGCGCCCTATTTTGCCAAGGCAGGCTACCGCGTCTATCTGCCCGATCTGCCCGGCTATGGGCGGAGCGAACAGCCCGCGGACTTCTCTTACTCGGTGCGCGATGAAGCTCATGTGGTGGTGGGGTTTCTCGATGCGCTGGGATTAAAGCAAGTGGACCTGGGCGGTTGGTCGATGGGCGGCTGGATTGTGCAATTGATCGCCAGCGAACATCCTGAGCGGGTCAATCGGTTGATGCTCTTCGACGCGGCAGGGATTGAACAGAAGCCAGATTGGGATACGGCCTTGTTTACACCGACGACGCCGGCGCAGCTCGACCAGCTGGACGCGTTGCTGATGCCCAATCCTCCCAAAATACCGGGCTTCGTCGCGAGGGATGTTTTGCGCGTCTCAAACAAGAACGCGTGGGTGATACATCGCGCAGTCGCCGCCATGCTCACCGCCCGGGACACCACGGACAAGCTGCTGCCAGGGCTCAAGATGCCGGTGTTGATTGTGTGGGGAGACAAGGACCGCATCACCCCGCTTAGCCAGGCCGAGACGATGCACCGTCTTATGCCGCAGTCAGATCTGGAGTTCTTTTCCGGTTGCGGGCATCTAGCTCCCGGCCAGTGCGCCGCCCAGGTTGGGCCCAAGGCGGTCGAGTTTGTAAAGCAGTAGGCGATTGCAGCGCAGCATCGTCGAAAGTCGTTTTCTTTCGATGATGCTGCGCGAATTGGTCTGCTTGGCATCACAAGCCAGGCGCGACGATCGAGCGGACTGCTCGCTAACGCTTCATCACATCGGGAGTGATGGTGCCGTCCCACACGGGTGATCCCTGGGCGTGATAGTGCCCCAGCTTCGTCCAGTCGTCGCGGGTCAGTCCGTTCAAATCCCAGACCACCAGGCCGTCGCGTACCGTCATTTCGCAGAGCAGCTTCATGCGGCCATCCATGCGCGCCCCGTAGCTGTCCACAAAGCCGAAGTGGCCGTTTTCCACGCGCAGCACCGCAATGTCTGCGTCAGACCCCACGCTGAGCGTGCCGAGCTCCGGGTGCTTGATCTCTCGCGCCGGATTCGAAGTGGAATCGCGAATGACTTCCGTGAGCGGAATGCCCATATTCAAAAACTTCGACATCACATTGAGCATGTCTTTCATCCCGTTGTTCATGCTTCCAATGTGCAGATCGGTAGAGATTGAGTCGGGCACCCATCCCTGCTGAATGGCCGGCACGACCTGGCGAAAAAGAAAGCTCCCGCCGCCGTGGCCCACGTCAAAGATCACGCCACGCTTGCGAGCCTCGAACAGATAAGGCAGCACATTCTGCTGCGCGTCCAGCATGGGCACCCAATCCAGGTACATGTGCGTCGAAATATCGCCGGGGCGCATTTTGTTCAATACCAGTTCCTGGTACGGGCGCTCCGGGCGGAACGTGCCAAAGTCCACCATCACCGGAATATTGGCCAGAGTGCCGGCCTCTACGGCCCTATCCACAGCATCCCATTCTGGCCCTTCGTAATGAGCCGTCTTGATGCCCACAATCAAGCCGGGATATTTTTTGGCCATGGTTGCCGCGGCTTGGGAGTCCATCTCTGCAACGTTTTGCTCATACGCGGGTCCGCGCATGCCCGCGCCCACTATATTCAGGAATGCCAGCACGCGCGTCTTCGAGCGGTCGATGATGTGCGCCTTGAAGTCCTCGAAGTTTTTCCAACCCGAGCAGCCCGCATCGGCGACCGTGGTTACTCCCGCGCGAAAGGTAAACCCGTCCGGAAAAACGGCGTTGTCGCCCGCATAAGAACCGGCTTCTCCGGTGCTGGCATACACGTGAACGTGAATGTCCACCAGGCCAGGGGTCACATAAAGGCCGGAGACATCGACTGTCTTCGTGGCGAGCGTTGGATCAATGTGCGCGGCCACTGCGGCAATGTGGTGATTCGCAACGGCAACGTCCATGATTGCATCGATTTGGTTGGCCGGATCGACGACACGACCGCCCGTCAACAGAAGGTCGTAGCTCTTCTGTGCCCGCATGGAAGTACAGGCCAATGCCAGAACTGCGATTGCGAAAAGAATGCGTTTCATGAATAGATTTTCTCACCTTCGAAAGAAGATAGCCCAATATTCCACAGCGCAAATGCACGGGCCATTCCGTTCTGCGGAATAGCCCGTGGGATGGTGAGCAAAAGATGTAATAGCAGAGCCGCCTTAGACGCCGATGACGTCGCAGAGTTCCTTGACAGCAGCGGCGCTCTTCAACAGGGCGGCTCGCTCTTCATCGTTAAGCTTGATCTCGACGATCTGTTCCAGGCCGGCCGCACCCAGCTTGCATAACACGCCCATGAAGTAGCCGTTGATGCCGTATTCGCCCTGGAGGTAAGCCGCGCAGGGAAGAATCTTCTTCTTGTCCTTCAGGATGGCTTCGGCCATCTCCACTGCTGCGGCCGAGGGCGCGTAGTACGCACTTCCGGTCTTGAGTTGCTTCACGATCTCTGCACCGCCGTCGCGGGTGCGCTGGATGATGGCGTCGATGCGTTCTTTGGAGAGCAGTTCAGTGATTGGAATGCTGGCGACGGTGGTGTAGCGGACCAGCGGGACCATCAAGTCGCCGTGACCGCCTAGGACGAGGCAGCTCATGTTCTCCACGCTCACTTTCAATTCCTGGGCGATGAAGCTTTTGAAGCGGCCGGAATCCAGAATTCCCGCCATGCCGATGACCCGTTCGCGGTTGAAGCCGGACAATCTATAGGCGGCCTGCACCATCGCGTCCAGCGGGTTGGAGACGACGATGAGAACCGACTCGGGCGAGTATGCGACCACATTCTTGACCACATCCGTCATGATCTTGAAATTGGTGTGCAACAAGTCGTCGCGGCTCATGCCGGGCTTGCGGGGAATGCCCGCCGTAATAATCACGACATCGCTGTTGGCCGAGTCGGCGTAGTCGTTGGAGCCAGTGATGTGAACGTCGGATCTTTCAATGGGAAGAGCCTGTTGCAGGTCCAGCGCCTTGCCCTGAGGTACGCCTTCGACCACGTCGATCATCACCACATCGGCCAATTCCTTGGCCATAAGCCAGTGCGCTGCAGTTGAGCCGACGTTGCCGGCGCCTATGATACTGACTTTCTTGCGCATTTGTTGCCTCCTTGGGGATTGAGGTCCCAAACCTTAAGTTTTCGTTACATGTTGGCGATAATGCGGGTGGCGAATTCGCTGGTGCCGACCTTCGTGGCTCCGACTGTCTGCCGTTCAAAATCGTACGTGACAAACTTCTGCAAAATCGTCTTCTCCAACGACGTCTCAATCAGCCTGGCCGCTTCTTTCCAGCCAATGAACTCCAGCAGCATTACGCCCGATAAAATCACCGAGCCGGGATTGATGAGATCCTTGTCGGCATACTTTGGCGCGGTTCCGTGAGTGGCCTCAAAAACGGCGTAGCCGTCGCCGATGTTGGCGCCGGGCGCGATGCCCAGGCCGCCCACCTGCGCCGCAGCCGCGTCGGAGATGTAGTCGCCGTTGAGGTTGGTGGTGGCCAGAACGCTGTAGTCTTCCGGACGCAGGATGATCTGCTGAAAGATGGAGTCGGCGATGCGGTCGTTGACCAACACCTTCGATTTCCATGCGCCGTTCCCGTGGGTTTGGCCAATGGAATCAAGCACCGCTTTCACTTCGGCACAAACCGAGTCCTGATAGGTCTGCGACGCCATGTCCAGGCCCGGCTCGATAAGTGCCGCATTCTGCTCGACAGTCAGTGCCGGATTGGCGTCCTTGTTGCCCAGAATCCAGCTCTCGCGCTCGGTGACGGTCTCGGCGCGGAACTCCTGCTGTGCGACCTCGTAGCCCCACTCTCGGAATGCGCCCTCGGTAAACTTCTGGATGTTGCCTTTGTGGACCAGCGTAACGGTCTTGCGGCCCGCCTCGAGAGCTGCGCGAATGGCGTAGCGCACCAGGCGCTTGCTGCCGAAGATTGAAATCGGCTTGATGCCCACGCCGGAGTCGGAGCGCACGCGCTTCTTGGCGCTTTTGAGCAAATCATTGTTGAGGAAATCAATCAGACGTGCGGCGTCCGCGCTGCCTTCCTTGAACTCGATGCCCGCGTACACGTCCTCGGTGTTCTCGCGGTAAATCACGATGTCCAGCTTTTCAGGGTGCTTCACCGGGCTGGGGACGCCCTGGTAATACTTCACCGGCCGCACACAGGCGTATAGGTCGAGCAACTGGCGAAGCGCCACGTTGAGCGAGCGAATGCCGCCGCCGACCGGCGTGGTGAGCGGTCCCTTAATGGAAACTCTCAAATCGCGCGCTGCGGCCACCGAATCGTCCGGAAGCCAGTTGCCGAACTGGCGAAATGCTTTTTCACCCGCGAAAATCTCAAACCAGCGAATGGCGCGCTTGCCACCGTAAGCCTTTTCCACCGCCGCATCGAAGACTCTTTGCGAAGCCTTCCAAATGTCGCGCCCCGTGCCGTCACCCTCGATGAAAGGAAGGATAGGATTATCGGGCACTTCAAACTGTCCGTTTTCATACTCGATAGGCTTGCCGTTCTTTGGCAATTCCAGACCGTTGTAAGTTATTTGCATTGTCTTTGAATGACCCCTCTTTCCGTATGGTAGAACAGCAATCTACCATCCCGGATTCAGAAGTGGCAACGGCAGATGAAACAGTTTGCCTTGCCTCGGAAGAAAGTCAACCAAACTCTGGTTGGAGCACCCGCAGGCCGCAGACGGCGTCAATCAGTACGAACACAAGACGAAATCTCGCGAAATGCTGCTCCAGCCCGCCCAAATGAGATAAACTCATGCGGGTACGTTCAATAAATCTCAGACTTTCAACCACAAGGAGGACACATAGAAATTGGGAAAAAGCATGGTCCCGAAGAAGATGTTTTTCACCAAGGGTGTAGGCAAACATAAAGAGCGTTTGACTTCCTTTGAGCTGGCCCTGCGGGATGCGGGGATAGCCTCGCAGAACCTGGTGAGAGTTTCTTCCATCTTTCCGCCGCAATGCAAGGTGATAACGCGCAAAGAAGGTCTTACCTACCTGAACCACGGTGAGGTGGTTTTTGCGGTGATTGCGGAGAATTCGACGCGCGAGCCACATCGGCTAGTGGTTTCCAGCATCGGCGTAGCCATCCCTTCCGACCGCAACACATACGGCTATCTTAGCGAGCATCACAGCTTCGGGGAAACCGAAGAGCAGGCCGGCGAGTACGCCGAAGAACTGGCGGCGGAGATGCTAGCTACCACCCTGGACGTGGATTTCGATCCGGACACGAGTTGGGATGAGAAGAAGGAGATTTACCGCATCTCCAACAAGATCGTTCGCACTAGCAACATAACGCAGTCGGCCGTGGGCGATAAGCGCGGGAAGTGGACGACTACGATTGCCGCGGCTGTCCTGATTCTGGAAGAGTAGGGGATTGGATCAAGCGGATCATTGAGGCCAATGCTGTCCGGGCAGGGTTGGCCTTGCTACGCATCGTAGGGGAATCTTTAGCGATCGATGGCAAACGCACGCAAATACAACGTGGGGCTCGTGCAGATGCGCATGAGCGCGGACCCGGAGGCCAATTTTGCCTCTGCGGTGCGCCATATCCGCGAGGCGGCGCGGCTGGGCGCCAACATCGTCTGCCTGCCGGAACTTTTTCGCACGCAATACTTCTGCCAGCGCGAAGATCTGCACCTCTTTGACCTGGCAGAGCTGATTCCGGGGCCGTCCACGGCGCGCCTCTCCGAAGTGGCGCGAGAAGCGAAGGTAGCTGTAATCGCCTCGCTCTTTGAGCGTCGCGCTCCAGGGCTCTACCACAACACGGCAGTTACCATTGACGCCGATGGAGCCATCGCGGGCGTCTATCGCAAGATGCACATTCCCGACGACCCGCTCTACCACGAAAAGTATTATTTTGCGCCGGGCGATCTGGGCTTTCAGGCTGTTGACACCGCTTTTGGCCGGGTGGGCACGCTGGTCTGCTGGGACCAGTGGTATCCGGAAGCCGCGCGCCTAACCGCTCTCAAAGGCGCCGAGGCGCTTTTCTTTCCGACCGCAATAGGCTGGCATCCGGCGGAGAAGGATGAGTTTGGCGCGGCGCAATATGAGGCGTGGCGCACCATCCAGCGTGGGCACGCCATCGCCAACGGCGTTTATGTGGCTGGGGTAAATCGCGTCGGAATGGAGCATGGCGACGTTAAGGGCAACCGCGCAGCAGGTCCGGGCATCGAGTTCTGGGGCGGCAGCTTTCTCGCCGATCCCTTCGGACGCATCATCGCCAAGGCCTCCCACGACGCCGAGGAGATCTTGATTGGCGAGATTGACCTCGGTCTGATCGAAGAGACGCGCCGCAACTGGCCATTCCTGCGCGACCGCCGCATCGACGCCTACGCGCCCATCACAAAGCGTTTCCTCGATCCCGTGGCCGCATGGCCTGCGGAAGAAGATCCCGAGTAAGAATGCCTCCTCTTATGTCCGAAAACACGCCGCAGGAACTCGGCTACCGCATGCCCGCCGAATGGGAGTCGCACGAAGCGACATGGCTGGCCTGGCCGCACAATCCCGAAGACTGGCCGGGGAAGTTTCAGGCCATCCCCTGGCTCTACGCCGAGATTGTGCGCCTGCTCTCGGCGCATGAGTTGGTGCATCTTATCGTCGAGGACGCCAACGCCGAACAGCGAGTGCGTGGCATTCTGGAGCGGGCGGGCGCGAATCTCGACCGCGTGAGCTTCCACCAATGGCCCACTGACCGGGGATGGACGCGCGACTCAGGTCCAATCTTCGTCCGAAACGCGGAAGGCCGGGTTGGCCTCACTAACTGGCGCTTCAACGCCTGGGCCAAATACTCCGACTGGCAACTCGACGACGAGGTACCGGGTCGCGTGGCTGCGCTGCTCGGCCTGCCCGAGTGGCAGCCTGCGGTCAAGTTGGAAGATGGCCACGCAAACCGCGTTGTCCTCGAAGGCGGCTCGATCGACGTCAACGGTGCGGGCGTTCTGCTCACCAGCGAGGAATGTCAGCTCAGCGAAGTGCAGCAGCGCAATCCCGGCGTCAGTCGCGAGCAATTGGAGCAAGTCTTTCACGATTTTCTGGGCATCGATCAGACCATCTGGCTCAATCGTGGCCTGGCCGGCGACGACACCCACGGCCACATCGACGACATTACCCGATTTGTTGCGCCGGCGACGATTGTTACCGCCGTCGAGCCGGACACGAACGACCCGAACCACGCTCCTCTGGCCGAAAACCTGGAACGCCTCAAAGCCGCCCGCACCCTTGACGGCAAACAGTTCACGCTGGTCGAGTTGCCCTTGCCGCTCCCGGTGGTATTTCGCGGCCAGCGCCTTCCGGCCAGTTATGCCAACTTTTATATTGCCAATGACCTTGTCCTCGTTCCCACCTTTCACGACCCTAACGACCGCGTGGCCCTGAACATTCTGGCCGAATTATTTCCGGGCCGCGAAGTGATCGGCATTCACAGCGTCGATCTCGTCTGGGGCCTGGGCACGCTGCATTGCATGACCCAGCAACAGCCCGCCGGGCTAACATTGAAGCCATGATCGACGACCGCGAAGCCATGGAAGCTGCACTCGCCGAAGCTCGCCTGGCTGCGGAAGCTGGCGAGGTGCCGATTGGCGCGGTTGTGGTGCGCGAGGGAGCCATCATTGCGCGCGGGCAGAATCGCGTACTGCGCGACCTGGACCCCACGGCCCATGCGGAAATAGTGGCCATGCGCGCCGCTGCCGCGGCGCTAGGTAACTACCGTCTACTTGGCTGCACGCTTTATGTGACGCTGGAGCCCTGCGCCATGTGCTCGGGAGCAATGATTCACGCACGGCTTGATCGTCTGGTTTTTGCCGCCGCCGATCCCAAGGCAGGCGCGGCCGGGTCGGTGCTTTCTGTACTCAACCATCCGCAACTGAATCACCAGATGCAGGTGGAGCAGGGAATTCTCGAAGATGAAGCTGCCGAATTGCTGCGGAGTTTCTTTCGCGAGCGGCGCTAACGTCAGTTCCTTGTTAACGCCTTGATCCTCTCCGCTTCCGCAGGCCACTTTTTGGCTAGCTCCTCATAGCTTCCACTACGGTAATCGGCATAGTCAAAGCCAGGCGCGACCGTGCAGCCCAGCAGTGCGGCTTTCCCTCCACCCACCAACCGCGTGCCTTGCCAGACGCCGGCGGGGACGACGAGTTGCACATGTTGGCCCGCCGCCAAATCAGGCCCAAGGGTGAAGACGACTGAACTGCCATCCGGGAGAAGCTGGAGCATTTCGACGGGGTCGCCAAGATAGAAGTGGAAAATCTCGTCGGAGGCAAGCCGGTGTAGCTCCGAAAACGTCCCCTGCTCAAGCAGGTAGTAAATTGCCGTTCCCACGGGCCGCACTCCGCGTGCCAATTCCACCTCAACACCGGAAGTGTAAGTCCGGCGATAGAAGCCGCCCTCGACAGGGTGCGGTTCCAGTTCCAATAGCGTCTTGATCTCATTGGCGGCCATTGTCCCTGATGGTAGCAGCGAAAACCCGAGTAAAATAATCCCATGATCGTGCAAATGTATGGGGCATCCTGGTGTCCGGATACCCGGGCTGCCAGGAGATTTCTTGACTCCCACGGCATCGAGTACACCGAGATCGATGTGGACCGTGACCCGGCTGCCTCCGCCGAAGTGGTGCGCCGCGTGGGCAAGCGGGCCATTCCGCAACTTGTGATAGATGGCGAGTGGTTCCAGCCCTACAAGCCGGGCCGCGGGCTGCTGGTCGATGAGTTACACGAGCGTTTAGGAATTCCTCGCGCCTGAAGGCTCATGCCTCGTACAATCAAGAGTTGAAGAAGGGCCTCGGAATGTGGCTCTTGCAAGGAGCTTGCCTTGATTGAACGCTATACTCGCCTCGCGATGGGCCGCATCTGGACTGAAGAGAACAAGTACCGCTGCTGGCTTGAAGTGGAGTCGGCGGCAAGCACCGTACTGGCCGAGGATGGAGTGATTCCGGCCGAGGCGGCCGAGGCCATTGCTGAGAAGGCGGGCTTCAATGTTGCCCGCATTCAGGAGATTGAGGCAGAGGTGAAGCACGACGTTATCGCCTTCACCACTGCCGTAGCGGAGAACCTCAAGAACCAAGGCCTGGAAGACCAATCCCGTTGGCTCCACTTCGGGCTGACCTCAAACGACGTGGTCGACACGGCGCAGGCTCTTCAAGTGAAAGAAGCCTCGGCGCTGATCCGCGCAGGACTTGTGGAGCTGTTGGCCGTGCTCAAGCGGCGTGCAGTCGAATTCAAGCACACGCCCACCATCGGCCGTACGCACGGGATTCATGCCGAGCCGACGACCTTCGGTCTCAAACTGCTCAACTGGTTTGCAGAGATCAAGCGCAGCCTGGTCCGATTTGACGCGGCTGCTGAGGATATGCGCGTGGGCAAGCTCTCCGGCGCTGTGGGAACCTTTGGCCACTTGAAGCCGGAGCACGAAGAGAAGATCTGCGCGCGGCTGGGCCTCAAGCCGGCGCCGGTGGCCACGCAGGTCATTCAGCGCGACCGCCATGCGGCTTACATCTCCACTCTGGCAATTATCGGCAGCACGCTGGACAAAATCGCCGTCGAAGTGCGCCACCTGCAACGCACCGAAGTGCGCGAAGCGCAGGAGTATTTCAGCGAAAAGCAGAAGGGCTCCTCGGCCATGCCGCACAAGAAAAATCCGATTACCTCAGAGCAGATCAGCGGACTGGCGCGCGTGTTGCGCGGCAATGCGCAGGCGGCCTTCGAGGACATTCCCTTGTGGCACGAACGGGACATTTCGCACTCGTCTGTGGAACGTGTAATCTTTCCCGATTCGACGATTCTTGTGGACTACCTGCTGGCGAAAACCACTGACCTAATTGACCGGCTGCTGGTCTATCCCGAGCGCATGAAGAAGAATCTCGAAAGCACCGGTGGGCTGATCTTCAGCGGTCAACTGCTGCTGGATCTGGCCGAGGCCGGAATGTTGCGCGAGGAGGCTTACCGGCTGGTGCAGTCCCACGCCATGCGGGCCTGGAAAGAAGACCTGGTCTTCCGCGACGAAGTGGCAAAGGACGCGGAGATCACCAAGCTGCTCAGTCCGGAAAAGCTTACTAAGACCTTCGATTATGAGCGTCAGTTGGGCAATGTTGGCGCAATCTTCAAGAGGGTGATTGGCGAGTAGAGCTTATGAACAAACTGGAAGAGAATGATCTCAAGCGGGTGATGGAGGTCATTCGCCATGCGGTGGAGTTCGCTGAGAACAATGACTCGGTTTTTGCAACGCAGATCCTGACAGCAGTGGTTGAGGAGTTTCCAGGCCTTGCGATCGGCCACAGCTACCTTGGCTGGATATTGTCTCGAGAGGGCCGGCATCGTGAGGCAATCGCACAGGGACGCGTTGCCGTGCAGCTGGAACCTGAATCAGAGCGCGTTTCACTCCTGCTCTTCCGCGTACTTTGGGGCGCTGGTGAGCGTGGCGATGCATTCGAGGAGATGAAGCGGTTCATGGCAGTCGGACACTCCGGCGAATACTCCAGACTGATGGAGGAGTGGACGCAGATCGAAGATTAGCAACAAAGTTCAATCGGGTTTTTGCAAAGGAAGGCCAAGTGGAAGCCGCAAATCTCACCGTAGCAATTACCGGCGCATCCGGCGCGATCCTTGGCCGCGAGTTGCTGCGCACGCTGGAGGCCGATGAGCGCGTGGCCCACGTTCATTTTGTGGCTTCGGAAAACTCTTTGCGGGTACTGGCCGAGGAACTTGGGCTGAGTGGCCGCAACGGCCTGCTCGAAAAGCTGCTCGGCGCGGAGCCGGTAAAGACGGTGCAGCACTCCGACGCTGACATTGGCGCGGCCATCGCCAGCGGCAGCTACCCATCGAATGGAATGATTATTCTGCCTTGCTCAATGGGGACGCTGGCTTCCATTGCCAATGGGCTTGCCAATTCGCTCGTTGCACGCGCCGCCGACGTTACGCTCAAGGAACGCCGCCCGCTGATTCTTTGCGTGCGAGATACGCCCTTCAACCGCATTCATCTGCGCAATATGACACTGGCCGCTGAAGCCGGCGCGGTTATCTTTCCTGTGATCCCAGCGTTTTACAACCACCCCATCGACTCGACCGAGATGGCACGCCAGTTCGTCTGCCGCGTTCTTGCGCACATCGGCTTACCTCAGCCGGGAGCCTATGTGTGGAAGGCGGACGAGTAGCCGATCGGCATCGATCTTCCTCTTTACTTTGTGAGCACATTCCAACGGGCGGCAGCGATATCGATTTGACTTCCCCCCCGTTTTCCGTGGATACTGCTCTTAATGCTGAACTCAAGGAATCGCCGGATTGCGGTCATGGCCATGTGCATGTGTATGTGCTGCGGACCTGTCCGTGCGGCTCTTGAGATTCGAATGCGCTAGACGCAACCGATCTTGAAGCCAGGCGGCCCGGGTCCGAAGAGGATTCGGGCCGTTTTGTTCTTTTGTACGGCCCGCAACCTGACCGAATCGCACCCACAAGCCAAGACCACCACCACCACGACCGATCAAGGAGCCGAATATGTCCGAATCGAAGCAGCAGTTTGCCACTCTCGCCGTCCATGCCGGCCAATCGCCCGACCCGGCCACGGGCTCAAGGGCAGTGCCCATTTACCAAACCACCTCCTACCTCTTTCAGGACGCGGACCACGCCGGAAGGCTTTTTGCGCTTAAGGAGTTTGGCAACATTTATACCCGCATCATGAATCCCACGACGGACGTCTTTGAGAAGCGCGTGGCGGCTCTGGAGGGCGGCGTGGCGGGGCTGGCTACGGCCTCAGGCCAGGCGGCGGAGACGCTCACCCTGACCACACTAGCCTCGGCGGGAGAAGAGATTGTTTCCACCACGTCGCTCTACGGCGGTACCTACAACCTCTTTCACTACACTTTTCCTCGGTTGGGCATTACGGTCAAGTTTGTGGACGCGGACGACTTCGACGGGCTGCGCGCGGCCATCAACGACAAGACCCGAGCCATTTACACCGAAACGCTGGGCAACCCCAAGCTGGATGTGGTGGACATTGAGAGAATCGCCGCCATCGCCCACGAGCACAAGCTGCCGCTGGTCATTGACAACACCTCGGCCTCGCCGGCGCTGGTGCGGCCCATTGAGTGGGGCGCGGACATCGTGGTCAACTCCGCCACCAAGTTCCTGGGCGGCCACGGCACCACCATCGGCGGCGTGATCGTGGATGCAGGCAAGTTCGACTGGGCGGCTTCGGGGCGATTCAAAGACTTTGCCGCGCCGGACCCCTCCTATCACGGTCTTTCCTACACCGAGGCCTTCGGTCCGCTGGCGTTCATTCTCAAGGCGCGCGTGCAGGGGTTGCGCGACACCGGCGCGGCTCTCTCGCCCTTCAACGCCTTCCTGCTGCTGCAAGGCATCGAAACGCTGCACCTCAGGCTGGAACGCCACTCTCAGAACGCCCTGGCCGTGGCCCGGCACCTGGAGAAGCATCCTGGCGTGGATTGGGTCAACTATCCGGGGCTGGAGTCCAGTCCCTTCTTCAAGCGGGCGCAAAAATATCTGCCTGCCGGCAAGGGGGCGCTGATTACCTTCGGCATCAAGGGAGGGTATGAGGCAGGAAAGAAACTGATCGACGGGCTGGAACTATTCTCGCTGGTAGCCAACATCGGCGACGCCAAGTCGCTGGTTATCCACCCGGCCTCGACGACACATGCCCAACTTTCGGTCGAGGAGCAGGCGACCACCGGCGTCACGCCCGAGCTTGTACGGCTGTCGGTCGGAATCGAGGATATTCGCGACATCCTTGCCGATCTCGATCAGGCTATCAAGGTTGCCAACGGTTACGCGTTTACGGGCTCAACAGAAACTGCTGAATTTGTTGCACAATGAGTATCATGACCGAAACACACGCCGGGGCCGGAGTTGCGCCGACAGGAACAAGCGCTCTGGTGCCGACCTACGAAGGCGACTTTGTGCTCGACGAGCACTTGTTGCTGGAGTGCGGCCGCGCTCTGGCCGGCGTGAACCTGCACTACGCGGTGTATGGCCGGCTGAACGCGGCCAGGGATAACGCCGTGCTGGTTTGCCACGCGCTTTCCGGCTCGGCGCTGGTGGGTTCCTGGTGGCCGGAGGTCTTTGCCCCCGGCGGGGTTTTGTCATTAGACCGCGACTTTGTAATATGCATCAACATGTTGGGGTCCTGCTACGGCTCGACGGGGCCCGGATCGGTGGACCCCGAAACGGGCAACATTTATGGACCGGACTTTCCGCTGGTTTCGATACGCGACAACGTCCGTGCGCAGGCCAGGCTTCTGGACTCGCTGGGAATTCGCCGGCTGAGGCTGGTTATGGGGGGCTCCATTGGCGGCATGCAGGCCCTGGATTGGACCATCCACGACCCAGGCCGGGTCGAGTGTGCGGCCGTCATAGGCGTGGCGCCGCTCTCCGCAATGGGGCTGGCGCTCAACCACTTGCAGCGCCAGGCCATCGAGCACGACCCGGAGTGGGCTGGAGGTTACTACCTGCCCCAGCGCCCTCCGAAGCAGGGACTGTCGCTCGCGCGCCAGATCGCCATGCTCAGCTACAAGTCAGCAGAGCTGTTCAACGAGCGTTTTGGTCGCAATCCGAACCGCAACGGGGAGGACCCCTGGGGGCTGGACAACCAAGGCGGCGGCCTCATCGGCGGACGCTTCGACATCGCCGGCTATCTGGATCACCAGGGAGAGCGGTTCAACGACCGCTTTGACGCTAATTCCTATCTGGCCATTCTGCGCACCATGGACACTTGGGATCCGCTGCACGGGTGTTCTTCGCCGGCGGAGGCATTTGGCCGGATTCGCGCCCGCCTTTGCTTTGTCGGCATTAGCTCTGATTGGCTCTTTCCTGCCCAGGAAGTTAGCGACTTTGTTAACACGATTCGCAAAGCTGGCGTTCACGCCGATTACCGGGAGATGACCAGCAATCACGGCCATGATGCCTTCCTGGCCGAACAGGCGGAACTGCTGCGGTTGCTCCAATAGAGCTGGAAAAGATCTTTCGGTTAAGCTGGCAGATTCTTGGGGCATCGGGGAGAACCGGCATGCGGGGGTTCGCGAAGGTGGTTGTCCTCATACGCCTCATTCCAGGCTGCGCCATGGGCTTCGGAATCTGCCTTTCGATGGAAATTATTGACTTCCCATACAACTATGCTTGTCATGAGGGGCAGGGCTTTCTATAATCCTTCAGAGACCGCATTGGAAACCGAGGTGTAGGGTATACCTGTCACCCGGCGCTTAACCGCCCAAAAGAGCGGTTTTGCATTCCGTGAGCGAGTGCTTAAACTTTGATCTCCATTTTGGCAGTTCCCAGGAGCACTAAATGAAGAAGTTAGTCTTCGCGTTCGTGTTGGCATTGGCGAGCCTTAGCCTTGTTATAGCGCCCATGCTGCGTGCCCAGGATACGATCACCATCAAGGATCCGGCAGAATACAACACCTACCAAAACGCATCTGCGCAGAAAGACCCCCAGGCCAAGGCTGCGGCTCTGGAGAGTTTTCTGACGGCTTATCCCCAGAGCGTCGTCAAGAGCGCAGTTCTCGACTCTCTGATCGACACCTACCAGGGCTTGGGCAACGCCGACAAGACGCTCGGCGCGGCCACCAGCCTGCTTCGGATAGACCCCACCAACATGAAAGCCATCTTCTGGTCGGTCCTTATCAAGAAGAGCCAGTGCGGCAAGACTGTCAACCCGAAGACTGGTGTGACCTCTGACCCGCCGACCTGTGATGATGCGGCAGCGCTGGCCCAGAGGGGCCTCACAGCGCCCAAGCCTGCAGCTACCTCACCCGATGACTGGAAGAAGCTGAC
Organism: Occallatibacter sp.; assembly: GCA_049517315.1. GTDB lineage: Bacteria > Acidobacteriota > Terriglobia > Terriglobales > Acidobacteriaceae > Telmatobacter. Next base: position 141,180 of record JBEKSE010000001.1, on the reverse strand, counting down.
CGCAGGAACATATCCGGCTTTCCACTCGGCCATCGCCTTGGACGACCTTGTCTCAAAGAAAGACGCGAAGGGCGCCATCTCTGAATATCGCACCGAACTGATGCTCTATACGCCCGAACAAGCCACGAGCGGACCGGGATTGCAGGATACGCTGCAATTGGCAGGTGCTTATACCAAGCCGGACGCCAAGGATTTGGTGCAGGCGGTTTGGTTCTATTCGCGGGCATGGAATTTCGCCCCCGCGCCCATGAAGCCCCAGATTGAAAAGGCGATTGAGTATTACTACATCCAGTACCACGGCAAGCTGGACGGACTGGACGATATCAAGACCCAGGCTGCGGCCACCGTCTTCCCGCCGGGAACCTTCCAAATCTCCGCCAAGGCAACTCCGGCTGAAATTGCTCACAAGGCAATCGTGGAAACTCCCGACTTGAGCAAGATGGCGCTGGTAGATACGGAATTCATTCTGGCCAACGGGACTAAAGAAGACACCGACAAGCTTTGGGCCGTGTTGAAGGATCAGGTTACGCCGGTTCCGGGAACCGTCATTGAAGCCACTGCCTCGGTCATCAAGATTGCCGTAACTCAGGATGCCAAGGATAGCAAGGTGGCAGACTTCATCGTCAACTTGAAGAAGCCTCTGTTGGACAAGGAAATTCCCGTTGCTGGATTCGTGTACAAGATTCCACCCGCGACCGCACTCGTTGGAACCTATGACTCTTTCACACAGGTTCCTGCCACGGACACAGTTGCCGCGTCCGTGCAGATCGTGCTGCGCGAGGGAGAAATCCAGCTTGAGAAGAGGAAGCCCGTACCGGCGCACAAACCGGCAGCCGGACACCACCCGGCGAATTGACCGCTGGCTGATTTGATTTGTTGACCGCGTTGGACCGGACAGCGTTCGGCGCGACAGACTATACTCCTGGGCCATCAAGGGCAGCCTGATTCAGGCTGCCCTTGATGTGTTTTCATGGCTCCGCGATCTGAATCCGCCGCACCCTGTGGCTACGCATAGGGGGTGATAGGCTAAGGGCAGAATGGAACGACTCAGAATCCTCCGCCTTGTCCTGGCCATTGGTGCAATCACCGTTGTCTGCGCCCTTGCGAATAGTCAGACGGGCGGGGATATCTCCGCACCTCAGCCGAGCCACGTACGCAAGGTTGCTTCGCGCCCCATGCTGTTTCTTCCGGACAACGAGACACAGGGGCCGGCTGCTTCGCTTGAATTCCTCCGATTCGAGCGGATGACCCGGCAGGATCGTGACCTGGAAGCGGATGCGGAGTCCTCAATCAGCCAGAGAGCCGGGTTTGCCGGTCTGGAGTTCAACCAGGGCAAATGGAATTATCAGCAGGTGGTCTGCCCCGCGTTGCCCAATCATCTCTTCTTGCAATTCGCGCGCAACAACGGGACTGGCGACGTAAGTGCATTTTCGGCATCGATTCCGCGAGGCGGTAACGGACGCGTGCGCATCATCCCTATCCTGCGCCGCGGATATTCGCTATTCTCGCCCGCGCCTATCAACGCGTTGACTATATCGGCCTTCAACCACATCCGGGCCGAAGAGCACCCGGTCAAAGCGCCCGATTGGCTCGGAACAGGCCTGTGCTACGCCGCCCTGGCGGGTGCGAAACCCGAAATTGGGCTTCTGGAGGGAACAGATCTTCCCCAAATGCCGTCTGCGCCGACAGCAAAATTAGTGATTCCCTTGCGCGGGAGCGCCATCATTCAATTTACAGACGTTTCAAATGCCCCACGCGAAATGGAGTGGACCATGACCTTCAATGGCAAGGGAAGACTGCTGAAGGCTACCCATTCAAGGGCTCCGCAATTGAGGACAAAAATTGCCGAGTGCGCTCCGGTCAAGGTCGCGGAGAAGTCTGTTCGCCCGGTAATTCTCACTGAGAAGGCCATTCTGATCCGATAGCCCGCGCAGGCCGTTCCCGAATCGCAGTCCTTCGTTACTCTCCCAGCATGATGCGCTGAATCCGCGTCGCGCGTCCGGTTTTGGGATCGCAGCCCACAAGCGTGGCGCACATCTTAGGATTTCCCTTGGCCGCTTCGAACTTGCCTGGCATTCCAGTCAAGAACCTGTGCAGCACCAGTTCCTTTTCAACGCCAATCACACTGTCGTAAGGGCCGCTCATGCCCACATCGGTTTGGTAGGCGGTCCCACCGGGCAGCACGCGCTCGTCGGCGGTGGGAATGTGCGTATGCGTGCCCAGCACCGCCGTCACTCGTCCATCGAGATGCCAGCCCATCGCGACTTTCTCGCTGGTGGCCTCAGCATGAAAGTCCACCACGATGACCTTGGCATGGATGCCCGCCAACAACGCGTTGCTGGCGTGGAAGGGGTCATTCGTGGTGTTCATAAAAACACAGCCCTGCAACTGGACAACCGCATAGTCCACTTCGCTCGCTGTGGTTCCCTCAAAGACGCCGTAACCGGGCACCTCCGGTTGCAGATTTGCCGGTCGCAGCACACGGCGGCCCCGTTCCTGGCTGCCGGCGGGCGCGGCGTTCATGTAGTCAATCAGCTCGCGCTTGTCCCAGACGTGGTTCCCGGTGGTCAAAACATCCGCGCCCAGATCGAAAAATTCTTCGGCCAGTTGAGGCGTCAGGCCAAATCCCCCGGCGGCGTTTTCGGCATTGATGACGATCAGTTCCACTTCATGCGCCTGGCGGATATGCCCGATGTGCTCGCGCACAATCCTGCGTCCCGCGCTGCCGAAGATGTCGCCGACAAAAAGAATGTTCACTGCGGATCGGCCCCCTGCTCTTTGGCTCCAGACCCCTGCTCCCTGTTCCTCATCAACGGAAACAGAATAACGTCGCGAATCGACTTGGAGCCGGTCAGCAGCATCACCAGCCGGTCAATGCCGATGCCTTCGCCGCCGGTTGGGGGAAGTCCATACGCCAATGCGCGCACGTAGTCTTCGTCCATCTGGTGCGCTTCGTCGTCGCCGCGTTGGCGCTCGTCGAGCTGCTGGGCAAATCTCTTGTGCTGCTCCACCGGATCGTTCAGCTCACTGAAGGCGTTGCCCAGTTCAAAGCCGCCGCAGAAAAATTCGAAACGCTCCACATGCGCCGGGTCGTCCGGCTTGGCCTTCGAGAGCGGCGATACTTCTACCGGATAGTCATAAATAATCGTCGGCTGGATGAGAAAAGGTTCAACAACCGCCTCAAAAAGGTTGTAGACGGATTTGCCCAGCGGAGCGTTTTTCAGCGACTCGTAGTAGACCGCAGTCACCGCGGCATGAATCGTTTTCAACTCGACTATGCGCTCCGGGCTTAGCCGCGCGGTATCTCCCTCCGCCTTTTCCAGCGAACTCATAGCCGCGTGAAGCCGCGCCTGCAAGACTGGCGCCGACTCAAATGCCGTCATTGCCGGTTTTGCTCCCGCTTCCTCCGGCCAAAACTCGCGAATTGCCTCGCGCATCGTCAGCCGCGTCCACTTGCTCAAATCAATTTTGTGCCCGTTGAACTCAGTCTTTGTGGTTCCGTTTACCTCTCGCGCCACAAACTCAATTAGATCCTCGGTGATCTGCATCAGGTCGTGATAATTCGCGTATGCCTGATAGAACTCCAGCATGGTGAACTCGGGATTGTGCTGCGTGCTCACACCCTCGTTGCGAAAATTGCGATTGATCTCGTATACGCGGTCGAAGCCGCCCACCACCAGCCGCTTCAGATAGAGCTCCGGCGCGATGCGCAGAAACAAATCCAAATCCAGAGCGTTGTGGTGCGTCTTGAAGGGCCGCGCAGCCGCGCCGCCGGCAATCTGCTGCATCATCGGCGTCTCGACTTCCAGGTAGCCGCGCTCGTCGAAGAATTGGCGCAGCGCCTTGAGCGCCTTACCGCGTTTGACGAAGACTTCGCGCGCTTCGAGATTGCTGAACAGGTCCACATAACGTTGACGGTAGCGCAACTCCACGTCGGCCAGGCCGTGAAACTTCTCCGGCAGCGCCAGCATGGCCTTGGCCAGAAAGGTTAGCCGCTCAACGTGAATGGTCAGCTCGCCCGTGCGTGTGCGGAACAAGTAGCCTGAGACGCCGATATGGTCGCCCAGGTCGAGCAGCTTATAGAGCGCGAATCCCTGCTCGCCCACCGCGTCCAGGCGCACGTAAATCTGCAGCCGCTGGCCGTCCTGTTGAAGGGTGGCAAATCCGGCCTTCCCTTGCGCGCGAATGGCCATGATGCGCCCGGCCACGGCCACGGTGACCCGATTGGCCTCCAGGGTCTCGGCTTGCGACTCGTCCCACTTTGCGCGCACCTGGGGAACGGTGTGCGAAGCAGGGAACTGGTTGGGATAGGCCGCCTGGCCCAGCTTCTCAATCTCCTCGAGCTTTGACTTGCGCAGCTCGAAGAGACTGCGCTCAAATTCTGAATCGAACACGATTGCTTCCTTTGTGTGAACCGCTCACGGGTTCAACAGCCAGTATATCGCCCATTGCGTGTGCGGGCGCTGGAGGTTGCTCCGCGGAATAGACTTGTCTTCGCGGCGCATGCAACTAATTCGCGGCTGCCGTGTCTGAGCTCTAAGGAGAATCCAGATGAACCGAAAGTTCGCCTTATCGCTCTTTTGTCTCTCCTTGCTCGCCACTCTTCACGCCTGGGCCCTGCCCGATAGTTGCGGCAAGGCGAATGTAGAGTTCAAAGTCGTAACGGGAACGAGCCAGCCGCTCCTCCCCGCTATCGAGGCCGGCAAGGCGCAAATCGTATTCCTTGAAACTGAGCAGGCCGACGGAGAAGTTTTAAGCGGAGTCGAGGCCCGCCTTGGCATCGACGGAACCTGGATTGGCGCGACCAAAGGCGACTCCTACTTTGTGGTTGCAGTCAGCCCGGGTCAGCATCATCTCTGTGCAAACTGGCAAGCGGATTTCGCCTATGAATGGCAGAGAACCAGCGTAGCTCCCCTGACCGTAGAGCCGGGCAAGGTTTACTACTATCGGGTCAACGTCAGGCACATAAGAACCAGAGAAATTGAATATCATTCGCTTGACCTGATGCCCGTCAATGAGGATGAAGGCAAATATCTGGTCAATGTCCTCGACCTGGCCACGGCAACCGCGAAGAAATAGGTTCCTTCACCTGACGCGACGGCGTCGCACCGAGCATGGCAACCCTTAGCGGCGCGACGTATGGCAGACTCCTTGCCCCCATGCGCGGCCCATCGTTTAGCATGTATTTCATGAAACCCAGACTTCTTGTATTGCTCTTATGTGTGTCGCTCATCCCAGCGGTGCAAGCTGTGGCCAAGACCATCTTGCCGGACTCTTGCGGCGAAGAAGACGTCAAATTCGATGCCAGCACACTGAAGAATCAACCCGCGCCCCTTCCTCCTCCGGCGGGCGATGCGCAGATCGTTTTTGTCGAAGAGCAAAACGCAAGAGCATCCTTCCATTTGGTCACTGTCCGCTACGGAGTGGACGGGAACTGGGCGGGCGCCAACTACGGCGACTCGTATTTTGTCCTGAATGTTGCACCCGGCATCCACCACTTTTGCGTGAATGCACAAGGAGACAAAAAGGCTGTCGGCGTTACATCTTTCACCACCGAGGCGGACAAGGTCTATTACTACGAGGCCAGCACTACTGTGACCAGGAGCGGCGGAGGCATGGTCACGATGACCGGGGCAGGCGGAACGAGCACGGGTATGGCGGCAGGCTCGGTCAACAAGTTTTTTCAGTTTACCCAGTTGTCTGAGGACGAAGGCAGGTACAGGATAAAAGCCTGGAAGCTTGCCACCTGGAAAACCAACAAGTAGGCCGTCCCCTTTCGCGCGAAGGGGCATCCATCGTAGATAATCACTATGGATGCCCTTTCACCGCGCTATTCCGGATTCCAAGCCGCCCGCAAAGGCGCGCAGCGGCCTCGGCGCGTATGTCGAGGCGGAAAAGCTGATGCAGATCGCCTTTGTGCTGCCTTCTGCTGTGGTGGTCGGCTGGCTGGGTGGCGCGTTGGCAGACCATCTGCTGCACCAGAAGTGGATCATGATCGTCGGCATCATTCTTGGGAGCATCTCCGGGCTGGTCTTTGTGGTGCAGACGGCGGTTGCCGCCGAGAAAAATTCCCGCAAAGAAGACACAACCGAGAATGGAACCGTAAAGGGAACCAGCGACGATCCATCATGACCCAGGAGACCCATCCTATCGTAGAACTTACCCAGGCAGACTTGGACGCCATGCTCCGCCGGGCCTTGCGCAACACATTGATTCTGGGGCTGGTTGCTTCCCTTACTGTGCTGATTGGTGCGGAATGGCGCAGCGCGGGCATGCTCATGACCGGCACGCTGATCTCCGCGGCCAGCATCTGGGAGTGGCAGCGTCTGGTCCGCGTCATCAACGCCAGAATGGACAAGCAGAAGACGCCCACAAGCGCCCCGGTGGTGATTATCTTCTTTGTGCTCAGGCTCACCGTCTTCGCGGGGGTCATTTATGGTAGCCTGAAATGTTTCCACGGCTCGGTTGTGGCGTTGCTCTGCGGCCTCGGTTTGGCGGTTTTGACCATTGGTTGGGAAGCGCTTCGCCTGTTGCGCGATTGATCGAGACCGGATTCATAAGTAGGACTGACAAGACTCAAACAGGCCTGGCGGCGGATGTGATTTCCCGCCCTGTGGCGGAAAGACTCAAGTTTTCATGCCGGAAATTCTTGGAATCGTACACTTGCTGAACGCCCTTTTTCTGGGGGTTGAGGTCAGGGCGTTTCAGTCGATTGGCTTGGCTCCGGCCGTGGCCACCGAAAAGGCCATCGGGGTCAACCAGGCGTTTGGCTTGGAACTGCTGGTTGGTTTCGGCCTCATCGCCTTCTTCGTTGTTTTGCGGCTGACCCTGTCGGTCGAGAAGCCCAATCCGGCGCAGAACATCGCCGAGTGGGTCCACGGGTTCGTCGGCGGCCAAGCCGAGCAGGTCATTGGCCACAGCTATGAGCGCTTTCAGGCCTTCGTCACTTGCATCTTCCTCTTCGTCCTGCTGAACAATTTGGTGGGGGTGATTCCCGGCATTGCCGCGCCAACCAGTAGGCCATGGGTACCGTTGGGCCTTGCGTTCCCAACATTCCTCTACTACAACTTTCACGGTATTAGAGAAAACGGCTTCATCGGCTACATGAAGCAATTTGCAGGGCCAATATGGTGGATGGCGCCGTTGATGTTTCTCATTGAAACCATCTCGCACCTTGCGCGCATCCTGTCGCTCACAGTACGTCTTTACGCCAATATGTTTGCCGGCGATCTGCTGACGATGGTTTTCTTCTCATTGATCCCGATAGGAGTCCCGGTGATCTTCCTGGGTTTGCACATTTTTATCTCGGGCATTCAGGCTTTTGTCTTCATGCTCCTGACCATGATTTATCTCTCTCTGGCAGTTGCGCACGAACACTAGATTTGAGTTCGATTCAACAAGATTCCGCCGGAGAGCGCTTCCGCTCCGGGTCAACGGTAGGCCGCAAGCGTGAGGGGGCCAGCTCGGTGAGCCTCAACCACCCACTGGCGGCCAATTCAAAGAGGCAGGAGAACTATGCAGAAGCTTCAATATTTGTTCATGGCCCTGGCGGTTTTGTGCTTCGCCATTCCGGCTTTCGCTGACGGTGGTTCGGCCGTCGTCAACCTGGTTCCCATCGGCGCCGGTTTGGGCATGGGCCTGGCCGCTGGTATGTGCGGCCTTGGCCAAGGCAAGGCCGTTGGCTCGGCCGTGGAAGCGCTCGCCCGCAATCCAGGCGCACGCGGCGGAATCTTTACCTTTCTCATTCTTGGTCTGGCCCTGATCGAGTCCCTCACCCTTTTCACGCTGGTTATCGTTTTCATCAAGATGTAGCCAGATTGGTCCCGCGCCAGACAAAACAGCCCCACCCGCATCGGGTGGGGCTGTTTTGGCTTTGAGTCGCTGAGGCTTTACCGGCCGCCCTGAGCCGAATTCACCGGTTCCGCCCGCAACAACTGAATGGCCTTCCGGTAGTCCAGTCTGGCGGGAACGGGCGCATACTGGCTCATCTCCTCCGTGGTGTCGAAGTTCTTTGTCTTGAATAGTATCCGAAGGTTCATCTTCATCTGGAAGCGCGCAATCCGCCATTGCCGTCCGCCCACATCGGCCTGTTCGATGACCACCCATCCCCCTTTGTCCAACTTGCCCAGCATGCCCCAGCCGTAGTCTGTATCCTGCTGCAGATGGCCCTCCAGCCGCGTCACGCGCTCCTGTGCGGCGTCGACCCAGAGCTCGCCTGTCATGGCGGTCAGAGCCTGTGTCTCGAGGTCAGGAGGGCTAAACGCGGGGTTGGGCCGGAAGCGAAACTTCTCCACCGTTCCCGAGGAACCCTGGGCCGAGCCCGCGTACTCGTAGAGGAATGCCTGGGGCAGCATGCGCAGCAACTTGAAAACGATTCCGGCGTCCGCTTCCTCGCTCTGTTTACGATGGCGCTGCTTGCTCGGGTCGCTGACGAGCGCATCCAGCCGCGCTTCTTCCAACTGCTCGGCGCTCTGGCTCAACGGCTGGTCATTGAGCTTAACCAGGCGGGCCACATCACCGTCGCGGGTTTCAACAATTTCCTTGGTCGAAGTCATCCGCGGGCTGGACTTTCGCAGAATGTAACGCATCGGGTGGTTTGCGTCCTGGGCGGTACGCATCTCCGTGGCAAGCGCCCGCCCCACCAGCGCCTGAGATTGGTCGGGTGTAAGGACGGCGGGGGGCGCTGGCTGCGCCAGTGCGGCGCCAGCCCAGGAAATAAGCAGGAAAAATGGCAAAAAGCTACGCATAATCCCTAGTTTAGCGGGCATCGGCCGTCCGTGGATGGTGATTGAATTCCTTTGTTTTGTTAGACGCGGGAATGCCCGGTTTGGAGCTATGGGTCCGAGTTGCGTATAGTTCCTTCAGGACGAATTGCAAGATGCGAGGTTTCGCAGACTGAAGCCGAAGGCTTACGGCCAGAGCTACTCCAGGAGGAATCAGATCATGCCAGCAGAAAATAATCCAGCACGCATCGGCAAGACCGTCGTGATACGTGGCGACGTAAAAGGCAGTGAAGACTTGATTGTAGAAGGGCGAGTGGAGGGGACAGTGGTCCTCACCGAGAGCCGATTAACCATCGGCCCCAACGCAAGTGTCGCCGCTGATCTCACCGCAAAGGACATCCTGATCATGGGACAGGTTCAGGGCAACCTGGTCGCCACTGGGCGCGTTGAGATGCGTGCCGGCTGCCAAGTGCACGGCGATGTGCGCGCCCTACGCCTGGCGATAGAAGAGAATGCGGCCTACCGCGGCAAGGTGGACTTGACGCAGGGCGCTTCAAAGCAGCTCGATAGCCCAAAGACGCAACCAGTGGGCGCCGTGGTTTGACAAGAAGCTGCGCGCAGGTTCGGGCATATGTCGTCGGCTGAACAGCAAGGGGAATTGAGGGTGCTTAGCCGTTGGTTTGACAAGAAACAGGAGAGCGGTCCTGCCGCTCCCGGTCCCGGCTTGACCGGGCCGAAAGTGCCGCGCCACTCGGGCGGATGGGGGGCTCTGCGCAAACGTCTTGAGGCGGAGTCCAGTCTCCACACAATCGACGTAGGCTATACTTCGCCGGCTAATATCCAATACTTGACCGGCCTGGGCCATAGTGTGTTCATGGCCGATATTGTTCGCGACGCTTACTCGGAGAACTGGCAGACCGGCACGGATGAGGACGGCAACCCGATCTGGGATGTTGAGGGCTTTCTCGCCCACGCGCTCAATTTTTCCGGCCGCATGTTTGACGTGGTTCTGTTATGGACCACACTCGACTATCTTCCGGAACCATTGGTAGCGCCAGTCGCGAAGCGCTTGTTTGAGGCAACATATCCGGGCGGACAAGTACTTGCCTTCTTTCACACCCGGACCCACGGCGATGAAACGGTTCACTGCCGATTCCACCTTACCGCCATTGACGAAGTCGAGATGCAGTTAGCCCAGCAGGTTCCCATCCAGCGCGCCTTTACCAACCGCAGCATCGAACGGCTTTTCGCCGGCTGGTCCGGTTACCGCCAGTTTCTGGCCAAAGACGGCGTCACAGAACTGATCATCACGCGCTGAAGAGATGAACTGCACGAAGATCCAGTCACATTCAGCCTGACAAGGTAGGAGACACCGCGATGAGCTTGCAGGGAACGCGCGTTACCTGGCTGGGACATGCGACCGTGCTGGTCGAGACCGCCGCGGGAACAAATCTCTTGATTGACCCCTTCATTGCACAAAACCCCAAATACCCCAAAGGTTTTGTTCTGCCGGAGAAGATTCATTACATCCTGCTGACCCACGGCCATGGGGACCATATTTCTGATGCGGCGCCGGTAGCCGCGAAACACAATTCCACCGTGGTGGCTATCTATGAACTGGCGGCCTATCTTGCAGGCAAAGGCGTGGCCCAAACCATCGGAATGAATCTGGGCGGGACCGTGCGACTGGATGACGTGGCGGCCACCATGGTCGAGGCCAGACACTCATCAGCGGCGCAGGATGAACGCGGAACTCACGATGTGGGGGTCGCGGCGGGATTTGTATTGACCATTGCGAATGGTCCTGTTCTTTACCACGCCGGCGATACAGCGGTCTTCTCTGACATGAAACTTATTCGCGAACTGTACCGGCCAGAGGTCGCCATGCTTCCCATTGGAGGACACTTCACCATGGGCCCGAAGGAAGCAGCATTGGCTGTGCGTTTTCTGGAGCCGAAGCTCGTACTTCCGCTGCACTTTGGAACATTCCCCCCGCTGACGGGAACGCCGGAACAACTGGCGGCGTTGGTCGATGGCGGTGTGCAGGTGGCTCGGTGGACGCCGGGAGAAACTATCGAGGATTACTCGTTGCTCTCCGCCTGAAGTCGCGCGGCACGCCGGGAGTCTTTGTCCGCGGCGCGCGTCAGCAGGCACTAGAGATGGTGAGCGGGGCGTGGAGGCAGTTGACGGTCGGCCGGACCGGCTGTGCCTCTGAGCCCGTTGAGACCCTGATCGCCAAGACGCACCCCGGTAGGAATTTCCGAAGCGCGATAGTTGCGCAGATCGCGCAGAATCTCTTCCTTCTCGCGGGCATACTGGCCGGCCAAATGGGTCAGCGCATAGGTGATAATGTCGCTGTGATGCAGATCCTGCATCGAGGGATCGCGGCGCATGTTTACCCACAAACGGTGCACCAGTTGCACGTCGTCAGGGCTTAGCTTGGGGGCGTGCGGCCCAATATAAAACACCTTGGCCTCGCCGCTTGGATCGACAACATAGAAGTTGAACTGGCGCTTTGGCTGCGGCAGCGCCTCCCAGGCCAATCCGAGGTGGAAAGCTTGTTCTTCTGCAGTAATAGAGTTGGAGACTCCGGAGACAACGGAGTCAACCTCCAGCGAACTTGCACCCTGCGCCAGGGCGACGAAGACATCTCCAGCAGGAATCAGGAGTAGGGAGACTTTCTTACCGAAGCTCTCTGCTACCGAAATGGCCTTGGTAAAGATCATCTGCTCATGTTCGCTGAAGCTCTGGTCGATAGCGCTTAAATACTCCGGTCCACCCACGCCCATCATGCGCACATTAATTACCACCACGTCCTGATCTTCAGTGCTGGTGTGTGAGAGCGTCCACTTGAGCGCAAAGGGGTTAGCGACGTCGTGCATGGTCACCATGACGCCGCCGGCGCGGATGGCCGCAGACTCGCGGCTCACCGTGTCCTGGTGCTCCAGTTGGAAGAAATCCTTCATCTGGTGTGCAGTCAGGGCATGTTTGCGCAGGTTAGCGCGCTCGGAGATCGTAAAAATAATGAAAAAGGCTGCTGCAAAGAGAACGCCGCTTACCGTGGCTACCGACTTCGTAAAGAGGTTGACGATGGCAACGGAGGACAGCACCAGGAAGACCGAGAGCAATCCAATGGGAATCTCGAAGTTTCCGACGCGGATATTGGGAGGCACCTTCCAGCCGCGTTCGCCATGGTACTTCCAGCGCAGAACCAGCATGGCCAGGCTGTTGAACGTGAACGACCAGATCACGCCAAAGGCATAAGCCTCTCCAAGAGTGATGATGTTGCCCCGGCTGACGATAATGGTGAACATCTGGAGGATGAAGACCATGTTGATAATGCGATAGCTGGTGCCGAATCTTGCGTGCGGCTTGCGGAACCAGTCGGTCAGCACGCCGTCTTCGGCCACGCGCATCAGCACGCCGGTCGAGCCGATCATCGAGGTGTTGATGGCGCCGGAGAGAATTAGAAAGCCGACCAGCACCACAAAAATGCGAAAGGCGATGCGCCAGAACAGCGGCCCAACCATGAACATTGCCAGTCCGGCGATCAGGTTGTCCTGGTAGACGTGGGTGATCTGCCATTCGGGAATCAACATGGACGCAAGGAGCGTTGCGCCACCGGTAAAGATGAGGCTGTAGATGGCGATGACAATCGCCGCCCTCTTCAGATTCTTCAGCTTGGGATGCTGGATTTCACGATTTACCTGGGCGAGCGTTTCCTCGCCGCTCATCGCAAGGATGGAGTGGCCAAAGGCCATGAGAATGCCAAAGAGGCCCATCAGCGGAAGCAGTTGCGGAGCTCCCTTCAGGAATCCAAGGGCGTCACTGCTGAACTTGAGATGGGCAGGCAAAGGCGATGGAGGCAGATGTGCGCCGGGAACCATAAACACCGAGTAGGTTCCCCAAAGCAACAGAATCACCACCATTACCGTGGTGACCTGCATGACGCGCAGGGCCTTGCTGCTGGATTCCTCAATGCCCTTGATGTTCTGCCACCAGTAATAGATGGTGACCGCGGCCGCAAACACCGCCGCCGTCTGATTCATATCGAACTGGAAGGGATGATGATGCGTGTCCAAAAGAGCTGGTGGGAGCCAGTTGCTTTGAGCTGCAACTGTCAACAGCTCATTCATTAAGCCTGTAATGTATTGCCCTGCAGAAACACCGGAAATTGGCCCGGTAAGAATGTAATCGAACATCAGGGCTGAGACGCTGAGTTTGGCAAAGCCGCCGCCCAGGGCCTCCTTGACCACGCGGTAGACGCCGGCGCGGGTGAACATCGAACAGCTTTCGACGTAGACCGCTCGCACCGCGAAACTGAACAGCATGATGCCGAGGATGAACCAGGGCGCCGCCTCGCCAACCATCTGCTCGGCGATACCCCCGGCATAGAAGGCCGAAGATCCCAAATCATTAAGAACAATGGCTGCCGCGCGCCAAAAAGATATGAAGGTCAGCATCACCGAGGATGCCACGATGAGACGGACGCGGTCGGAAGGAGGGGCTACGGTCGTTCGGTTGGATGCCATCGCGATTGTGCCGGCGCGACGGCCGGCTGTCTCTCGTTGCGGGAGCGAAAATTATGATACGCCCAGCGATAAGTATATTTCCGAATCAAGAGCGAGTCAATCGAAATAACCAACTCAAGACAGGCCGGGTCATCAAGCGCGCTTTTCAGGCGGTTCGTCCCGGCCTATAAGCTCCTTGCCATCTTCGAAGAAGCTGATGAGAACGACCACGGCGGACCCCGCAAGGCCGACAAAAAACATGACTTCCAGCAAACGCATGGCAATCACAGCAAGTAACATACGCAAATTGTAGCCTGTTTTCGCTCTGTTCGCAGTCCTTTTTACGAGAACACGCTGCTTCGGGCTGCAGCGAGAAGGCGGCGATTATTCTTACTCAAAGTCTTTCGATGCAAGAATTCGAACGGCTCATTTACCGAACCTCGGCGTCCGATGAGATAAACTCGGCGGAGTATGAAGCACGCATCCTGGAAGCTGGGATCCTGGAAGTTGTGGGCCGCAGCCGTTCTCTCCGCCGGCCTGCTTGAGTTGCCGTTTCCGATAGCTGGGCCAATGCCCGCATGGCGCTCGGTCTTTGCCTGGTTTGGGCTTGTCCCGCTGCTGTGGGCGCTCCTCTCGCCAGGCTGCGCTGATTCGCCGCGTCCGCTGCGCCGCGGCTTTCTGATTGCCTATCTCTGCGGAGTGCTGTGGTACATGGGCAATTGCTACTGGGTTCGCGACACCATGCTCCACTACGGCGATATGCCGCTGGGCGCGCCTACGTTGCTGCTCATCGGCTACAGCCTCGTGCTGGGGCTCTACTTCGGCCTCTTCGGCCTGGGCGTCGTGCTCGTGCGTCGCGCAACGGGCAGCACGCGTCTGGCTCTTGCTTTTGCGCCCATCCTCTGGACTGCATTGGAACTGGCCGCCGCACGCATCTCATCTGTCCCGTGGGACCAACTCGGCTATTCGCAAGTGGACAACCAGGAGGTGACTCAGCTTGCGACGTGGGCTGGCGTCTATGGCATCAGCTTCCTGCTTGTCGCCATGAACGCGCTCATTGCCGAAGATCTGCTCTTCGGCCGCGATCCCGCTTACGCGTGGGTGAACCGCCCGTATTGGCGCGTTCTGCTCGCGGTTACGGTCGGCTCCGTTACGGCCTTCTGCTATGCGCTGCCGCAGAATCCCGCGCCTGCTGCAACCGCCGTACTCATCCAGCCCAACCTCGATGTGGGGGCCGAAACCAATTGGTCTGGCCCCGGCGAATGGGGCAGCCATATCGCCGAGTTCAAACGGCTGGCCAATGAGCAGTGCAAAACCTACATCGCCGGAATCCCGCAAACCGGCGCTCCATCCGGCGAGATCATTTGCCCGCCTTACCCCACGCATCCCGATCTGATCGCATGGCCAGAGTCCCCCGCGCCCTTCGTCGAAAATGACGCGCGCTTTCAGCAGGCGCTGGTGGCCATCGCCCGGCAGGAACAGGCGCCTCTCGTGGTCGGCAACATCGGCGCGGATTTCTCCGCCGAAGATCGATCCTGGCGCGAGTACAATTCCGCACTCGTGGTCGGCATGGACGGCGCGCGCGTGGGCCGCTACGACAAAATTCATCTCGTCCCTTTTGGCGAGTACATTCCGTTCCACAATCTGTTGACATTCGCCCATAAGCTCACCGGCCGCGTCTCGGAGTTCTCACGTGGAGACGAACGCAAAGTTTTCCGCCTCAATGGCCACCGCTACGGCGTCTTCATCTGCTATGAAGCAGTCTTCGCCGACGAGGTGCGCGAGTTCGCGCAACTCGGCGCGGAAGTGCTGGTCAACATCAGCGACGACGGATGGTATGGCGACACCAGCGCTCCCTGGCAGCACTTGAACATGGCGCGCATGAGGGCCATCGAAAATCGCCGCTGGTTATTGCGCGACACCAACAGCGGCGTCACTGCGGTCATCGACCCCTACGGCCGCGTCCGCCAGAGCATTCCCCGCCACGCCATCGACGCGCTCCCTGCGCAGTTCGCTTTTCGCGACGATGTCACAGTCTACACCGCCCACGGCGACCTGTTTGCATGGCTCTGTGCCATACTTGCTTTAGGGATTATTGCTTGGGCAGGAAGAAAACTCCTGCGCCAGCGGATAGCTTCCTCGTAAGTTCAAAAAAGTCAGGTCATAGAGCAAAGCCATGTCGTTGAACGATCTCGAATTCGCTTACGCTCCCGTGCGCGACCAAGTCCGCGACCTGCGGGAGTATCTTTGACCCTGCTCGCATCCGCAGGGAACTCGCCGAAATAGAAACCAAGCTGGCCGATCCGGCTCTCTGGTCCAATCCCGCCGCCACAAAACCACTCATGCGCGATAAAAAGCGCCTGGAAACAATGGTGGCCGACGACGAATCTTTGATTCGACGCACCGGCGACGTCGATGCCTATTTCGAACTGGCTCGCGAAGGCGAGGATGTCCTCGCCGATCTTGAACGCGACATCAAAGCCCTGGCCGTCTTTGCCGAAGAACTCGAAGCGCGCACCATGCTCAATGGCGAAGCCGACTCGCTCAACGCTATCGTCACCGTCCATCCCGGCGCCGGCGGCACCGAGAGCCAGGACTGGGCCGAAATGCTGCTGCGCATGTACCTGCGCTGGGCCGAACAGCAGGGCTTCAAGACGGAGATGAACGACTACCAGGACGGCGAAGAGGCGGGCATCAAATCCGCCACCTTCACCATCATCGGCGAGTACGCATTTGGCCAACTGGCCGGCGAGAGCGGCGTCCACCGCCTCGTCCGCATCTCGCCCTTCGACTCCGCCAAGCGCCGTCACACTTCCTTTGCCAGCGTCTACGTTTCGCCAGAAATTGACGAAACCATCCACGTTGACCTGAAAGTGGAAGACTTGCGCATTGACACTTACCGCTCCGGCGGCAAGGGCGGTCAGCATGTGAACACCACCGACTCAGCTGTCCGCATGACCCACCTGCCAACAGGAATCGTGGTGCAATGCCAGAACGAGCGCTCGCAGCATAAGAACCGCGACAAAGCGATGAAGATGCTACGCTCGCGTCTTTACGAGTACGAACTGGATAAGAAGCGCGCCGTCAGCCAAAAGCTCGAAGACTCGAAGCTCGAAATCAACTTCGGTTCGCAGATTCGCTCCTACGTTTTGCAGCCCTACCGCATGGCCAAGGACCATCGCACCAAGGTCGAAGTGGGCGATGTGGACAAAGTGCTGGACGGTTATTTGGAGCCGTTTCTGCGCGGCTATTTGTTGGCGAAGCGGCGCGGCACAGCCGTTGCCGCTGAAGCTGCCGACGGTCTCGACGTGTAGCGGCTGAATCGTCCGCTACTCCCATGAGTCCAAGAATGAGGAGTTATTGCTTGCCTTCCAAGGGTAGAGTCCGACTGATTTTCGCGTTGTTTCTTTCGCTGTCCGTGGGTTTGCCCGCGCGGGCAGTTTCGAGTTCTGCCGACGCGCCGCATGTGCACGTGCAGCTGGTGGTGCCTTTCGCCGATGCCAACCGAGGCAATGCGCGGCAGATTGGCCTTTACTTCAAGCTGGAACCGGGCTGGCACATTTACTGGAAGAATCCGGGAGATGCGGGTGAGCCGCCGCATATGAAATGGGCCTTGCCGGAGGGGATTACTGCGGGCCCGTTGCAGTTTCCGACGCCGAAGCGGCTGCCGCTGGGGCCGCTGATGGACTACGGGTATGAGGGCGATGTCCTTTACCCGATTGACGTGAAGATTGGGAGCAATGCGGCGTTAGGACAGGTCAAGCTGCATGCAAAAGTCGATTGGCTGGTCTGCCGCGAGAGCTGCATCCCGGGCAAGACCGAGCTGGAATCATCACTGAATATCACTCCTTTCACGACCTCGACCCAGCCTGGTGCTGCGGGCGATAAGGAAATTTGGAACGCGCTGGCTGGAAACTTGCCGAAGGACCTTCCCACGAGCGCGAAGATTGGCTTTCAACCGACAAGCGATGGTTTTCGTCTATCCGTCAAGACGGGCAAACGAGAGTCTTCCGCAGAGTTTTTCCCCTCCGATCCTGACATCCTCGACAATCCAGCCCCGCAAAAGCTGACGCATACCGCAGAGGGCTTGATTCTCGACTTAAAGAAAGACGCGAATCTTTCCGTCAATCCTGCTCAATTAAAAGGCGTTCTGGAGCTTTCTGGCGGGCGGGCGTATGAGATTGCGGCGCTTCCGGGCACAGGTGTGGCTCCCGTAGAGCAAACCTCTAGGGCTAAGGCCCCCGGTGGACCAAGCACCGCTGATGCCGGGGTTGAAGCCCCGGCCTACCATTCCGAACCTTCCCTAAGCAGTTCATCCTCCCCGACGACCGCGCCGCCACTTTCCATGTCGCTCCTGCTGCGGACCTCAGGCCTGGCCTTTCTCGGTGGACTGCTGCTTAATCTCATGCCGTGCGTTTTTCCTGTGCTCTTCCTCAAGGGGCTGGCGCTGGTCAACTCCGGCAACGAGGAGCGGCGCGCACTACGCGTGCATGGGATGGTCTATGCCGCGGGCATTCTTGTTTCCTTCTGGGCGCTGGTCGCGGTGCTGCTCGGTTTACGCGCGACTGGCGCCACCCTCGGCTGGGGATTCCAGTTCCAGTCGCCCGTTTTTCTTGCTCTGATGGCCGGGCTACTCTTCTTCCTTGGACTCTCGCTGGCTGGGCAATTCGAAATTGGCCTGACTCTCACCAGCGCGGGCGGGGCATTGGCGCAGAAGCAAGGCTACACCGGCAGCTTCTTCACCGGAGTGCTCGCCGTGGTGGTGGCCACGCCCTGCACCGCGCCGTTCATGGGAGCGGCTGTCGGTTACGCACTGAGCCAGTCTTCTCTGGTTACCTTTGCCGTCTTTACAGCCCTTGCTCTCGGGCTTGCCGCGCCGTATGTCGCGCTCACCCTGCAACCAGCCTGGACTCGTTTGCTTCCACGTCCCGGTGCCTGGATGGAAGTGTTGCGCCAGGCTGTCGCCGTGCCCATCTTCGCCACGGTAATCTGGCTGGCCTGGGTTTTGGCGCAGGCCTACGGAGCCGGCGTGCTGGCCGCTCTGCTCGCGAGTTTCCTTCTGCTGGCCATTGCTGGCTGGTTCCTCGGCTGCTGGCCTGCTAAGCGTTGGTCAACTGCGGTTTCCGCATTGATTCTCGTGGGAGTGGTTGCTCTGGCAATCTTTGCATCGAGAGAGCTGGTTGTCGCCCCGGAGACCTCGTCTTCGCAAGCGGCCCAGGGCCAATGGGAGCCGTGGTCTGCCCAGGCCGTCAGCCGTTATCAATCCCAAGGCCGTCCGGTCTTTGTCGACTTCACCGCAAGCTGGTGTCTGAGTTGCCAGGTGAATGAGCGCGTGGCTCTGAATCAGTCCGAAGTGCGCCAGGCTTTCCAAGCCGCCAATGTCGCCTTGCTCCGCGCCGACTGGACCCGCCACGACGAGGCGATTACGCAAGCCCTTACCGCCCTGGGCCGCAGCGGCGTTCCGGCTTACGCTCTCTACGCTCCAGTCCAGAGCCAACCGCAAATGCTCCCCGAAGTTTTGACTCCGGGAATTGTGACCGACGCGCTGGACAAGTTGCCGAGGCAGACTCGCTGACTCGTATCAATCTCCCCTGCGCTTTCCCGCGCGAATTTTCCGAATCTCTTCCATCCTTTGCGCGACCAGTTTTTCGCGGCCCTCTTGCGTGGGGTGATAGTAGCTGCGGCCTTTGAGCGAGTCAGGCAGGCAATCCATGTCGGCCACCTTGCCCTCTTCGTTGTGGGCGTAGCGGTAGCCCTTGCCGTAGTCCAGCTCCTTCATCAACTTTGTGGGCGCGTTGCGCAGGTGCAGCGGCACTGGCTCCTGGCGGGTCTCTTCTACCTCCTGCTTCACCGCGCCGAAGGCTGTGTAGACCGAGTTTGACTTGGGCGCGAGGCAAAGATAGACGACCGCCTCGGCCAGCGCCAGATCTCCCTCGGGCGAGCCGAGAAAGTCAACGGCTTCCTTGGCCGAGAGAGTCAGGTTGAGCGCTTCGGGCGCGGCGAGGCCGATGTCTTCGATGGCCATGCGCACGATGCGGCGGGCAAGATAGAGCGGGTCTTCGCCACCGGCGAACATGCGCGCCAGCCAGTAGAGAGCGGCGTCGGGGTCCGAGTTGCGCACGCTCTTGTGGAGCGCGGAGATGAGGTTGTAGTGTTCCTCGCCCGATTTGTCATACATCAAAACGCGCTGCTGCACCGCTTCGCCTGCAAGCGCCTTGTCGATTTTCTTCTTGCCTTCGACAGCGAGTTGCGCGGCGACTTCGAGCGCGTTGTAAGCGTTGCGGCAGTCGCCGCTGGAGTAGCTGGCGATCAGTTGTAACGCATCGTCGTCGGCGGTCACTTCCATCGCGCCGAGGCCGCGCTCCTTATCTTCCAGAGCACGGCGCAAGAGAGCGGCGATCTGCTCCTCGGTGAGCGGCTCGAGCACATAAACCCGGCAGCGCGAGAGCAGTGCCGAAATAATCTCAAAGGAGGGATTTTCGGTGGTTGCGCCAATCAACCGGATGTCGCCGCGCTCCACGTAGGGCAGAAAAGCATCCTGCTGCGCCTTGTTGAAGCGATGAATTTCATCGATGAAGAGGATGGTGCGCGATTGCATCTTGGAAGCCTGGGCCGCCGCGACCATCACCTGCTTGATCTCCTTGATGCCGCTCATGACGGCGGAGAACTCGATGAAGCTGGCTTTGGTGGTCTCGGCGATGATTTTGGCCAGTGTGGTCTTGCCCACCCCCGGCGGACCCCACAAGATCATGGAACCTGAATCGTCGTGCTCAATCTGCACGCGCAGCGGCTTGCCGGGGCCGACGAGGTGCGCCTGGCCACTCAACTCGTCCAGAGAGCGCGGTCTCATGCGCTCGGCCAGCGGCGCGGTGCGGAGCGTGCCCTCGGGGGCCTTCCTGGGATTCAGAGGCTCGTCGTCGAAGAGATTCATTGCGCACCCCTTCGCTGCCGCGAAGCCTCGTAGAGCAGTACGCTGACCGCTGCCGCCGCATTAAGGCTCTCGACTGGGCCGGGGCAGGGAATGGTCACGGCACCATCGGCCAACTCTGCCAGCGCCTGCGGCACGCCGTTGCCTTCATTGCCAATCAGCAGCGCGACGGGGCTGGCCAGGTCTATGCGGTCGGCTGGCTCTGCACAATTCGCGACGGTGGGGACGGCGGTCGTCCAAATCCTGACGCTGGCCTCGCGCAGGCGGGAAAAACATTCTTCCACATTCGTTTCCAGCAGCGGAAGCCGGAAGACGCTGCCGGCGGATGCGCGCACAGCCTTGGGATTCCATGCGCTGACGGTTCCGGGCAGGCTGAGGGTGGCGGTCGCCCCGAAGGCTTCGGCGGAGCGCAGAATCGTTCCGAGATTACCGGGGTCTTGCAGGCCAGCCAGGACGACAATGAGTGGAGTGGCCTTCGTCCGGCTCACCACAGCGTCGGCCCAACTCCAGCTCGGCGGCTCAATCAGTGCAGCTACCGGCTGGGGCGTTTCGGTTGAGAGCGCCGAATCCAGTACCTCTTTAGGTACCTGGAGCACCTCTGTTTCCGCCGGCAAATCCAGATCATCCAACAGGTGTTCCGCTCCCTGCGCCACAAAAACCCAAGGGATGCGCAAGCCGGCGCGCAGAGCCTCTTCGAGCAGGTTTGGCCCCTCGATGCCCGCGAGCGTAGGGCTGCTACCGCCGGCTAGACTGTGCCTGTCCTGGCCGGGATGGGCCAGTGCGCGGCGCAAATCCTTCAAGTGCACATTCTGCTTACTCTCAACAATGCGGAAACGCATAGTAGGCGAACCTAGGTCGATTCTATATCGAGTTCGCCTAACTACCACTGTCGTCAGTAGTTTCCCCTGAGGCTCCAACGTCCCGAAATTCCTCAGCTTCAGGATGATTGCGTGCGCGCCAAAGAAGAAGGGACGAAGCGAGAGCAATTCCAAGTGGATTTGCGCTGACGCACAACAATCTCGGGAATATAGTCGATAGGACGTGCAAGTCAAAATGGGCGAAAGCGCAGAGGGGGAGGATCAACACGGCAAACAGAACGGCGGCAGAAATCGGCAAATATTTCAGCTTCCTCGGCTGAACAATGCGAAACAGAGGCACGATCATGACTCCACTAAGGAACATCCATGTAAATTTGAACGCTATCGCCGCCGCGGCGGAGGGGAATACTCCAAATTTGGAACACTGAAACCAGTTCATTCCGGTAACAATCAAGATGAGCGGACCCACCAGATTCAATCTTAGCGATTTTCGATCCCCCGAGTTCTGACCCTTTGATTGAAAGTTGAAGGAAAGGAGCAATCCTCCTATCAAACCCAGAAATAGGCTATATTCGCGCCATCTTGTCAGGGAACAGGTTCTCAGCCCCAGGAAGCGCTGAGCGTACTCGTCCCCTTGGTCAGCGGCTTTGCGATACCAGCGGTTGGCCTCATTTTTGTCCTGCGCGACTCCTCTGCCGTAGAAATACATATAGCCAAGGTCGGATTCGGCATTCGCATAGCCTTGTTCGGCTGCTTTCCGATACCAGAACACAGCCTGAGAGTCGCCCTTTGCCACCCCATGTCCATTGAAATAGGCGTTGCCAAGGCCATCTTGGGCCATTGCATACCCTTGATCGGCCGCCTTGCGGCGCCAACGGTCAGCTTCGGTGTAGTCCTGAGGCACACTCAAGCCCTGGGAATACATATATCCGACGCCATACTCGGCGGCGGCGTTGCCCTGATCGGCTGCCTTTCGATACCAGCGAAACGCCTCGCCGTTGTCCTGCGGCACTCCTTGACCATGGCGATACATAAATCCGAGGCGATACTGGGCTTGCGCATCGCCCTGCTCGGCGAGTACGCGCAAGGCTTTCGCTTGCGCTGCCAACTCTTGCTCATTCGCTCTCTTATGCCCCAGAAACCATAACGCAGCGCCGCAGATTGCGGTCAGGCAGAGTACCATTGCCGCAATCTTCCAGTGCAGTTTCATTCGGTTGCGCTCCAGGCATGAAATTTGTTTATCGCGATTGTAGCGCCTGGAAATGGATTAAGGTCAAAAATTGATTGTGGGAGATGAGGAGCTTCTTTGCACAGAGAATAGGGGTCGTTCAAATGGCAATCCCTGCTGAGCTCGGAATAGAGCCGCGCCCGAGGCTGTCAGAATGCGGCTTGCACTATGATTAATATATGATTACTCTCGTCCCAGTAGCGTCCTCAACTCGCAAACAGAGGTAAACCTTCTTGTCCGCGGAGATTTTGCGCGTCCATCCCGATGAACCCCAACCGGATCGGATTGACTATATCGTCTCCTGTCTGCGCAAGGGCGATGTAGTCGCCTTGCCGACCGATACTTTTTACGGCCTGGCCGTGGACCCGGTGAATCTCCATGCAGTGGAGCAGATTTATCAAATTAAGACTCGCCAGAAGCAAAAGCCTTTGTCCCTGCTGATTGCGACGCTCGCGCAGGCGTATGAATTGGCCCGCGACACTGACCCCATGCTGGACAAACTGGCCGACCGCTTCTGGCCCGGTCCGTTGACCATCATCGTGAGAGCTGGCGGAAAGCTGCCGCTGCGCTCCACGGCAAATACCGGCAACGTTGCCCTGCGCTTGCCCGACGCCGCCATTCCCCGCGCGGTTGTGGCGCGACTCGGCCTGCCCATCACGGCAACCTCGGCCAACCTTTGGGGGGCGTCGGAATGCACGAATGCAGCTTGCGTCCGCGACCAGCTTGCCGACCGCATTCCGCTGATTGTTGACGGCGGTTCTACAGGCCGCGCGCGGCCCACCACAATCGTTGATCTTTCGCTGGGCTCCGGCCGCTGGATGGTTCTGCGCGAGGGCGCCATTCCGACGCATGAGATTGCCATGGTGTTGCAGAGATGACAGTGGCTACTGACCTTTAACGACTATTTACTCTTCACTGATTCTTGAGCCGAAGGTTCTCCATGCAGCGCGGATCCAACCCGAAAAGTCGCAGGTGGGCGCTTCGCGCCGTGTTCCTGCTTATGCTCGCATTGGGCGTGGCGGCTCTGAGCTGGTGCCACTGGGTCTACGCGCAGATTGAGCGCTATGCGGGACAGGATCTAGCTGCCCAGGTTGTAAAAGGCGCGCCAGCGGACGCCATCGGCGTCTTTGGCGCAGCGGAGTACGACGGCCGTCCTTCGCCCGTTTACCGCGCCCGCCTTGACCACGCGCTCGAGCTTTACCATCGCGGCATCGCACCGCTCATCATTACACTGGGCGGAAACGGCGGCGACCAGTACAACGAAGGGGCCGTAGGCCGCGAGTACCTGATGGCGATGGGCATTCCGGAGAGCACGATTATCGCGGAGACCGAGAGCCGCAATACAGAAGAATCAGCCCTCCGCATCGCTGTGATTGCCCGCGCCAACGGACTGCGGCGGCTGGTAATCGTCAGCGATGGAACGCATCTGTTCAGGATTCATGAGATATGCGCCGCTGAGGGACTCGACGTGCTTACTTCGCCGCGGCCCCGCGTGGAGACCGAGGGAGGGTCAGGAGAAGGCCGAGCGGATTTCGAGCGCATCGCGCATGAGGTTTTGAGTTATACGGCGTGGCGGATGCATTTGCATTGAAGGAAGAGCAAGCCAGCAAGCCGGCGTGCAATGCTTGCTGAGGAGAGTCATGATGAAGACGGATAAAGTCGTAATTCTTGCGGTTGTTCTAACTATATTCTTTGCGTCTTGCAATGCTTTGTTAGCGCAGACATCGAACTGTGGAGAGATCAATGCGATGGCGAGGATGGCACACGTGATTTCTTCCGGGGAGTTGGCCGCCGCTCGGTTAAAGGCCGGCGAGAGTTACCGGGCGCAGGTTGTCTTTGCGGAGATGGAATTTGAATTTTATCCGCAAAAACATGATGTGGCTCTGCTGCTGCTCAATCTCATTCCCAAAGACGATAACGAACGTCTTGTGGTCATGACTCTTGGCGATCACTTGTGCGACTTTGAAACTCCCCATGAGATGAAATCACTCAATCAGATCGGCAATCACCTTCCGCGCGATCTGGCAAGAGCTGTGATGATTGCGCCTGAGAAACTTCCTGAATATGTAGCCTATTCCTTAGCTTCTGTTAAAGACCCGCACAGCGACTATGCGCTCCAAATGCAGAAAGTCTGCCGGGCCAGGCATACTGAGTTCGTTGAAGCGATCGCAAAGATGCCCCCAGAGAAAATGGAAGAGTTTCTGAAGTACGTCTTCAATCCCGATGGGTGCGATCCACTCGCTCTTCCAGAAGGGGAGTAGCAAGGTGGGTATCCCGCGGAGCTACCCCCCGCCGGGATGTTACGAAAGTGACAGCAGCACCAGTGCAAAAGCTGCCGCGCTGGCGGTGGAGAGAAAGTTAACCGCGTCATTGTTCAGCCATCTCCGGCGCTCCAGGGTTGCTCCCAGCAGGCTATCGAAGAAGAGCCCAAAAACGCCGCTTGTGCAACTAATCCAGAACATTGCCGAGCCGCCGTTGAGCGCCATGCTTCCGGCAGCCGCAACAATCACCGCCGCAGCCACACCGGCCATAGTGCCAACGAGGCTGATGGCGCCATCTGTACCTGGTTCAACCCGGCGCAAGTTGGTGATCATGCGCGGCTGTCCGCCGATAACCTGGCCAATCTCCGAGGAGACGGTATCCGCAGCGGCTTCAGCCAGTGCCGCGAGGCCGGCCGCAAGCAGAAGCGCTGGAGGCACATGGGAGAGCCAGCGGTTGCCCGCCAGCCACAATTGCGCCAGCCCATCGGAGAGCAGCGCGGCCACGCCCAGGTTGGCTGCTACCTGCGCCGCCGTGCGCCCCTGCTTCCGCTCCGCAGTGCCCAGCCATTCCTTGGTCTCTCGGCCCAGCCGCGTGGCGGCCCAGGTGAGCAAAAAGACAGCCAGCACCGGCAACAGGGCGGTGTGCCAAGGAGCATAAGGAATAGGCTCGCCGGGAGTGAAGATTGCTGTGGAAAACATCAAGCTGGCGGTGATCACCGTCCCCGCAAAGGCCCCGCCCGGCGTGGCTGCGCGCAGTTGAAGGACTGCGAGCCCCAGCAACAGGCTCAGGCCCGTTGTCCAGGCGGCCACCGGCCAAATAGTTAAAGCCCACCAGTGAGCCTGGAGCACAACGCTCGCCCCCGCAAAGGGCAGCACCAGGAGAAGCACCAGTTTCGATTGCCAGATTAGCTTGATTCGAGCCACGCTTCAATCGTAACCTGCGGTGGGCATTGAGGGACGGTGGCGCAATTGATCGTCGATTTGGTGATTTCCGATGGTCTTCTCCAGCACTGCGGCGCCAGATATCCGGTCGGCTGATTTACAATCACGAAGTAAGCAGGAAAGAACTGAATGAGGCTTTTCCGGATGAGTTTTGGACAGTCGGGTGTACGGTTGGTTCAGGCGGGCGCGGCCTTTTGGGCTGCAGCTCTGATCGCAGGTTGCGGCAATAACTATCGGCCCGTAGTTACGCCCGTCAACCCCAGCGGCCCGGCGGCTCAGCCGCAATCGTATGCCGTTGCAGTGTCAGTCCCTTCGCCCACAGGGGCTACTCCAGCGACCGGTGTCGCCACCATCATCGACTACTCCGGTGACTCGATTCTAGCCACAGCCCCCATCGGCCCCGGCCCATCTGCGTTTACTTTGGATGAAACTGGTTCGAACGGCTACACCATCAACAGCGACCATACCTTGACTAACTTCCCTGTTTCCAGCGCGTTGCAGGCGAAGAATGTGACCATCTCAACGCTGCCGACTGGAGCGGAGCCGTTAAACCTGTTCTCGCCATCATCCGGACTTTGGGCCGCCGACCTTGATGGGAACGTCGCCGATGTATTCACAGGCAGCCCTGAGACTCGCCTGCTGTCAGTTCCTCTGCCGCCGACTCCGGTCATGGTGGCGGGTCCTGGTCTTCGCGGCCTGCGGTACTTTGCGTTGACTCAGAATATTGCAAATCCCACTGGGATGGAATGCAATATCTCGCCCACGGCCGAGCCCGCCGGTGAAGTTACAGGTATTGAGGCAGGCAATAATACGCCCGACATACCGATCTCGGTGGGTATTTGCCCGGTCTACGCCGTCGAGAGCCCCGATAATCAGCGGCTCTTTGTAATCAATCGGGGCAGCGACACGGTTTCGGTAATCAACGTACCGAACGACCTTCCGGATCAGTGCACTTGCCCACCCACGGGCTGCGTGAACCAGGACAATCAGACCTACACTTGCCATCCAACCCTGCCGCTCTCGACCACTGCTGGGCTTGCGCAAGACGCCAACCACGACGTTCCCGCAGTAGCCGGGCCGGTTTATGCCGAGTACAACGCCGCCAAGAGCCTACTTGTCGTGGCCGACTATACCGGCAACACGATCAGCGTCATCGACGTGAGCCTGGATGAGTTCGGCAACGACAGTTCGACCTTTGGTACAACCTACACAATCCCCGTGGGCACGAATCCGGCCAGCGTGACAGTTTTGCTGGATGGGAGCCGCGCTTATACGGCCAACCAGACCGATGAGACAGTAACCGTAGCGAACCTGAGCAGCT
Organism: Occallatibacter sp.; assembly: GCA_049517315.1. Lineage (GTDB taxonomy): Bacteria > Acidobacteriota > Terriglobia > Terriglobales > Acidobacteriaceae > Telmatobacter. The sequence continues at coordinate 114,448 of JBEKSE010000001.1, read as the reverse complement.
ACACGGTGGAGAAGACGCTGCCAGTAACGGGTCATCCGCGCACCGTTGTTAATACACAGAATTCGATCTACGGCAAGGTTTATGTGGCCTCGCCGGACAGCCCGTATCTGACCATCATCGCCACCGGGGGCACCAATCCGGACACGGTGGATACGACGCTGGATCTCTACTCGGGCAACCTCGTGGATGTGCGCGTTCAAGCACAGAATGGCAGCAGCGGAAACAACAATAACGTGAGCAGGATTCCCGGTTACGGCCAGCCCTGCAACCTGCCGCTCAGTGATTTCAATCCGGCAACGAGCACAAATCCGGTACTCTCCAACTGCCAGGTGCAGGCCGTGTCGCTGCTGAAGTAGAACGCCAGGCTGCAGTATTGGGAATCAAAACAGCCAAAGAGGGTTTTCCTGCGAGGGAAGTCTTCTTTGGCTGTTTTTGCGTCCGGCAAGTGATTCGCAGGGCTGTGTCGGCTTGCGTGTGAAACGATGGAGAAAATGGCAGGCGAAGCAAAAATGCGCGTAGACCTCCTGCTCGTCGAGCGAGGACTGGTTCCCAGTCGGGAACGGGCGCGAGCCCTCATTCTGGCCGGCCGGGTTTTGGTGCGAGAGCAGAAGGTGGAGAAAGCCGGCGCGACCGTTCCCGCTGATGCTCCTGTCCGCCTGCTGGGCGAGGAGCAGCCCTACGTGAGCCGCGGCGGGCTCAAACTGGCCGCTGCGCTGGAACATTGGCCCATCACTGTGCAGGGGCGCGATTGCCTTGATGTGGGCGCTTCAACCGGCGGATTTACCGATTGCCTCCTGCAGCACGGGGCTGCTAGCGTGACCGCCGTCGATACCGGTTTCGGCCAGATAGCCATGAAGCTGCGCAATGACCCGCGTGTGCGCCTGCTGGAGCGCATCAATGCCCGCTTTCTTGAGCCTGGAGCGCTGTCTGTGGAACAGGGCAGCCCCGAGATTACGCTGATGGTAATGGACGTTGCGTTTATTTCGGCTACGCTGCTGCTCTCGCCAGTCTTCGCCGCCGCGCCGCTGCTCACCGAAGCCGTCGTCCTGGTAAAGCCGCAGTTTGAGGCCGGTCGCGGCCACGTGGGCAAGGGTGGGATCGTTCGCGACCCCGAGGCGCACAAGTTGGCTATCGACAAGGTTGCTGATTGCATCCGTTCGCTTGGCTGGAAGGTGGCCGGGACGATTCCATCGCCGATCACCGGCGCGGAGGGAAATCAGGAATTTCTCCTCTTTGCGCGGCGGCCCTTGCCATAAGCTGATTGACGCTCGCCTGGTAGGCCCCACCGCAGGCCGCATCCGTTACACTGAGACCGCATGGTACGCGTCGCAATTGTCTGCAAGTCGCAAAAGAAAGAGTTGGCCCGGCTTCTGCCTGAGCTGATCGCATGGCTTCGCCTGCACGGCTATGAGCCTGTGTTAGACCTCGAAGGTGGGCATTACACATCGGCCGCGCCGGCGATTGACCGCGCATTGATGCCGGATCAGAAGCCTGGATTGGTAATCGTGCTGGGCGGGGATGGAACGCTTCTGAGTGTCGCGCGCACTTTTGCCTCCACCGGCACTCCCATACTCAGCGTGAACCTGGGCTTTCTCGGCTTCCTGACCGAAGTTCGGCTGGCCGATCTCTATCCAACTCTGGAAAGCTGGCACAGCGGCCACCATGATCTGGACGCGCGTGCCATGCTGCACGCCGAACTGTGGCGCGGGGGCGCGCTCCGTTCCAGTTATGAGGCGCTGAACGAGGTCGTCATCTCCAAGGGCGACATTGCCCGCATGGGCGATTTTGCCGTCGAGCTGGACGGCAAAAGCGTGGCCCGCTTCCGCGCTGACGGGGTCATCGTCTCCACACCCACCGGCTCCACGGCTTACACCCTGGCAGCCAACGGCCCTATCCTGACGCCCAACGTAGACGCATTGGTGGTCACGCCCATCTGTCCGCATCTGCTCACGCTCAGGCCCATCGTGGTTCGGGGCGACGCCTCGCTCATCGTGCGGATCGTGGGCATTACAAAACAGGCGCTCCTTACCGTGGACGGCCAGAAGGCTGTCGAGCTGCTGTTAGGTGATGAGGTTCTCTGCCGGAAGTCAATCCACACCGTCAATCTGGTCCGGATGAGCGAGGGCGGATTCTTTGAAGCGCTGCGCAGCAAGTTGAGTTGGGGCGAAAGGTAACGGGAATCATTCCTGCGTCCCTGGTTGCTTTGTCCCAAACCATTACTGGCTTATCTCGCCCAAAAGCACCTTCGCCTTGGCAGCCAGCGTGCTCGCTCCATCCGCATCGCCGGAGGCCAGCGCCGCGCGAGCCTGCTTGAGAAACTCCCTGATCTGCTCTGCCGTCTTCTTTTCCTGGCCGCTGAGCTGTCGAGTGATACTGTTCAATCCATGTTCCGTGGCAGCGAGGGAGTTTTCCGTCTGTTGGCGCAGGTCAGCAGGGTCGCCGGAAGACAGCTGGCCGATGGCGCTCACGCCAGCACTTCCATTCATAGCCAACTGCGTGTTCCTGGCCGGAGGCTTCTTGTGGGCAGGCGACGGTTTGGGCGGCTGCGGCTGCGGTTGTGTGCTTGCGGCTGCCTCGGTGGGCTGATTTGGAGGGGTGACGACCGGAGGCGGCAAATCGGCCGGCGATGGCTCGGGTTTGGGAGGAGGCGTGTCTACGATGGGCGGCGCCAGAGGCACAACCTGGGCTTGCTGGGCCTTGTGAAAACATCCAGTCAAAAAGAGCGGCAGCAGACACAGGGCAATCGTGACGAACGAAGCTGCACGCAGCTTACGTTTCTCCACACGTTCGCCAGAAAATTGGCGAACGAATCCTGTACGGAGCATCTGTTGTGCACCCGGCAAATTCATCGAGCACTGCCTTTCACGTTTGCCATAACCGCCGGCCGAAGATGGCGGCGTCCCCATTCCCCAGCGGCGAGCGGAATTCGCAAGAGGAATTCCGTGCCGCTCCCTGCTCTTGATTGTACTTCCACGCTCCCGTGATGCAACTGAAGCACCCGGTAAGTCATGGCCAGCCCGATTCCGCTTCCTCCGGTCTTGGTGGTGAAATAAAGGTCGAATATCTTCTCGCGAATATCCTCGGGAATGCCGGGGCCCTCGTCGGCCACACGCAGAACTCCGGTCTTGTGGTCCTCCTCGAGAACTACTTCCAGTGTGCCGCCTTGTTGCATCGCCTGCGCGCCGTTCTGAATCACGTTCAGCACCGCCTGCTTCAGCAGATCGGCATCGACATTGGCCATCAGCGGGGCGGAAGGCATGCGGCTGACCAGCGTCACATTGTGCGTGAAAAGCTCCTCGGCGGCAAGCGCCAGCACATCGGCAATCACGGGGCGCAGGTCCTGCTCGCGCAGTTGCAATTCGACGGGACGGGAGAAATCCACCAGCGTCTGAACCACGCGGTCGAGGCGATGAATCTCCGCGTCGATCACCTCCAGGTGACGGACCGCTGGGCCGCTGGCGTCGCCCAGTTTGGTCTTCAGCAATTCAAGATGCACCACGATGGCGTTGATGGGATTCTTCACCTCGTGGCCCACGCCGCTGGTGAGTCGGCCGATGGCCGCCATGCGCCGCGAAAGCTCCAGTTCCGACTCGATCTGCTCCACCGATTCCAGATCGTGCAATGTGATCAACGCGCCGAATCTGTCGCCACTTCCGGAGCCTGTCCTTTCGTCGTGGATAAAATCCAGCGAGGCTTGAATGCGGCGGCCCGTCTCTGTGCGGATTTCCACCTGTGTCAGAGTAGCGCCCGTTTCGAATGCTTCGCTGAGAGCCAGGCCCAGCACCGTCGAGCGGTCGAAGATTTCCGGTGCGCGGCGGCCCAGGATGGAGCCTTGCTCGATGCCCAGAAAGCGCCGTGCCGCTTCGGAGACCAGCACCGCCCGCCCATCCGCAGTGAACAGCAGAATGCCGTCCTGCAGATTGCCGAGAATCTGTGCCAGGTTATCCTTCAATGCGGAAAAAACCTCTTCCACATTTCTCATGCGATGGCCAATGAGATCAATCTTGCTTGAAACGCGCTCGGCAGTATCCTGCTTCGACGCATGCTCTTCTTTTTTTGATTCCTCGCCGGCAACTTCGCCCAATCCGGCCCAATAGTCCAACTGTTCGCTGATCTCTTCCAGGGGCCGCAGCGCGAAGTTGCCCAAAAGAAAAGCCACAATCAAACCCGCGCCCAGCACCAATTCCATGAGCGTGATTGCCCCGGAGAGCCACGGCTCATAAACGGCGCGCAAAAAAGTGGTGCGAACACCCACATGGACAGTAACAAAAGGCGCGCCATTGCGCTCCAACGGCACCACCACGTCAAAGACCCTGGGCGGGCCGAAGACCTGCTTCATCAACTGGATGGGATTGGCGTTGAGCAGTTCCTCGTAGTTGTGGCGGATAGGCAGGGGCTTGTCTTCGTTTTCGGGATTGGTGCTGAGCAGAGTAGTGGATTGGCTGTCGCCGATATTGAGGTCATAGACCGTGAGCGAGTAGCGGTTCACCGATTCGACCACCGCCTGCAGTGCCGCATTGTCGCGCACCGCTTCGGCCGCTAGTGTGCGCAATTCTTCAGGATTGTTGGGATCAACTGTGCGGTTCGTCAGTCCTGTTTCAAGAGCGGTTTGCAGAGCAAAGCGCACCTGGTTAGCCACCATCTTGTTGGTGTCGTACGACTGGCGCACCGCTGCATGGAGCAACTGGCTCACATAAACAAGCGAAAGCAGCCCGGCAATGAGAAATACCAGGGTGGTGATCGCCAGAACGAGTTTGGTCTTCAGGCTCATGGGTCAGCTATGCTGGTTTTCTCTCACGCGACTGTATTCCTTGAGCTTATTGTGCAGGGTCTTCAGGCTTACGCCCAGAATCTCGGCAGAGCGGGTCTTGTTCTGTCCCGTTGCTTCCAAGGTGCGCAGAATCAACAGCCGCTCCATCTCATCTACAGTTGTGCCGACGCGCATGGGCACAATGTTGCCGTCAAAATCCTGTGCTGCTTGACTCTTCGCCTTCCCGAAGTCCGCGGGCAGGTGCTCAGCGTCCAGCGGCTTTCCGTCCGCGCAAAGAATCACCGCCCGCTCGATCGTGTTGCGCAGCTCGCGGCCGTTCCCCGGCCAGTCGTAGGCCATCAAACGGTCCAGCAGCGCCGGCGTTAGGCCGGAAACGCGACGGCCATGCTTCTGATTCATCTGATTGACCATGGCTTCAGCCATCGCCGGCAGATCCTCGATGTATTCACGCAAAGGCGGCATGGCGATGTTGAAAACATTCAGCCGGTAGTAAAGGTCGGCTCGCAGATGGCCCTGCGCGACGGCCTGCGAGGGGTCGCGGTTCGTGGCAGCCAGCACCCGCACATCCACATCCTGCTCGGTGCGCGCGCCCAGTCGCCTCAGCTTGCGCTCTTCCAGCACGCGCAGCAGCTTGGCCTGCGTTCCTGACGGCATCTCGCCGATCTCGTCCAGCAGCAGTGTGCCGCCCTGCGCCAGTTCGAAGCAGCCAGCCCGCCGCTCCGCTGCGCCGGTGAATGCGCCTTTCTCATGGCCGAAAATTTCGCTCTCAATCAGCGTCTCGGGAATAGCTGCGCAGTTGACCGCGACAAATGGCCGCGACTTTCGCGGGCTGAGTTCGTGCAGCGTGCGCGCCACCAGCTCTTTGCCCGTGCCGCTTTCGCCGGTGATGAGTACTGAGACGTTGGATGGCGCAATCTGCTCGATTAGTCCGAAGATCTCGCGCATAGGGCGTGAGCTGCCCACCATCGAGCCAAGCACGCCGGTTTCGCGCAGGCGGCGGCGCGCCACTTCCAGTTCAATGGCCGTATCGCGCTGCCGTGTGGCATTGGCCAGTATGGTCTTGAGCCGGGTAGCGTCCACCGGCTTCTGCAAAAAGTCGTACGCGCCCAGCTTCATGGCGTCCACGGCCAGCTGAATCGAGCCCATGGCCGTCAGCACCACCACTGCCAGGTTGGAGCTTAGGCCGGAGTTTTCCGCGGAGAGTTTTCCGAGCAGGCCAATGCCGTCCAGCCGCGGCATTTTAAGGTCTGTGACCACGATCCCTGGCTCCCATGCCTGCGCCTTTTCCCAACCCTCAATGCCGTCGCACGCCGTCTCCGTGCTGTATCCCCATCCGGAGATCAGCTCCGCCAGCCCCATCAGCGCGTGGGGCTCGTCTTCGACAATCAGAACCTTGATTCCGTTTTCCATCGAGGCTTTCCGTTCATTCGGTAACATCTCTTTCTACCATGATTAGACGCGCGTTAGCTCGATTTCTCAGTCAGCTCGGCCCAGCGGGCGTAGAGTGCGTCGTTTTCATGCTGTGCCGCGTCCAATTCCTTGAGCGCCTCCTGCAGCGCAGCAGCGTCAGTGGCAATCCCAGGATGCTCGACGCGCTCGTGGGCCGCGCTGAGGCGAGTGTCGGATTCTTCGACCCGTTTTTCAATAGCAGCGAATTCCCGCGCTTCAAGATAGGAGAGCTTTTTCCTGGCGGAGCTGGCAGCGCTGGCCGAGGTCGCAGAGCTTCCGGCGTTAGCTGAGTTTGCCGTGCGCTCTGCCTCTTCTTGCGCCTCCATCCAATCTTCCCATTGCGCGTAATCGGCAAAACGCCCTGTGTGGCCGCGGCCATCCAGGCCAAGCACGGTTGATGAAACGCGGTTCAGCAGATAGCGGTCGTGCGTCACCAGCACCAGCGCGCCCGGAAATTCAAGGAGGTTTTCTTCCAGAATTTCGAGCGTGGGAATATCAAGATCGTTGGTCGGCTCGTCAAGCAGCAAAACATCCGCAGGTTCCAGCATCAGCTTTGCGATCAGCACCCGCGCCCGCTCGCCGCCGCTCAGGTTGCGCACCGGCTGGTTGAGTTGCTCGCTGGTAAACAGAAAGCGGGCTGCCCAACTAGCCACATGCACCTCGCGCCCCTGATGCATCACCGCGTCGCCCTCTGGTGCAAGCGCGCAACGCAGGGTCAGGCTTTCGTCCAGCTCGCGCATCTGGCTGAAGTACACCATGCGCAGCGCATCGGCGCGACGAATCGAGCCTTCAGCCGCGTCAATTTCGCCGCGCAACAAACGCAACAGCGTCGTCTTGCCACTGCCATTGGGACCCACCAGCCCCACCTTCATGCCCGCTGTCAGGATGAAGTTGAGCCCCGTAAACAGGCGTCTTCCCGGCAGCACTTCGCCTGGGTGGTCCGGCGATTCCGCGCCCGGCACATCGCAGGCCACATTTTTGAATTCCACCAGCCGTTTGGTCTTTCGCTGGCTCGCGTCAAAGTCGATGCCGACGGTCGAAACCACAGTTCGCGCGTCAATGTCTTTCAGTTTGCCGATCATCGCATTTGCGGTGTCTATGCGAGCCTTTGATTTTGTGGCCCGCGCCTTGGGTCCGCGCCGCAGCCATTCAATCTCCGTTTTCACGCGGTTGCGCAGGCTCTCTTGTTGCCTGTTCTGCGATTCCAGATAAGCCTGCTTTTCTTCCAGAAACCGGCTGAAATTACCCTTCACACGCAACAGCCCTTCGGCATAAACGCGGTTCAGCTCAATGATTTCGCTCGAAGTGGATTCCAGAAAATAGCGATCGTGGCTTACCGTAACAGCGGCAAACGCGGATGAGGTGAGCAACTCCTCCAGCCACTCAATGCCGGCCAGATCGAGGTGATTGGTCGGCTCGTCCAGCAACATCACTTCCGGCTCGCAGACCAATGCTTCGGTAATCGCCAGCCGCTTGCGCCATCCGCCACTGAGCGCGGCAGCCTCTCCATTCAGGTCCACGAAACCTGCGCGGCCAGACAACTCGCGCAGCCGCCCCTCGCGTTCGTTCTCATTCACGTGCGCTCCGGTCAGCGCTCGCTCCAAAACCTGCCGGATGCTGAGGCCGGGCGCAAAACGCGAGTCCTGCGGCACGTATGCGGCGCGGGCGCGTTTGCGCACCGCCACTTCGCCTGAATCGGGCTCAAGCTGCCCGGCAAGAATGGCCAGCAGAGTGGATTTGCCCGCTCCATTTGGCCCAATCAGGCCAATTCTGTCGCCTTCGTTTACGGTGAGTGAAATGTTCCGGAAGAGCGGCTTGGCGCCGAATTGTTTGGTCATTGACTGCGCGTTGAGAATCGGAGGCATCTGTTACAAGCATACGTTGCCGCAGATAGAACCGAGCCGAGGTTTGAAACTATCCTACCGCCCAAAAGAATACGTGAACTGAAAAAGTCCGCTGTCGATGCCGGGATTCATTTCGGCAGTCCCGTGGTTCGAAATGTGGTGATAACGGTACTCGGCGCGAATGGATTTGGTACTCGAGCGGTAAAGCTCAAATCCAGCGCCGAGGTCGAAGGTGAAGTTGAAGGAACCGGCCTCAGGCACGGGGATCGGCTGAGTGGAGTACATGTATCCGCCGTGGCCGATGAGAAATGGCTGTAGCTTTTGGCGTGGCAGAAAGCTCCATTGAAAGCCGACTGGCGAAATGCCCTCGCCGATGGTCCAGCGGCGAAGGCAGGACTGAATGTATGTACCGGCGTAAGTGATGCTACCGCCAGAGTAAGTGATCGTGTCGCTGAATTTTCCCGATTCGGGGACGCAGGCGGCAGCTTGAACGACTGTATTTGTCCACGATCCTGCAACCGGGGTTGTTTGGTTGAACACCGTGTGGACTACCGGGTCGCTCTCCAGCGCCACGGGCAGCAGCTCACCGTTGAACTGCCAGTTCACGATGCGGTTGAGGAACAATTTGCGGCCATAGGACACTCCAAAATCCAGCAGCTTGCGGTTCTCGGCGTCCCCCATGAGAATGTGACTGGAGTCGCCCGAGTAGGCGCCGAAGATGCTGAAGGTGTTGGTCCTTGCGTAATAGGGGCTGACCGGAGGGGCGGCCTGGGACGATGCGGTTGCGGCCATCAGGATCAGGAAGGACATTAGAAAAAAATGGCGAGCACATAGACTCGTACTTTCGCGATTTCGCAAGAAGTCTTCCTTTCGCACCACCGGACAAAATGGCTCCCGAGCGCCTATACTCCTCTGTTGGCCTTGAAATCCATTCTAAGGGAGCATTTCCATGTCTTCACCCGCTGTAACCTACGCACGTCAGAATCATCCGCGCTTTCTGAAAGAGCTGAAGGACCTGCTGCGCATTCCTTCTATTTCAGCGCTGCCCGAGCACAAGGGCGATTGCCGCCGCACCGCCGAGTTTCTCGCCCGCGAGTTCACGCGCATCGGCATGGAGCATGCGCAGCTGATTGAAACGGTCGGCAATCCGCTGGTTTACGCTGACTGGCTGCACGCCCCCGGCAAGCCCACTGCGCTCTTTTACGGCCACTACGATGTGCAGCCCACCGATCCCGAGGACGAGTGGCTTTCGCCGCCTTTCGAGCCAACCGAGCGCGACGGAAACCTTTACGGCCGCGGCACTTGCGACGACAAGGGCCAGGTGTGGTCGCAGGTCAAGGCGTTGGAATCCCTGATGAACGCCAACGGCAAGCTGCCTCTGAATGTTCGCGTCATTATCGAGGGCGATGAAGAAATGGGCGGGGAGGGAATTGCCGAATACGTTGCTTCCAAACCAGCCGACCTCAAGGCGGATTTTGCCCTGGTCTGCGATACCGAGCTTTTTGCGCCCGGCCTGCCCACCCTCTGCGTCGGCCTGCGCGGCATGATTTACACCGAACTCGAAGTCCGCGGCGCCAAGACCGATCTGCACTCCGGCATGTACGGCGGCGCTGCGCCCAATCCCTTCATGTCTCTGGCGCATATGCTGGCCAAGCTCAAGGACGAGAATGGCCACATCCTCATCCCCGGCTTCTACGACGACATCATCCCTCCCAGCCCCGAAGAAATGAAAGCCTGGAAGAGCCTGCCCTTCGACGAAGAGCACTATCGCAAGACCGAGGTCGGCTCGCGCACCCTCGTGGGCGAGTCCGGTTACAGCGTGCTGGAGCGCACATGGGCGCGGCCCTCGCTCGACGTGCACGGCATCCCCGGCGGCTTCATCGGCGCGGGCGCCAAGACGGTGATTCCCGCCAAAGCTCTGGCCAAGGTCTCCATGCGCCTGGTTCCCGGCATGACGCCGGCCAAGGCCTTTGCCCTTTACAAGGCCTATGTGGAAAAGATCACGCCCGTTGGCGTTGATGTCGATGTGCGGCTGATTCACTCCGGCGACGCCTGCCTGGTTCGCGTCGATAACCCCTACATTCAGGCCGCGACAAAAGCGCTTCACGAGGTTTGGGGCAAAGACACGGTCTTCATCCGCTCCGGCGGCTCCATCCCCATCGTCGGCGACTTCGACCGCCATCTGGGAATGCCCAGCGTCATGATGGGCTTCGGCCTTCCCGACGACAACATCCACGCCCCCAACGAGAAGTACCACCTGAAAAACTTCGAGCTGGGCATCGAATCAATCGTCCGCTTCCTCGAAGAAGCCGGCAAATAAGCTCGTGCCCCAGGTCTCAAAAAATCGAGGCCTGGGTGCCTCAGCAGTCGCTACAATGACAAATATGATTCAGCAACTTGAATTAGCCGATAAAGTACGCCGTCAAGTCGGCCCTGGAACTACCAAGGGGCGCAAGTCAGAACTCGGCCAGTTCATGACACCACCCAACATTGCTCGGTTCATGGCCTCTTTGTTCCCTGCCAGTGACCTGAAGACGTGCAGACTGCTGGATGCCGGTGCAGGTGTGGGCGCGTTGTCGTGTGCCTTTCTTGATCGATGGGTCGAGGGAGGCTTTCAGTTTCATGAGGTGCAAGCCTTTGCCTACGAAATTGACGGCAGGCTCCGGGGCCACCTCGTCGAACACATTGCAGCCTATGAAGGCGTGTCGGCTCACGTCTCGGCAGAAGACTTCATCTCTTCATCGAACCAGTTGCTCTTTCACGGAGCCACCGACTACACACACGCGATTCTGAATCCGCCGTACAAGAAGATCAACAGCCATTCACCGCATCGGTATGAACTCCGCGCCCTTGGCATCGAGACCGTGAACCTGTATTCAGCGTTCGTTGCGCTCTCTGTCCTGCAATCTGCTCACGAAGGGCAGATCGTTGCGATCATTCCACGCAGCTTTTGCAACGGGCCGTACTATCGTCCGTTCAGAGACTTTATCCTGCAGCGAGCCGCGCTTCGACACATTCACCTGTTCGAGTCGCGCACCACGGCGTTCAAGGACGACGATGTGCTGCAAGAAAACATTATCGTTCGATTGGAGCGCGGTGGCGTTCAAGGCCCAGTCACGATCACCACATCGACGGACGATACCCTGAGTGACTTTGAAACTCATGTGTACCCGTTCAATCGAATTGTGTTCCCTGATGATCCTGAGGGCTTCATTCACGTTCCGACATCGCCTGATGAGAACACTACGGTGATAGACACACCGTCCGCCATTCGATATTCCCTGGCCGACATTGGCGTGAGTGTATCGACCGGACCTGTCGTCGATTTTCGCCTGAAAGATTATCTCTGCGATATGCCAGTACCCGGCACGGTGCCGCTGCTCTATCCGAGTCACTTCAGTACCAACCGCACAGCCTGGCCGATTGTCGGTGCGAAGAAGCCGAACGCAATCCAGCGTAACCACGACACGGAGAAGTGGCTCTTCCCGAACGGTCACTATTGCGTGGTTCGCCGGTTTTCGTCGAAAGAAGAGAAGCGCAGGATCATTGCGAGCGCGGTTGATCCCGCCGCCTTCGGCGGCGCTCAGGCGCTAGGTTTTGAGAACCATCTGAACGTATTCCATGAGAACAAGCGCGGCCTCTCAGAGCCTCTTGCAAATGGACTCGCGGTATTTCTCAATACCACGGTCGTGGACAAGGCGTTTCGGCGATTCAACGGGCACACTCAGGTAAACGCAACAGACCTGAAGACGATGAAGTATCCGAGCCGCCCCGCATTGATTGAACTCGGGAAATGGGCGGCGAAGAGCGGTGAGCTTACGCAAAAGATGATCGACGAAAGGCTAGGCAGACTTACTGCATGACGCATATTCATATAGATGAAGCCTTGAAAATTATCAAGGCTCTGGGCCTCCCACGGGCGCAGCAGAATGAACGGTCAGCAGCGTGCCTTCTTGCACTCTTGAACCTTACACAGAAGAAGAAGTGGTCTGAAGCTGAGCGTCCGCTTGTTGGCATCACGCCGATCATGGACTGGGCGTATAAACACTACGAAAAGAAGTACGCCCCGAACACACGCGAGACATTCCGTCGGCAGACTATGCACCAGTTTGTTGCCGCTGGACTCGTACTTTACAACCCCGATAAGCCTGGACGCTCAGTGAACAGTCCCAAGGCCGTCTATCAGATCGAGGCGGCAACGCTCGATCTACTTCGCAGCTTTGGAAAAAGGAAGTGGACCAATAAACTCGCTGCATACTTGGCTGAACACCAGACATTGATCGCACAATACGCCAAGGTGCGCCAGCACAATCTGATTCCTGTCAAGATCGCAACCGGCAAAGAGATTAAACTTAGCCCTGGTGAGCACAGCGAACTGATCCGCGCCATCATTGAAGACTTTGCTCCGCGCTTCGCGCCGGGCAGCGTGTTGGTCTATGCCGGTGACACAGGCGAGAAGTGGGGGTACTTCGACGAGGTGTTACTGACGAGGCTGGGCGTAGAAGTCGATGCGCACGGGAAGATGCCCGATGTGGTTCTGCATTACACCGGGAAGGACTGGCTGCTGCTCGTGGAGTCTGTTACCAGTCATGGGCCAGTAGACGGCAAGCGCCATGCAGAACTATCTCAGCTGTTCGCTGGTTCAAAGAGTGGCCTTGTGTATGTGACCGCATTTCCGAATCGTGCAGTCATGGGCCGCTATCTTGGAGAGATTGCATGGGAGACAGAAGTGTGGGTTGCCGATGCGCCTTCGCACTTGATTCACTTCAACGGCGAGCGATTTCTAGGACCGTATTGAGGCACTCATTGATTTTGAGAGACGGCAGAAAGTACTGCTGAAACTCCGTAAGCGCGGGCCGCAGAAAGCGCCGAAAAAAGTTCCCATCTCGATTCGACTCTCGCCCGATGTGGCCGAGGGTCTCCGCGCCACCGGCAACGGCTGGCAGGGCCGCGCGGATCAGGCGCTCAGGTCGTGGCTGTCAAGGCAGACCGCGTCTCACGCTCGATAACCGCGATTATCACCACGGAGAATATATGCCCACGGAAATGCACAATCCGGCGCACCCCGGCCAGGTGCTTCAGGAATACCTGGAAGGGATGAACATTACGCACGTGGCGAAGCATCTTCACGTTTCGCGCGTGACGCTGTCCAGGATTCTCAATTGCCGCGCGGGCATCTCCGCGGAGATGTCGTTGCGCCTGTCTGCGGCGCTGGGAACGCATCCCAGCTTCTGGTTTGATATGCAATCGTCGTATGAATTCGCTCAAGCCAAACGAAAGAAACTCCCCAAGATCGTACCGTTCAGTATCGCCGCATAGGCGATCCGGGACTTCAGAATCTTTTCCCTGCGAACCATACAGATTATTCCGTTTGCCCGACGCACAATGGAGTCAGTCGTCGCAGTGGGGTTTTACCTGACCACTGGATACCCCCCACCCCCCTATATATATTTTCAAAACCTTGCAGATAATTTTTCCTGCGGGGCACATGAGCCGGGAAAAAGCCGCCGCCGCGCCCCAATCGCTTAATCTGAATCTACGGCTATGTCCGATTTTCCTTCCAATGCGGAACTCTCCAGGGAGCTAGACCAAGCCTTCCCCGGGGAACTGGAACAATCCGCGGATACCTCCGCGCCGTCGGGTCCCATCATTGACTTCAGCCATGTCAGCATCGCATTCGATGACCGGCCTGTTCTGGAGGACGTGAGCTTCTTTGTGAATCGCGGCCAGACTCTCTGCATACTCGGACGCAGCGGCGTGGGCAAGTCGGTGGCCCTGCGCATGTTGATGGGCTTTCTGACGCCGGACGAAGGCTCCATTCGCGTCGAAGGCAAGGAGATTGTCGGCCTCGACGAAGATGGGTTGCGGGCCGTCCGCAAGCGCATCACCATGGTCTTCCAGAACGGCGCACTCTTCGATTCCCTCAGCGTGCGCGAGAACGTAGCCTTTCCGCTGCGCGAGTGCGGCAGCCTCAGCGAAGAGCAGATCCAGGAGAAGGTTGCCCAACTGGTCAATGTCGTGGGCGCCGAAGATGTGGTGGAAGCGCTGCCGGCCAGCCTCTCGACAGGCCGAAAGCGCGCCGTGGCCATCGCCCGCGCCCTCGCCGGGGAGCCGGAGATTGTGCTTTACGACGAGCCAACCACAATGGTTGATCCCATCATCGCCCGCCGCCTCGGCGACCTGATCGAGATTCTCAAATGCCATCTCGGTAAGACGAGCATCGTGGTCACCCACGATATGCGCTTTGCCGAGCGGCTGGCCGACCTGGTTCTCTTTCTGCACCAGGGCCGCGCTCAATATTTCGGCCCGCTGGAGGGATTCATGGCATCGACCGACCCGCATATTCAGCAATTCATGGCGCTGGATGCCTACACATTACCTTCGGAATAAACCACCTCTCACACCGTAGCCTCAACCGGGAAGAATTCGCTTGCTGTAGCTAAGAACTGGCAGCTCTCCGATGTGAATTAAACTAGTGTTGTGAAGATCGCACTGGCGCAGATCAATCCAACCATCGGGGATTTCACCGGAAATCTTGAAAAGATTGTCGCGGTCACCCGCCGCGCGGCTGACCAGGGCGCGCGGCTCACGGTTTTTTCCGAATTGGTAATCTGCGGTTACCCGCCTGCCGATTTTCTTGAGAAGCCGAGCTTTCTGGCCCGCTGCCGCTCCGCTGTCGCTGAACTGGCCGAGGCTACCCGCGACCTGCCTACCGCCGTGCTGGCTGGGGTGGCGCTGCCGGCCGAGGGCGAAAGCGGCAAGCCGAGGGTTCCGTCAACGGATCCCGCCGGTTGGTATGGCAAGCCGGCCGTCAACGCCGCTGTTCTGCTGGATGGTGGCCGTATGCTGCTCGAGCAGCACAAGCGCCTGCTGCCGTTCTATGATGTCTTCGACGAACAACGCTACTTTACCCCGTCTCGGCCTCAGCAGGTTGTGGAATTGGACGGCGTCCGGCTGGCCATTACCATCTGCGAAGATGCATGGAACGACAAGAGCTTCTGGCCGCGCCGCTTATACAACTTCGATCCCATGGAAGAGCTGATGCGCCACCAACCCCAGGTGCATATCAATCTCTCCTCATCGCCTTTCTGGCATGGAAAGCGTGTGATGCGCCGCCAGATGCTGGCTGCCATTGCCCGGCGTGACCGTGTGCCAGTGTTGCTGACCAACCAGGTGGGTGGCAATGACAGCCTGATTTTTGACGGCTCCTCGCTGGCCCTCAATGCGCGTGGAGAATTGATCGCTCAGGCCACCTCTTTCCATGAAGATCTGATTGTCGTTGACCCGTTTGATGCGCTGGTCCAGCCCGCTCCCGAAGAGGACGACACCGAGGCCGCCTATCGCGCATTGGTTTTGGGCACACGTGATTATGTGCGTAAGTGCGGATTCAAAAAGGCCCTGGTTGCCTTGAGCGGCGGTATCGATTCCGCATTGGTGGCAGCCATTGCCACCGAGGCGCTGGGCGCGGAAAACGTCGTGGGCATCGGCATGCCCAGCCCTTACTCGTCAGCAGGCTCAATCGACGACAGCCGCCGGTTGGCCGCCAACCTAGGCATTCGATATGAAGTAATCGGCATCAGTGGCCTGTTTGCGGAGTTTACCCACGCTCTGGAGCCGCTATTTGCGGGAACGAAACCGGATACAACAGAGGAAAACATACAGTCTCGCATTCGCGGCGACCTTGTGATGGCTCTCTCCAACAAGTTCTCAGCGCTGGTGCTCACCACCGGCAACAAGTCGGAGATGGCCGTGGGTTACTGCACCCTCTATGGCGACATGGTGGGAGCGCTGGCGGTGATTGGCGATCTGGTGAAGACCCGCGTCTACGCTGTCTGCCGCTGGATTAACCGTGACAGTGAAGTGATTCCGCGGACGATCCTCGAAAAGCCGCCCTCGGCTGAGTTGCGTCCGGACCAAAAGGACACCGACTCGTTGCCGCCCTACGAGGTTCTCGATCCCATTCTCGAAGCCTATGTGGAGCGTTATGAGACTCCCGAGCAAATCGCCCAGGCACGCGGTTTTCCTCTGCAACTCGTCCAACAGGTGGTGCGCCTTGTTGAACGCAGCGAGTACAAACGCCAGCAAGCCGCCCCTGTTCTAAAGGTTACTTCGAAGTCATTCGGCATGGGCCGCAGATTCCCCATTGCCGTCAAAGTTCAGGTATAAGCTAGAAGTAGAGAGCCTTTTGCCGTCGCAAGGGCTTTTCCACAGCCCAGCTTTTGCGCAATTTAGCTTTTCAGAAATTTAAGGAGAAACCGCTTGATTCGTCTTTCTGCCCGTTTTGCCAGCGCCGCGGCGCTGATTGCTTTCTCTCTGCCCCTCTTGCAGGCCGTAGCGCAACAGGATGTGCCCTCCGCGCCCGAGCAAGCTCCGTCAGCGCAGATCCCGTCTGCGCCGGCCCCGTCAGAGCCGGCTCCTTCGGCCGCACCCGTGTTTCCCAAGCCCGATCCGGCTAACTTCACTGCCGCAACTCCGACCAAAGAGGCTGTCAACGCCTTCCTCACCGTTAGTTGGGGCTTTGAAGAGACCCGTGTGTGGCAGGTGCAGGCCATCCTGAAGACGCCTTCCGAGGGCGTCAGCAAAGTTGTGGTCTACGTCGGCGACAAGACTGGCAAGCTGAAGCCGAACGCGCTTGGGTTCTTTGTACTACCCGACGGCAAGCACATCGTCGCCGGAGACGACATCATCCCCTTTGGCGAGCATCCCTATGCGGAGGCCCGCGCCATGGCTCAGGAGCGTGCCGACGGGCCCTACCGCGGCTCGGCGACCAAGAACTGGGAAATCATTGAGTTTGCCGACTTCCAATGCCCTCACTGCAAAGAAGCGCAGGCCAACATGGACAAACTGGCCGCGGATTTTCCGAAGGCTCGTTTCATCTTCCAGAACTACCCGCTGCCGCAGCATCCTGCGGCTGCCGGGGCGGCTGCTTATGGCCTTTGTGTAGCCAAAGAGGGCGGCAGCAGCTCGTTCTTCACCTTTGCCTCTTCGGTTTTTGACGGCCAGGAAGGGCTAGCGACGCCCGATGGCGCTTCTCTGACCCTGAATAGCGCCGTAACCAAAGTCGGCCTGGAGCCGGCCAAGGTCGCCGCTTGCGCGTCAACCCCCGCAATCACCGCCGCGGTCGATGCTGAAAGGAAACTCGCCCAGGATCTGGACATCAATCAGACTCCGACGCTGCTGGTCAACGGCCGCCAGATTCCCGCCAACGCGCCCTACGACGAAATTAAGAAGATCATTCTGTACCAGGCCAAGCTGGACGGCGTGGAGAACTAGAGCTGGCGAGTCAGCTAACCGAATGAATCGGCTGCTGGCAGGCTTACCGACAAGGGCAGACAATGGCGTTCAGCCTGTCTGCCCTTGTCAGCGTCTAAAGCGATTCTCCAATTAATGAGCCCTTGCAGGCGCCGTGCAAGGCGGCTTCTTCTTAAGAAAAAAGTCACTCAGGGGATGCGGTTTCGGAGTAAAGCAATTGGAGAACCGCTTTAGCGGAGCTCTTCGAGGTATACGCGCAAACAAGCCCACTGACTCGTTATGGCGTCTGCCCGTGCTCCACGCGCATCATCGGCGAATGGCCGGCGGCCTGCGTGCCTCGCAATACATGGGGCGTGATGACAATCAGCAGCGTCGCGTAGTTCTTCTGGGTATCATTGCCGGTGAGATCGCTGAGGCCGGGAATCTCGCTGATCCCCGGCGTGCCGCTGATGGCGCGGCTTTCCGACTTGTCCAGCTCACTCACCACCTCGACGGCCTCGCCCCGCTTGAGTGTCACCACCCCGGACCATGCGCGATTGTTGAGCACTGGATTGCCATTGATGAAGGTTCCCGCGAGCGCGTCGATCTTTAAATCGACAGTGAGCGCAACATCGTCGTTGCGCATGACTTTAGGGGTCGCCTTCAGGGTCATGCCCAGGTCCTGATACTCGACCTGCGGAATATTCGGCAAGCTGCCGGAGTAGGAGGCCAGCAAGGAAGACAGGCTGCTGGAGCTTCCCGCGCCGGTAAGGCCCGGTATATTCGGAATGCTGGCCCCGAGGCTTGAGAACGACGATGTCTGAATGGGGTAACGCGACCCGAGCCGCATTGTTGCGGCCTCGCCGTCGCTCAGCCGCAATTGCATCTGATCCAACTCGCGCGAGTCCGAGGAGTTCAGGTTCAGGTTGGCCGTGATCGATCCCGGAGCCAGCGCGGATTGCGTCAGCCCGCCGCCAAAGGTCGCAATGCCGCCGGAGAACAGTGAACTCGACACCTGGCCGGAAGCCAGCAAAATGCCGAGAATCGCCAACGGGTCGCTGGGAGACGCAAGGCCCGACGAGATAATCTGCTGCACCAGGCTTTGGTTGGCGTTCAGCAGGGATTGTTCCTCGGCATAAACGTTGAAGGCCGAAATGCTCTGCGGGGGTCGGACCCCGGTGTTGCGCGTACTGGAGTGCGCAAGCTGTATCATGCGCACCTCAAGCAGCACCTGGTTGCGCCCGTCGAGCAGTTCGCTCATCGTGGCGTTGAATGCATTGAGCGTCCCGTGTGACGCGCGAATCGTAATCGTGCTCGATGTGGGTTCCGCCACAGCTTGCGGCGCATTGAAGACGTTTTTGGCCAGGTTGACCACGTCGGTCAGCTCCGTCGCACTCAGCCCCGAAAAATAAACTGTCTCGAGTTCGAGTGGCGTAAACTTCTGGCGGTTCTCTCTGGTGTCGTTGGCGGCCAGCGCACGGTGCATGCTTAGCGGAACAAAGAACGATGCCGTCACCATTCCAACGATGCGCGCTGCCTGCTCGAAGCCGGCGTTATCCAAATCCAGCCGGGCAGGAACGGCGTGAACGCTGTCGTCCACTGTGACATCAATCCCATAGGCCTTGAAGACCTGCTGGATCATCTGGCGCGGGTCCGCGTGAAGGTGAAAACTGTGCACTCCTGCAGAAGGCTCCAATTGCACCGCTTCGCCGGCCGTT
The DNA here is from genome assembly GCA_049517315.1 of Occallatibacter sp. Classification (GTDB taxonomy): domain Bacteria; phylum Acidobacteriota; class Terriglobia; order Terriglobales; family Acidobacteriaceae; genus Telmatobacter. The sequence continues at coordinate 95,435 of JBEKSE010000001.1, read as the reverse complement.
TGTTCGCCCTTCTCGTAGATGGGCCGTGGCTGGCCCAGCAGGGCATCGTCTCCCAGTTCGTAAAGGTGTTGCTTCACCTGGATGCTTCCCGGCTCCAGTTCAAGCGCATGGGCCAGAGCGGTTTCCGCTTGTGCCGCATCGCCGCTCAGCCGGTCCTTGGCTGCAGCCTCAATCAGCGCTGTCACAGCGTGGCTACGCGCAACGCTTGCCGCCAGCGGGTAGTCGGCATTGCCGGGGTCGAGCGTGGCCGCTTGCTGGTAGCCGCGCAAGGCCTCTTCAAACTGTCCATCAGCGAAGAGTTTGCTGGAGGCGAGATAGAGCTTGGCGGCGCGACGCCGGTCGGAGTTGCGTGTTGGTCCTGCCGGGTTGGCGTCCTTCTTGGGTTCTGAGTTCTGACCTTGAGAGGAAGTCTGACTAGAGGCGGGCTGCGTCAGCGCTGGCTTTGCCTGGGCCGTCTGTGCGTGCCCGGCGTTTGTAGCTACTATTAGCAGCAAGGCTAATATAGTCGCCGGTAAAATCTTTCGCACGTCATACCGCGACTTTTGTCCCGGCATAAAGCCAGTCAAATCACTAGGGGCCTTTGCCCCTGAACGATGCTCTCTGTGCTCTTCGCCAGAATGTTCAGCAGCCTGCTTGACGTGCCTTGGCTTTGCCGATCGGACGCGCGCTTTGTGGGCCTGTGGGTTTGTCTGCATGTCCTTGTGAGCGCCGTCAGCCCCGGCCAAAGACCTGGCGTACTGCGCTATATACAGGACGTTCGCTGCGCGGCGGACGCTTGAGGCCGGCGCGCACTTCAGCCAGGTTGAGCCCCAGCTCCGCCATGGTGCGGCTCAGAGTGTTGCGGTGCATTCCCAGCTCTTCAGCCGCCTTGCACTGGTTTCCCCGGTGCGCTACTAGCACTTCGCGCAGGTATTGCTTCTTGAACTCGCGTACGGCGTCCTCGTAGCGCATACCGCTGGAATGCATTTGGGTGACCAGGCTGTCCAGTTCTCGTCTCACGTCCACCTCTGAGTGTTCTAATAGCTTGCCATATTTCCCCGGGCTGCGTCCCGGGACATAATCACAATTTACCTTCGTTGGGGTGCAACCACCGGGGCGACTCCTTTTCCAGCGCATTGAGTTCGTGCCGGACGCGCTCGGAAAGCTCGTGCGGAGTCACATGCGTGCTCAAATGGCAGGCCCCGAAAAACAGTCTAGGGAGCTTGGCCTCCGTCAACCATTGGGCTCTGGGGAAAAAGGCCACGGTCACCAGAATCACCAGCGTCACAAGGAGCGCGCCCTGGAAAAAGCCGAATACCGCTCCTGCCAGACTGTCCAGGCATCCAAGTCCGATGGAATGAAAAGTTTTCGAGAGGATTTTCCCCGCGAGGCCGGCCAAGGCCATCACGAGAAGCGCAATCAGCAGGAAGCCAATCACATTGGCAACCGCTTCGATTCGCACCAGGGGCAAAATCAGCTTTGCGATGCGGCCGTAGTTCCATGCAGCGATCGCCAGGCCCAGCAGCAGGCCGCCCAGGCCACAGACAGCGCGGAAGAATCCCTGCGTGAACCCTCCTAGTACTGCCAGCACCATCAGCACAACGATTGCCCAGTCTACCAACCCCATCTCGTGCTCCTTATAAACTCACTTCGGTCCCAAAAAGCCCCCAGCAAGCTCCGCGCGCGTCCAATATATGCAGACCGCGTCATTTGTCCCGGGTTAGCAGTGGGGGGTGCGTCCGGATTCGAGTTCCCGTGAGCGGCTAGGGGGTACAGCGGAACCAGAGTCGATGTATCCCGAAACCACAGCGTTCAAGTCGACGCGACCATCAGGGAGCGGCGACCCTGCACGACACTTAACAGGAAACAGTTACTCTGGTTCCGCTCTAGATCCGCACCCGAGCGAACTGAAGCTCCGATTTTCAAATGTGGAGCGCGGTTTGTCAATCTCCCTTTTGGGGACGTGCAGGAGAGGGCTGCTCATTCGTGCGCTTCGGGCAGGCAGAATGAGCGCCTAAGCGCAAGGTGTTCAAAATTGACCAGCGCACTTGTCCAGAATCAAGTCAAATTTAAAATACCTGCAAACTTTGGTACCGATACGCACATGTGTGACGACCGTCACGGAACAGGTTTTCCGCATAGGAGACACTCCATTTGTCAACAAGGTTCGGAGGGCGCGTACGAATGTCCTCTTTGAGCCGGGCGACACGAAGTGGCCGTGGAAAGGGGAAGCCGCAGCTAGCTTCGTTTGTATAGGGATCACCAGTAGCCGCGCGCTACCGACCTCCAGCGCCGGCTACTGGCCCCGTCTAACTTGTGTCATGCAAGCGCCTCCGAAGAGACGTCATCCTTCGGAGGCGAATTTTTGCCCCTGAGTCGGATTCTAGGTATGCGGAATCATCGTTCTGCCCCTCCACTACGCCATTTTCTAGACCTCAGAACCGTGCAGAGATTTTCTGCGCATAAATCCGTGCCAGGCGGTTGCAATCTCAAAGCCTTTATTTGATGAGAATCTTGACTCGATCGCGGGTATTAACCTGGATCTGAACGCAAACAGCCGGTTCGTATCACTTGGCGATACGGACCGGCTGATAGCTGATTAGATTACCTGCGGAGTCGCCTACCTGCTCTTCGCAACTTCTTCCACCGTCACCGGATCGAGGAAAGGCATGGCGGCGCGGAGCTTTTTGCCGACGATCTCCACCGGGTGCTTGGCTTCGGCCTCACGGAAGGCCAAAAACTCCTTGCGACCGGAGTTCTGGTCGGCGAGGAAGCGCTTGGCAAATTCGCCGTTTTGGATCTCGGTGAGAATCTGCTTCATCGCTTTGCGGCTCTCCGTGTTGATAACGCGCGGGCCGCTGACGTAGTCGCCCCACTCGGCTGTATCGCTGATGGAGTAGCGCATGTATGCCAGGCCGCCGCGATAGATGAGGTCCACAATCAGTTTGAGCTCGTGCAGGCACTCAAAATAAGCGCTCTCAGGTTGATAGCCGGCCTCGACCAGCGTCTCGAAGCCTGCCTTGATAAGCGCGCTCACGCCGCCGCAGAGCACCGACTGTTCACCGAAGAGATCGGTCTCGGTCTCTTCCTTGAATGTGGTCTCCAGCACTCCGGCGCGCGTGCCGCCGATGCCCTTCAGGTAGCTGAGGCAGAGTGCATGAGCCTTGCCTGTGGCGTCTTGGTGGACGGCGATGAGGCAGGGAACGCCGCCGCCCTCGGTGAAGACCTCACGGACCCGATGACCGGGCGCCTTGGGCGCGGCCATGCCCACGTCAATGCCCGCCGCCGGGACGATGGTCTTGTAGTGAATGTTGAAGCCGTGCGCGAAGAGGAGCAGCTTGCCCGCCGCCAGGTTGGGTCCGATCTCTTCGGCATACAACTTTGCCGCTGTCTGGTCGGGAACAAGAACCATCACCACGTCTGCCCACTTGGTGACCGCTGCGACCGTATCCACCTCCAGGCCGGCCTTCTGCGCCTTGGTGATCGACTTTGAGTTGGCCGCCAGGCCCACTTTTACCTGAACCCCTGAATCCTTGAGGTTGAGAGCATGTGCATGTCCCTGAGAACCGTAGCCGATAATGGCCACCTTTTTGGCTTGAATAAGGGAGAGGTCAGCATCGTGATCGTAGTAAGTCTTCGCCATGATTGTCCTTTGCTTTCTGGTTATGGTAAGTTTCAGTCGGTTTGAAACGCTATCTTAGTGGTCTGGTCATTCCGGTTCGGCGGTCACGGTGTCATGCGAGGCTTCTTCCGCCGCTTGGTCCTCATTTGCGCCGAGCGCCTTCAGAACGCTCGAAGTGTGATGGCCGCGGCGCATAGTCATCTTGCCGCTGCGGCAGATTTCCAGAATGCGCTCCTCGCCCTCGTTTAGAACCTGAATAAGCCCTTCAATCTTGCTTTCCACTCCGGTCATTTCGATGGTCAGTGACTCCGGCGCAAGGTCCACGATGCGGGCGCGAAAGACTTCAACCAGTTCGAAGATTCCCGAGCGATTGCGCGGCGTTGCAGCCACCTTGATGAGCACCAGTTCGCGGGTTACCGACGGCGCCTGGGCGATGTCATCCACATCCACTACATTCTCCAGCTTATACAGGCTGGCCCGGATTCGATGGCCGGCCTCGGCCGATGCCTCGCAGACCAACGTGAGCCGTGACAGGCCCACGCGCTCGCTGCGGCCCACAGTGAGAGAGTTGATGTTGATGTTCAAGCGGCGGAAGAGCGAGGCCACGCGCGTGAGTACGCCCGGCAGATCTTCCACATAAGCAACGAATGTGTGCAGCATAATTACCTTTCAAGGATCAGGGGCTTACGTTTCCATCAGCGGATCTTTTTCCGGACGGCGAATCATCTCGTGAAGTGAGGAGCCGGCGGGAATCATGGGATAAACCGAGTCTTCCTTTTCGACCATGAAGTTCAGCAAAAATGTCCCGGGCGCAGAGCGAGCCTCTTCGACGGCGGAGGCCACCTCGCCGCGGGTTTGAACGCCTCGTCCCGCGATGCCGTGAGCATCGGCCAGCTTGACGAAGTCGGGCGAGACCAGCGGCGTTGCTTCATAGTTGCGCTCGTAGAAGAACTCTTGCCACTGGCGCACCATGCCAAGGTAGCCGTTGTTGATAATGGCGATGTTGATCTTGATGCCTTCCTGGACAATGGTCGACAACTCGGACGCCGTCATCTGGAATCCGCCGTCGCCGGCGATGACCCAGACTTCCTTGTCCGGGCAGGCGACCTTTGCACCGATGGCCGCTGGCAAACCGAATCCCATTGTTCCCAAGCCACCCGATGTGATCAGCGAGCGAGGAAGCTCGTGATGGAAGTATTGCGCCTCCCACATCTGGTGCTGGCCAACATCGGTCACCACGATAGCGTCGCCTCCTGTGATGCGCCAGATGTCGTGGATTACGTGTGCCGCGTAGAGGTGGCCGGAGTCGGGCAGGTTCTTGATGTCGCGCACGGCCACCGCGCCTTTGCTGGATTCGATTGTCTTGATCCATGCCGAACCGTCGCGGCCGCTAATGCGTGGCAGCAATTCTTCGAGTACCATTCGCAGGTCGCCGATTAAGGCCACGTCCACCTTGATGTTCTTGTTCACCTCGGCGGGATCAACCTCGATGTGAATCTTTTTGGCCTTGGTGGCATAAGTCGAGATTGTGCCGGTGACCCGATCATCGAACCTCATGCCGCAGGCGATCAGCAGGTCGGCCTCCTGAATGGCCTGATTGACCCAGGCTTCGCCGTGCATGCCCATCATGCCCAGGTTCAGTGGGTGAGATGCAGGGAAGCCGCCCAGGCCCAGCAGCGTGAGAGCCACGGGAATCTGCGCTCGCTCGGCCAGTGAGTACAGTTGCTCCTCAGCGCCGGAGTCAATGACGCCGTGACCGGCCAGGATCACGGGACGCTTGGCGTTGCGGATAAGCTCTGCGGCATGAGCGAGATCGTGCTCCTCCATCTTCAGCATGGGATGAGGACGATGGGGACGCGGCTTGGCAGCGTCAAAGTCGAAGACCGCCGTGCCCTGTTGCGCATCTTTGGTGATATCGACGAGTACCGGGCCGGGACGTCCTGTTTTCGCAATCTGGAACGCGTAGCGGATTGCATGTGCAATATCTTCCGTCCGGTTGACGAGGAAATTGTGCTTGGTTACCGGCAGCGTGATGCCGGTAATGTCCACTTCCTGAAAAGCGTCGGTGCCCAGTACTTTGCTGGAGACATTCCCGGTGATGCAGACAATGGGAATCGAGTCGAGCATAGCTGTCGCGATGCCTGTGACAAGGTTTGTTGCGCCGGGGCCACTGGTCGCAATGGCAACGCCCACCTTGCCCGAGGCCCGCGCAAAACCATCGGCCATGTGTGCCGCGCCCTGCTCGTGGCGCACCAGTACATGATGAATGGGAAACTTGCGCAGCGCGTCGTAGACCGGGAGAATCGCCCCGCCGGGGTAGCCGAAGACGTCGGTAACGCCCTCGCCCACCAGCGTAGCCCAGACAATCTCCGCGCCAGTCAGGCGTGTGGGAGGGTTATTCGATGCGTGCTTGGTGGCGTCGTTTCCCATGTGAGTCTCCTTTGTTAACTTCCGGATGCTGCTCTTACGTCGTTGCGCCTTCTGATGCCGAGCTTACGCGGTCAACATATTTGCGGAAGACGCCTTTGGGCCAGCGCAATGCGGGCGGCGTGAAGTTTTTCAAACGCGCCGCCATTTCCGCCTCGCTGATTTCAATGTCGAGCTTGCGGTTGGGGATGTCGAAGTGAATGATGTCGCCCTCGCGAACCGCGGCGATTGGTCCACCTACGAAAGCCTCGGGAGCAACGTGGCCGGCGGTAAAGCCGCGCGTTGCGCCGCTGAAACGGCCGTCGGTCAACAGGGCAACCGTCGCGCTCAGTTCCGCGTTTGAACTGATGGCCGCCGTCACTTGCAGCATCTCGCGCATTCCCGGTCCGCCCTTGGGGCCCTCATAACGAATCACCAGCACATCCCCCGGCTTAATCTGGCCTGATTGAACCGCTGCGAAGCAGGCGTCTTCCGTGTCAAAGACGCGTGCCGGACCGCGATGCTCGTAGCGATTGGCCGCTGCAATCTTCATCACGCAGCCTTCGGGCGCAAGATTGCCCTTCAGAATCACCAGGCCGCCGTTAGGCTTGATGGGCTTCTCAAAACTGCCGATGACTTGCTGTCCGGGAGTCTCTTTGGCGAGTGCGGCTTCTTCAGCGAGCGTCTTGCCGCTGATGGTGAGCGTGGTTCCGTCGGCGTGGCCGGCGTCGATCAGCCGCTGCGCGAGCAGGCGCGATCCACCCGCGGCCTGGTAATCCGATGCGACAAACTTACCCGCCGGAGTCAGCGAACAGATGTACGGTGTGCGCTTGCTGATGGCGTCGAAATCGTCAATGGTCAGCGGAATGTTCAACTCTCGCGCAATGGCGAGCAAATGGAGAACGGCATTGGTCGAACCGCCGCTTGCGGCTACGCTGGCGATCGCGTTCTCAATGGATTTGCGGGTAATAATCTGCGAAGGGCGGCGATTGGCGCGGACGGCATCCATCAGAATATGTCCGGCCTCGCGCGTGGCGGAGTGTTTGTCTGATGCCGTTGCCGGCACGCCGGAGAGCTTGATTGGCGCGATACCAAGAATCTCCGCCGACATGGCCATTGTATTGGCCGTGAACTGGCCGCCGCATGCGCCCGCGCCGGGACAGGCGTTGGCTTCCAAAGCTTCGAGTCCGGCGTCGTCGATGCGGCCAGCGGCGTGCGAACCGATGCCTTCGAAGACGTCCTGAATTGTGATGTCCACGCCGTTCAGCTTGCCGGGCGCGATAGAGCCGCCGTAGAGCATCAGGCCAGGAATGTCTAACCGGCACAGCGCCATAATGATGCCCGGCATATTTTTATCGCATCCGCCGATCCCCACCAGGCCGTCGAAGAGATTGCCCCGCGCCATCAATTCAATGGAGTCGGCAATCACTTCGCGCGAAACCAGAGAGGCTTTCATGCCCTGCGTGCCCATCGTGATGCCGTCGGAGATGGTAATGGTGTTAAATTCCATCGGAGTCCCACCAGCCTCGCGAATGCCCTCTTTGAGAGCCTCGGCGATCTCGCGCAGATGCATGTTGCAGGTGCCGATCTCGGTCCATGTGTTGGCGATGCCGATGATGGGTTTGTGCAGGTCTTCTTTGCTGAAACCGGAACCACGCAGATACGAACGAGAGGCCGCGCGGTCAGGGCCTTCGGTCAACGGGATGCTTTGTCGCTTGCCTTCAATAGTCATTGTCTTTCCTCGAAGCGGCGTTGGCGTAGTTAGCGGAGCTAGCGGAGTTAGCAAAGGCCGTCTGTGAGTGAACTAACTCCGCTAGCTCAGCTAACCGCGCTAACTCAGCTGTTATTTAGCTTTCAGCCAGTTAGCCTTGTCATGCTTTGTTTCAAATGTGTCGAGCGCGGCTTCATGGCGCAGAGTCAGGCCGATGTCGTCGAGTCCTTCAAGAAGACAGAACTTGCGGAATGGGTCAATCTCAAAAGTCGCCGAGAAGCCCTGATTGTCGGTAACTGTCTGCGCTTCGAGCGAGACAGTCAGTTGATAATTCGGAATGGTCTTCGCATTCTCGAGCAGCGTGGCCACTTGTTCTTCGCTGAGCCGCGCCAATACGATGCCGTTCTTGCCCGCGTTGGAGAAGAAAATGTCCGCAAACGTGGGCGCGATGACCGCGCGGAAACCGAAGTCTGAGAGCGCCCATGCGGCGTGTTCGCGGCTCGATCCGCAGGCGAAGTTCTTGCCGGCGATGAGTATTTGCGCGTCCTTGTAGCGCGGGTCGTTGAGCACGAAGCTGGAGTCCGGTTCGCCCGTAGCCGTGCGCCGCCAATCGAAGAAGAGAAACTCGCCGTAGCCGGTGCGCTCGATGCGCTTGAGAAACTGCTTGGGAATAATCTGGTCGGTATCGACATTCGCCCGGTCCAGAGGCGCGGCCAATGCGGTCAATGTGCGAAAGGGTTCCATCAGCCTTTTACCTCCGGCGTAGCCGATTCATTTACTTTCCAGGCGCGAATGTCGACAAAGTGCCCTGCAATGGCTGCGGCCGCGGCCATCTCCGGACTCACAAGATGTGTGCGTCCGCCTCTTCCCTGGCGGCCTTCAAAGTTGCGGTTGCTGGTCGAAGCGCAGCGCTCGCCCGGCGAAAGAATGTCAGGATTCATGCCCAGGCACATCGAGCAGCCTGGCTCGCGCCATTCGAAACCAGCCGCGCGGAAAATGAGATCGAGGCCCTCGGTTTCAGCCTGTTCCTTCACGGCCTGCGAGCCTGGAACCACCATCGCGCTTACCTTTGTCGAAACCTTGTATCCGTCAGCGATGCGGGCGGCGGCGCGCAAATCTTCGATGCGCCCATTGGTGCACGAGCCAATGAAGACGCGGTCAATCGCGACTGTTTCAAGCGGCGTTCCAGCTTTCAGGCCCATATACTCGAGAGCGCGTTCCAGTCCCGTGCGCTCTTGTTCGGTGGGTGCTGAAGCCGGGTCCGGCACTTTGGACGTAATGGGTGCGACCATGCCGGGACTGGTGCCCCAACTTACATATGGAACCAGCGTGGCGGCATCGATCACAAGTTCGCGGTCGAACTTTGCGCCGGGATCGCTGGGCAGTTTGCTCCATTCACGGACAGCTTCATCCCATGCGGCGCCTTGCGGCGAAAAACGGCGGCCTTTGAGGTAGGCAAATGTGATTTCATCAGGAGCGATCAGCCCGGCGCGCGCTCCGGCCTCGATGCTCATATTGCACACCGTCATGCGGCCTTCCATGGAGAGCGCGCGAATAGCCGAGCCAGCGTACTCGACGACGCAGCCAGTCGCGCCATCGGTGCCAATCTGTCCGATGATGGCGAGAATAATGTCCTTTGCCGTAACGCCGCGCGGCAGTTTGCCTTCTACCGAAATGCGAAAAGTCTTGGGCTTCGATTGGGGCAGCGTTTGCGTGGCCAGCACATGTTCCACTTCGCTCGTGCCGATACCGAATGCCAATGCCCCGAAGGCGCCGTGTGTGCTGGTGTGCGAGTCGCCGCAGACAATCGTCATGCCCGGCTTGGTCAGCCCCAACTCCGGCCCGATGATGTGAACAATGCCCTGGCTTGGCGAATCCACGTCGTAAAGCTCAACGCCGAAGTCTGCGCAATTGGTGCGCAGAGCGGCAATTTGAGTGGCAGCAATTTGATCGACGATGTTGAAGCGCTCAGCGAGCGTGGTAGGCACATTATGATCAACCGTTGCGATGCAGCGGTCAGGCCTCCGCACCTTGCGGCCTGCCAGCCGCAGCCCTTCAAATGCCTGCGGTGAGGTAACCTCGTGCAGCAATTGCAGGTCGATGTAAAGCAGCGTTGGCTCGCCCTCAGGCGAGGCCACCACATGCTGCTCCCAGACCTTTTCAAATAGTGTTCTTGGTTCGGAACTCATTGATCACCTTTGTTTCAATTCGTTGCTTCTTGCGAAGGATCAGGGAATAGAGAACAGAAAACTCACGCGCTAACCAGCGATGCCTTAACCGTCTCGCGGACTTTCTTGCCCATCTCGGTTGTCGATAGCACGGTAAATCCTTGCGGGTTGGAGCGCGCGAGATCCGGCGTGCGGAAACCTTGTTCCAACACCTTGCGGACAGCCGTCTCAATAGCAACGGCTTCAGCTTCAAGGCCGCCGGAGTGGCGCAAGATCAAGGCTCCGGTCAAAATCGCGCCCATCGGATTGGCAAGCCCTTTGCCAGCGATATCCGGCGCGGAGCCATGCACTGGCTCATACAAATTGACCTTGCCGCCGATGGTGGCCGAGGGCAACATTCCGAGCGAACCGGTGATAACCGCCGACTCATCGGAGAGAATATCGCCAAACAAATTCTCCGTCAGCACAACGTCGAAATCGCGGGGGCGGTTCATCAGGTGCATGGACATGGCGTCCACGTATTGATGCTCGAGCGTCACATCCGGAAACTCCGCGGCCACTTCGATCACGGTCGCGCGCCACAGTTGCGAGACCTCGAGAACGTTGGCCTTATCCACGCTGGTGAGCTTCTTGCGGCGCTTCTGTGCGAGATTGAAGGCCACTCGGGCTACGCGCGCCACTTCATCGCGCGTGTAGCGCATGGTGTTCCAGGCTTCGCCGCTCTTGCGATTCCACTCGCGCGGCTGGCCGAAGTAAAGGCCGCCAAGTAGTTCACGGACGAAGAGAATATCGGCGCCATCAATAATCTCAGGACGCAGAGGGCTGTTGGCAGCCAGCTCCTTGAAAGCGAAGGCGGGACGCAGGTTGGCAAAGCCGCCCAGAGCGGCCCGCAGTCCTAGCAGGCCGGCCTCTGGGCGTTTGTCTGGGGGGAGGGAATTGAACTCGTTGCCGCCTACCGCGCCCAGCAGAACGGCGTCGGAGTTGAGCGCGGCTGCGAGGGTGTCCTCAGGCAAAGGCGCGCCGTCGTTGACAATCGCAACCCCGCCAATGCGCTTCTCTTCGATTTCGAGCGAGTGACCGCCGGCGGCTGCTACTTCGCGCAATACTGCAACGGCTTCGCGAGTGACTTCGGGACCGATGCCGTCGCCGGCTGTGACGAGAATCTTCAGCTTCATGCGTACTCTCTTTAGTTGTCAGTTATTAGCGGTTAGTTGAGCGTCAGGCCAATTCGGAGAGCGGCTCCTGGCGCCGTTCGCGAATCGGATCGGGCAACAGGCTGACCAGATCGTAGTCGTAGATGTTTTTCTTGCGGTCGGCCAACGCAACAAAACGGTAATAGGTGTGTTGCAGCTCGTCGCGGGTCAGCGTGAAGCCCAACTGTTCCAGTCTATGCCTCAGCGCCGCTCGCCCGGAATGCTTGCCCAGCACCAGGTGTGTCTTGGCAACGCCCACCAGCGCAGGAGTCATAATCTCGTAGCAGAGCGGGTTGGCCAGCATGCCGTGCTGATGAATGCCGGACTCATGCGCAAATGCGTTGTCGCCCACGATCGCCTTGTTGGGCGAAGGACGGAAGGTGATGATCTGGCCCAGAACCTGGCTGCACGGATAGAGCTGGCTCAAATTGATGCTGGAGGTGAGGCCGAAACGGTCGCCGCGCACATAGAGCGCAGCGGCAATCTCCTCCAGAGCCGCATTGCCGGCGCGCTCGCCGATGCCGTTAATGGTGCACTCCACCTGGCGTGCACCGTTATGAATTGCTGCCAGCGAGTTGGCCACAGCCAGGCCGAGGTCGTCGTGGCAGTGCGCCGATAGAATCACGCCCTGTGCGTCAATGGCGGGAATGCGCTCGCGCACCTCGGCGAACATACGGCCGTATTCCTCCGGGGTGCTGTAGCCCACGGTGTCGGGCATATTAATTGTTGTTGCCCCGGCTTCGACGGCCACCCGCACCATCTCGACCAGGAAGTCGCGCTCCGAGCGGGTCGCGTCTTCGGGTGAGAACTCCACATCGTCCACCAGCGAGCGCGCCAAACGCACACACTCGGCAGTTTGATCCAGCGCCTCGGCGCGGCTCATCTTGAGCTTGTACTCGAGATGCAGATCGCTCGCCGCCAGAAAGACGTGGATGCGCGCGCGGTCGGCGAATTGCAGGGCGCGTGAGGCCATCACGATGTCTTCGGATTTCGCGCGAGCCAAAGACGCAATGCGCGGCTTGCGAATTGCCTGTGTAATGGTGGCGATGGCTGCGAAGTCGCCCTCTGAAGCCATGGCGAAGCCGGCCTCGATGATGTCAACGCCCAGATCTTCCAGGGCATGGGCCATGGTCAGCTTTTCCTGCGTCGTCATGCTGCAGCCGGGCGATTGCTCGCCGTCGCGCAGTGTGGTATCGAAAAAGACGATGCGATCTGACGCCATGAAGCTGCCTCCCAGGGAAAACTCTCCCAACACTTGCAGTGTCCAGCATTTGGCCCCATAAGGCAAAGTTATAATTGTTGTAGAAGCGATTAGAATTGCTTATGATGAATCGGGGATCAGAAGGATCGTTTGCAGGATCGGTCATGTGTCACGCCTTTCGTTTGATTGACCCCTGTTTGAACACGACCGCTCTTCGTCTCCCGCGGACCAACTGATATCTGATCTCTGACCCCTGATCCCTGGCCGGAGGCCTTCATGGAACTGAACCAACTTGAGACCTTTCTCGCCGTCGCAGAGGAGCGAAGCTTCTCGCGTGCAGCGGTGAGGCTGCGCAGGACGCAACCTGCGGTGAGCCAGGTGATTCGCAAACTGGAGGCCTCGGTGGGTGAGACGCTCTTTGACCGAGCGGCGCGGGATGGGTCGCTGACCCCGGCCGGAGTGCTGTTGCGCGACTACGCATTGCGTTTGCTCGCCTTGCGCCGCGAAGCTTCCAGCGCGCTCGATGAGCTGAAAAGCCTGGAGCGGGGCAGGTTGCAACTGGCGGCCAATGAGTATACATGCCTGTATTTGTTGCAGGCCATCGACCTGTACAGGCGCGAGTTTCCCCACGTCAGCGTCACGGTACACCGAATGTTGGCCTCGCACATCCCTGACGAATTGAATCTGCGCACTTTTGAGCTGGGAATGATCTCCTACCGTCCTGATCCTGCGCAGTACCGCAGCATCGCGGTGTATGCCGACAGCGTAGCCCTCATTGTCAGCCCCGGTCATGCTCTGGCTGGGGCCAAGCGGGTTTCCATCAACGACTTGGGCGAAGAGGTCTTCATTGCTCACAACGTTGCTTCGCCGATGCGGCGACGGGTGATCGAAGCCTTTCAAAAATACCGCACGCCGCTCAATATGGGCATTGAACTGCCCACCATCGACGCCATCAAGCGGTTTGTGGCCATGGGCAATGGTGTGGCGCTTGTGCCCCACCTGACTGTGGCCAGGGAGCTGGAGGCAGGAAGCCTGGTGCGCGTACCGGTAGACGAACTGGAGGTCAAGCGCGTGCTCAGGCTGGTTTACCGGCGACAGGCGACACTTTCTTATGCGGCCAGAGCTTTTTTGCGCACTGTCAGGGCTCTGGCCCAGGAGCAGGGTCCGCCATTCCATTACCATGTGGAGCGGGCCGGCTAAGCAAACAGAATATTTTTGGCTAGACCCGAGAACCGTTTTGCCTCGGAAAAGCGGCTCTTTGCGGCGTTTTGCCCGGTGGAAAGCGCCCGTTTTCATCCCTTTGCGTCTAATGCCTCAGATCGTTCCCGGTCTCGCTTCTGTCATGGACCCGCTCCGGCCAGTTACAATGCTGAGAGTGGGGCCCGGCTCGAACCGGAGCACCGGAATCGACAAGCTCGTTGCCAGCCGGACGGTTGAGCAGTCGTGAGGATCAGGACCGAATGAAGAAGATCGCCTTAATTGCATTTATGCTGATCGTATGCGTGGCGGCAGGCAGCGCCCAGGAGAGCCGCCAGGATATCAGCCTTAGCGGCACGGGTATGATTGAGCCGTACATGGCTGGGGCCACCGACGTTCAGGTGAGCGCGAACCGCGCGTTTGGCGCAATGGTCAGCTACCGTTTCATGCTTACGCCCTCGAGCGCCTTCGAGGCCAACTACGGCATCACCTACCAGAACAAGATTCACTATGTGATCGGCAACACCAACCATTATGTGGTGCTGACCCGCACACAGGAGATGTCGGGTGCTTACGTACGCAGCTTCAACTTCCGCAAGTACAATCCCTTCATCGAGGCGGGCCCGGCCGCATTCATCTTCCTACCCATCCGCAACTCCGGCACCACCTCGCTGGACGTCAAGCAGCAGACCGACATCGGCGCCATCTACGGAGCCGGCATCGCTCGTGAGATCAGCCCGAGCTTCGACATTCGTGCCGAGTTCCGTGGCATGGTCACCAAGGTGCCCACCTTCGGTGATACCTCTCTCACCACCAATAAGTGGTACAACATCTACAATCCGGTGATCGGCGTGGCATACCACTTTTAGGAACTTGCTGATTGGCTCCGGCTTTGTGTCAGGGCACGGCTTTAGCCGTGCCAAACAAGGCGCATAAAACCTCGGGCTTCAGCCCCTGAGGGACGCTCCACTTACTACGCATCATTTGGAGAACCGCTGTAATCCAATAGTTTCCGCAGAATCACGAAGGGGATGGGCTGAGGCTCATCCCCTTCGTTTTCTTCAAACCCCGGTATTCACTCGCAAGAGGCACTTCCCAGCTTGCGCGTCAATGCCGCTGCGGAAGGACCTGCCAAATCGCGGGGTCTTCGTCACCCAGAACCCAGGAGCAGAAGCCTTCCAGCCCATTCTGTTGCACCAGGTCGTAACGCTCCTTGAAGGTGCGCTGATCGGTGAAGAAAACCCATTCGCGCAACTGATCTCGATAAAAGAAGAACCACGCGCTGCGGTCCTGCTCATCCCACTGAATATTGCTCTTGTAGGCCTCGGCAAGTTGCTCTGCGTTGAATGCGGTGATGGCGTCTGCGGTGGGGTGCATCCTCATCTTGTCGGAGGTGAGATCTTTGATGGGATCGCCGGTGTACCAGTGATAGCCATAGAGAGGAATTCCCAGAGAGAGCTTTTCCTTGGGGACGGTCTTGAGGGCATAGTTAAGATTTTCCACGGTCCACTGCCAGCCTGCGACGGGGCCGGGGGCAGTTCCGCTAGTGTGCTGATCGTAGGTCATCAGGCAGATGAGGTCCACGTATTTGGCCAGGGCCGCGATGTCATAAGCGCCTCGCCAGTCGGTGAACATCCACTTGGAATACCCGCCTTGGCCAGGGTAGCCGGGCGCATTGGGCACGGTGGCGATAGTCAGCTGCAATCCGGCCGCGTGCATCAATTCGGCTGACGACTTCACCAGCGCCGTCAACAAATCGCGATCGGTCCAGTCGATCTCTTCGAAGTCGAATTGGAACCCTGTGTAGCCGTTGAGTCGTGACTCGCGAATCATCGCCTCGTTCATGTGATTCTGGGCGGCGGCGCTGGTGAGCAGAGTGTGGAATTCCTTCTTGTTCATCAGAGAAACAATGGGCATCACTGGCAGTTTTTCGTCGTGTGCCCGCTTGAGTACGGCTGGGTCAGGAGCGCCGGTGACCAGCCCATTTTCGTCCACCTGATACCACGTAGGCACAAGCAGATCGATCTGCGAGGAGTGCGCCAGGAACGAACGGATGGAGTCCGGAGACCTTGTCATGTAAAAAAGCGCCACGGGCGGCGCGGCCGTCAGGCAGGGAACTGCCGTGAGAGAAAAGCAAATCAAGAAAAGTATTCGTTTCATCGTTTGTCTCCGATAGAAGCCTCATAGAGCGTGTTTCATAAACTCGCTGTGTGTCAGGACACGACTTCAGTCGTGCCGAAGGAGTCAGGAACAGAGGGCTTCAGCTCCTGAGGGATATTCCCTTGCTGGCCAGTGGGCATTCATGCAACGAGTTCCATAGCCAATATAGCCGCTCAGGGCGCAGCCGATGTATCCTCACTCCATGCCCGAGGAAATCTTCCCCACGCCCGCTGAATCCGCTACCGGTAACGATAACCTGCTGGATCACTCAGCCAGTTCCTATCTGCGTTCGGCGCGTCATCAGCCAGTGCAATGGCGTCCATGGGGCGAGGACGCCTTCGCAAGCGCCCAATCCGAAGACAAGCCGATTCTGCTCGACATCGGCGCCGTCTGGTGCCACTGGTGCCACGTGATGGACCGAGAGTCCTACGAGAACCCGGAGATCGCAGCGATTATCAACGAACATTTTGTGGCTGTGAAGGTGGACCGCGACGAGCGGCCCGACGTGGATGCGCGCTATCAAGCCGCTGTATCGGCCATCAGCGGGCAGGGCGGCTGGCCGCTAACAGCCTTTCTCACTCCAGATGGGCGGCCCTACTTTGGCGGCTCGTATTTTCCTCCGGATGATCGCTATGGACGGCCGGGCTTCGGACGTGTGCTCACGACCATGGCTCAGGTGTGGACCAAGCGCCGAGACGAGGCGCTTGAGTCTGCCGCCAGCGTCATGGCATCCATTGAGCACAACGAGTCTTTTTCCGGCCGCGGTGGGCAACTCTCGCTGGGTTTGGTGGATAAGATCGCCGGCTCGATTCTGGCGCAGTTCGATTCGCGCAACGGTGGTTTCGGATCCCAACCCAAGTTTCCTCACCCTTCAGCTCTCGACCTACTGCTTGAAGTGGGCATGAATCGCGGTAACCAGCAAGCTATTGATGCTTTCTCTACAACTCTCGAGAAGATGGCGCGGGGCGGCGTTTACGATCATCTGGCCGGCGGCTTTCATCGCTACAGCGTGGATGAACACTGGCGCGTTCCCCACTTCGAGAAGATGCTCTACGACAATACCGAGCTACTGCGCAACTATCTGCATGGCTACCAGAGTCTGGGACGCGAGAACTTTCTTCTCACCGCCAGAGAGATTGTGGACTGGCTGGAGGGAACGATGAGCGACCGCGAGCGCGGAGGCTTCTATGCCTCGCAGGATGCCGACATCAACCTGGACGACGACGGCGACTACTTCACCTGGACGCTGGCCGAGGCACGCGATGCGTTGCAGGCAGCGGGATTCTCCTTGGACGAGTCGCAGATTGCCCTGCGCTACTGGGGCGTCAGAGAACTGGGCGACATGCACCACAACCCGGCCAAGAACGTCCTCCACCTTGACCAGACCCTGGAGGAATTGGCGATCGAGACAGACCAGAACGTGGACCAACTGCGCCCGCTGATGGACGCGACGCGGCGCGCGCTTCTTGCGGCGCGCGCAGAGCGGCCTACGCCATTCATCGACCGCACACTCTACACGGGCTGGAACGCGATGGCGGTGACGGTTTGCCTGGAGACGGCCAGAGTACTCGGCAGGGATGCAACGCGCGAGTTTGCACTGCGCACGCTCGACCGGCTGCTTGGCAATACGGAAAATGGCGGAGCCTGGGACGGCGCCCAAAGTTTGGGCCACGTCATTGCTTATGGCGATCAAGGTGAGGAAGCGCAGCCGCCGGAAAAGGCGCCAGGCACGCTCGACGACTATGCCTTCACTGTTCATGCCTGCATGGATGCATGGTTTTCGACAGGCGAGATGAACTACTACCATGCGGCAGTCAAGCTTGCCGATGCGATGATCGCTCGCTTCCACGACTGGCAAGCGGGAGGGTTTTTTGACGCTGCTGCGCCCGCTGAAGGTTCCACGCCGCTGGGTGCGCTGGCTGCAAGGCGCAAGCCGCTGCAAGACACGCCCACCCCAGCCGGCAATCCTACCGCCGCTTCCGCTCTGCTGCGCCTTGAAGCTCTAAGCGGTCGCAGGGAATATCGCGAAATCGCCGAGGAGACGCTTGCCTCTTTTTCTGGAGTTGTGGAGCACCTAGCCCTCTATGCCGGCTCATACGGGCTGGCTCTGGAGCGGTTGTTGCTCGATCCGGTGCAAGTCGTGGTAATCGGTTCAGGCCCTCAGGCCGAGCGCCTCGAGGCGCGAGCCGTGGCCAGCTTTGCCGTGAACAAGACCGTGATGCGCATTGATCTGGACCGGCTTGTGCCTGGAGGCATACCCGAAGCACTGGCCGAAATCCTGTTTGAAGCTCCAATGCCAGCCGGAGCAGAAGCCTGGGCTATCATTTGCCGCGGACGCACCTGTCTCCCGCCAGTAACAGATGCTGAGGCGCTTGAGGAAGCGCTGAATAGCCCTGTTTAATGAACGGGATCCAGCAAACTGACGCCCGGATGAGCCTCGCTTAGCCAGCAAGGCAAAAGGTGGTGCCATTGCGCGCCCGTTATACCTTTAGTCATAAACGGCCGATAATACTTCTGTACTGCTTTGTTCAAGCGGCTGTGTTGCAAAAGGGAGTCATGGCGCGGTTTGGATCAGTCCGGGTTCTCGCCTGTTTGTTGGCTTTCTCAGCGGCTGCGCAGGCGCAGCAGTATGTCTTTCGCGCCTTTCGCCAGGCCGAAGGGCTCAATAACCTTGGAATCAGCTCGTTAGAGACAGACCGCAACGGCTTCCTGTGGATGGGCACGGAAAACGGTGTCTACCGCTTTCTTGGGTCAGGCTTTGAGCGGTATGGAGCCGAGCAGGGAATTACCGACCTCAATATCAGAGACGTAGTTTCTGATCCGAACGGCACCGTCTGGGTGGCCACCGATAGTGATTTGTATCGCTGGGTCGGCCAACGATTTCTGCCTGCCGGACGAGATCCAATTCACGTCGAAGGCCAGCGGCGCGTTGTTGTCGAAGACTCGCGCCATCTGCTGATTATTGAAAAAGGACATCTTTACCGGCTCGAGCATGATGCCGAAGGAAGAATGCTCTCTTTTCTGCCCCTGTTTCCTGACCATCTGCTGGCTTCTATGCCGGATATGGCCAACGTGAACAGCCTGAGCGTCGTACGGGAGCGGAATGGTGGTATTCGCTTCTGGGCCGGCTGCGGCCAAGGTCTCTGTTCATGGCTGGAGCGCGAGGCTGGGGCTGCCGGCGATTGGACAGCGCTGCAAGGAGCAGCGACCGGGGCTCCAGTTCAACTGCGCGACGGCGTGGTAACCGAATGGGGCGAGGACAAAGGTCTGGCCGCAGATCGTTGGGCGGCTGTTCTGCTGGATCACACCGGCGCTCTCTGGGCTGGAGGAGTCGCGCACGTGGCCGTCTTGCTGCCGGGCGCCTCTGGCTTTGTTGATCGCTCTATTCCCGGCTCCGAATCGCTGAGCCGATACAGCCACGCTCCGTTGATTGAGGACCCTGAGGGACGGGTCTTGGCGCCCGCCAAAGAGGGGATTGCCCGCTGGAATGGCGCCGCCTGGCAGATCATTGGCAAGGCAAACGGCATGGAGCGCGTGCCACGGATTGTGGATATGACCTTTGACGCGGCCGGCGACCTTTGGTTTGGGAGCCGGGGAGATGGACTCTACGAGTGGGCCGGTTACGAGGATTGGGAAGGGTGGGGTGATCAGCAGAACCTTCCTTCCGCAAACATCTGGGCGATTAAGGTTGCCAGCGCGGATCGTGTTTTCGTGGGGACAGATCGTGGTCCCGCATGGATCAATCCGCACAATGGTTCCTCAGGCCCGCTGACAGAAGGGCAACACTGGGCCTATGGTCAGATGGGTGGAATGGTTGTCGATCGTGACGGTTCCTTGCTGGCGGGAACATTTTCGGGAGCCATTCTCCGCATTAATCCCAAGACAGGTCACGCCGTTCAAACGGCGAAAGTGCCTGCCCGCATCATTAACGCCATCCGGGATTCCTCCGGGCGCGTTTTTTTCCAGACACTGGATGGTCTCTATATCCGCGAAGCCGGGGCCCCCGACGACCGGTCTTCGTCGCTGGGGTGGAAAGCCAAGGGTTCTCCGGCAGCGTTGCCCAGGGTCAAGGCAGTGGATGCGTTGCTGGGAGATTCCAGCAGGATTCTGGGAGGCTGCGAGTCGCCTGGCGGCGATCTTTGGTTCTTGGGCAACAATCGGCTGGTTCGCTTCAAGGACGGCGTTTGGACTGCCCCGCCGATTGATGGACTCTCCGGGATGCGCGGTGCACTGGCGGCCGTTGCTTGCGCGCCTGACGGGGCGATCTGGGTTACCGGCGATCAGACCGGCACCTGGCGTCTGACAGCGGACAAAGATAAGATGCGGGCCTGGCAACTGGAGCTCCCCTCCGACTTGCGCATTCTCACTCCCCTGGCAATCCTGGTGGACCGTCGCGGATGGGTGTGGCTGGGATCCGATATGGGCCTCTTGGTTTGGAACGGCCATAACTGGCGCCAGATTACCGAGGAAAGCGGTCTGATATGGAACGATGTCAATCAAGGGATGATGCGGGAGGCTCCCGACGGTTCGTTATGGATTGGGACCAGTGGCGGAATTAGTCACCTGCTATATCCCGAGCGTGCTTTCAACACAATCCCGTTGACCGTTTTCCTTACTGAGTTCCAACGCGGCGAGAAGAATTACCTCGGAGCTCGAGAGATTACCATGTCGTGGGCCGGTTCGCCCCTTATCTTACGTATATCCTCGCCCACCATGCGCAATCGAAGCGAACTGTCCTTGAAGATTCGGATGGCGGGGTATCAGTCAGAGTGGATGGACACTCACACTGGCAACGCGACCTTTCCACGGTTGCCTCCTGGGTCATTTACTTTTATGGCCATGGCCTGCAATGCAGGCTTGAATGGATGCTCTGTTCCTGTGAAGGTTGACATCAAGGTTCTACCGCCATGGTGGAGAACCGACTGGTTCTACGGACTGTGCATCGTCGCCTCTATGTTTTTGCTGGCTGGCTCCGGTCGTCTTTATGTCCGGAATCTGCGAGCAAGAAGCCGGCACTTGGAGACGCTGGTTCAGGAGCGAACCAAGGAACTGGAAGCCAGCCGCGAGCAATTGCGTATCCAGGCGACCCACGACGGGCTCACCGGAATGTTGAACCGTATGGCCATATTGCGTGCTCTTACAGCGGAAATGGATCGTGTTCTACGGGAAAAACGTACTGTGGTTGTAGCACTGATCGATCTGGACCACTTCAAGCGCATTAACGATCACTACGGGCACCTGGCAGGCGATGAGGCGCTGCGCTGGTTTGCCGCCGCGGTAGGAGCCGCCATCCGTCCCTACGATCGTGCCGGCCGGTACGGCGGCGAAGAGTTTCTGCTGGTTTTGACTGAAGTACCGCGCGAGGCTGTCGAGCAGAGATTGGTTAGCCTTCAGAACTCGATCTCCAACCTGGCGGTCAGCGCGCGCGGCTCCGAGTTTACGCTCAACTGCAGTATGGGCGCGACCGTCTTCGAACCATCCAATAATCCCGCAACTGTCGAGTCGCTGCTTGCGATTGCCGATGAGGCTTTGTATGCTGCCAAGGCCGCAGGCCGCAATAGAGTTGTCTTCCGCCAAACGGGCTCCCCGGATTCTCACCAGCAATCGCTTGAGACCCTCCTGTAAACATGCCGCAATAAAAAGGAAATAGGGAGCATGGGACAGGGAACTGAAGTCATAAGTAATATCTCTACTTCTTGAAGGGTCTTCGCAGACCATTACTAGCCCGCAGACTTTCGATGCAGCGACTTGCTGCCTCCTAGTCCCTAGTCCCTGGTTCTTGGCTTTTTGTCCCTGCTCCCAAATCTTCATTCAACCTGAATATGCGGTTGGGGTCGCCGGGAAGCAGTGCCTGCTTTTCGAGCGCCAGCCGAACACGGCGGCGAAACTCTCGCACAGGGGCGTATTGCTGCGTGGCCAGCGTCTTGAAGACCACCGGGAAAATCAGCTCCGAGCCTTTGATTGCATCCACACCCAGAATTTGGGGGTCGTCCACAAAAACCGCCCTGAACTCCGCGCTATTGCGGATCTCCATAGCAATGCTCTTCAACAACTCCAGCACCTTGTCGGGGTTGGCGGAATAATCCACGCTCACGTTGACGGTGGCCACCGAGTAACCCACGCTCAGGTTGGCCACGGCGGTGATCTGCGAATTGGGAATAATGTACAGCGTCCCATCGCTGTCGCGGACCGTGGTTTTACGGAGGGTCATCGCTTCCACAGTTCCAGTCATACCCGCCAGGCGCACCGTGTCTCCTACGCTGAATTGGTCTTCGACAAGGATCAGCATACCGTTGAGCATATCGCGAACAATATTCTGCGCGGCCAGGCCGATAGCCACTCCGGCCACTCCGGCTGAGGCCAGTAGCGGGGCAAGATTAACCCCGAAGGCGTCCAAGATCTGTAATCCGGCAATTAACCCGATGATTGCCAGGCCCGTCGCGTGAATCACCCCGGAGAGAGTCTTCACCTGCGAGACACGGGCCGGCTCAGCCGCGTGCTGCTCAGCCACGTGAATCATTCTGGCCGTCAACAGACGCAGCAGCCGTGTGAGAATAAAGGCGATGATTGCAATGACAAGCAGGTGCGGCAGCTTGGTGTGGATGAATTCCTGAGCATCCACGGCCCATTCGTCCAGCACTTTGCCCAGAAACCGCTCCTCCGCGAAAATGCCCGTCCTTGCCGCTAAACAAAAGGGATGCATGAGGAAACTCCTGTTTCTAGATTAGATTGCCAGAAGCGTTCAGGTTGTTACAATCATGGATGTAAGTTGAATTTCCCCGCTAGTGATAAAACAGGCTTTTTGAGGAGTAAAGGAAATGGAACTGGTAGCTTCCAGCGTCCGGGAGTCAGTGTCGGCAGGCGCCGGCAGCCTCGGTCCTCGGCAATTGGTTGAAATCTACCGGCTGATGCTTCTTTCCCGCCGCGTGGACGACCGCGAGATACTGCTCAAACGGCAGCAGAAGATCTACTTTCAGATCTCCGGCGCCGGTCACGAGGCGCTGGGGGTGGGTGCGGCGCTGGCCCTGCGTCCCGGTTACGACTGGTTTTTCCCTTACTATCGCGATCGTGCGCTGTGCCTGACGCTGGGTTTTACGCCGGCAGACATGCTGCTGCAGGCTGTGGGTGCGGCCACCGACCCAGCCAGTGGCGGACGCCAGATGCCAGCACACTATGGCAGCCGCGCGCTGAATATTGTGAGCGTCTCTGCCTCTACTAGTACCCAGCTTCTTCACGCCGTGGGTTGCGCTGAGGCTGGCCGCTATTTCAGCGAGCATCCCGAGGCAGCAGCCTCTGCTGTGGGTGATTACCGTGCCTTCCGCGACGTGACCTTCCATGGCGATGAGGTGGCCTATGCCTCGGTGGGCGAGGGTTCAACCTCTCAGGGAGAGTTCTGGGAGGCGATGAACACCGCCTCCAACAAGAAGTTGCCCGTAATTTTCTGCGTGCAAGACAACGGCTACGCCATCAGCACGCCGGTTGAGGTGAGTATGCCGGGCGGCAACATCTCCCGCCTCGTGGCCAATTTTCCCAACTTCCACTTTGTCGAAGTGGACGGAACCGATGCAGAGGCCAGTTTCCATGCCTTTCAAGCCGCTGTGGCATACTGCCGCTCCGGCCGCGGGCCCGCCTTTGTCCACGGACACTGCGTGCGCGCTTACTCACATTCGCTCTCTGACGACGACCGCCTCTACCGCACTCAGGCTGAGCGCGAGGCCGACGCGCTCCGCGACCCATTAGCCAAGATGCAGATGCGCCTGCTGCGCGAAGGCATCCTGACCGCCGAAGAAATCACCGCATTGGAGCAGTCGCTGGACCAGGAAGTCGCCGAGGCCGCTGAACTCGCACTTCAAGCGCCCCTGCCCGTGGTCGAGGGAGTTACCCACCACGTTTGCTCCGAAGATCTAGACCCCACCAGTTCAACCTTTGCCACTGAGGTCGCGGCCGCTCCGGGAACAATGGCGGGAGGCAAGGCTGGCAGCGCTCCGAGCGTCGAGCCGCGCACTATGGCAGACCTCATCAACGCCTGCCTCCACGATGAAATGCGGCGCGATCCCCGCATCGTCGTCTTCGGTCAGGACGTGGCTGACGCCAGTCGCGAAGCTGCCCTGGCCGAGGTCAAGGGGAAGGGCGGCGTTTTCAAGCTCACCGCCGGCCTGCAATCCGAGTTCGGCTCCGACCGGGTCTTCAACTCGCCGTTGGCCGAAGCTAACATCGTCGGCCGAGCCATCGGCTACGCAGTGCGCGGCATGAAGCCTGTGGCCGAGATCCAGTTTTTCGATTACATCTGGCCCGCATTTCACCAGATTCACAATGAACTGGCGCTGATGCGCTGGCGCTCCAACGGCCAGTGGGCCTGCCCGTTAGTGCTGCGCGTGCCCATCGGCGGCTACCTGACCGGCGGCGCAATCTATCACTCGCAATCCGGAGAGAGTTTGTTCACGCACATTCCCGGCCTGCGCGTCGTCTTTCCCTCAAACGCGCTCGACGCCAACGGCCTGCTGCGCACCGCCATTCGCTGCGACGACCCGGTGCTCTTTCTCGAGCACAAACGCCTCTATCGCGAGACGCACGATCGCGCGCCTTATCCCGGCCCGGAGTTCGCCATCCCCTTCGGAAAGGCGAGAATCGTGCGTGCCGGCGCTGACCTCACGCTTATTACCTATGGCGCTCTAGTACCGCGCTCTTTGCAGGCCGCCGAACGCGCCAAGCGAGAGCACAACATCGATACGGAAATCATCGACCTGCGGACACTGAATCCCTATGACTGGGAGGCCATCGCCGAGTCGGTCAAAAAGACCAGCCGCGTAATCGTGGCCCACGAGGACATGCTCAGTTGGGGTTACGGCGCGGAGATCGCTGCCCGCATCGGAGATGAATTGTTTGACTATCTCGACGCCCCGGTCCGCCGCGTCGGCGCTCTCGACACCTTCGTCGCCTACCAGCCGATTCTGGAAGACGCCACCCTGCCCCAGCCAGAGACGATTCTTAATGCCATAGTGGATTTGAGGGCGTATTGAAGTGGCAATTTAGCGTCAAGAACGCGCTTCTTTGGGAGCAATATGTGCTCAAAACGGGACTGAAGCGGCTCGAAACTGCAATGTTTGTTCACCGATCAGTCGTGCCCAGAGCGCAGCGCAAAACCCTCGAAATGTCTCATGATGAGCAAGGCCTCGATTCGGTCCACGAAATCCATTGCGATCATCGTTGCAACCAGCGCCATTTCGCCGCAGAAATAGACGTGCACCCCCAGGCCGGTCGCCATCCATCGCACGTGGGAAGATAGCAGCGCGCCATCGATCCAGTCACCAACCACGGGCACGTGTTGCATTCTTATGCCCCAGAACAAAAAATCAGGAACTACGCAGAGGAGTGCGAGATAGATGCCGCCGACAAACGCAATCCTGGTCACAATATTTCCGATGAACTCCTCGGTTCTAAGCCCCGGCCTGATACCTGGGATGAAGTTTCCGCGCTTGATCAGATCCTCTGCAAATTCTTTTGGGTTGAAAAGGCTCCAAACATACAGAAGACTGAGAATAATGAGAAGGACTGGCAGGAGCAAGTAATAGAGGGGCTCGCCGGCCTGGGTGGCTTCGAGGGCGGACATCATCCATTTACTCCGAACTGTCCCAAACAGCTCGATCAACGCCATCGGGGACGTCATGAGCACTAAGGCGACGATCATAAGTTTGGCTCCTCCCGGGTTTATGGCGAGGGGCATATGGGGAGATTGACCGCCCATCATCCTGCGACCCACTATCCTTTTTTCTGATTGGATTGGTATCCGCCGTTCAGATCGCTGCACCAAGACGATGAGCATAATGCTAACCACTATCACCGCGATGACGAAAAA
Organism: Occallatibacter sp.; assembly: GCA_049517315.1. Lineage (GTDB taxonomy): Bacteria > Acidobacteriota > Terriglobia > Terriglobales > Acidobacteriaceae > Telmatobacter. The sequence goes on along the minus strand of JBEKSE010000001.1, from coordinate 69,942 downwards.
CAGCGTAATCAAGCTCCATGCGTGCGTGTCAGCTAGTTTGCCATATATGGTTGCGATGGCTTCCGGTAACTTTGTGACGATTCCCATGAAGATAAGCATTGAAGATCCGTCACCAATTCCGCGCTCGGTAATTTGTTCGCTTATCCAAGAGATTAGTGCCGACCCGGCGGTCAGAGAAATGGTAGCCATGACCACGAAATTGAATTTGGAAACGATAACGACACCGGGGTGCGCGAAGATGAGTCGCTGACTAGCCCACAAGGAGAATAAAAAGGTTAGGACGACAGCTACCCAAAGGTTCCAGTGAGCAATCTTGCGACGGCCGAGTTCGCCTTCAACACGCGCTCTCCTGAGCCTGGGATGCACTAGCGTGCCCATCAGTACGATGAGGCTCGCTTGAATACTGGCAAGTCCACCGAGAGCAAAAATCGATAGGCTTTTGATATTCCCGGCGGCAATCGTATCGATAAACCCGAGCGCCGAATTCGAAGTTCCGCTCCAAAGGGAGTCCCACACGCGGATATCAACGCCTGGGATCGGGATGTAACGACCAAGCCGGTATACGGCCAGCATGAACAGCGTGAACAACAGTCGGCTCCGTACGCTCCGAACCCTGAAAATATTCAGGAAGCTTTCCGCGTCGAACATTGCGTTTCCTCTGCTCAATACATTTCGTCCGGTGCCCCATCCTTTTCGCGCCCTTTGCGAAAAGGGTGGAAAACTGCGAATCTCAACTGCTCAAGTCCCTATTCCCTAGTCCCTATCTTTCCCCCGGCGGCAGCTTGCAGCAATCCCCTGCGGCGACTGGCTCATTAGCGCCCGCATCCAGCGTCACCTTCCAGTTCCCGTCCGCCTGCTTCCGCCAGATGGTGATATACCGCCCGGTGACGGTCACGGGATTTCCGTTCACGTCCTTGCTGTGGCCCTCGAAGTGGCCCCATGTGTAGCCCATGTCTCCGGATGGCCCCATCTGGGCATCGGTTGGCGTCCACGTCAGTTGATAGACCTTGGGATCCCAGTTGGCAGATTTCTGAATCGCCACACGGCCAATCAGCGGCGCGGCCCCGTTGCCAAGCGCCACGCCGTCTGCGGCAAACCAATCGGCAAAGGCCGCTCCCCCGCGCGCCAGCACGTCTTTGGCAAACCGCGCCTCCAAATCGAAGAGCAGTATCTTGCCTGGGTTCATCGTTGCATCTGTCAGCGGATTAGGCGCAGCCTGCGCGTTCGCATCCGGGAACGCCAACTGCCCCTGAGCCAACTGCGGAGCCAACCCCAACCCCGCGGCCAGCACCGCCGCACAAAGAAAAACTCTCCAGCTTCCAGCCATCTTTCGGCCCTCCCACGACTCATAAAGGTCTATCTGCCCATCCTACAACGAGGGGTTCGAGTGTGTGCGAAGATGAGTGCGCCGTTACTTCCTAGTTTGTTCCTGGCAGTGGCACGGTCAAAAGAATGTTGGAGTCCGGCATTACAAGGTATGCGACATGGCGCTGGAATCGACTGCGATGGCTGTGACAGGCGACGGCGTCGTCTCCGATACGAGTACAATCTTCCCTGTAATATCCGTGATGGTGAACCCTGTCGGCGTGGCTGTGACCACCGCCCATCCGTCCTGTATGACTAACGGTGGTGCGCCGACCTGGTTTATGTTTAACAGATTCCCGCCCCCGCGCCTCCCGCTCGCGAGAGTTGCCGTATAGGCTCGAACCGTTCCATACGTTCCTACGCTCGATACCATATTCGATGCGACTGGGGCGTAGACGCCGCCTGTCTGGACGGTGCTGGGATTGATCTCGTCCGCATACACATTTCCGCTCGTGTCGACAGTTGTTGCAACTAATTGGGTCACTGAATCGCTGTATCCAAGGGCAATAATCGATTTTCCGGTGACCGGCTGCGTCGCAATAACGCTCATGGTCTGCGTATTGATCCCGGTGAGGAAACCTGCACCGCCAACCCACAGGGTACCGGCAGACGTCAGTGCAACAGAGGTTGGCTGCGCACCTACGGCAATTGTCGCTGTTACTGTCCCGGCTGTCAGGTTTACTTGAGTGACGGTGCCATCCGTGTAGTTGGCCACATAGGCGGTGCTGCCATCGGACGAAACGGCAAGGGCCACCGGTTGATTCCCGACTGTAATCGTGGACAGTGCCACGTCGTTGACGATGTCGAGGATGCTGATGGTGTTGCTTCCAGAATTCGCGACGACCGCGCGGGTGGTTCCTGAATAGACATCACTATCTCTATCGCAATCGTCGCTGGATCTCACATTGATCGATCCAGACTGATAAGCCGCGACAGCAGTCGGATTCGCGCCAACACTGACCGGCGTTCCATCGATGAGAACCTGATTTGTCGAATACAAGGAAACAACAGGGAACGTGAAATACGACGACCCACTCGTCCCGACGTCGCCCCTATCGCATCTGTCTTCATATTCGTATGTATCCGTTTGCGCGCCCACAGACACGCCAAAAGGATTGCCTGGTATTGTCGTGCTTTGCGCGATGGAAAGATAGTTTGTACCGACAGCAGAAATCCCCGGGGCGCTGCTTGTTTGGTTCGCCACGGCCACTGAATATCCGTTCTGTTGAAGAGAAGACGGAAAAGGAAACGTCGCTTGCGTGCCATCGCTACTCACACTCGTTGCTGTTTCGGAGGCTACCAAAGTCGCGGTGCCGTCGTAAACAAACAGCTCTGGCATACCATATGTCGTTATAAAAGGTGCCCTCCCTGTCAATGTCAATGTCTGCGGAAGCTGTCCAAGGATAGCGAACCTCGTTGACGCGGGCGGAATATCATTTGTTAGGCAATCGCCTTCTGCACCACTTGTTAGAGCTACCTCTTCATTCAGAATCTGATATGTCCAATATGAGTTGGATGGCTCATTACTTATATATGCATATTGTAAATTTTTGTCCCCACAATAAAAATTCAGTTGATAATCAATCGTCCAATATGCGGGTGCCTCGCCATAGCAAACCCAATAGTAGTTATTGCTCAGCTGATAATCAGTTGGCTCGTTGCATCCCTGGTCTTGCCCGAGGCTATTCGCATATCCTTCATATCCGCTATATGATTGCACCGTCCCATAAGGCGTCTCATTTCCAATTGTCCCGGTAAATACCCCTGAGACGAATGCGCCTGGTATGAACCGGGGCGGCGAGAGCAACCCGCTTGCAAACTGAGTCCGCTCAGCTGTCGATACTGCAAACCCTCCTGCCGGGGAAGGGGACAAAAGTTTACATCCGTTAAGTGCAAGAAGCGAGGAAAGGAACATACACAGGACGATATAGCGTCGATAGTTCATTGGTTGCTCCGATTCAGATTTCAGATCCGGAAAACGTTGAACAAACGATTAAAAATCTCTGTGACTTCAGAGCGAGAATGGTTTGCAGAGAATTGTTCTAAGCGCACACGGACTGGCGGATTGATTGCTGCAACGAAAGTTTTGGGAGCAGAATCCGGAGTTGGCGCGAGGGGTCTGCCTACATTTTCAATCATCATTTCAAGAACAAAAACCGCCTCGCCTGGATTACAGTAATTACCGTTCTCCTTCTGAGAAATCATTGCGGGCAAGGAGCTTTCGAACGCGATTCGATTGCTATGAACTGCATCTATGTTCGCAGCCAAGGAGTTTGGCGCTCCGATTTCCGTCATCAACGCGTTGAATGCTTGCGCAATATCTGCTTCGGGGATGAGCTTGCGTTTTCCATTCCGCGCCATGAACTCCGCCCGCGCTAGCCGATCCGTTAGGGAGGCTGCGGTCGCTGGACCAGCGCTATTGCCCACAAGCATTCGAACCAAGTCCTGGCTGTATGCATGAATCCCAGCAATATCGTTGGCCTTTGCCTCTTTATTGAGCATATCCATCATGTTCGGGGGCTGCGGCGAAGGCTGTGAGGCAGCTTGCACAGGGAAGAGGGCCAGTCCTATAACAAGCGAAACGGCTAAACATTTCAATGCATTCAGGTTGCACCTCCACAATTCGCCCAAAGTTTTTCATAAGGCATTGGGTACGTCAAGTTAAAATACGCGTACCCAGTGACGAAAGCGCATTTCTTCCCCATCCCAATGCCGGGCAAAATCCCGGCCTACCAGTCGCCCCTCCTGCAGCGTCTAACCCTTCAGCGCCCGAATCCGCTTGGTTGGTATACTGTCTGTTAGCAACGTTGCTTTCGACGGCCCCGGCGTGTTGGGGCTTTTTTACTTGTCTGCCAGGCCTTTTTCGGAGGAGGGAAAACCATGGGAACACTGCTGGAATCAATTCACTCGCCCGCCGATCTGAAGCGCCTGAACTTCGCGCAGATGGCGGAGCTGGCCGAGGAGATTCGCGAGTTCCTGATTCAGACGCTCTCCAAGACCGGCGGCCACCTGGGGCCGAACCTGGGAGTGGTCGAGCTCACCCTTGCACTGCACACGGTATTCAACACTCCCGAAGACAAGCTGCTATTCGACGTCAGCCACCAGGCATACATCCATAAAATGCTCACCGGGCGTCTGGACCGCATGGATACGATCCGCCAGCCGGGCGGTCTCAACGGCTTCATGCTGCGCACCGAAAGCGAGCACGACTGCTACGGCGCGGGGCACGCGGGCACGGCCCTCTCTGCCGCGCTGGGCATGGCTGTGGCGCGCGATCTGGCTGGCGGCAAGGAACACGTAATCGCTGTTGCCGGCGACGGAGCTTTTACTAACGGGATAACCTTCGAGGCTCTCAACAATATCCCCGACCAGACCAAGCGCCTGATCGTGGTGCTCAACGACAATGAGTGGTCGATCGACCGCAATGTCGGCGCCATCGCCCGCTACTTTCACAGAATCGTCACCAACGAACATTACAAGAGTCTTCACGACCAGGCCCACCGCATCATCGAGAAAATCGGCGGCAAGACGGCCATCGAAATGACGCGCCGCGCGGAAGAGGCCGCCAAGAGCATGTTATGGCCCTCCATCCTCTTCGAGGAGTTTGGCCTGCATTACTACGGCCCACTTGACGGGCATAACATTCCCCTGCTCGTGGAGACTTTCAAGTTTCTCAAGGCGGAGGACCACCCCGTGCTGCTCCACGTCCTGACGCAAAAGGGACGCGGCTATCAGCCGGCGCTGGACAAGCAAAAGAAGTTTCACGGCCTCGGCCCTTATGACCCGGAGACCGGCGAAACCAAGCCGGCCGGCCAGCTCACTTACGCCGAGACCTTCGCAACTGTGCTGACGCAACTGGCTGACAAGGACGAACGGATTGTGGCCATCACGGCCGCCATGCCCAGCGGCACCGGACTCGATCTCTTCCGTCCGCATCACCCTAAGCGCTATTTTGACGTGGGCATCGCCGAAGGTCATGCGGTGGTCTTCGCCGCCGGAATGGCCACGCGCGGCTTCCGGCCCGTCTGCGCTATTTACTCGACCTTCCTGCAGCGCTCCGTCGACCCCATCATTCACGACGTGGCCCTGCAAAAGCTGCCCGTACTCTTCTGCATGGACCGCGCCGGGCTTTCCGGCGACGATGGTCCTACGCATCACGGCCTCTTCGACATCGCCTACCTGCGCAGTGTTCCGGGTCTGGTCCTGATGGCTCCCAAGGATGAGGACGAGCTAGCCGACATGATGATGACCGCATTCCAGCTTCCGGGACCGAGCGCCATCCGCTACCCGCGCGGTGTTGGCCCTGGCACGGCGCGCAAGCGCGAGCCGGAATTGATTTCCGTCGGCAAGGCCGAAGTGCTCAAAGACGGCTCTGACGTGGCGATTCTCGGCCTGGGGAACATCATGCCCCTGGCTGCGGAGCTGGCCGCTCGTTTGGAGCGCGACGGCTACTCCGCCGCGGTCATCAATCCCCGCTTCATCAAGCCGCTGGACCGCGAAATGCTTGCCGAGTACGCTGGCCGCGTGGCAGCTTTTGTCACCTTCGAGGATCACGTGAAGATGGGCGGCTTCGGCTCCGCTGTCATCGAAGCCCTTGCCGAACTTGGCAGCGCGGTCCCGGTCGTCCGCATTGGCTGGCCTGACAATTTCATCGAGCACGGCAAGGTGGACGACCTGCGCTCGAAGTACGGGCTCACGGTTGAAGAGGCTCAGGCGCAGGTGTTGCCTCTGCTCACTCGCCGCCAGCATCCGACGCTGGTGGCCAGCTAGCTCCAGCGCTACCTCCTTATCGAGCCGTTGTAGAATCCTGTTGTATGCTCCGATTGATCACGGCCGCCGCTTCCATCGCGTTGCTTTCGCTGTTTGCGCTCGCCCAGCAAAAGGAGACTCCTGTGACTCATCATGCGCGTGGTACGTTCACGGTGAATGTTCAGCCGCTCACTCCGCCGCCGGCCGAGGGGCTTGGCCGTTTCTCCATCGATAAGCAGATCCACGGCGATCTGGAAGCCACAACCAAGGGCGAGATGATCTCAGGCGGCGATCCGAAGCAGGGGATGGCCGGGTATGTTGCCATTGAGATTGTCACCGGCGTTCTCGGCGGAAGGCATGGCAGCTTTGCTCTGCAGCACTCGGCCACAATGGACCAGAATGGGGCGAAGATGACGGTGGTTGTCGTTCCCGGCTCCGGAACTGGGGAGTTGAAGGGGATCGCGGGGATTTTTACGATTCACGTTGACAAGGGGCAGCACAGCTACGATTTTGATTACACGCTTCCCGAGTAGGCCCGAAGAAGCTTCTAAGGCACTCAACCTTCACCGCAATAACCTTGAGAACGCCCATCAAAACAGCGCGGCCTCTCCAACCAGGAGAGGCCGCGCGCCATCCAACAGGAAAGCAAGCTTACCTGTGGTACCGACCATAGTATCGGCCGCCGAACCGAACAACCGGTCCGCCGCCCCGCACACCTCGGAACTCCCAGCGTCCCGGATACCAATAGCCATGAGCTCGGTAACCGCCTACCCAGAAGTAACCCGGTCCGGGACAGGGCGCGACATAAGCCACGGGGGCCACCGGCCCGCGCACGTAAACTCCAAACTCGGCAGCCTGGGCTGTTGTTGCTCCCGCGCCCAATCCGGCGGCCACTATAGCTGCTCCAAGCATCCAATTTCTCATGCTGCTCATAACTCCTCCGTCCCTGCCGGCATCAATCTGTAACTCCGGCTCGGCATCTTTCCGATTGAGGCTTGGCTCTTGCTGCCTCTCGGTTACGCCGCTTATGTCATGTTCAACAGCGAACGCGGAGAAAGGTTGCGCCCACGATGAAAAATAAACCTCCGCAACTTTTGCGAAAATTGGGGTTGATAACTCGACCCCCGAAGAGGATCTTCGTCGGCGGTGGAGCACTTTCTGAATCAGCGGACGCATACTCGGTATTCTCTAAATGGACGCCAGGTGCCCCATCCATTCCGCAGTCTTATCGCGGAATGGGTGGGATACCACGAACTCCAACCTATTTCGAACAGAGCATCATCTATGCCAGGCCCTCGCAAATGTTAAAGTAAAGTTTCAACCTCTATGTTTACTACCTCTCAGCACGCGCACTTCATCGGCATCGGCGGCATCGGCATGAGCGGCATCGCCGAGATTCTGCTCAATCTCGATATGAAGGTTTCTGGTTCAGATCTGCGCCGTGGCCCTGTCACCGATCGCCTCGCTCAATTGGGCGCCACCATCTACGAGGGCCACAACGCCGCCAACATTGCCGGTGCCACGGTCGTAGTCACCAGCTCCGCCGTCTCCCCGAGCAACCCCGAAGTGCTGGAGGCGCGCGCTCACAAGATCCCCGTCATTCAGCGCGCCGAGATGCTGGCTGAGTTGATGCGTTTGAAGTACGGCATCGCCATCGCCGGAATGCACGGCAAAACGACGACCACTTCCATGGTGGCTTCGGTTCTGGCCGCCGGCGGGCTGGACCCGACGGTCGTGGTCGGCGGGCGCGTGGACGCCCTCGGCTCCAACGCCAAGCTCGGCAGCTCGCAGTACCTCGTCGCTGAAGCCGATGAGAGCGACCGTTCCTTTCTCAAGCTTTCGCCGATCCTGGCCGTAGTCACAAATCTCGACCGCGAGCATATGGACTGTTACCGCGACATGGCAGACGTCGAGCATGCCTTTCTCACATTCATTGACAAGCTGCCGTTCTACGGCGCGGTGACCGCCTGCGTGGATAATGCGCTGCTGGCCGCCATCCTGCCTCGCGCGCAACGCCGCGTCTTCACCTATGGTGTTGCTGCCGATGCCGATTACCGTCTCGAGTTTCTCGATGCAAAAAAGGACAGCTTTGCGGCAGGGCAGGGAAGTTTTGCCCGTTTCCAGGTGGTGACCGCTCACGAACAGCTCGGGCCTTTTGAATTGCATGTGCCCGGCCACCACAACATACTCAACGCCACGGCAGCGGTGGCTATCGCCCACCAGCTAGGGATAGATCCAGGGAAAATCGCCGAGGGGCTGAGCCACTTTCGCGGAGTGGACCGGCGCTTCCAGTTGCGCGGCACTGCGCGCGGCGTCACTGTCGTGGACGACTACGGCCACCACCCCACAGAGATTCGCGCCACCCTGGCCGCTGCCCGCGAATGTGGTTACGGAAAGATCCATGTCGTCTTCCAGCCGCATCGCTTCTCCCGAACGCTCGATCTCATGGACCAGTTCGTTGGTGCATTCACAGATGCTGACACGGTCATCGTGCTGCCCATCTACGCTGCCAGCGAGCAGCCAATCCCCGGAGTGACCGCCGAGCGATTGGCCGCAAAGATTGAAGGCCCGCGTGTCCAGTACGCCGCGGATTTCCCCGCCGCCGTAGCTGCGGTTGCCGCCCAGACCGAAAAAGGCGACCTGATCCTTACCCTCGGTGCCGGCAATGTCAGCCAGTTGGGCCCGCAGATTCTGGCTGCATTTGAAAAGAAGTGACAGAACCGCCGAGACAAAATTGTCACGTTTCCCCTCGGCTTCACCCGTAACAATACGGGTTCCCCTTGGTGTCCTATCCCAAAAAGCTGGTGTACCGAAGGTTATAGTGAAATCTGGCGACTCTCACGACCTTGCTCAGGCGTGACGACACTAAGCAGTAACAGAACCCGTTCCCTCGCATGGGAAGACGAAACGCCCGCGGAGCCCCGCTTCCGGCGCGTGCAGCAGGTTGCGCCTCCTTCAGGGCGCTCACAGGCTGGCATGGTACCGGAAATGGAAGACCCAGACGGCGATGATCCCTCGCGCCCGGGCCCAAGCGGCGATTGGCCACATGGGGGCTCGTCGAAAAAGGACTCGCAGCGCAGCCACTGGTGGCGTCCTGCAAGTACGGCCGGCCGCGTGCTGTTGTTGTTGGCTGTTCTGGCCATTCTGGGCACCCTCGGCACATCAGCTTACCTTCTCAAAACCTGGCTGGGCCGCGACGGGCGCTTCCGCATCGAAGGGGCAAGCAATATCAAAGCCACGGGGCTAACCGAAGTCAGCCGCGCTGAGATGCTGCCGGTCTTCGGCGAAGACATCGGGCGCAACATCTTTTTCGTTCCCCTGAGCGAACGGCGCCGGCAACTGGAAGAAATTCCCTGGATCCAAAGCGCCACGGTGATGCGCCTGCTCCCTGACCAGATTCACGTCACGGTAGTGGAGCGCCAGCCGGTGGCCTTTACCCGCCAAGGGCAACAGATCGGCCTGGTTGACGCCAATGGGATTCTTCTCACCATGCCGGCCGCCATGATGGCCCAGCACCATTACTCGTTCCCGGTGGTCACGGGAATCGGTGCCAATGACCCATTGCCTGCTCGCAAGGCGCGCATGGCAGTCTATCAGCGCTTGCTGGCCGACCTGGACGCCAGTGGTCAAAAACTCTCCACGCAGATATCTGAGGTCGATCTGACCGATCCCGAAGATGCCCGCGTAATCATGCAGGACGACACCACTCTGCTGCACTTCGGTCAGGACCAGTTTATCGAGCGTTACGAGCGCTACAAGGCGCACATTGCCGAATGGCGTCAGCAGTACCCGAGGTTAGCGGCCGTTGATCTGCGCTACACCCAGCAGGTAGTGCTGGAGATGGCCGCCGGCACTGACGTGGCGCAAGCGGCGGCCGACGAGCAAACGGCGGCGAATGCGGCGCAAGAGAAGCAACCGTCTCTTACGGCTGCTGATCACGGAAATGATGCGGGTAAAGCTCCTGCAAAACATGCCTCCGGGACGAAAGCGCTTAGCCAAAAATCGCTGACCAAGTCGTCCCGATCTGCCGCCAAATTGAAGCCGGGCAAGCCGGGTGCAAAGCCGGTCGCCAATGGTTCAGCGAAGCCAAAGACAGCAGCCGCGAAGAGCAAAGCTGCAAAGGTCAAGGCCGTCAAGGCCAAAGCGAACGAAAAGAAGCGCGCGGATGCCAGACGCGCCGCGCTCAGCTTGAACAGGCAAAAGACCGCCCCAACCAATCATTCGGCAGCGCCTGCCGGGATGGGTCAGTGAGCGCGATGAGTAGGAATCAGGACAATTTGATCGTGACGCTGGACATCGGCAGCGCATGGACCCGCGTGCTGGCGGTGGAACTGTATGACGACGCGCTGCGCTATCGCGGGCACGGCATGGTGGAGTCGGCGGGCATGCGCAAAGGGCTCATCGCCGATCTTGCCCCTGCAGCCAAAGCGGTCGAAGCTGCGATCAAGCAGGCCGAGTTTACAGCCCGCGCCAACATCAGTGAGTGTGTGGTGGGCGTGGGTGGGCCGCACATTCGTGGACTCAACACAAATGGCGGAATTGAGATGGGTGGCCGTCCGCGTGAAATTGACAACGAGGATGTACTTAGTGTCGTCGCGCGAGCGCGCGCCGTGGAAAGACCTCCAGACCGCGAAATTCTTCACCTGTTGCGCCGCCAGTTCATCCTCGACGATCAGCCGGGCATCTTTGATCCGGTGGGCATGATTGGCAAAAAGCTTGAAGTGGATCTGCATATCGCCACCTGCTCCGCCAGCGCGCTGCAAAGCACGGTGACCTGCGCCAATCGAGCCGGGCTTGAAGTGACTGAGGCAGCGCTCGAGTCGGTAGCCGGGGCCGAGGCCACGCTCTCGGCCGACGAGCGGGAACTGGGCGTCTGCCTGCTCGACATAGGCTGCCACTCCAGCGATCTGGTGGTGTTTTTCGAGGGCGCGGTTGTGCATACAGGCTCCGTCCGGATCGGCGGCCAGCACTTTACCAACGATCTGGCTATAGGCCTGGGAATGCCCATAGCCCAGGCCGAGCAACTGAAGTGCATATACGGGGACGCCGTCGTAACAGACGTGCCGATGGACGCCGAGATCGAGATTGCCAATCCCCAGCCGCAGATGTTGCGTCTGCGCAGGGTTGCCGAAATTCTCGAGCCGCGTGCCTGCGAGCTGATGCAATTTGTAAAAGAGAATTTGCGCCAGGGCGGAGTGATGGAGGCATTGGGCGCAGGCTGTGTGCTCACTGGCGGCGGGGCCATGCTGCCCGGCATGTTAGACGTTACCGAAAGTCAGTTGCGCGTTCCAGCGCGTACCGGACTTCCCGTCCGGCTGTCGCAGATGCCTGGCGAACTGGTTCATCCCGGTTTTTCCGCGGCCATCGGCATGATCCTCTATGCCCGCCGCACCCGAGCAAGCCGCGCGGCAGAGAGCAACACTTTGCGCACGAAACTGCGCTCCATCTTTGCAGCGAGCTTTTAACGTTTTTGTTCAACGTGGCAATCAGGAGGCCGAGGCCCAAATGGAACAGCCAAGAAATGAAGCCGGAGAGATGCGCATTCAGTATCACGACGAGGGCGTGCGCGGAGCACGCATCAAAGTCATCGGCGTGGGCGGCGGCGGCGGCAATGCCGTCAATCGCATGATTCAGGCCCGCATGGCAGGCGTCGAGTTCATCACAGCGAACACCGACGTGCAGGCGCTCAAGGTCTCGCATGCTCCCGTCAAGCTGCAACTCGGCGTCCGGCTTACCTCCGGGCTGGGCGCGGGGGCCAATCCCGATGTAGGCCGGCTGGCCGCGCTCGAAGACTCTGGCAAAATCATTGAAGCTCTCGAAGGCGCTGACATGGTCTTTGTTACCGCAGGGCTCGGCGGCGGCACAGGCACCGGCGCAGCGCCAGTAATCGCCTCCTTGGCAAGCGAACTCGGCATTCTGACCGTGGCTGTCGTAACACGCCCCTTTGCTTTCGAGGGCAAGCGCCGCCAGCAGCAGGCCGAACAAGGCCTCAAAGAGTTGCTCGAATGCGTTGACACCATGATCGTGATTCCCAATGAGAAGCTCCTGGACGTGGCCAAGGACGCCGGCTTCTTTGAGAGCTTCCGCATTGCCGACGATGTGCTGCGCCAAGGCGTGCAAGGCATCAGCGACATCATCACCATCCCCGGCATCATCAATCGTGACTTTGCCGACGTGAAAACCACCATGGCTGGCATGGGCCACGCGGTCATGGGGACCTCCGTCCGCTCGGGCGCAAATCGCGCCGTGGAAGCGGCTCAGGCCGCCATGGCCTCGCCGTTGCTTGAGGCGGGAGCCATTGACGGTGCGCGCGGCATCCTCATCAACATTACCGGCTCCAGTTCGCTGAAGCTCTCCGAGGTCAACGAGGCTTCTACATTGATTCAGTCCGCCGCTCATGCTGACGCTAACATCATATTCGGCGCGGTGCTGGACGAAAACATGGGCGAAGAGGTCAAGATTACTGTCATCGCTACCGGCTTCCGCGATCAGATGCCGGAGCGGCGCGCGCGCATGTTGACTGTGGAAGAAGCGCCGGTGGTTTCGATTCCCGTGGAAGAGCCGCCGGTAACCAAGATCTCCCTTGTCTCCCCAGACAACTGGTTTCGTGAGCCTGTGCTGGCGCCCGCGCCACCGCGTTTCCTCTCGCAGGACGAAGAAGAGCAGGAAGACGCTGTTGAGTCAAAGACGCTGGATACGGTCGAAGAATCCGGTAAGGTGGTGGAACTGCGAGAGTCGTCCTTCTTCTCCGCCGCCCCGAACCCTACTCGCCCTGCCGACGCGGCGGTTTCAATCGTAGAAGCGCCCATGGTTTATGAACACGAGGAGATGGAACCGGCAGCCGCGCCGGCGCTGCCGAGGTTTGCCGAATTGTGTGAGGAGCCGGCGTACACCCTGCTGCCAAGGGACTATGCGTCAGATTTCGCGGGTGGCGTGCGCAGCCCGTCGATTATGGACGACTATCGCGCACAGCCGGCGGCGACGCTCCTCGTCGAAGCCGACGAAGAGAATCAGCCGGATTTGGACAAGCCGACGTTCTTGCGCCGGCTTCAGTTTTAGAACGAAGGTAATGTGTCAATTTGGACCGTGCGGGCTTCAGCCCTGTGCGTAAGCCAAACAAAATCAATGGAGAGCTAGCTCCGAGGTAACGTTCGTGCAATTATCCCATTACCAAAGTACGGATTCTAGTCAGGTTGATCCGAGGAGAGAGTATAGTGCTATATAGCTCTATAAATACGGGGGCACCTGTGCGAATGCCAGGCTGCCCGCTCATTGATTCTAAGAGTCGTAGAAGAAATCGACTGATGGATTCTGCGACGATAGGGATCACACAGGCCGGATGCTGTGCCTGGATGAGAATTGGCTGCATCGGCGTCAAACACTGTAAGGCGTCTGCGGAGATGCCGATGTAAGCGGCGTATCAAGATTCAACGAATAGAAGTACGCGGCCCAACGAGGACGCGATGCACGATACTCCGACTGGAGAGAGGAAAAGGGCTGAATGAATTTCTTCCGTGTTTGGGCAAGTGCATTGGTTCTCATCGGCATCGGCGTTAGCGCCCAGGTCGCAACAGCGCTGGACGCGCAACGTCCGCTGCACCATTCCAGGGCCACAGAACAGCATCTGACGGAGCCGCACCGCACAGCGCATCACGCGGCTGGGACTGCGGCCTCAAGGTCCACGACAACTCGCGCCGGGGCTGCTCATGCAAGCGCATCCCATCGAGCGCCTGCAACCTCCGGTCACCACGCCTCCGCTCGAGCGTCAGGTGGCGCCACGGCACGCCGCGTGTCATACACGGGTCGCCGCAGCAGGCATCATTACTATGAGCGGTTTACCGCCAGTTCCTTTGCCAAGGGAGACATATTTGCGGGCGACATTACGGCAGGCGAAGATCCGGTGGTCCGCCAGGCCGTTATCGACGCCATGGGCGACATGAATGGCACGGCTGTCGTTATCGATCCATCCAACGGGCGCATCCTGGCCATGGTCAACCAGAAGCTAGCCCTCTCGCCGGGTGCCGAACCGTGCTCTACCATCAAGATCACCGTGGCTATGGCCGCGCTCTCTGAGGGAATCGTCAATGCCGACACGCCCGTCAAGCTGGCCGGGTTCCGCATGAACATGACGCAGGCGCTGGCCAAGAGCAACAACCTCTATTTTGAGGAATTAGGTCGCGAACTTGGCTTTGAGCGCGTGCGCCACTACGCCAACCAATTCGGTCTCGGCGAACTGGCCGGCTACAACATCGCTGGCGAACAGCTAGGCGTCTATCCCGATCAGGAACTTCCCGCCTCTCAGGGCGGCGTCGGCCGCATGTGCAGCTTTGGTCAGGGTGTTTCGCTCACTCCGCTCCAACTGGGCGCCTATGTGGCCGCCCTCGCCAACGGCGGAACTCTTTACTATCTGCAGCATCCCACCACGCCGGAAGAGGCTGCGGCCCTGCAACCTAAGGTGAAGCGGACACTCGATATTGCTAAGTTCGTTCCCGACATCGAAGATGGCATGGCCGGCGCGGTCGAGTATGGAACTGCCCGCCGCCTGCGCGCCAACTTCCATGAACTGCCTGTCTTTGGCAAGACAGGCACCTGTTCTGACAGTGGCACTCGCTACGGTTGGTTTGCCGCATGGTCCGATTCGCCCCATGGCAGCCTGGTCACGGTCTTCTTCCTCGAAGGCGGCCGTCCCACATTTGGCCCTCGCGCCGCTGAGCTGACCGGCGAGTTCTACCAGAACCTCTGGGACAGCAACTGGTTTGCTTCTAAAGGTCTGCAGGATGCAGCAGCCATTCCGCGCACACTTCCTCAGCAGGATCTGCCGTAACGCGGCACCCTTTCGAGCTTACGAATTCAAATGAAAAGGCTGCCTTCGCGCAGCCTTTTCTGCGCCCGGTAGAGCCACTTTGCGTGAAGCCATTTGGTCTTGAAAATCATCGAACTACATGAGACCCCCTCTGGTACGCGTCTGCGTCCTTCTGGCAGCCAAAAGCGGGCCGGTCTGATTCCCCCGTAAGCGAAGATTGGGCCCTCCCCTATGGCTTTGCCGGAACACATTCTGCTCACGTACGGCTACATGCTACTCTTCGGCTGGGTTCTGGTGGAGCAGCTTGGGATTCCGTTGCCGGCCACGCCGGTTTTGCTTGCCGCCGGCGCGCTTTCCGCCGAGAACGAAATCAGTTTCCCCCTCGCTCTGTTGGCCGCTCTCATAGGCTCGCTCATTGCAGACAGCTCATGGTTCCTCATCGGCCGGCACTACGGCCATCATGTGATGCGTATCCTGTGCAAATTATCGCTGGAGCCGACCAGTTGCGTTCGTCGTACCCAGGACTCATTCGGCCGCCGTCGCGCCATCACGGTTGTGATCGCCAAGTTCGTGCCTGGCTTGTCCTTGCTCGCTGCGCCGGTTGCGGGCCAGAACGGAATGAGCCTCGGCAGCTTTCTGTTTTTCGATGTCATCGGCGTCTCATTGTGGGTCGGGGCGCTGTTGACCGCTGGCCGTTTCTTCGGCGATCTGCTCCGCCGCAACCCCAATCTGCTCGATGCGGCAGGCCGCTTCTCCGGGGTATTATTGTTTTTCGGAATTCTCGCTTTTCTTGTGATGCGCATAGTTCGCCGTCGCATGATTATCAAGAAGCTTGTCGCCGCACGCCTCGAGCCGGAGGAGTTGAAGCGCCAAATCGATGCCGGCGAGCCTGTCTACATCGTGGACTTGCGTCATCCGCGCGATCTTGTGACTGACCCCTTCACATTAGCCGGCGCTCTTCTTTTCTCGCCTGATACGCTCACCGCGCGTCACCATGAGATTCCCCGCGACCGCGACGTTGTGCTCTTCTGCAATTGTCCCAACGATGCCACCGCCGCCAAAACCGCCATGACGCTCCACAAACTGGGCATCGAACGCGTGCGTCCCTTGCGCGGCGGCTACGATGAGTGGAAGCGCCTTGGATTTCCCCTCGCCGCGGTAGCTGCGGCCTCGCCAGCGCAGTCCAGCTAAGTATTGAATCGCTTTTTGTACTACCAATGTGGATGCCCCATCCTCTCAAAGCCGGGTGCTCCACCCTCGCCGCGTATTTGTTTTTGCGGCTAGGGTGGGAAACCACGAATCCACGCAGCCACAAACCCAGCGATAAAGAGTGCCCCCTCAATCCCGTGCGACAAGTTAAGCTAATGAATTGAGCACGGCGCCTGCCGAGCAGGAGTGAATTCATGGCCTACGACGATCTGCGCGACTGGATCAAAACCCTCGAAAAGCACGACGAACTGAAGCGCATCAGCGAAGAACTATCCCCAGAACTGGAAATCACCGAGATTACCGATCGCGTATCAAAGAGCGGCGGCCCGGCTCTGCTCTTCGAGAACATCAAGGGTCATCCCGGCCACAAGGTCTTCATCAATCAGTTCGGCAGCGAGCGCCGCATGGCTCTGGCTCTCGGCGTCGATCGGCTCGACGAAATCGCCGAGCGGATTCATGCGCTCATGAATGTGAAGCCCCCCGAAGGCTTCCTCGACAAGCTCAAAATGCTGCCGCAGTTGAGCGCGCTTTCCAGCGCCTTCCCCAAAACCGTCAGCGCCAAAGACGCTCCCTGCAAAGAAAATATCCGCCGCGACCACTTCGACCTCAACTACTTTCCCATCCTCAAGTGCTGGCCCCATGACGGCGGCCCGTTCATCACCCTCCCCTGCGTCGTCACCCGCGACCCGCGCTCGGGCAAACGCAATGTCGGCATGTATCGCATGCAGGTTTACGACGGCCAAACCACCGGCATGCACTGGCAGCGCCAAAAGGTCGCCGCTGAGCACTATCGCGAGGCAATTCGCCAGGCTGCGGCAACGAACGCCACCGAAGACCCGCGCACTGCTCGCGTTGCTGCCATGGCCGAATCAGCCGGAGGCGCAGTCGCCATCCCCGACGGCCCCATCGGCGGCCTTCCGCAGGTCGCGCTCGGCAATCTGAAAGGCTCTCGCCTCGAAGTTGCCGTGGCCATCGGCACTGATCCGGCCACGACTTTTGCCGCCATCGTCCCTGCACCCCCCGAGGTCGAGGAGTATCTCATCGCCGGCTTCCTGCGCGGCAAGCCCGTTGAAATCGTCCAATGCGAAACCGTCGATCTCCAAGTTCCCGCCCACGCAGAAATCGTGCTCGAAGGCTACGTCGAACTCGGCGAACTGCGCAGCGAAGGCCCCTTTGGCGACCACACCGGCTTCTACACCCTCACCGAAGACTATCCGGTCTTCCATCTCACCTGCGTCACCCATCGCAAGAATCCCATCTACGCCGCCACCATCGTCGGCAAGCCCCCCATGGAAGACGCATGGATGGGCAAGGCCGTCGAGCGCATCTTCCTGCCCGCCATGCGCATGCAGATTCCTGAACTGGTTGACATTCATCTGCCCGTCGAGGCCGTCTTTCACAACCTGATGCTGGTCTCCATTCGCAAGAGCTATCCCGGCCAGGCGCGCAAAGTAATGAACGCCATCTGGTCGCTCGGCCAGGCCATGTTCACCAAAGTTATCGTCGTGGTGGACGAAGACTGCGACGTGCAAAACGTCGCCGAGGTCGTCCTGCGCGTAGCCAATAACATCGACCCCGAGCGCGACATCCAATTCACTCTCGGCCCCGTCGATTCGCTCGACCACTCCTCGCGCCTGCCCAACTACGGCTCCAAGATGGGCATCGACGCCACGCGCAAATGGAAAGCAGAAGGCTTCAACCGCCCTTGGCCCGCCATGATCGAAATGGACCGCGTCACCAAAGCCAAAGTCGATGCGCTCTGGGAGAAGTTAGGGCTGTGAAGCGAATATCAGACGAATCGGACACGAAATAGTGATTCCATGCTGAATGTTGCTGTGTTTGTCTTGCCAATCCGATATATTCATCGGATTGGGGATGACAATAATGGCAAGGTGGAAACGAATCTGTTTCAAGACCTCGATGCTGTTCCTCGCTGCCTCGGCATTGAATCCGTGTACAGTCCGGGCTCAGGGTGTTCCCGCGAAAGCCGGAGCCTTCGCCACCTACTGCACTCCCTTGAAGGAGAGTTGCAGCAGCAAGATCATAGCTGTGCAGTTTGACGCCCTCTCATGCTCGGTGCCCGATGGCATTACAAGCGATGAAGGCGACAGAGCCATTGTCGGCTGGCTCTCGGCACATCCGGGAACCGCCGACACGAGTACGGAAGACGGAATCAAAACGGCGATCAAGGCACTCTGGAATTGTCAGAAATCTGTGGCCACTGGCCACACCTCCCGTGGCGCACCGGATAGGACCGGCGCATTTGTGACCTTTTGCGACGACACCAAGCATTACGCAGTGTGCGCAAACGAGGTGGTACAGGCCAGCGTTAACGCATACGCGGCGCAAACAATGAATGGCAAGAGCGTGCATTGCAGCTCGCCGGATAGCGTCGAGACCAAGGAGCTTACGGACAAGGTTTTGACCTGGTTAAGAGACCACAAGGAGCTTAACGTCCAGAATACGGAAGACTCCACCGCGACCGCGATTGACCACCTCTGGCCTTGTCACTGATCACTGTCCAAAGCCTTCATCGAGACCCGCGAATCGAAACACTCACAATAAAGAAAGGTAACCAGATGATGAAGCAGTCTATGCGTATTTCGCTGATAACAGTTGTGTTTCTTTGTCTTGGCATGCCTTTGATGCACGCGCAGGCTGGCCCTTACGGCGAGTGGCAAAAAGCGTGCAATGCAGGAGACGGAGACGCCTGCAATCACTTGGGCATGTGGGATGAGACTGGCGGAGTCATGGGAAATGATAAGGACCCTGCCCAGGCAGCCGCGTGGTATAGCCGTGCGGTTGCGATCTATAGCAGGAATTGCAACAACGGAAATATGAGCGAGTGTACCTCCCTCGGCGATTTGTATTCGTCTGAAGGTGTCATGAAGGATTTTGATCGGGCGGTTGCGTTCTTACACAAGGGGTGTGACGGCGGAGATATACGCGGGTGCCTTTTTCTTGGCTATATGTACCGTGATGGTAAAGGCGTGAGCAAAGATGCGTCTCAAGCGGTTGCGCTTATTCGTAGAGGGTGTGACAGCGGAATTATGAACGGGTGCGTTGCGCTTGGCAAGATTTACCGTGACGGGATTGGAGGAACGATCTGGACCGGCATAATGAAAGATATGCCTCAAGCGGTTTCGCTGTTTCTCAAGGCCTGCGACAGCGGCAATGCAGACGGCTGCTTATTTCTCGGCGAAGTCTACGATTCTGGAGATGGAGTGCCCCAGAACAAACCTAAAGCGGTCGAGTTGTATCGCAAGGCCTGCACGATCGAAAGTTACAGCAACGCCTGCGACAAACTGCCTGGAAAAAACTGAACTAGCTTTCGGGTAGGTGGTTTTCTTGGCTATGGGCCGGGTGCCGGGTGCCCCATCCTTCGCGTACTTTGCGAAGGGTGGGATACCACGAACCCCAACCCGCGAAGCCGACGGCTTCTCCCATCCCAAAAAATCAGTTTTTCAAACCACACATTTCCATTTCCCACCCACTTTTTATGCTTTTCAAGTCTCGCCTTTTTGTCGCCCAAAATCTCTTATAAAAAGTCCAAATATATTGCAGTTAATTAAGTAGTAAACTCGCAATTAAACTCAACAGAATGAATATTTTCCACGTGAAACAATTTTGATCAATTCGCGGCTGCTCACGTCTTATCAATCATAAGTCCGGGTGCCCCATCCTTCGCGTTGCCGGGGTCCCCACGGAAAGGCCTTCATCCGTGGTGTGGCTTGGCGAAGGGTGGGATGCCACGAACCTCAATCCGCGTCTCTCTGACCACCGACCCCTGTTCATTGTCCAACGGCGAGTAGTCACTGAAGCCCTTGCGGGCGTAGAGCGAGCAGTTGGCTCCACCGCAGGTGCTTGCAGATAATTTCCCCATCTTGGCGCACAATCATGTCAAGGGTGAAGAGAATGTCGAACCGGAAGTCAAGCGCAGCGAATTTCTTAGTCCCCGGACCGCGCCACCTCAACCGGGCAACCCCTACCCCCTCCCCCCCTATTTCCTGTGAAACTGTGAGACTGTGAACCCCGAGCGCCTCTCTGCGATACCCTAAACTCATGCGGTTTGCATCTTCTCGGCTTCTTCCAGTCCTGTTCGCGGCAACGCTCATCGTCGCAGCGCCCCTGCCAGCCCAGCAAGCCCCCGATGCCTTTCACTGGGTCGATTTCCACTCCGCAAAAGACCAGAGCGTAGTCACATGGGTCAGGCGCTCCCTCGATCCGGAAAAATGGACGGTGATTCGCGAAATCGGCGTCGAATACGACGCGGCGCTGGTCGTCACCACACAGCGCGCCACTCCTCAGTCGCCGCCCTCGGCAGACACCTTCACCATATGGAGCCTCTCGCTCACCAGCCACGTGGTTGCGCCGCTGCTCAAAGGCGTAAACCTGCGCCTGCTCGACTGGATGCTCCTCGCCGACGGCGAGCCGCGCGAACTCGGCGCTCTCTACGACAACTGCAACGAGTGCGCCGCGTCCACCTTCCTGACTGCCTTCCACTACGACATGCCGCACCATATGTGGACAGGCCGCTGGATGCGCGGCACTCAGGCCGTGCCCATCTGGAGCACAAATCCTTCTCAGGGCGTTGATCTGACCGAGGTCTACGCGGTCCTTAGCGAGCCGAACGGGCGGCAACTTGTGGGCACATGGAACCACTTCGACTATGGCGCGGAAAAGCCGCCAGAAGATATCGTCTACCGCTACGATCTGGACCCATTCAGCGGCTTGGAGCGCACCCAAATGCTCATGGGCAAGGAAGCCGAAGCCATGAAGCAACGCCTCTGCGGCGCGCCTAGTGTCTCCCCGGAACTGGCTCGCGGGCAGGACTCAATGCTTTGCCAGCAGTTTCTCAAACCGCGCCTCACTCGCAAGCCCATCACCACCCCGCCGGCCAACAACCACGGTCAGTCAGTCCCGCCAGGCGCTCGGCGCTGAGGCGTTCTCGCGATGGTCAATAGTGGGCTGATTCGCTCCCTTCGGTTCGGATAGCATCCAAGACGACTGGAGGGTGAAATCATGCGTATTCCTAAATTTAGAGGTTTGCTGCTGCTTGTTCTGGCGGTATCGCTCTGTGCGGCTGGATGCCACTCCAATCCTGCCGCGGTAGCGCCAGATAACAGCCAGGCGGGCACGCAGGATCAGGCAACGGACCCGGCAGCGTCCAATCTCGCCCCTGTCTCGACTGGTTCCACTACACAGGTATTGAGCGCCCAGCAAAGCGCTCCAAGCAGCTCCTATTCCCAGACCTCAGATCAGGGCTCGGACGATCCCGGCTACGGCGCGCAGCCCGTAGCCTACGCGGATCAGCCGCCGCCGCCATTGCCCGACTACGACCAGCCACCTGCTCCCGACGACGGCTATCTCTGGACGCCCGGATACTGGGCCTGGGGTCAAGACGGCTATTATTGGGTGCCAGGCGCGTGGGTGCAGGCTCCCTACGAGGGCGCTCTGTGGACCCCCGGTTACTGGGGCTACTGGCATAACCACTACGGTTTTTACCGCGGATACTGGGGTCAGTACATTGGCTACTATGGCGGTATTGATTACGGCTTTGGGTACATCGGCATTGGCTACCAGGGCGGCTACTGGGGTGGTGGACATTTCAATTACAACCGCTCTTTCAATAATTTGAACGGCTCAAGGGCCCAATACGTTTACAACCACCCCGTGAGCAATTACCAGCGCGGTGCCCGTGTAAGTTTCAACGGCGGATCGGGTGGTATTCAGGTGCGGGCGCGGCCCGCGGAATTGGCAGCGATGCATCAGCAGCACACTGCGCCCATGAGGGCGCAGATCGAGAATGAGCATGCTGCCGGCACCAACCGAGCTCAGTTTGCGAATGTCAACCATGGCCGGCCGGCCAGCGTGACCGCCGCCAAGCCGCTTGCGGCAGACCGCAACGTACGTGCTCCAGCGGCGTTGCAGACAACCAATCGGGCCGTAGCGCAGCAGCAACAGCGCCAGGCAGCTCCTCAACAGCGTGAAGCGGCACCACAGGAGCAGCGACAGGTTGCACCGCAACAGCAACGCCAAGCGGCGCCACAGGAGCAGCGGCAAGCGGCGCCACAGCAGCGTCAGGCGGAGCAACAACGCCAGGCTGCTCCTCAGCGCCAAGCAGTGCCGCAAGAGCAACGGCAGGCAGCTCCGCAGCAGCGTCAGGCTGCTCCACAACAACAGCGCCAAAATGAGCCACAGCCACAACGGCAGGCTGCATCGCAACCGCAGCGGCGGACTGCACCGCAACCGCAACGACAAGCAGCTCCACAGCCGCAGCGTCAAGCTGCTCCACAGCCGCAACGCCAAGCTGCACCCCACCCGCAACGGCAGGCTGCGCCCCAACCGCAACGGCAGGCTGCGCCGCAACCGCAGCGCCCGGCTGCGCCACAGCAGAAGGAGCATCCAGGGAAGTAGCAACCCTAAGCGATTCCGTCCGAGATTCTGCCGACGTCTGGTGTCAAGGAGGGAGCAATTACTCCACGCTTAGCACGCGGATAGCCACCAAATTCCGCACGCAGCGGGAAAGAGCCTTGTCTCCGGTAGTCACAAGCTGAAGGGGTCCTTTGTCCGCTAGCAGCGGATTTCCTGCCAGCGTGTCGGCAACGATCACGGTCGCGTTGTGCAGCTCGGGGGTGACCTCGGCGAGAGAGTAAACCGCTTCATAGCCATCGGACCCTTGAGCTACTAGGTAGAGCCTCAACTGCGGCCCCATTGGCTTCGCGGGCACGCCAAGCTGCTTGAGCAGTTCGATCAGCGGCACTCCAGAGTAGGTCAGGCTCGCCTTCGTGTGGCCGTTGATCACAGTAACGGTCTGGTGCGGTAGCGCGGCCAATGTGGCTGGCGTCCATTCAGCCGACTTGTCTCCAAAGACGATCTTCAATGGCCCTGCCGGAACCGCAGGCGTGCTCATTTCATGAGCCGGCATCATGCCACCTAGCTGGTCCATGCCCGGCTGCGGCTGGCTCTGCGCCTGCGAAACTGTACTAACTGTTCCAGCCATTAACACCATTCCAGCCATGACTCCGTTCATTGCCGCCCAAGCTCTCCATCGCATGATGAACCTCTCCTGCCATCCATCGTATACTTACGTCATGTCCATAGTGGGCAACATCGCCGCCATCGCCAAAGGGATGAGCATCACCTTTGGGGAGATCTTCGAACCTACGCAGGTGGAAAACTACCCTGACGGCAAGGGCCCTTTGCGCGGCGCGGTGCTCGAGCAGCGCTACCGCGGAGCCCACGTACTGCAGCGCGACGAAAACGGTCTGGAGAAGTGCGTGGCGTGCTTTCTCTGTGCGGCGGCCTGCCCGGCGAACTGCATTTATATTGAGGCAGCGGATAACACCGACGAAGTTCGCATTTCCTCCTCCGATCGCTACGCCAAGGTCTACAACATTGACTACAACCGCTGCATCTTCTGCGGCTACTGTGTCGAAGCCTGCCCCACCGACGCCATCACACACGGCCACGGCTTCGAGTTGGCCACGCTGAACGCCACTAACCTGGTCATGCGCAAGGAAGATATGCTGGTCCCGGTGAGCGCGCTGACGGCGGCAAAATAACCCCCCGTTCCTTTTCGAGATCGCCTCAACGCAAAAAGTCCAGCTATCCTAGAAGGTTGGCCGCATTCCCCGTTTGTTTAAGGCGGCCTTGAAGACAGGAGCGAACTTGATCGATTTTCTATCAGAACTGAAACGGCGCGTGCTGGTTTACGACGGCGCGATGGGCACCAATGTCCAAAAGCACAGCCTCACGCCGGAGGATTTCCAGGGCAAGGAGGGGTGCAACGAACTGCTGGTGCTCTCTCGCCCCGACGTCATCCGCGCCATTCATGCCTCGTTTCTTGAGGCTGGGTGCGATGTCGTCGAAACCGACAGCTTCGGTTCATCGAGCATTGTCTTGGCTGAGTACGACCTTCAGAACCGCACGCGCGAACTGAATATCGCCGCGGCGCGGCTGGCTCGCTCAGTGGCCGACGAATACTCCACCCCTGACAAGCCGCGCTTTGTCGCCGGCTCCATCGGTCCCACCACCAAGCTGCCCTCGCTGGGCCACATCGGCTACGACGCCATGGCCGCCGCTTATCGCGAGCAGGCCGAGGCCCTCATCGAGGGCGGCGTGGACGTGCTGCTGATTGAAACCTGTCAGGATCTGTTGCAGGCCAAAATAGCTCTCGCCGCCTGTCACGACGCGATCCACTCGGCGCGCGAGGGCCGCATCCCTTCCACCGGTCGCAACGTTGCGCTCCAGGTCCAGATCACTCTCGAGGCCACGGGCGCCATGCTCCTCGGCTCGGAAATCGGTGCGGCGCTGGCCGTCCTCGAAAGCCTTCAGCCAGACGTGATCGGCCTCAATTGCGCCACCGGCCCGGCGGAGATGAACGACGCGGTTCGCTTTCTCTGCCAGAATTCCACGCTGCCCATCAGCGTGCTGCCCAATGCCGGCCTGCCGCAGAACGAGGGCGGCCGCGCTGTCTACAAACTCACCCCGGCCGAGCTGGCCGCTTATCTTCGCCGATTCGTTACCGAGTACGGTGTGCAGGTGGTTGGCGGTTGCTGCGGCACCACGCCTGAGCATCTGCACGCAGTTGCCGAAGCGATAAAAGGAGTAACTCCCGCCGCGCGCTCAGCGGCGCAACAATCGGTCGCCGCCAGCGCCTTCAGTGCCGTGCCGCTCGAAGCCGATGCGCAGCCCATCATCATCGCCGAGGAGATGAACACCACCACCCGCCTCGAGACTTTTCGCGACATGGTGCGCGCGGGCGACTACGACGGTATTCTCACCTTGGCCAAACGGCTCACTGGCGAAGGCTCGCAAATGCTCGATCTCTGTTGCGCCATCGTGGGCGAGGACGAGCAGGCCTACATGAACGCGGTCCTCGAGATGATCGCCACCCGTGTTCCCGCACCGATTTTGGTCGACTCCACCGAGGCCGCCGTCATCGAAGAGGCGCTCAAGCGCATCCCCGGCAAGCCCATCATCAACTCCATCAACCTGGAAGACGGCGAGAAGCGCACCAGTCTCGTGCTGCCCATGGCGCGCCGTTACGGTGCCGCGGTCATCGCGCTCACCATCGACGAACAGGGCATGGCGTTGACCGCCGACCGAAAGGTGGCCATTGCTCATCGTATCCACGATTTGGCAGTCAACAAGTACGGCCTGCGTTCCGAGGACCTGATCTTCGACGCGCTCACGCTGCCGATTTCGACCGGCCAGGAGGACTACCGCTCGGCGGCCATTGAAACCCTTGAAGCAGTGCGGCGCATCAAGCTTGAGTTGCCGCGTTCGCGGACGGTGCTCGGTGTCTCGAACATTTCCTTTGGCCTGAACGCCTATGCGCGCCGGGTGCTGAACTCGGTTTTCCTCAAGGAGGCCGTGGATCGCGGGCTCGACGCGGCCATTGTTAACTATTCCAAAATCTATCCGTTATACAAAATTCCTGAAGTTGAAGTTGAACTAGCCCGCAAGCTGATCTTCCAGGACCGGGGGCAGAACGGCACCGGTGGCGATCCGCTCCAGATCTACATGGCCTACTTCGCCAGCCTCGGCAAAGGTTCCGTGCAGGAAGAGGAAATTGCGGTCGAAAGCCTCACCACCGACGAAAAACTCAAGCAGATGATTATTCGCGGTGAGAGGACAATCGGGCTGGGCGAACACAAACAATCACTCACTGAAACCTTGGAAGCCGCGCTCGTAACTCACTCACCGCTCGAACTGATTAACACGGTTCTGCTCGACGGTATGAAGACCGTCGGCGACCTATTCGGCGCGCGCAAGATGCAGTTGCCTTCGGTGCTCGATTCGGCAGCAGTGATGAAGGCCGCGGTAGCGTACCTTGAACCGAAGATGGAGAAATCCGATGGCGGCGGCAAAGGCACCATGGTGCTGGCCACGGTCAAGGGCGACGTGCACGACATCGGCAAGAATCTCGTGGACATCATCCTTTCGAATAATGGCTATCGCGTCGTCAACCTGGGCATCAAGCAGCCCTCTGACGCCATCATCGCCGCCACGCAGGAGATCAACGCTGACGCTATCGGATTGAGCGGCTTGCTGGTCAAGTCAACGCTTGAAATGAAGTACGTTTTGCAGGATTTGGAACGGCTAGGCCTCACTGTGCCCGTCATCTGCGGCGGCGCGGCGCTCACCCGCAAGTATGTCGAGGAAGACCTGCGCAAGGAATACGCTGGGCCGGTCTTTTATGCCGAAGACGCCTTCGCCGGATTGCATACCATGGCCGATCTCACGTCAGACGACGCCGCGGTTCGCGAGAGCAGGGAAGCGGAGGGCCGGACAGTCAAGATCTTTGCCAGGGCCGGCGCCGCCGCGCCTGAACTGACTCTGGTCGAACTCACGCCGGAAGGCCGTTCACCGGTCGTGGAGCGGGTCGCGGAGATTCCCAAGCCAGCCTTCTGGGGCGCGCGCGTCTTCAAGAATTACAATCTCGACGAAATCTTTCCCTATATTAACGAGACCGCGCTCTTCAAGAATCAGTGGCAGCTCAAGACCGCCGCGCAGGGCGATTATCTGCGCCTTGTGGAAGAAAAATATCGGCCGATTCTGCTCGATCTTGAAAAGGAAGTGAAAGCCGCAGGATGGTTTGATCCTAAGGCCGTCATCGGTTTCTATCCCTGCGCCAGCGACCGCGACGACCTCATCGTCTTCGATCCCGACGACCCGGCCCGCGAACTGGAACGCATCAGTTTCCCGCGCCAGCAGCAGGGCCGCAGACTCTCTATTTCCGATTTCTTTGAGCCGTTGAATTCCGCACAACGCGATGTTGTGGGTTTCTCCATCGTCACCGTCGGCGACGAGGCCAGCCGTCAGACCGCCAGGCTCTTCGAGGCTGGCGACTTTACAAAGTATCTTTATCTCCATGGCCTCTCTGTGGAAACGGCCGAGGCGCTGGCCGAGCTGGCTCACAAACAAGTGCGCGAGTTTCTCGGCATCGCCGGCGAAGATTCTCCGCGCGTTGCCGATCTCTTCCATCAGAAATACCGCGGCTCCCGCTATTCCTTTGGCTATCCGGCCTGCCCAAATCTGGAAGATCAGGCAAAAATCTTCCGCCTGCTCAAGCCCGAGGAGAACATCGGAGTGCGGCTCACCGAAGGCTTCCACCTGGAGCCAGAGCAGAGCACCAACTGCATCGTCGTCCACCATCCCCAGGCCAAATATTTTGTAGCGTAAGTTTTTTTCCTGCGCCTCGCCAGCTCTTGCGTAAAATTATCGCAGCCTGTGCGACAGTGGAATTACGGCTAACAAAGAGAAGTGTGTGACCTCCTCGAACGGCCGGGGCGCGATAAGGGTTCTCCGCGCTCCCGGCCGTTCGTCTTTCTTAGCGCCCAGCCTCCCGATAGCGGCCCAATTCCTTGACCATCGCGCAATGGCGCCACAACGCCCCCAGTGCGCGTTCGCCGTCCGCAGCCGATTGAATCTGGCAATCCACATAGAAGATGTACTCCCATGGCTTGCCCTGCACCGGACGCGACTCGATCTTGGTCATGTTCGCGCCGATCACGGCCAGTTCAGTCAGCGCCGCCACCAGCGATCCTGGGCGATTCTCCACGGAAAACGCCAGGCTGATCTTGTTCGCCGCCGGGTCGGTCACAGCTTCCGCAGCGCGCCGCACCAGGAAAAAGCGCGTAAAGTTCTCCGGGTTGTCCTCGATGTCGGCTTCGAGAATCTCCGCGCCGTAAAACCTGGCGGCCGCCTCGCTGGCAATGGCCGCCGAGCGTCGTTCGCGCAACTCCACCAACTGCTTCACGCTTCCTGCGGTGTCATAGGCGGCGAGTGCCGTCATCATCGGATGTGCTGCCAGGAACCGCCTGCACTGCGCCAGCGCAACCGGATGCGAAAAAACGCCCTCAATCTCGTCGATCGCGACGCCTGCGAGCGCGATCAGATTGTGCCGGATGCGCAGCAGCGTCTCCCGCTCCACCTGTACTTCGTGAGTGAGCAGCAGGTCAAAGTGTTCCAGGACCGAGCCGGCCAGACTGTTCTCGATGGGAATGACCGCCGCGTCAACTGCTCCGCTGGCTACCGCCTCAAAGACATCGGCTGACAGCGACATAGGAACGATCACCCCATCGGGGAGCAGCTTCAACGCCGCTTCGTGACTGAACGAGCCGTACTCTCCCTGAATCGCAATCTTCATCTGACCGATTTCTCTTTCCTTCTCGCGGAATCTTCCGTGCCCCACCCATTCGCCTTCTTTCTGGCGAATGGGTGGGAAGGCACAAACCTCATCCGCGCCCTCTTACCGCAGCCACAAATCACCCGCCACAAAGCCGAGAAAAACCATCGCAATCACGCCGTTCATGGTGAAAAAAGCGGCGTTCAAACGGCGCAAATCGTGTGGCGAAACCAGCGAGTGCTCGTAGGCCAGCAGCAATCCCACTGCCCCGATGCCCAGCCAGCCGACTATCCGAAAATAGAACAGTTCTCCGAACCAGACCAGCAGCCCCAGCATCGCCAGATGCATGGCCCGCGCCGTCTGAAAAGCCACAGAAATGCCGGCCGCTTGCGGAAGGCTGTGCAGCCCCGCCGTGCGGTCGTGCTCGAAGTCCTGGCAAGCGTAAAGCACGTCAAAGCCACCCGCCCAAAGCGTCACCGCTGCGGTCAGGACTAAAATCCGCGCATCAAGAGAGCCCCGAACTGCGATCCACGCCGCTGATGGCGCGAGGCCCAGCGCGAGGCCCAGCCCCAAATGGGACCAACGCGTAATGCGCTTTAGATAGCTGTAGCCCAGTAGAACCACAAGAACCAGCGGCGAAAGGTCAAGCGTGAGCCGGTTCAGCTCAGCGCAGGCCAGAACGAACACCGCTATGGCCAGCAACGTAAAACCGAGCACAAATTGGCGTGTCAGCAGTCCGGCAGGAATGGCGCGCGACTTCGTTCGGGGATTAGCCGCGTCCAGATCCGCGTCAGCCCAGCGGTTGAAGGCCATCGCCGCCGACCGCGCGCCGACCATGGCGACAAGAATCCACCCCAGAGTCCGCCAACTCGGCAACCCATTCGCGGCCAGCAGCACCGCCGTCAGCGCAAACGGCAGCGCGAAGATCGAGTGCTCCCACTTAATCATCTCCAGCGTCGTCCGCGTCTTAGCCCACAAGCTCGGCATTGTCCACTCCAACCCCAGTGTACTTTAGGGGCCGCAGAGACACGCTAGCCGGCTAGGCCTTTGCTTCGGCCTCTTCCACCGTGCCGGCCAGCGGAATGACCGTGTCCACTTTGGTCAGCTTGAACAATTCCATCACCCGGCTGTTCACCCCAGCAGCAACCAGCCGCGCGCCTCCATTCTGGCAGTGGACGTAGTGGTTGATCACCGCGCCCATGCCCGCTGAATCCATATAAGGAACGCCGCTAAAGTCGAGGATGGTGACGCGCGGCAACTCGACTTCGCGCAGCCGCTCCTGCAATCTGAAAAGATTGCGCAGCGTAAGCGGTCCCGCAAACCGAAAGATGACCGTGTCAGGAGCTTTGCCGTTTGCACGTTCAATGGACAGGGGAGCGTCGATGAGCATGGTGGGGCAAGTATAAGGAATGAAACGCCCGATTTTGTTACAAATCTGTAAATCTTGCGTTCCCGGAGCCGGGTGCCTCTGAGCCTGCTCTGAGTTCGTTGGTGGTAGGACTTACCCACCGAAGCCGGGATGGTTGACAATAGCCTCATGGACTCCCTGCGCATTGACAAGTGGCTTTGGGCAGCACGTTTTTTCAAGACGCGCGCGCTGGCCTCTAAGGCCTGTGATCTGGGCCGCATTCTCTCAAATGGCCATGAAGCCAAGCCCGCTCGCGAGGTCCGCGTCGGCGACAAGCTGGCAGTGAAGAACGAAGGCGGCGAATTTCAGATCGAAGTCCTCGCTCTAAACCAGATGCGCGGCCCAGCGGCAGTGGCGCAGACGCTCTACCGCGAGACAAAATCCAGCATTGCAGCGCGAGCCAAGGCTGCCGCCGAGCGCCGGGCGATGCAGGAGTTCGCGCCATTACCAGAGCATCGTCCATCCAAGCGCGACCGGCGTCGCATCATTCAGTTCCGTGGCGGCGGATGAGGATGTGGCATTTCTTGATCCCTGTTCCTTTCATGCTTCATGTGCGGTTGGCACATGCGGCTGCGGCATCAACTCCGTCAGCGCGATTCCCGCCAGGATCATCATCGCGCCGCTCGCGGGGCGCAGTCCTAGCCGCTCGCCCATCACCAGAAATGATGTGAGCCAGGCGAATGCCGGCTCCAGCGTCAGCAGCAAAGCCATGTGCGTTGCGGGCAGCACAGACTGTGCCCAGCTTTGGATGGAAAAGGCTGCTGCTGTCGCCAGCACTGCGGTGATAGCCAGCGCCACGGCCAGTCGCGGCGTCCACGCAATGCGTGGGTGCTCAATCAGCGGCAAGCTCAGAGCCATGAAGAGTGCGCAGAAACCCACCTGAAGCAGCGCCAGCGGCTGAAAAGCAATGCGCGGAGAGAAGCGGCTCAGCGCCAGGCAGTGAAAAGCAAACGCGACGGCGCAGCCCAGAGTGAGCAGGTCGCCTAGATTGATGGAAGTCATATCGGGCAGCAGCCGCGCCGTATGAGTCAGCAAGGAGGCGGTATCTGAAGACTGGCTGGCGGCCGGCGCGGTCAGCAACACAATGCCTATAAAGGCCATCACCGCTCCCAGAAAGGCGTTCCAACGCGGCGGCCTTGCTCCCGGCGGACGAAGGCCGGGAACCATTGAGAACAGCGGCACGAGCACCACCAACAGCCCGGTAATGAAAGCCGATTTGGAGGGTGTTGTGAGCGCAAGGCCCGTGGTTTGGAACTGGTAGCCAACGGCGAGGCAGAGCCCCACAATCGCCCCGGACGCCACTTGCCAGCCTCGAATTGCGCGCCAGTAGCGGTGGTAAGCCACACCGAGTACCGCGAAAGCAAGCGTCATTCGCACCAGGTTGAAGGCGGCCGGCGTGGCATCGGACAGTGCGCTTTTGACCAGCACAAATGTCGATCCCCACACGGCAACTACGAACAGCATCAGCAAGTAGGCGCGCAGTTTCATCTGTTTGGATTATGCCAGCCGGAGCGGTGCTGCTGACTCGAAGCCTGCCGGCTTGCCCGTTCCAGGTGTGCATGAGTACGGTGAAAAAGGCTATTGAGAAGCAGCCCACTCAGTCATCGCCAGCGCCAGCAGCAGCACTCGCTTCAGGCCCGTTTCGCGGTTTTTGGCGGAGTACCACTCTGCCAACGTGTGTGCGCCGCCGCCTTCGCCGCCCGCACCCAAAGACAGGGATGGAATTCCCAGCGAGAGCGGGATGTTGGCGTCGGTCGAGCCCAGGCGCAACTCGGTGCGCAGGCCCAGATGGCGGTCCACAGCACGCAGAGCTTCCAATAGGGGCGAGTCGGCGGGCAGTTGCGCGGCGGGCCGGTCGCCGATCTTGTCAATTTTGAAGGCCAGCAGGCAGCGGCCGAGGGCGCCTGCGGATTTTGCCCGCACGTTCCAGTGTTCAACTGCATCTTCTACGGCGCGATGCAAGGCGACCTCCAACCGCAGAAGTTGGTCAGCGCTGGTGGAACGGAAATCGACAGAAGCCTGTGCGCTCTCAGGAATGGAATTTACGCTGGTGCCGCCTTGAATCGTTCCCAGGTTGAGCGTCGTTCGCGGCTCTTCCGGCAATTGCGTCTCAGCCAGAACAGCCAACGCCGAAACAAGCGCGGTAATGGGGTTGGGTGCGCCCGCATCGGTAAAGCTATGCCCGCCGGGGCCGGTAACGGTCACCCTGTAGCGCCGGCTGCCCAGGGCCTGAGTTACTGCCGAGTCCGCGCCAGCGCCATCCAAGACAATATGGGCGGCGATGCGACCGGCCAATGCAATTTGCTGGTAGATGTGGCGCACGCCGCGCAGGTCGCCTTCGCCTTCTTCGCCCACATTGGCCAGGAAAAGCAGCGGCACTGGCAATTCGGTGTGGGATTTAACCAGTGCGTAAATGATAGCCAACATGCCCGCCACTCCGGCGCAGTTGTCGCAGACACCGGGAGCTTCAATGCGGTCGCCGTTCACTTTTGGATTGAGCGGCGTCCCCGCCGGGAAGACCGTGTCCAGGTGCGCAGAGAGTACGACCACTGGGCCGGTGTTCTCGGGCGGCAATTTTGTGGCCGGCAGCCACGCGAATACGTTGCCGGCGGTGTCGGTTTCAATCGCACTGAGACCGGCTTCGGCAAAACTGGCTGCCGCCCATTCGGCTCGCGCCTGTTCACCGAAGGGTGGTGCAGGGATGGCCACCAGTTCCGCCTGCCAATCCATAATCGTCTTGGGGTTGCCGTGCAGCCAGGTAAAGGCAGCGTGGACAGTGCGCCGGCGGGCAAGTGCCGTCACCTGCGAAAAAACCGAATTGTTGAGAAAAATCGCCATGCGGATGGCTTCAGGGTAGCAGGGACGGCTCGGAAACGGTCGGCGCGCATTCAAGAAGCTACAATTCAAGCATTCATGTTTGGTCCGTCCACGTGCTCGTCATATTCCACTGAGACCAAAAACAGCCCACGAGCCGGGGCGGTCGGTCCGGCCGCATCGCGGCTGCGCGCAGCGAGAATTTCAGGTATTTGCAAGGCAGGCAACTTGTCTCTGCTTACCTCCAGCATGGTACCTACCAGATTGCGCACCATGTGGTGCAAGAAACCACTGCCCCGCACACGATAGACCAGCAACGCTCCGGCTTCTGTCCTGCGCTCTTCCCATTCCGACAAAAAGATTGTTCTAATTGTCGTCAATGGCGCTGGGGGCGCCATCACCTCTGTATCGTGTTCTGGACTTGGTTCAAAATTTCTCGTCGTCAGATCGGGATCGGTGGCAGCGAAGCTCAGAAAATCATGCTCGCCTTCAAAGAGCCGTGCTGACTTTTGCAAAAGTGCAACGTCCATGCGCCAGGAGCAGGCGTAGACGTAGCGGGCCAACGTCGGCGGGCAGATCGCTCCCCGGAAAATCCGGTACTCGTACGTTTTGGCCACTGCCGAGTGACGTGCGTGAAATGCACTTGGGACCGTTTTCGCTTCCAGAATTCGAATGGAGGGAGGAAGAGTCCGGTTAAGTGCTCGCTGCAGGTTTCCCGGCGGAATTTGGGCTGCAAGCGCAAAACTGGCTACCTGGCCGAGCGCGTGAACGCCTGCATCGGTACGTCCCGAACCCTGCGGCAATGGCGATTCTCCAGTAACTCGCCTCAGAGCGGCCTGCAATTCGCCCTGAATGGTGAGCTCGGCCGGTTGCACCTGCCAGCCGTGGAATCCGGTACCGTCGTAAGCCAGGGTCAGCTTCCAGTTCTGGAGTGCAGGTGCGGGTTGGGCTGATTCGTTCACGGTGAGGGTCTTGACAACAGTGTACTCATCGAGCTGTTCGGCTGTACGAAGAATAGGTAGGATTCCGAATCCTCGGCCTCTGCTCCCTGATGCGGTGAGATATACTCAGCTTTCCGCTCGTGATGGCGGATGTGCTGCTGGGAACCCGACAGAATTCTAAGGCGGCTTCCTGGAACGAATTGGGAGCAAGGCGCGTATTCACTGGTAAGCGAAGGTTCGCATGCCGGGCTGCAAGCTAAAATTGTACTGGGAGTACATAAATCTGCGTCCGAGGAGACATTTCGGGCGTCTTTGAGAATGGCGTCCCACATGCCTCAGAAATTCCCAAAGAGGAACCATGTAGTGGAGAGGAACCATGCAATTTTTCGGTACAGCTGTGTTTGAGCATCAGGAGGAGACCGTGAGCAATATTTGCAGACATGAAGGTCGCGGGCAGGTCAGCAGCAGGCTGCGCGCAATAGCGGCGGTTATGCTCATGTTGGCGGCGGGTAACCCTGCTGGGATGGCCCAGCAAGTGGCTGGAGCGGGAGCATCAGGCCCGGACAAGGCGGCCTCTGACCTTCCCTCGGCCCCTGCTGTGACGCTGACAGAGCCTTTGAACCTGCGTTCATCCGCACGGGACTTTTCAAGGCCTGCGGGCAGGCTTCTGGGCGACCCCATCAACATGTATCGCCCCACTTCAATTCCCAAGGCCAGCTTTGTGAACTCTGTGCGCCTGGATGACTTGGTGAAGAACGGAAAGATCTATCTCAGCCTCTCTGACGCCATCGCGCTGGCTCTTGAAAACAACTTCGACATTGCCATTGCCCGCTATGACCTGGACATCGCGGATACCGATATCCTGCGTACGCGCACCGGCTTGGCACCGTTGGGTGCGCCCTCCGCGCTGGTTACCGGCACACTGGGCGGATCTGCCTCGATTTTGACTACTGGCGGCGGTCCGGGCGGAACGTCGGTCGGTTCGGGCGGCGCTGGTTCCGGCTCTGCCGGGCTTGTGCTAACCACTCAGGGCGCTGGTCCCGCGCCGGAGGCGCTGGAACCATCTGTCACCAGTGCAATTCAATTCGAGAGAGCGGAATCGCCGCAGTCGAGCGCATTCGCTCCCCGCGCCTTCACCAACACTGACCAATACAATTTCACATATAATCAAGGCTTTCTCACCGGCACGGCGCTGGCAGTGGCATTCAACAATTCCCGCGTTACCACCACCAATCCGTTCAACGTTTACAGCCCCGAACTCACTTCCAGTTTCAAGGCTACAGTGACCCAGCACTTGTTGCAGGGAGCCGGAATCTGGGTAAACAAGCGCTACATCTACCAGGCGAGGAACAACCGCCGGATTACCGATTCGTCATTCCGCCAACAAATTCTCTACACGGTCAATCAAGTGGAGACCATCTATTGGGGTTTGGTGCAGGCTTATGAGGACGTGCAGGCCAAGCAGCGGGCTCTGGAGCAGAGCACGAAGCTGGAAGGCGACGACCGCAAGCAGTTGGAAATCGGCACGGTGGCTCCGCTGCAAGTGGTGCAGGACCAATCGAGCGTAGCCAGCGACAAACAGGCCCTCATAAGCTCGCAGAGCGCATTGAATTATCAGCAGCAGATCATTAAGCAGGCGATTGCCCGCAACCTGAACGATCCGGCACTATCAACCGCTCCTGTGATTCCCACCGACCGTGTGACCGTCGAGGAGATTCCCGAGGAAAAGCTGCCGGTTGAGCAACTGGTGCAGGAGGCGTTTCAGCAGCGGCCGGAACTGGAGCAGGCTGTGCTTACGCTGCGCAACGATGAGATCACGTTGAAGGGCGCGCGAAATGCTCTGTTGCCGGTTCTGGACGTACTCGGCTTCTATGGCGCCTCCGGTGTAGGCGGTTCTCAAAGCCCAAGTTGCCTCAACCTTTTTGGCACAACCGGGCCTGTTCCCTGCACTCCAAATACGTATCCCACCGTGGGCTACGGAACAGTACTGAGCAATCTGACCAATAGCAGCTCTCCCGACAAGGGCATCGGTTTCAACCTGACAATTCCCATCGGCAACAAATTCGCGCAGTCGCAACAGGCGCGCTCGCTGATGGAGTATCGTCAAGCCGAGTTGCGGCTGGAGCAACTGTATACGCAGATTCGAATGCAGGTAGTGAATGCGCAGTTCGCGCTTATCAACGACCGTGCGCAGGTGCAGGCCTCAATGGCTGCCAGGGACTTCCAGCAACAGAGCGTCGATGCCGAAATCAAGAAACTGCATTTGGGCGCTTCGACCACAGCCAACGTATTGCTCCAGGAGCGCAACCTGGCTATGGCGGAGGACACCCTGATTGCAGCGCGCGCCGCCTACGCCAAGGACCGCGCCGGCCTCTACCAGACGCTGGCCACCACGTTGCAACACTACGGCATTAACCTGAATGAGGCTGCGTCAGGTGCGGTGGAAACGGCGCCTCTCATCCCCGGAATCTCGGCTGCCAAGGAAGCGCCGGAGCCATCAACTAACCCGCCCGCTGCGCAGTAGGCTTGATATTCAGCAACACAAAAATGCTCGGCCGGCTTCTGGGATGCTGGCCGAGCATTTTTGTGTTGAGCTTTCCTGCTAGTTTCCTACCGTTCCGCCACTGAATCCAGCAGGGTGAAGAACTCCGGAAAGCTGATAGCGGCTGATTCGGCGCCTTGAATCACCGTCTCTCCTGCAGCGCGCAGCGCGGCCACGCTGAAGGCCATCGCGATACGGTGATCACCACCAGAGTCAATCGTGGCTCCGTGCAGCTTCTGTCTGCCGGGAACGTCCAGACCGTCCTCAAACTCAGTAACTTCAGCGCCCATGGCGCGCAGATTCTTTGCTACGAGAGCAATTCGGTCGGACTCTTTCACGCGCAGTTCCTTCGCATCACGGATGCGAATGCCGCCGCTGGTGTAGGGCCCGATCGCGGCCAGCACCGGCAGTTCATCGATCAACTGCGCGGCCAACGCGCCCGAAACTTCTGTTGTTCCCAGCCCTTCGGCCAGTGCTGAGATCTGCACCGTGCCCACCAGTTCCGAGTTCTGCTCTTCGAGATTGAGCACACTGATACGAGCGCCCAGAGCGGTAAGCACGTCCAACAACGCGGCCCGCGTAGGGTTCAGGCCCAGGGCGTCCAGCACAAGGCTGGAGCCGGGAAACAAGGCCGCTGCGCAGAGGAAGAACGCCGCCGAGGAAATGTCTCCCGGTACGGCGGCCTCGATAGCGCGAAGTGTCTGCGGCCCGGTGATGGACACCGAATCCAGCGTGCGCGTCAGCTTGGCGCCAAAGGCACGTAACGCCAACTCGCTGTGATCGCGCGTGCGCACCGCCTCGCGCACAGTGGTCGTTCGGGCGGTCTGCAGACCGGCCAGCAGGATGCAGGTCTTCACCTGTGCGCTCGGAACCGGCGTGGTGTAGTCGATGGCCTTCAACGGTCCACCGTCGACATGCAACGGTGCGTGGCCATCGGTGAGCTTAAGCTGCGCGCCCATCGCTGCCAAAGGCTCGCGAACCCGCTCCATCGGCCTGCGCGAGAGCGACTCGTCGCCCACGAGCGTAAAGCTGCCTCCCTGCGGCGCAAGCAAACCGGAGATCATGCGCATAGTCGAGCCGGAGTTGCCGCAGTCCAGAGGCGCGACGGAAGGTGTCACGCTTCCGCCCACGCCCGTTACTTCCACCACGCTGCCTTCGAGCCGGCGCACCTTCGCGCCCAGCGCTTCCATGCAGGAGAGCGTTGAGGCGCAATCGGCTCCGGTAGAAAAATTGGAAAAGCGCGACGTGCCTTCCGCAAACGCTGCTAACATCCCGTAGCGGTGGCTGATGGATTTGTCGCCGGGCAGGCGCACGCTGCCGTAGACATTCTTTGCCGGACGAATAGTGCGTTCTGTTTGCAAGACGGCTCCATAAAGTGGGTGTATTCAAGTTTAGCAATGAAACATGAAGGGTTAGTCCGCTGTTCCTATGTTCAAGTCGCTGTTCCCTGCTTTTTTACCGCACCTTCAGAACAATAATCGTCTCATCATCAAAGCGCTCTTGCTCACCCTGAAAGCGGGTGACATCGGCGAGAATGGTCTCGGCAATCTGCTGTGCTGAGTGGTCGCGTTGGCTGCATAAGATTCCAGCCAGCCGGTTGTGGCCGTACATTTCGCCCTGTGCATCCTCCGCATCCAGAATCCCGTCCGATACAAAAACGATGGCGTCGCCTGGCTCTGTTGCCAAGTTGAGTTCATCGTAGCTCACATTGGGAAACAGCCCCAGGGGAAAGCCCTCGGCTTGCACCGTCGTCGACTGGCCCTTGCGGCAGAGAACCGGTTGCACCGCACCCGAGTTGGCCACTTGCAAGGTTCGGCTTTCATCGTTCCATAATGCAAAGAGCATGGTCACATACTGCGATTCCAGCCTCCGTTCCTGGAGCGCGTCGTTCAGCAGTGCGAGCATCCTGGCCGGCTCCGGCCGATGCTGTGCCGCCGATCGCATGATCCCGCTCGCCAGCGCCGCAAACAGGGCTGCGGGAGCTGCCTTGCCGCTTACGTCGCCCAGCACGATGGCGGTGCGGCCGGGGCCGTAGTCCACAAAGTCGTATAGGTCGCCTCCGATGGTGCGTGCGGGTAGGAAGAGCACCGCCATTTCGGCGTTTGTCATCTTCGGCGCTGACGGCGGCAGCAACCTCAGTTGCACCTCGCGCGCCATAGAGATGTCGCGCTCCAGTTGCTGCTCCTGGGATCGCACCTCCTGGTAGAGCCGCGCATTCTCGATGGCTATGGCCACCTGCGCGGCCAGAGTGGTCAACATGCGCTCGTGCTCTTCGTTGAAGAAGCCCGTGCGCGTGTGTTCCAAATCCAGCACGCCTATGATGCGCCCCTTGTGAAATAAAGGCACAATCAGCTCCGAGCGAGTTTCGGGATTCAGGGGCAGGTAGCGCGCGTCGTGACGCACGTCAGGTACGTTCACCAGCCGCCACTCCCGCACCGCAACGCCCACCAGGCCGCTGGCGACGGGAAGGCGGCGTTCCGGCGCTTGTGCATGGCCGAATCGCCACGCGTATCGCGTGATCAGCGTCTCGCCCTTCTCGTCCAGCAGAAGTACAGTGAACATCTGGTAATCAATAAGCCTGCGCAATAGCTGGCCTACGCGCTCCAGCAACGGGTCCAAATCAAGAATCGAGATCAATTCGGTGGCGATCTCGTTCAGCACTGTCAGCGTCTGTGCCTGGCGGGAGACACGCGCGTAGAGCCGCGCATTCTCAATTGCCTGGGCAATGCGCGAGGCGGTCAGGGTTAGCAGACGCAGGTGCTCGGGGCCAAAGTAGCCGGCCTTTTCGCTCTCGATGTCCATCACGCCGATCAGCCGGTTTTTTGCAATTAGCGGTACTGCTAGCTCAGAGCGCACATCAGGATTGGCAAGGACATAGTCTTCCGAACTGGAAACGTCATTCAGCAGCACCGGCTGGCGGGTGAGCGCTACCTGGCCTGCGACGCCCTTGCCCATGGGAATACGCTGCCGCTCCACCTCCGGTGTGTGGCCGATCTGAAATCTCATGCGCAGTTCGCGGGTGCGGTCGTTGAGCAGCAAAATGGCGAAGATGCGGTAGGGGATGACGGCGCTCACTAGTTCGGCGGTCCGGCGCAGCAATGTCTCCAGGTCCAGCGTGGTGTTGAGTGCGTCGGCTAACTGCATCAGGTAGGCCACATCAGCCGGCTCCACGCGAATATTCGCCGCGTCAAGATGTGCTCCGGCGCGCGCCGGATCGGCCGGGCGGTAATCGCCCTCGAGCTCGGGTTCTTCACGCCTTGATAGTCGAGTGGGAGCCATCTGTCTTGAAGAGAATGATAACGCATGAAGGTGCGAACGCTGGCATGACAGAAAGAGGGAGCAGAATTGAAGATTGCTTCTTATATCGGTCTGCTATGCACAATCTCAAACCGCCTCTTGAGCCGCAGAAAAGGACTCTCCAGAAATGTATAAGAAAGCACCGCAAAGCTAATGGTCAACAAGAGCGCTACGGGCGCCAAAGCTGCCAGAAAAACTCTTCCGCGCAGCGGGGCCAGCAGGAGACGGGCTAACTCAATTGCAAATAGATGATAGACATAAAGGCCGTAGGATATCTTTCCGAGGTATGTTGCCCAGCGCGGCATATGGGATGGGCCGATCATGCAGAACCCGTGAAGGATGGCGGCACTGCCGAGTGCAATCAGCAGGTAACGGAGCATCAGGTTTGCCCCGCTTATTGCTGCCCCGGTTACCGGCGATTGCTGATAGTAGAACTGGAGGCAAGTGAAGAACCAGAGGAACGGACCGGCGAGCACCAAGAGCAGTCCAATGCCGGCATTTCTCCACGCCAGGTGCTTTCTTGCAAGTGCCAGCAGTATCCCCGCGGCAAACATCTCAAATTGTACAAAGGTGTTTGCCCAAACCTCTCTTCCCAGGGCGTGGCGTTGGCCCAGAATGAAAAGTGTGATGTTCGCTGCGGCAATAAATAGGAATGAGCACACCATCATCCCGCGCCGGGAGAACCATCGGATCGCCCATGGCCAGATAAGGTAGAATTGCTCCTCGATGGAGATCGTCCATAAGGGGGCAAAGGAATTTCCCAGCCACCCGAAGGCGATGCAATACAAATTTCCGGCAAACAACAGGTACCACAAAAAGCCAATCACGTCGCCAGGACGATTGCGCTCGAGTGCAATTCCAATTCCCAAAGCAATTCCGAAGAAATAGAGTGGCCAAATTCTCAAGATTCGGCGAATATAAAACTTGGGAACTGAAATGACGCAATTTGTCTCGCGCTCAGCTAGGAGAATGGTTGTGATCAGGTAAGCGCTGAGAGTAAAAAACAGGCACAGCCCCATGGAACACAACTCGACGAGTGCCATTTGAACGCGCCAGCCCGCCTGACCAACAGCAGGCCAAGGAAGAAAGTGGAATAAGAAAACCAGCAGGAATGCAAGAAACCGGACCACGTCGAGTTCCGGTCTATAGTCGCGCAGGCGAACTACACCAGATGGGTTTCCGGAGAAGTCTGGTGGAACTCCCGTAGAAACCGCTGGCAAATGTAAACCCTCCCTGACTCTTACCGCAAGTGGATTGTGTTGCAAAATGTGTACTTACTCCGCTCCCAGCTCCCGCACAATGGCTAGCGATGCCGAAGCACCGATGCGCGTAGCGCCGGCCTCCAGCAGCGCCGTCACGTTGGCCAGGGTGCGAATACCGCCCGCGGCCTTCACACCGCATCGATTGCCAGCCACGCCGCGCATCAGCGCCACGTCGGCCGGGGTTGCGCCGCTGGAGGCAAAGCCCGTCGAAGTCTTGATAAAGTCCGCTCCGGAGATGATGGCCAGCTCGGACGCGCGCAGCTTCTCTTCCATGTTCAAGAGCGCGGTCTCCAAAATCACCTTGACCAGCGCTCCGTGATGATGAGCAACGGTGGCCACAGTGTGGATGGTGTTCTGCACGGCCAAATGATTGCCGCTCTTGAGCAGGCCGATGGGAATCACCATGTCCAGCTCGCGCGCGCCCAGCCGTATCAACGCAGCCGATTCCTGGCGGAGCGTGGATACCAGCGACGCACCCAGCGGAAACCCAATTACCACGCCCACGGGAACGCCTGTGCCGGAAAGCACTCCGACCGCCGTGGAAACCCACACTGGGTTCACCATGGCGCAGGCAAAGCGGTAGCGAATCGCCTCGTCACAAAGGCTCTCAACCTGGTCGCGGGTGGCTTCGGGCTTCAGCAGAGTGTGGTCGATGACGGCGGCCAGCGAACGCCAATTTGCTAGAGTTGCGGCGGCAAATGCCGCGGAATTGAAGCTCCCATTGTCAAATTCCAAATCCACGTCCTGAATAGAGGTGGGCGTAGTCATAAGGTCCTGCTCCTTGCCGGCGAAGTGCCGCTCTCAGTTGACGGCTCGTCGTGTTCTCGACAGGACTAAGTATAGTGTCCGCCGGGTGTGTCCGGTTTATTCCCTGTGCACCTCTATCAGGGGAGACAATCAAAGTAACGGGGGCCAGTTTCGGATAAAAAGGTAGGTTCCAGGCTCCGTTTGGTGATTTGCATCACAGTATACTGGTTGTTTGCACAAGTAAGGTGAGAATTAAATGTACCTTCTTTGGCTCCGAGTTGCGGCAATCCTTTATGCAGCGGCCGCTGTGGCCGTTTTTCCGGCCGTGCTTTATGGCATCGTGCGCTGGCGCAGAACCTGCGTTCACATGGCTGGCTTGGCCTTCTTTTTTCACTTCATTTCGTGCGTCGAAATGCTCGTCCAGGCCCATCGCGGGATGCCCTTGGGCGTGCGCGAAATCGAGTCACTGCTGGGCTTTGTGATGGCGGGCCTGTTTCTTCTGGTTTGGTGGCTCTACGACGCTATCTCTCTTGGAATCTTCGTCTTACCAATCACATTTTTCACGGTTCTTGTGCCTTCTCTTGGCCCTGACCGCTATACTTTCCCCTCGGAAGGAGTGCGCCACAGTTGGCTTCTGGCCCATATTGCCGCACTGCTGACGGCCTATGTCGCCCTAAGTTTCAGCTTACTGGCCTCTGTGCTTTACCAAGTCCAGGAGCGCCGGATCAAGAGCAAACACAAACCCGGCGAGCACTCCCGGTGGCTCCCATTTGACTGGTTGCCGCCACTCGACACACTGGAGCGCATAGCCCACGCGACGCTGGAATTCGGTTTCCCCTGCATAACCGTCGGCCTGATCATCGGCTCGGTGCTGGCGCAAGCTACGCCTTTGGGAGCGGCCTACTTCCTCGACCCTAAAGTTATCGCCTCCTTCGCGATGTGGGCGGTGTACGTCACCCTGCTCTTCGTTCGCCGCACTGCCGGCCTGCGCGGCCGCCGAGCCGTTTATCTCTCCGGGGTGGTCTTCCTGGTGATGTTGGCCGTCTTTGCCGCAAATGTCATCAGCCGCGTCCACAGGTACGGTCCGTGATGACCCTTTCGCTCATCGGCATCAACCACAAGACCGCGCCTATCGAGGTGCGTGAGCGGATCGCCATCTCCCGCGAGGATTTGCCGGACGCCACTCGCGCCCTGGCTGCGGTGCCGGGGGTGACTGAGTGCATGATCGTCTCCACCTGCAACCGCGTAGAGATTCTGGCCGCATTGGATTCGTCCAGTGCCGATTCGCCTTCGGACGGCCTTACCAGCTTTTTGCACCGGCATTTCGGCCTTGATCCAGCTCTTCTGGCTCCGCATCTCTACGAACATCACGACAAGGAGGCCGTGCGGCATCTCTTCCGCGTGGCCGCGAGCCTGGACTCTATGGTGGTAGGCGAGCCGCAGATTCTCGGTCAGGTCAAAGAGGCCTTCGCAGTAGCCCGAGCTTCGGGCACCGTGGGCGGCCATCTCGAGCACTTATTGCAGGGCGCGTTTGCCGCCGCCAAAAAGGTTCGCTCCGAGACCGAGATCGGTTCAAACTCGGTCTCCATTGCTTCGGTAGCCGTGGAACTGGCGCGCAAAATCTTCGGATCGCTCCAGGGCCGCACGGTTTTTCTGGTCGGCGCGGGCAAGATGAGCGAACTCGCGGCGCGGCATCTGGTTCAACAGGGCGCGGGATCGATTCTAGTGACCAACCGCACTCTCGAGCGTGCGCGGCGAATGGCCGAGAACTTTCAGGGTCAGGTCATCCCGTTCGATCAACTTTACGAGGCCG
Organism: Occallatibacter sp.; assembly: GCA_049517315.1. Taxonomy (GTDB): domain Bacteria; phylum Acidobacteriota; class Terriglobia; order Terriglobales; family Acidobacteriaceae; genus Telmatobacter. The sequence goes on along the minus strand of JBEKSE010000001.1, from coordinate 26,856 downwards.
CGAGCCAGGCCGACATTGTGATCAGCTCGACCGGCGCGCCGCACCCCATCTTCCGGCGCGAACACGGTCATGCATTTTTGCATCGCCGCCGCAATCGGCCGATGTTTTTCATCGACATAGCAGTGCCCCGCGACGTGGACCCGGAGATGGGGAAGCTGGAGGGTATCTTTGTTTATGACATCGACGACCTTCAGCAGGTGGCTGCTGCGCACATGGCCGAGCGGAGCCGCGAGGCCACGGATGCCGAGGCGCTGATTGCCGGCGAGGTCGAGCGATTCCATCAGCGGCAGCTCACCGTCAATGTGGCCCCGGCGATTGTCGCGCTGCAACGTCAGGCCGAGGAAATTCGCCAGGCCGAGTTGCGGCGGTCGCAGGCTCGGCTGGGTTCACTCAGCGCGGAGCAGACTGCGGCCGTAGAGGCGCTTACGCGAGGGCTGGTCAACAAGTTTCTTCATCCGCCCATGCAGGCGCTCAAGCAGGCTGCCCGCGAGAACGATGGGGCGCGCCTGGAGGCTCTCTGCGAAACCTGGTCACTGCCTGCGGGCGCTGCCGAGCTGGAAGCCGCGGCTGCGCCAAATCGAGCAAACACAGGGAATTCGGATGCTGAGGAGAAGCAAGTGAACGAGAACAGTGAGGCGAGACGCCCATGAACCTGCGCATCGGAAGCCGTGGCTCACAACTGGCCTTGTGGCAGGCGAAGCACATTGCGGCGCTTCTTCGCGGCCATGGCCATTCTGTCGAGATTACGATCATCAAAACCACCGGCGATCGGCTGCAAGAGGTCACATTCGCACAGGTCGGCTCCAAAGGAATGTTTACCAAGGAGATTGAGGAGGCACTGGCCGCCAAACGCGTGGACCTGGCTGTGCACTCGCTCAAGGACCTGCCGACAGAGCTGGCGAAGCCGTTTGCGCTGGCTGCGACACCTCCACGGGTTGACCCGCGAGACGCGTTCGTTTCGGTGATGTATGAGAATCTTGCAGCGTTGCCCAAGGGCGCGCGTGTGGGCACCAGCAGTCAGCGCCGAAGGGCGCAATTGAAGGCTCTCCGGTCAGACATCGTGCCCATTGAGTTTCGTGGCAATGTGGACACACGGCTGCGCAAGATGGCAGAAGGGCAGGTGGATGCAATTCTGCTAGCTTCCGCGGGCCTGGACCGGCTGGAAAAGACCGAATGGGTGCGAGAACGGATGGAGCCACTGGAGTTTTGTCCCGCCGCGGGGCAGGGCGCGCTGGGCATTGAGACTCGCAAAGAGGACGCGGCGACCATTGCGGCGGTTGCATTTCTCGACGACCCGGCCACCCGCTTTGCCGTGACCGCAGAGCGAGCTGCGCTGGCCGCTCTCGGCGGAGGCTGCCAGGTTCCCATCGGAATCTATTGCCGCACAGGTATGGACGAGGCGTCTGGTACCAAGCCTGAGTTGTGGGACGAAATCTTTGCTGTCGTCGCCAATCCCGAAACAGGCCAGGCGGTGCGCATTCATCATCGAGAGACGCGGCATCGCGCACCTGATGCCGGCGCGGACCCAGCCGAAATCGGCCGTCTGGCGGCGCAGATGCTGATAGACGCCGGAGCAGGACCGCTGCTTGCCGCCGCCACCGCCGGAGGCTTGAAGTGACTTTGCCGCCGTTGCTAGGCCGCAGGATTCTAGTGACCCGCGCCGCGCATCAGGCGGGCAAACTGAGCGAAGGGTTGCGTGCGCTGGGCGCCGCGCCGGTCGAGGTTCCGGTGTTGGAGATTCATCCGCCAGCCAGTTTTGCGCAGCTGGATGCTGCTCTCCGCCAGTTCGCAAGCTACGACTGGCTCGTCCTTACCAGCGCCAATGCGGTGCAAAAGCTCGTCGAGCGCGCGGCGGCGTTGGGAATTTCGTTGGCGCAACCTGCATGGCTTAAAGTGGCCGCGGTGGGCGAATCGACGGCTGCTGAGGCGCGCAAGGCGGGATTCAAGGCTGCTTTTGTCCCTCATGCATACGTGGCGGAAAGCCTGATCGAGGGGTTGCTACAAACACTTCAGAACAAGCCATCGGGCCAGCGGATTCTGCTGGCACGCGCTGCCGTTGCCCGTGATCTGATTCCTGAAGCTTTGCGCTTGGCCGGCGTCACGGTCGATGTGGTGGACGCTTATTGCAATGTTCTGCCCGCAGCCGCGCCGGAGCAACTGCGCGGCGCCATTCGCAGCGGAATCGACGCAGTCACGTTTACCAGCAGTTCCAGCGCAACCCATCTGGCCGAAGCTGCGCGCGCTGCGAATGTTGCGTGGCCGATTGGACTGGTTCCGGCTGTTTCCATTGGGCCGGTAACCAGCAAGACGTTGCGCGATCTTGGTTGGCCGCCCGCGGCTGAGGCCGATCCATCCGACATTCCGGGGCTGATTGCTGCGGTTGTATGTGTTTTGCATCGCGTAGATATCTGATCGACGACGCTGCGACCCGGGAAAATCAGATTCATAGGTTACCGATCGTGGGCATTGGTTCGGATCATGCCTGAATTCATTTATTTAGCTTGGGTCCTATTGTCGAAATAATTACCCACAGGCTTTTGAAAATAAATATAGGGGGGTAGGGGGGTACCCATTCAGGGTACGGATACAGATCGGTTACTTCCCTGATTGATTGTCACGCGGAGTAGGGTGTGCGAGTTCATTCTTCTATTGTGCGCGCGGAGAGGAAAATGATCTGCAACCGCCTGCGGTAGGGCCAAAAGCTCGCTTTTCGTTCGCATAGGTTTCGTGGTCTCACGGGTCTCAAAATCAAGGGATGGACTCGGCGCCGAAGGCATCCAAGTGCGCGGTAAATACGTCGCGAATCTGCTTTTTCATCACTGTATAAACCGAAGTCTTAAAGGGGGCGAACCCCAGCCAGCACATGGAGGCCCGAACTAATTCCATGATATTTCTATGCCATGTGCGGTGGCCTTAATATTTGGCGGCTTGTGGTTCGTCAGGATTCTGATGGCCGAGAAGCCTCCACCAAGCACGCAAATCGCTCCGCCACCCACCAGGAGGCCCAGCTTGCTGGTCGGTTCCGGGTCAACAAATGCCAGAATCACCATGGCCACGCCCACGCCGCTCATTCCGAGCGCAACACAGACGCTGACAATCTCCCGCCTTGAAAGGCCGGACACCCTAGCCATCTGCAACAGGGTCTGGTCTCCGGGATTGATACCGAGAGCCGCATCATCGACCAGCTCCCCAGCGAGGCGAGTGCGATACATGATCGCAAGCGTTCTCAGCCAGTTGGGATCGGATGTCCTGACAATTGTTTCGTTGAGATCGCTCATGGGGAAGAGTCTATACCTTAACCCTTTCAAGCGCGCCGCCGACTCGGAAGGGCGCACACTGTGAAGCTCAAAAACCTGTGCAGCCAGCAGATTCGGATCGCTGTTTTTTAGAAGCTTATGTTGCGCTCCGGGACCCACGACACGGGGCTCTTCCGACAACTGAATTCTCGCGCTTGAAGCTGGATTTGACTGTTCGCAAGCGAACAGCCGGTTGCGATTCTGAACACGATGGAGATATATGGAACGCTATCTATATATCTAAGTTATTTATAATCAATGACTACAAGGCCAAGCGGTTTGGCCCGGAAAATGCAGTTTCCGAGTACGGGTTTTCAATCGCTGATAACGAGAGAACCGGGGGATTCTGTGCATACCTTGCTCCAGGACTTGTTTCAGGACCTGCAATTCGCAGTTCGCCAGTTGCGGAAGTCGCCGGGCTTCACGATTACCGCGGTACTGACCCTGGCGATCGGAATCGGCGTCAATACGGCGGGATTCAGCATCATGGACGCGGTAGTTTTGCGGCCGCTTGCGGTGCCGGATCTGGATCGCGTGGTGACCATTGACGAGCAGCAGAATCAAGGTGGTTTTCAGCAGGTAGCCCTGGCAGACTTTGAAGACTGGCAGCGCCAAAGCCGCTCGTTTGAAGAACTGGCCGTTCGCAACGAGACCGACATGAGTTTGACGGGAGCGGGCGATGCCGCTCGCGTGCGGGTCGATATCACCTCGCCTTCTTTCTTCCGCGTAATGCGGACAGACGCATTCCTCGGTCGTGTATTCAATGAGAACGAGACGCAACCCGGGCAAGGAAGCGTAGCAGTGCTGAGCTACGCTTTTTGGAAATCGCATTTTGCGGCTGACCCAGCGGTCCTCGGCCGAAAGATCGAGTTAGATCAGCACGACTATACCTTGATCGGCGTAATGCCGAAGTCCATGCAGTATCCGTCGCGAGGCGATCTTTTCGTGCCCCTCGCACCGACGGGAGCGCAGCTTGCCAACCGCAAAACGCACGATTATCTGGTTGTCGGGCGATTGCGAAAGGGCGTAACAACAGGGCAGGCACAGGCCGAGATGAATACCATCGCGGATCACTTGTCCCACGCGTATCCTGCTACGAATCAGGGATGGCAGGTCAGGATTGAAAGCCTGCTTGCCGGCATCAACGGCGAATACACACCGCTTTACTTCAACCTGGTGCAAGGTGCGACTCTATTTGTCCTGCTGGTGGTCTGCGCCAATATAGCCAATTTGCAGTTTGCCCGGGGCATAGCCCGGCGTCCTGAGATTGCGATGCGGACTGCGCTGGGTGCGGGTCGCGGACGCCTGCTGCGGCAGTTGCTGACCGAGAATATTCTGCTAGGACTGATCGGTGGGGCGGGGGGTCTTCTCGTTGCCGTGGCCGATATGCACATCAATAAAATATCAATGCCGGAGCGTGTGGCGCGCTTTATGGCGGGCTGGTCCAATATCACGTTGAGCGGCCGCGCACTCGCGTTTTCTTTGTTGCTCGCTGTTCTGGCGGGCGTGATCTCCGGGTTTGCTCCCGCACTGGAAGCGTTACGCATCGATCTGGTGGATCAACTCAAGTCCGGTTCGCGTGGCGTGGTGGGCTCTGGCCGCAGCCGAAAGCTGAGGAACATTTTAGCGGTGGCACAGATTTCGCTTGCAGTGGCGTTGGTGATTGGCGCAGCACTGATGTGCAAAGGCATGATGGGGATGCTGCATCTGACCGACCGGTACCAGCCTGAAAAGACGCTCACCTTCAACGTGCACCTGCCCGTTACCCGCTACAACACTCTGGAGAAGATGGCCGGGTGGTACAACCAGAGTCTTGACAGGCTGCGCTCAATACCCGGTGTCGACTCAGCCGAGGTCACGGGCGCGCTTCCCAACAGCGACAATGCCTGGGACGACGATGCCCAGATTGAGAATCGTCCTCTCGTACCCGGCCAGTCCCGAACCGCGCTGCGGCTGCCGGTCAGCGCGGGTTATTTTGACGCCTTCCACATTTCGCTCATTTCCGGGCGGCTTTTTAGCGCCAGCGACGATCTGCGCTCGCTGCCTGTGGCCCTGATAAGCCGGTCGTACGCGTTGCGCTACTTTCCTGGTGAGAACCCTCTGGGCAAACACATTCGCATGGGGACAGAAGGCAATAATCAGACTCCGTGGCTTACCGTTGTTGGGGTTGTGGAGGAAACCACATATTCGTTGTGGCTGAGAGAGCGCCCTGCAGCCGTCTACATGGACGTGGTACAGATGCCGCCGGATGGCATAACCTATTCGATCAAAACCGGTGGCGATCCACTGGCCCTTGCGCCTTCAGTCCGCAAGGCTCTCGCTGCACTGGACGACACGCTGCCGCTCGATGGGATGAGGACCTATGCGCAATACACGCACGAAGAACTCACCGGCATGATCTATGTGGCTGCGTTGCTGGGCCTGGATGCTTCGATTGCGCTGCTGCTGGCAGCCATAGGCATCTTTGGCGTGCTGGCCAACCTGGTTGGCGAACGCAAGCGCGAAATCGGCGTGCGTCTCGCGCTGGGCGCACGGCGCGAGGATGTCTTGCGCATGATACTTGTCCGTGCGGGATGGCTTACCGGCACAGGCGTGTGCATCGGCCTTCTGCTGGCATTCGGTCTGGCGCATGGAGTAGCGAATCTGCTCTTTGAAGTGCGGCCCGACGATCCGATGATCTTTGGGGCGATTACAGTAGCGATCACCGGCGTGGCCCTGCTGGCAAGCTGGCTCCCTGCCCGGCGGGCTGCGCAAATCGATCCCATGATGGCCTTGCGCGACGATTAGAGATATCCGAGCAGCAAGACCGTTCGGGAAAGCCCGCTAGAAGTGTACCTTGCGTTCCGGGAACCACGTGAGCTGGATCGTGGTGGTCGTCACCGTCTGCCGGCCGGGAAGATAGATAGGCGCATTCCATTGTTCCAGAGCGAAGTTGCCGTTCACCTCGAAGTCCTTGCCGAGGCGTTTAACCGCCTGGAAGTTGATGTCATTCAGGGTCGTCCCGCCAGGAGTAGTGAGGGAAGAAGTTGATCCGGGAATGAAATCTTTGGTCGCCTTTTGGTTTCGCAGGCCCAGCTGGAGGCACTCATTGCCGCTCAGGTGCCAGGTAATCCATGCCTGGCCGCCCTTGTCTTCGCGTCCGATCCAATCGCCAAAGAGATGGCCACTGTTTGTATAGCCCTGCCTCTGAATGTTTTCCCAGTACATGAAATGGCCATACGGCCGGGCTGAAACCGTTGAGCTGGACGGGTCAGTGGATACGGCTTCGACGCGCAGGTCAAGCCGGGGAACTCCAGGCACATGGGAGAGATAAATGCCGGGCCGGTATGCGGCGCGCCGGGGAGCGTCAGCGGGAGAAACATCGTCATGCACCTCGGAGTCCGTATAGAGCGTGAGCCATTTGCGGACGAAGGGCATGCGGTAGGAAAAGTCGAATGCGCCAAAGCGCGCGCCGGGATCGTCGCGGCTGTATTTGGTCGTGTTGCTGGGCGAAGACAGACTGACAAAACTCTTCAGGAAGGTGCGAATGGTGATGGGCGCGTGTCCCTCGCCGCCCCAGATCACAGTGCGCTCAAACCCGAATTCAAGATTCTCCGTGGGCCGGAAGCTGATTTTCTCCACGTGAACCCAAGGATCACCCGGATTGACTACGTTGGGTAGATTGGGATTCAAGCCGCCGGGATTCGCCGGATTGGGCATATAGGTGTGTCCATGAAGCCCGCCGACCAGAAAGTCGTATCGGAACGGCCCTGTAATCCAGGAGAGCAGCGGAATGTGCAGCGGCTCGACGCGATTAATGCGGAAGGAGTAGATATTTTCTGCGTTGTTGGAATAGGCCATTCCGCCACCCAACCCGGGCCCAAGCCACTCGTCTTGTTTGCCGAAGGAAATCTCGTGGGCAAGGACATGCGCGGAAACGAAAGCCTCCATTACACGTTTGTTGGCAATGCTGGCAATCGGCCCCATCGGAATGGTGGCCTGAACGTACGGAAGGCCAGTGGCGGGATTGAGGAAGGTTGTGCCGTCAACCATGCTAAGTGCGTTGGCCAGCGACTGCGAATAACCGGCGGCGGAGGGCGCGGCCTCAAACTCGCCGCGCGCATAGAATACGAAGCGGCCAACAGTAGCGTACCCGCTGGCGCCGGTGTAATTGTTGAAGCCGTTTTCGAAGGGACGCCCGTAGTCGTTGATGATGGTTGAGCCGAGATGATAACTGTCGCTCAGAGGCGTTCCGGTGATAGCGCGACCCACACTGTAAACGGATTCGATATGAGTATTGCTCTGACGGGGTATGCACGGGCCCTCCGCGTCGGAGCGCAATTCATGCATCAGCGCGTCGTAGATCCCCTGAGCTTCGTCCGTGGCTGGTCCCTCATCTGCATCCTCGATGCGCGCGCCGGCCTCTTCCATCATGCGGCCTACGCTCGAGCGGGTCCACGGCCTCATACCGAGAAAGACATTGTCAACAAAACCCAGAGAATAAAGCCGCAAGATGGCCGGATAGACCCAGCTATCGACGGGGATGTAAGGCGAACCGAGCACCGAGGGCATGCAGGCGGGGACAACGCCGGCGCTCTCCCAACCCCGCTGCCCGCCGTGGTGAAGCCGAGAACCCGGGGTTGCCGCGGGATCTTCAGCCGAGAGAGAAGCGGATGCCAAAAGTAAAAATCCAGCCCCCAAAATAGTGCATATAAAAGCAGTAGAGATGAACCTGCACTTGCTCAAATTCATACCCCTCACTGTATCATCTGCTTCCCGCATGGATGAACGCGAGGAGAGAACAGTGCAGGGGAGAATTCCGCGCGGCGGACCAACTGCGCCCTTTGTCTCGTTTCAGGACAGTGCAAGGTAAGAGTTTTCAAATACATAAGAATTGTTTGTACAAAACGCCAACTTTATCCGATAAGCACCTTACGCGGCCGGTGACGTGTGCGAACTTTAGGCCCACCGCTGAGCCATTGTTCGGGAGCGCTCATCATGTCTTCACCTTCAATAGCTTTTGGAGTCATTGCGCCGCAGAACTCGGCCGGTGGTTATTTGCGCTTGAGCGCGCCGCTGCGGACGTGGCTGCCTGTGCTGGCCTTCTCAATGGTCTTTGCCATTGAGTCCACATCCTATCTTGGCGCGGACCGGACCAGCGCGCCGTTGCAACGCATAGCCGAAGCGATCTTTGGCTACGACGTGTGCGCGCACTGGGATTTGATCCATCACATCATTCGAAAAGCCGGACACTTCATGGGCTACGGAGTGTTTTCCTTGATCTGCTTCCGCGCATGCTGGATAGAGCTGAGGGGTATGGCGTCGCAGCTTTCGCGGCAGATGAGGGCGCACGGATTGGCTATTCTGGCCACGTTCCTGGTGGCCAGCGCGGACGAAATCCACCAGAATTTCTTGCCTAACCGTAGCGGCCAGTTCAGTGATGTGCTGCTGGATTGCTCTGGAGCCGCGGCGTTGGGGTTGGCGCTGCTCCTGGTGATGCAAGTGATGGAAGGTCGTCGAAAGGCGAAAACAGACACGCGTCGCGGCCTTGAACCAGGTTATACCGGCGCATCGGCTTAAGTAGAATAATCCGCGTTGATGCTGACGTAATCATGGGTCAGGTCGGTGGTCCAAAAGATGCAGGAACCAGCGCCCTGATGAATCTCGATGGAAATCGAGAACTCCCGATGCGCGATATATGCGTGAGCTGCGGCCTCGTTGAACTCAGGCGCGCGCCCCCCGTTATGGCAGATGGCGAGCGAGCCGAATCGGATGTCGATGCGCTCCGGGTCGATCTGTGCGCCGGAGTAACCGATGGCCGCCAAAAGACGCCCCCAGTTAGGGTCGGAGCCGGCCCAGGCAGTCTTGACCAGCGGTGAATGGGCGATTGCTTTGGCAATCTTGAGCGCATCCGCATCCGTTGCCGCACCTTCGACGCGCAATTCCACCACATGCGTAATGCCTTCGCCGTCGGCCACAATTTGGCGAGCCAGCGATGTGCAGACTTTCGTCAGGGCACCGGCGAACGCTGAGTTTCCGGGACCAATGACCGCGCCGCTCGTACCCGAGGCCAGCAGCAGCACAGTGTCGTTGGTCGAGGTGTCTCCGTCCACAGAAATGCGGTTGAAACTGACGTCGATGGCTGCACGCAGGTAGGTGTCCAGCACTGTCGGTTCGACGGCCGCATCGGTCAGGATGTAGACGAGCATGGTGGCATGCGGTACAAGCTGGGGATGAATCATTCCCGAGCCTTTGCACAGCGCGGCGATGCGGACTTCGCACGGCGCACCGCCGGGACCGGTAATCTCCAGCTTTGCGAATGCGGTCTTCTGAACCGTATCAGTGGTGAGGATGGCCTGGGCGACCTGCTGAAAGTGGTCGAAATCGGCACCCAGCGATGTGGCGAGTCCAGGCAATGCGGCGATAAGCTTCTCTGCCGGCAGCGGAACACCAATGATGCCAGTCGATGAGGGAAAGACCTCTTCAGTTCGGCAGCCGAACAGCTCTGCGCAGGCTTTGCATGTAGCGCGGGCCGCATCCAACCCTGCCTGCCCAGCGGCGCAGTTGGCGTTGCCTGCATTGATGGCGGCTACGCGCACTTTCCCTCCGGTGGCCTGGAGATTTGTTTTGTCCACAATCAGCGGAGCCGCGGTGACGCGATTAGCTGTGAAAGCTGCAGCAGCGCTCGAGGGCGCATCGGCCACAATGAGAGCAAAGTCTGGGCGGCCGCTCTTTTTCAGCCCCGCTTTGGCAGCGCCAAAGCGAAAGCCTAGAGGAAGGGCGAATGGGGTAGCGTCGGAGATTTCGGTGAGAGGCTTCAATTTATTTTAATTTAACAGGTGAGATGGACCGAATGCCCAGCCACTTCACTTGCTGCACCTGGGGAAACCAGCTGATAGTACGCGAAAGACGCGCACTTCATGGGATAATCGAAAGATTTGATGGCGCTACGGCACAGGCCATGGTCGCCTGCGTTTCTGCGTGGTTTTGAAGAACCGTTTCTCGGATGCACAGCAGTCTGGAAGCCGATAATGATGTGATGGATAAATGTCTTTCAAACAGCGAAGAGCCAACAGACAACCAAGAAACGCGGTTTCTTGAGCTGCGCAAGGTGAATGTAGCGCGTGGCGACCGCGTGGTGCTGCGCGATGTGAATTTGACGATTCGCGCTGGAGAACACGTGGCGATTCTGGGGCCAAATGGTTGCGGAAAATCGACGCTGATTCTGGCCATGACGTGCCAGGTATACCCAGTTGTAAAGCCGGGAATGAGGGTGAGCATTTTTGGTCGCGAGCGCTGGGATTTGACGGAGTTGCGCAAGGACTTTGGCGTGGTAGCGGCCGGCCCGCGGGGAGATCTTGCGGGCGAACTCCCCGGGGAGCGAACTGCCGTGACCACAGGCCTTGACGCGGTGATTGCCGGATTCTTTTCCGCCTCCACGCTGTGGCCGAATCTTCATGTGACTGGCGAGATGCGCGCGCGGGCGAAAGAAGCGCTGGAGCGCATGGAAGCCATGCACCTCGCACGGCAAACGGTGGGTACGATGTCAGCCGGCGAGAGGCGGCGCATTCTGATTGCGCGTGCTCTCGTGCACCGTCCGCGGCAACTTCTGTTGGACGAGCCCTCGAACGCGCTCGATCTGGCCGCGCAACGGGAATTGCGCGAGAGCCTGCAGCGGCTCGCCCGCGAAGGCACAGGCCTTGTGCTTGTGACCCATCATCTGGGAGATATTTTGCCGGAGATCGAGCGGATCATTCTGATGCGTGGTGGGCGCATCGTGGGCGACGGGCCGCGCGAGGAGATGTTGACAGAGGCAAAGCTGAGTGAGCTCTTTCATGTGCCGGTGCGCATCGGGCGCGATGAGCAGTGGCTGCACAGCTGGTAAGAACGCAGAATATTAACGAGATATTCACCCCTCTTGACGTGTTGCCCGGCGAGGGGTAGTTTAACGGTACACGGGAAAGGAGGTTGATCCAACTGATGCATGATTCTTCAAGTTGTTTGGTACGTGAGGTGACTGAGGCCTAAGGCATCGCGCCTTAGTCCCCATGGTCGCTCCGGCGGAGAGAGTCTTGCCGCATGGGACGCAACCGCACCTTCACTGCTAGATCGTTCTCTTAACCCGATGCGCGCGTGGCAATTCTTCAATACAGCGGCGTATATCGCCGCCGAAGGAGTCCGGCTTGCCGGGCGTCGCCACACAACGATTGAGGCTTGAGAACGGATGTGAAGATGCTCGGGCACTCGCTTCAGCGCGATGGCCTTAGTCCAATACCCACAGTTCACCGCGACGGCCTGGGCAATGCGCCTAGGCCGCCGTTATGTTTGGGGTCGATGTAGGTTGTTGCGACAAATCTCTCGACCGAACCCAAGAAAACTGGTAGTCGGGAATGAAGCAAGCGGCTTAGAATGCCGAATATAAGCGCAGGAGAACGAGCAGTGGCATCTCCTTTGAGTATGCCGATATGAACCATGAAGGAGACTCATCGTGGACTTGAACCTGGCAATACAGAAGCACGCCGAGTGGAAATTCAAATTCCGCACGGCCATGTCGACGCGCGAGCCAATGGATGTGGCTTCAATCTCGAAAGACGATTGCTGCGAAATCGGGAAATGGCTTCATGGGGAGGCGAAGGCCAAGCATGGCCAACTTGCAGCCTACGCGAAGTGCGTGTCGGCACATGCCGCCTTTCACCAGGAGGCAGGTAAGATCGCAGCCTTGATCAACTCAAAAAAGAACGATGAAGCGGAGCAAATGCTTGCTTCTGGAACTCCTTACCATGAAGCTTCTAAGAGGGTCGGAGTTGCGATCATCGAACTGAAGAACGATATTGGTTAGTAACATCCTGACATCTGCAAAGCTCCGACACCCTGGCAAACAAGGGTGCGGGGTTAGGCAGCTCTGCGGTACACTCAGGCCCATGCGGGTTTTTGGCATCGATTGTGGAACGGAGATAACCGGCTATGGCGTCGTCGAGTCGGACGATACGGGACGGCAGCCGCGACTGGTGCTGAAGGCGATGGGCGCCATCCGGCTGGTCAAGTCCAAAACCACGGCCGAGCGGCTGGAACAAGTGTTTCGCCAACTGAGCGCCGAACTGGAGCGATGGACGCCGGACGCCGTGGCTATTGAGGAAGTTTTTTATTCGGTGAACGCCAAGTCGGCGTTGAAGCTGGGGCAGGTGCGGGGCGTGGCTTTGCTTGCGGCGGCAACGCAAGGGTTTCCAGTGGCCGAATATGCGCCGCTGAAAATTAAATCGAGTGTTGTGGGCTACGGACTGGCAAAAAAAGAACAGGTCCAGTTTATGGTGGCGCGGCTCTTGGAACTGGCCGAAGTGCCCCAGCCGGCCGACGCCGCCGATGCGCTGGCTATTGCTATCTGCCACATTCACACCGCGCAGACTCTGGCGCTGCAAGGCGCCGGTGGGCACAACTGATCTGCAACGCTTCAGATTCATTTGATCTTCGTGCCTGTAGGATTGAACCTGTCAGGTCTGATACTCACTGCTGGGAGGCGATGCCAGGCGGGTATATGAATTCTCGGGGAATAAGGAGATCCATGAAGCGATTGTTGACGCTGTCGTTTACAGCTTTTCTGTTCTTGTTGCCTGCGGTTACCCAACTGCATGGTCAGAGCGATGCCGCTGCAGAAAAGAATGTTAAGTATCAAAAAGACTGCGACGCGGGAGATGCGGAAAGCTGCAATAAACTTGCCGTTCGATACCAGTTCGGACTGGGTGTGAATGAGAGTGATGCCCAGGCCACCGCGCTGTACAGTAAGGCGGATGAGCTGTATCGGAAGCGTTGCGATGGCGGCGAGGCGGCCGGCTGCACCAATCTTGGTACTCACTATCAGATCGGTTTAGGGGTGGCGAAGGACCTGGAGCATGCTGTTGCACTGTATCGTCAGGGTTGCGATGGCGGCGACGCGCACGGCTGTACCCTTCTTGGCGCAATGTTTATCGAAGGGCTTGGCCTTGCCCAGGACAAAGATCGAGCGGTCGTGCTGTATCGCCAGGGTTGCGATGGCGGCGATGGAAATGGCTGCATCCGTCTGGGCAAGATGTTCGAAGACGGTGACGGCGTGACACAGGACAAGGCTCAGGCACTGGCCTTGTACCGCAAGGGTTGCGATGCTGCCGATCGGGAGGGTTGCTATTGGCTCAAGAAGCTCACCCCGAAATAGATTTACCGAGTGACCCTTGTCTCTGCCAGAGTGCCGCGAAAGTTTCGATGGACAACGATTCGGCGCGAGCCAAGGGGTCGATTCCGGCTTGAGACAGCGCGGCAGCAACCGCTTCAGGCGGAACGCCGGCTGCACGCAGGTTATTGGCCAGGGTCTTGCGCTTCTGTGCGAAGCACTGGCGCACGAAGCGCAGGAACGACGCTTCTTCAACGCCAAGCTCGGTGAAGCGCGGGGCGAATCGCCAGCGGAAGACTGTCGAATGAACTTCGGGCGGGGGTGAGAAGGCGCTTGGAGGCAACGTGAACAGCCGTTGGGCAGGCCCGTAGAGCTGCACGGTGACCGAGAGCAGGCCGTAGTCGCGCGAGCCCGGCTCGGCTGTAACCCGGTCGGCCACTTCACGCTGCACCATGAGCACGGCGCGGTCGAGCGAGGCATGGCTCGAGGCGAGTTTCAAAAGAATCGGCGAAGTGATTCCGTAAGGCAGATTGCCGACCACCAGCAAGCGCTCACCCGCTGCCGCCGAGGCCGCCGCAAAATCGAATTGCAGCACGTCCTGCTCAATGACGGCTACACGATCAGGCGGAAAATGCACGCGCAGGTGGAGGGCAAGCTCGTGGTCCAGTTCGACGGCCAGCACGTGAGCGGCTCGGGCGGCCAGTTCTCCAGTGATGGCGCCACCGCCGGGGCCGATTTCGACCACCGTGCGTCCTGTGAGGTCGCCTATGGAGGCCGCGATATGCTGGATGGCCTCAGCGTCCACAAGGAAGTTTTGGCCGAGCTTGGGTTTGGCGGGCATGGGCTTCTTTGATGGTAGATGAAGCCGCGGGCTCAACGAAGCCTCTGGCAGGCTCATCCGTCGTTTTTCAGCGCCGCATAATGCACCTTTCGATTCAGGGTAAAGCCGAGACTTTTGTAAACGGTGATCGCGCGAAGGTTGCTCGAGCGGACGTGCAGAAAAGGCGTCTTGCCACGTTGGCGAATATCCTCCATCACCGCGATCATGAGAGAGCGTGCAAAGCCTCGGCCCCGCGCGTCCGGGTGCGAGCAAACCGCGCTCACTTCGACAAACTGTGGCAGGTGAAGGCGCTGCCCGGCCATGGCCATCAGGCGGCCTGAGTCGTAGACGCCGAAGAATATCCCAAGCTCGATGGTGCGGCGATTGAATGGCCCCGGTTCGGTCAGCGAGGCAAGTTCCAGCATTGCTGGGACGTCAGAGGGCGTGAGACGGCGAAATTTAAGCTCCTGCGGTACGTGCGGGGATTCCTGATCTCGGGGCTCCAAACAGATCATCTGATCGAGAATGTCGTAGTGCGGCATCGCCCAACCAACGGGGGGCGTTGGCGGCTCCGTAAAGAAGACTGCCAAGACCTCGCCGGGGCTGGTCAGAGTTCGCAGTGCTTCGTAGCAGGCGGCGGAAGTGTTTTTCATTCCGGAGAGCGGTCCGATTTCGGCTGGAAAGCGCTTTGCCAGCTCGCCGCCCAAAGCCAGCGAACTCTGCTCTGTCACCAGTGCGTGCCAGATCGGATTGTCCAGGAGAGTGGGATCGGAAACCGGCTGAGTCGAACCGGACGAAAAGGATGATGACGAGGGATTTATCGGGTCTGGGTCTTGCATGATCTTTGGATGAGACGGTTTACCTGCCGGATGCGAAAACCTTTTGTCGTTCAAAGCCACGTTCGGATCAGTGGCAACAGCGTAGTAGACTGACCCTTTGGCGGAGGAATTTGATCGATTCATGCGGGTAGGTTCGCCGGCCATGGAGAAGCCCTGATGCACATTGTTTTTGCAGCTTCGGAGTGTGTGCCGTTTGCCAAGACCGGGGGGTTGGCCGACGTTGTGGGAGCGCTGCCTCCAGAGCTGGTCAAACTGGGCCACGAGGTTACAGTCTATTTGCCGCTGTACGCGGGCGTGCGGCGGCAGGTCAAAGGTGACCTGAATTACGCAGCCCGCTCTATCACCATTCCTTTTGAGTATTACAACCGCTTCGCGGGAGTAGTGGATGCCGGGAAACGCGCCGGGGTGCAGTACTACTTTATTGATTGTCCGGAACTATTTGATCGCGAAGGACTTTACGGCACTGCGGAGGGCGATTATCCCAACAACTGGGAGCGTTTTGGGCTGTTTTGCCGAGCCGTGCTGGAGGCGACCAAACTGTTGGGCGCGCCGGATGTTTTCCATCTGCATGACTGGCAAGCGGCGCTGATACCCGTCTACCTGGGCACAACCTATAACTCTGATCCGTTGCTGAAGAATGCGGGGACGGTACTGAGCATTCACAATGCCGCGTACCAGGGAGCGTTTCCGCCGGCTACCACCGAGCGGCTGCTATTCCCCTGGGATATCTTCACCTTGGACAAGCTGGAGCAGTTTGACCAATTCAACTTCCTCAAGGGTGGGTTGGTCTACTCTGACATTCTCACTACGGTGAGCCGCAAATATGCCGAGGAGATTCAGACGCCGGAGTTCGGCAACCAGCTCGATAGTGTGCTGCGAGGGCGAGCGGCGGAGTTGCGCGGGATTCTGAACGGCGTGGATTATGCGCAGTGGAACCCGGCTACGGACCCCAACCTGGCGGCACATTACTCGCCGGAGAATCTGGCCGGCAAACGGGAGTGCCGCGCGGATCTCCTGCGAGCCTTTGGCCTGGACCGGGTGGGTGACTCGACCCCGGTGTTTGGGATTGTTTCGCGGTTTGCTCTCCAAAAAGGTTTTGACCTGCTGGAGCAGGTTGCCGGCCGGTTGTCGGAACTGGATGTGGCCGTGGTGGCGCTGGGTTCGGGCGAGCCAGTCTATGAGAAGTTTTTCCGCGATTGGGCCTTCTGGAACAAGGCGAACGTGGCCGTGCGCATCGGTTACGACGACGCGCTGTCCCACAAGATTGAGGCAGGGGCAGATATTTTCCTTATGCCATCGCTTTACGAGCCTTGCGGACTGAACCAGATCTATTCGCTCAAGTACGGCACAGTGCCCGTGGTGCGCGCGACAGGCGGCCTAGATGACACCATCGAGGAGTGGGATCCGAAGCAGGGAACGGGGACGGGCTTCAAGTTCAGGGGGATGAGATCCGAGGGCCTAAGGGATGCTATCGACCGCGCGCTCGCTGCTTTTGAGGATAAAGAGGGCTGGAAAAAGTTAATGCTTAATGGCATGGCGCGGAATTATAGCTGGGAGCAACCGGCGCGGGAGTACGTGGCTGCGTACGAAGAGGCGGTAAAGAAGCGGAGATAGCGCGGCGGCCTAAGGGAGCTCTGATTAGGTCCGTTCTGTCAGTCAAACCTTCCCTCATGGCCTAAAGGCCACATTGATTTTTCGGCATTTACGGCACGACTAAAGTCGTGCCCTTTCAAACCTTCGACTTGATCAGAGCTTTCATAGATAAGTTGGGGATTGCATTTGCGAGATCAGGAATCTTCCCAACTACATTACTTTTCCATTCCCTCCAGCTCTGCAGACGGTCCGGGGTACACCTTGCGGACGAGCCAGAGTACGGGCATGCCTATCAAGATCAGCGCTGTACCCAGCAGCGAGCCTTTGAGGTTGCCCAGGAAACTATAGACGAGTACGACGGCCGCGCAGAAGACAAAGATGGCGGGCAGCACGGGGTAGCCCCAGACCTTGTATGGGCGCGCCAGGTCAGGCCGCCGGCGACGGTAAACGAAGACCGTGGTGGCTATAAGCATGTAGAAGATCCACTCGGAGAAGATGGCGAGTTCAAAGTGCTGCTGAAACTGGCTGAGGAAAAGCAACAGAACGGTGGCGATTAGTCCTTGGACTCCCAGTGATGTGGAGGGAGACTGAAAGCGCGGGCTAATGTGCGCAAACTGGCGGAAGAAAAGCCGGTCGCGGGCAGCGGCAAAGGGGACGCGGGCACCGGACATCACCGTTCCGTTGAGGGTCACGAAAATGGAGATAGCCATGGCAGCCGCGACAAAACTCGCTCCGGCCGGTCCTGCGACAATCTTTAGCGCCGCCACGGCAGGCTGGTTGCTGGCGGCGATCTGCGTGGCGGAGAGGACGTATTGCATGGCAGCGTTGGTGGCCATGTAGAGAAAGCCGATGATGCAGAGCCCGCCGATCAGGGCGATGGGCAGATTTCGCTCAGGTCGTTTGATCTCGCCGGCAAGAATTGCAAGGTCGGGCCAGCCGTCGTAAGCCCACAGAGTGGCGATCATCGCCAGCATGAAGCCGCTGAAGCCTCCCACAGCATGGGGTAGCACGGTGGAGTAATTGCCCAGGGAGCCCGAGGCCGAGGCGAAGCAGAGCGCAACAACTATGAGGATGAGTATGCCCTTGAGGACTGTAAAGACAAGCTGGAAGTCGCCTGCCTTTTTGATGCCCAGGTAATTGAGACCGGTCATGAACCATACCACGGCAATGGCGAAAATCTGCGACCACAGCAGGTGGACAGGGCCAGCTATGGCCTGATGGCTGAGGCCGCTGAATGCCGGGAAGAACTCCAGAGTCCGGGCGAGGCCGATGGTGATGGCCGCTGCCGAGGCCGGCTTGGCCACGGCGAACCAGGTCCACATATAAAGAAAGGCCGATGTGTCGCCGTATGCGCCGCGCAGGTAGACAAATCCGCCGCCTGCGTAAGGCAGCATCGCTCCCAACTCAGCCAGCGTCATGGCGCCGAAGAGTGAGAGCAGGCCGCCGGCGATCCATGCCAGGTAGACCAGCGCGGAAGAACCTACATCCTGCATCATCTCCCGCGGCACCAGAAAAATGCCGCTGCCAATAACGGTGCCGACGACAAAGGCAGTTGCCTGGCTGGCGCCCAGCACGCGTGGCAGGTTGGCCATGACAGGTCGGGTTTGCGTGGTGGGCGTCTGGCTCATGTTGATATGTGAGGGTAGCATGCGAGGGCCAGGGTTTACAGCCCTCGATGGAGCGGAATCAGGTCGGCTCCGATTCGGCGAATATCTCCGGTTTGGCCGAGTAAACCCCGGCCTTGGCAGGCAAATTTTCGCCTGCAAGAAGCGCTGAAGAAGATTAGAGTGGAGTTGGTGTGCCCGGCAGCATCTCAGGTTTCCGGAGCCGCACAATCTTGAGTTCCGGGCGCTCCCGGGGCACAGAGATCACAATAACCGAAAGAATGGGGTAAAGAGTTGCCCGATACCATCAATTGGCCAAAGCTGACAACGTCGCCGCGTCCCCGCCGCGGCGGATTGATTTTTCTCATCGCCGTGATCGCCGTCATCGTACTCGGCAGCCGGACCGCGCTTTCTTACTGGGTTGATCTGCTGTGGTTCGAGTCGCTCGGGTACGGCGACGTGTTCTGGAAGGCGCGGGGGCTCCAGTGGGGTATCTTCGCGGCCTTCGCTGTGCTCACATTTCTCATTCTGTTCGGGATATTTTCGGCTCTCAAGCGAGGTCACCGCGACGATCTGCCCAGCGATCACACCGTCTTCATCGCCGGGCAGGAGGTGAAGCTGTCGCTCAAGCCCGTGCTCCGCATCATTTCCATCGGCGGTTCGCTGATCGTTGCCGTCATTACCGGCGGCACCATGGCCGCGCAGTGGCAAACGCTGGCCCTCTGGTGGTATGCGCCACAGACCGCTGGATCCATGTCCGACCCGATCTTTGGCAGGCCGCTCGGCTTCTATTTGTTCACCCTGCCTGCATGGCAACTGATAGTCGGCTGGTTGATGACGCTCAGCGTAATCGCTTGTCTGCTTGCCGCCGTGTTTCTTGTGGTCGCGGGCGGCTCGCGCGCGCTTACAGGCGACCGTCGCAGCCTCTCGGAGTTGCCATGGCGCGGGCTCTCCATCGCCGTAGCATTTCTGTTGCTTATCGTCGCTATGCGCGTGTATCTCTCCCGTTTTGAGCAACTATTCGATCACCATACAATCTTCGACGGCGTCACTTACACCGATGCGCATGTGACGCTCACCGGTTTGCTCGTGGTGTGCATTGCGCTCGTGCTTGGGGCGGTGATTGCCGCAGCGGCAGGCGTGTATGCTCCGCGTGGGCGCTGGCTGGTTGCATCTCTGGTCCCGGCCGTGCTTTGTTATGCCGTGGTGGGGCTGGTGGGCTGGTATGTATCCAGTTTTTTGGTCAAGCCAAACGAACTGATGCGCGAGCAACCTTACATTTTGCATAACATCGAGATGACGCAGCAAGCCTACGGCCTTGACCGCTTCCTGCTGCGCCAGTTTCCTGCCGAGACGACTGTCGATGCAACCGATCCGGCAAACAATCAGCTCACATTGCAGAATATCCGCTTGTGGGATGTGAAGGCGCTCCAGGATACGCTGCGCCAGATTCAAGAGATTCGCACCTACTACGACTTTCCGGACATCGACATTGATCGCTATCAGATCGACGGTTCCATGCGCGAGGTCATGCTGGCCGCGCGCGAATTGAATGTGGACAAGCTGCCCGAGAGCAGCCGCAACTGGATCAACGAAAAGCTGATTTACACCCATGGCTATGGCATTACCATGAACCCGGTGAACGGCTTTACGGCCGAAGGCCGGCCCGCGCTGATGTTGAGCAACATGCCCGTGCAAAGCACCACCCCCGCTCTCAGCGTCACACGGCCGGAGATTTACTTTGGCGAAATGACAAATACCGACGTCTACGTCAAGACGCGGCAACAGGAGTTCAACTACCCGCAAGGCGAGAGCAACAACCTTGCATCCTACGAGGGCAGTGGTGGCATCGAACTGGGCGGACTCCTGCGCCGCATCCTGATCGCGTTCGACCGCGGCGATCTGGCCAAGCTTCCCTTCAGTGACGATGTGAACGCGCAGAGCCGCTTGTTGATGCGGCGCACGGTGCGTGATCGTGTCGCGGCCCTTGCGCCGTTCCTTACCTTCGATCAAGACCCGTACATCGTCCTGGGCGAAGACGGCCGGCTCTCATGGGTTCTGGATGCGTTCACGCAATCGGATACGTATCCATATTCCACGCATTACTTTGTCGATGGCCAGTCCATCAACTACATGCGCAACAGCGTCAAAGCGGTTGTCGACGCCTACGACGGGACGACGACGCTCTACGTCTTCGACAATCAGGACCCGATTCTGGCGGCCTATCGCGCGATTTTTCCCAATCTTTTCAAGGACGCGTCATTGATGCCGGCAGGGTTGCGCAAGCACGTGCGGTACCCGGAACTGCTGCTCAAGTTACAGGCCGAAGTCTACGGCCTGTATCACATGACCAATCCCGAAGTCTTCTATAACCGGGAAGATTTGTGGACTGTCGCCACGGAAGTGGGAACGGATCAGAGCGGCGCTCAGGCTGCACAGCCGATGGAGCCGAACTTTGTGCTTATGAAGCTACCGGGAGAGACCGGCGCGGAGTTTGTGGAGATCTTGCCGTTTACGCCAGCCAACCGCAACAATTTGATTGGCTGGATCGCCGGGCGCAGCGACGGCGAGCACTATGGCACCTCGATTGTCTACGACTTTCCCAAGACCAAGCAGATCGACGGACCGTTGCAGATTGAGGCGCGCATCGATCAGAACGCGCAGCTTTCCGGGCAATTGTCATTGTGGAATCAGCAAGGCTCGCACGTGCGCCGCGGGACATTGCTGGTGATTCCGTCGGGCAAGGCACTTTTGTATGCCGAGCCTATCTACCTGCAGGCCGACCGCAGCCCCATGCCGGAGTTGCGGCTGGTGGTGCTTGCGCTGCAAGACCGTCTTGCGTATGCGCCAACTTTCGAGGCAGCCCTGTCGTCGTTGTTTGGCGGAGGCATTTCATCGCTAAGCGGATCCGAGTCTTCAACAGCGCCGGCAACAGCAAATCAACCTGCGGGTTCGCCAGCGCCCGCTCCTCAGGCGAAAGAAGACCTGAATGCGCTGATTAAAGAGGCGGGCAGGGACTTTGACGATTATCAGCGATTAACCGCGGGAGGAAAGCTTGCCGAAGCAGGGCAGAAGCTCGAAGCATTGAAGCAGGTGATCGGGAAGCTGAACGAGCACGCCAGATAATCAACTGGCGGAGTTGAACTCTAGCGCATTTTCGGTTCAAGTGCTTACTGTCGAAGCGAACAGATGTACTATCCCACCCATTTCGCAAAATACGCGAAATGGGTGGGGCACCCGGCAGAAGCTCGAAGCATTGAACCAGGTAATCGGGAAGCTGAACGAGCACGCCAGATAATCAGCTGGCGGAGTTGGACTTTAGCTCCGCCAGAATTCTCTCGACTGCCTGTTCCGCGGCCCTACCAGCTCCCTCCGAGAGTTCCAGTGAAATGGGCTGTTTGGGATCGATGGTGATCGCGTAGAGCACTACGTCGGGGCCACCGCCCTGGATGTAGAAAACATCCAGCAGGTCTTTGACGCCGATGTCGTGTGCCGTGAGTGTGGGCGGGTAATCGCGCGAAAAGCGTGGCGTGGTGCGGGTGACGGTGCCCAGAGGGTTGCCGTCGGCGGCTGCGTCAATGAGAATGATGCGATCAACACTCTGGAGCGGTTCGAGAAGAACGAATCCGCCCGTGCCGCCATCGAGACACTCCACACCAGCGGGCAATGTATGTTTCTCCAGCGCCCGCACGACATGTACGCCGATACCCTCATCGCCCATCAGGACATTGCCCAGCCCCAAGACCAGCGTCTTTTTCTGATTCGCAGCTTCCGGGTTATTTGTCACCCTTTTTCACCCGATCAAACTTCCATCCGCCGATGATCGAGGATACCGTGCCGCGCCCCTCGATGTAGTCATGATAGAAGGCAAGATAGACGTGAATGATAACAAATGTGACAAAGAACCACAGGAAAAGGTGATGCCAAAAGCGCACACTGAATTCTCCGCCCATCAGCGGCACTACCCAAACGAACATCCGCGGAAACCACGACGTGCTCATGCTGGAGTAGAGTGCGAAGCCGGTGATGGTTTGGAAGACAAACACAAGGAATGTGCCGAAGTAAATCAGGCCTGCCAACGCGTTGTGGCCGGTCGAAATCGGCCCGTGCATCTTGGTTTCCAGCACATCGGCTTTGATTACGTCAACGATCTCTTGCTGCTGTGACCGCTTGAAAGGGAAGAATGAGGTCCACCTGGCATACTTATTGCCGGCGAATCCCCAATAGAGCCTCGCCAGGAAGTTGAAGAGATAAACAAACGCGGCCGCGAAGTGAATGAACCGCACCCACGCGAATGAGTATTGTTGAAATGCCTCCGACACGTAGGACGTGCGGATGGGTGAGCCAATCAGGTAGCCGGTCACGCACAAGGCTACCAAGGCGATTGCGTTGATCCAATGGTAAGCGCGAACCGGCAGTTCCCACACATAGATCCGCCGATACTCGACCGGTTGGTGGCCATTGGTCGAAAATCCGTTGGTTGCGGCAATTCCCGCAGTAGAGCTTGGATTAGTCATGGCCCTCACTCGAAGGAAACCTGGTGAAGGTGCCGTCCCTGCGGATCGTACAGATGCACGGCGCAGGCCAGGCACGGGTCAAAGGAATGGATGGTGCGCAGAATCTCGACTGGCTCGGCGATCTTTGCCACCGGGGTGCCAATCAGGGCCTGTTCAAAAGATGAGCGCTGTCCCTTGGCGTCGCGTGGGGAGCCGTTCCAAGTGGTCGGCACCACGAGCTGATAGTTTTCGATGGCGCCATCGTGAATCTTGATGTAGTGAGCCAGCGCGCCGCGAGGAGCTTCTGTCAGGCCAACTCCCTCGGCGTCCTTGGGCCAGGTCTTCGGGTCCCAGTGGTCGCCATTGAAAGTGGAAACCTCGTTGATCTTCACGCGATCCATTAACTGGCCGAAGTACTCCTTCAACCAACTCATGGCCAGCGCAGCATCCAGCCCGCGCGCCGCAGTCCGGCCAAGTGTCGAGAAGAGCGCAGCCACAGGCACATTGAGCTTGCCCAGCGTGTCCTTCACCAGATCCTGCACGTCAGTGCGACCGGAGGCATAAGCTACGAGCAGCCTTGCCAGCGGGCCCACCTCCATCGCGTCATCCTTCCAGCGCGGAGTCTTGAGGAACGAGTACTTGTCGTGGCCTTCGAGGGTCTCAAAAGGCGGCTTGGGCCCGGTGTAGTTGAGCTTGGTTTCGCCCGCCCACGGATGGATGCCTACGTTGTCTCCGCCTTCGTAGCTGTACCAGGAGTGCGCGATATATTCCTTGATCTCCTGGGAGTCGCGCGCGTTGACCGGATGCACATGGCTGAGGTCGCGATTGAGCACGACGCCGCGCGGATACTTGAAGGAATCCGGCTGGCTGTAGCCCTTGGTGGGGAACTCGCCATAGCTGAGGTAGTTGGTCAATCCGCCTCCCCAACTGGCCCAGTCTTTATAGAAAGAGGCCACGGCAAGCAGGTCGGGGATGTAGACCTCGTTGATGAACTCATCCGCCTGGCTGATGAGACGCGAGACGAGGCTGAGGCGTTCAGAGTTGATGGCGGCCACTTCATTCACATTGATGGAGCAGGGAACACCTCCCACGAGATAATTCGGGTGCGGATTCTTTCCGCCGAAGACGGTGTGGATCTTGCAGATTTCCTTCTGCCAGGACAGCGCGTCGAGGTAATGGGCCACGGCGATAAGGTTCACCTCCGGCGGCAGCTTGTAGGCCGGATGGCCCCAATAGCCGTTGGCGAAGATACCCAAGCCGCTGGCGGCAAAGGCCTTGATTTTGTCCTGAACATCAGAAAAATACGCGGGGGTATTCTTGTCCCACTTGGAGAACGATTGCGCCAGTTCCGCGGCCTTCTTTGGATCAGCTTTCAACGCGTTGACGATGTCCACCCAGTCCAGCGCATGCAAGTGATAGAAGTGAATTACATGGTCCTGGACGTATTGGGTGGTCATCATGATGTTGCGGATCAGCTCTGCGGTTGGAGGTACAGTGATGCCGAGTGCATCTTCAACTGCACGCACGCTGGTGAGCGCGTGAACGGTGGTGCAGACGCCGCAGACGCGTTCGGTAATGGCCCAGGCGTCGCGAGGGTCGCGGCCGATGAGAATCTTCTCCAGGCCGCGCACCATGGTACCTGCGCTGAATGCGTCGGTGATGACGCCGTTCTCCACCACTGCCTCAATGCGCAGGTGGCCTTCAATACGAGTGATCGGGTCGACGACAATGCGTGTCATAGGCTCTTAGGACTCCTTCTCATCTTCAGCGTGGACTTCCGCAATCACGCGCCGTTTACGTATGTTGGTGACCACTGCGTGGGCCGCAACTCCGGCCAGTGTGGCCACCCCGACCACCGTGCCAACCGTATCCGCCGTACTCTCCACGCCAAAGCCGGGGAAGTTGGGCAGATGGTTATAGAACGAACCGTTATCCCAGAAGCCTTCCTCGCTGCAACCGATGCAGCCGTGGCCTGACTGGATGGGGTAGCTGACGCCGTCGTTCCACTTGGTCACCGAGCAGGCGTTGTAGGTGACCGGACCCTTGCAGCCCATCTTATAGAGGCAATAGCCCTTGCGCGCGCCATCGTCGTCCCACCTCTCAACGAAGAGGCCGGCGTCGTAG
This sequence comes from Occallatibacter sp., assembly GCA_049517315.1. GTDB lineage: Bacteria > Acidobacteriota > Terriglobia > Terriglobales > Acidobacteriaceae > Telmatobacter. Next base: position 1,964 of record JBEKSE010000001.1, on the reverse strand, counting down.
TTGGCACGGCGGTAGCATGTGTCGTGAACGCGTCTTCCGTAGAACTCCTTGGGCCGGCCTTGACTGTCGAGCGCTGGAACCTGTCCCAGGACAAGAAGGTGGGTAACCACGCCCATCATCACATCGGCGATGGGTGGGCAGCCGGGGACGTTGATCACCGTCTTGTCTACGAGCTTGTGAATCGGTGTTGCACCGGTGGGATTGGGCTTGGCTGCCTGAACGCAACCGTTGGAGGCGCAGCTGCCCCATGCGACCACAGCGGCCGCATCCTTGGCCACGGTCTGCAGGATCGATTCGGCTGTTTTGCCGCCGATCATGCAGTAGACGCCGTCCTCTTTTGTGGGAACCGCGCCTTCGACCAGCACAATGTACTTGCCCTTGTTGTTTGCGATGGTATCGGTCAGGCACTTCTCCGCCTGGAAACCGGAGGCTGCCATCAATGTCTCTGTGTAGTTGAGCGACAGCACGTCGAGCAGAACGTCCAGCACGACGGGGTGTGAAGCCCGGATAAAGGACTCGCTGCAGCAGGTGCATTCCTGGAAATGAAGCCATACTACAGCCGGTTTATCCTTCTTCTCGAAGGCTGTGACAACCTGAGCGACGCCGGATTGACCGAACCCAGCCACCGTTGCAGCCGCAGCGCAGAATTGCAGAAAATCTCTGCGGCTGTAGCCCTTCTGCTGCATTGAATTCCAAATTGATTGACCCATGCCTACCTCGCTCGTGTGCAGGAACCGCTATACCTGGGCGGCGATGGAAGGCTTATGGAAGCCGCCATCGGCTCCTGATGGATTAATCGGAAGGTACGCAGAGGAAATAACGACTCGCTGTGAGCCGCGTCACATGTGTTGCTAATCACTATTGTGCTAGCGTTCTACGGCCGCACGGTGAGCTGTATCACTCGACTAACCATGCGGCCATGACGTTAAGGCGGCACGGTCTTCTGCGTGAAGTGGCTTTTGGGCAGGAAATGGCGTGCATATAAATACGTTGAATTCGGGGATAATTTAGACAAAAGCGCAAAAATTGAGCGAATTTCCGGGGAAATGACGGCATGCAAGGGTAGTTTTTCGCCTTCTTGCGATGCAATTTGTTGCACATGATAACAGGCGTTAACTTATGTTGATTGAGGCTCTTGCGCGTGAATCAACACAGACAAATGCTGCAAAGGAGACAAAATGGAACAAAAAACACGGGAACGGATGCTGAAACGGCTGGACGAAGCTGCGCTTGGGTACCGGCTGGGTCGTACGGCGGCAGGAGAGATGGCGGGCTGGGTACGGACGTTGAGGCAATTGCTGGTGGTTCCGGTGGACGAGTTTGCTCACCGGGTGGGAGTGAGCCGGCGGGAGATTTTCAGGCTGGAGAAGTCCGAGGAGGAGGCGCGCATTCAGCTGGGAACGCTACGGCGGGCGGCGGAGGCGCTTGATTGCGAGTTGATTTACGCGCTGACGCCGCGGCAGGGAACGCTGGGCGAGATGGCGGCGGTGCGCGGAGCTGCGCGGGAGGCGGCGCGCAAAGAGGCTCGGGCGGATGCGGATGAACGGAGAGTGGCGGAGGGCAAACCGCGCAAGGGGCGGGACCCGCAGTTAGCGGCGATCAAAATGCTGCTTAAGATGGCGGGGATCAAGTGCTGATGGGGGTCAGGGATCAGTTATCAGTCACCGGGTGCGGGCGGCTTATTGCATCAACGCTTTTTTATGAACGGCCACAGGCCGGGGTTCTTGGTTTTCCGGTGAATCAATAAGGTTCTACTCGGGAGGCAGTAAGGGCAGGCTCAGGTTCTCTGCGGCGGCGGGGCGGCTGCGCGGGGCCTTCTTAAAGGTTGCATCGCGGCGATGGAGTGGGTACTCCGGTTGCTTGCCGTCCAGAATCTGCTGGATGGTGAGGATTTGCAGGCGGGGATAGGTGGTGCCGTCGGTTGATTTGTAGAGGCCGGATTCGGCGGCTTCGCGGAGCATGGG